>CAYPGW010000005.1:0-93009 GCA_964410515.1 uncultured Sangeribacter sp. | reverse complement strand
TCCTTTTTTATTCAAAGTAGTATAAATTGGCTAATCATTGTCTATAATAAAGCACGGGACGCATAGAATATTCCGTGCGTCCCTCCGAGATTAGTCGTGTTTATTTCTAACTATTTGATTTCCTTTAGTTTTTCGGTGTTTTTCTCTATCTGATCATCTGATACTTGATAATTGGAGAGATCGCCGGAGATGTAGCTGTCATAAGCAGCCATATCAATCAGGCCATGACCTGAAAGGTTGAATAGAATCACGGGGGCTGTCCCTTCCTCATTGGCTTTCTTGGCCTCACGGATAGCAGCAGCTATTGCATGTGAACTTTCAGGTGCTGGAATGATACCTTCTGACTGAGCGAAAAGTGTAGCAGCAGCGAAAGTCTCAAGTTGTGGTATATCTACAGCCTCCATCAGTTCTTGGCTTTTAAGTTGGCTTACCACAGCCCCTGCCCCATGATATCTCAAACCGCCTGCATGAATATGGGCAGGAGCAAAGTCATGACCCAATGTATACATCGGAATCATTGGTGTATATCCTGCTTCATCGCCAAAGTCATAACGGAGTTTTCCCCTTGTCAATTTCGGACAAGATTCAGGTTCAGCTGCAATGAAACGAGTGTTGCGTTCACCGCTGAAATTATGACGCATGAATGGGAATGATATCCCTGAGAAGTTGCTGCCTCCTCCGAAGCATCCGATCACTATATCAGGATATTCCCCGGCCATCTCCATCTGTTTTTCAGCCTCAAGACCAATCACTGTCTGATGAAGAGCTACGTGATTGAGCACAGAGCCAAGCACGTATTTGCAATTTTCAGTTGCCATGGCAAGTTCCACAGCCTCAGAGATTGCAGTGCCAAGAGAGCCCTGATATGTGGGATTTTCAGTGATGATCTTTCTTCCGGCTTTAGTTGACATTGAAGGAGAAGCTATCACTTCTGCCCCGTATGTTTGCATGATTGATCTACGATAAGGTTTCTGATTGAATGAGACCTTCACCATATACACTGCAAGATTAAGGCCGAAATGTTTTGCGGCGAGTGAGAGAGCGGCACCCCACTGGCCGGCTCCTGTTTCAGTTGTAATATTAGTTACACCTTCTTTCTTGCAGAAGTATGCCTGTGGAATTGCAGAATTCAATTTGTGGCTTCCGACGGGACTTACACTCTCGTTCTTGAAATAGATATGTGCTTTGGTGCCGAGGGCTTTTTCAAGTCCCTTAGCCCTGACAAGGGGGGTCGGACGATATATCTTATACATTTCTCTCACCTCCTCTGGTATTTCGATAAACCTATCCGTATCGTTCATCTCCTGAAGAGAAGCCTCTTTCGAGAACAGAGGCATCAAATCTTCTGCTTTTAGAGGTTCGCCGGTGCCGGGATTGATCATTGGCTGTGGTTTCACCGGCATGTCAGCCACAATATTGTACCATGCTGTCGGTATGTCTTTTTCTTGGAGTAGAAATTTTTTTGATTCCATAATAAATTAGCTTAAAATGAATATTTATTGCATATTTGGCAAAATATTGAATATTTTTGCAAATATCTGCATATTTATATAACAACGAAAGTTCAAAATCTATCATAAAAAAATAAATTTATTGCAAGAATTGCACAATAGCCCTACTTTTTGTAATTTTGCATCATGATTACGGCTTCACAGAAAAAAAGAGAAAACATAGCGGAGTATCTCCTGTATATGTGGCAGATCGAAGACCTCATAAGGGCTTTCAATCTTGATATTGACAAAATTCGTGAGAATATCGTAGATAAGCATGAAGGCCTTTCTGAACAGCAACGCAAGGACATGACCGAATGGTATGAGTCGCTGATCGACATGATGCGTCGTGAAGGAGTTGTGGAAAAAGGACATCTTCAGCTCAACAAGAACGTGATAATCGCCCTCGACGATCTCAATGCCCGTCTTGTGAAAGATCCTGCCTATGCCAAGTATGCGGCTGAGTATTACAACGTTCTGCCCCTTATAGTAGAACTCAGGTCGAAAGCGGGAGAAAACAAGAAGGGAGAAATCGAGACACTTTTCGATTTCCTCTACGGAATCCTGATGCTCAGGATGCAGGGCAAGGAAATCTCAAAGGAGACTCTTGACGCTGCCTCAAGAGTATCGCACTTTCTCGGCACTCTCGCTCAATACTACAGGAAAGACCTCAATAACGAACTTGAATTAGAATAATCTCAAAACGGGCCGCAAAAGTAAAGAAATAACCGGCCACACCATCAACAGACACTCCTATGTCAGAAGAACTGAATCAAGAAATATCACGTCGTCGCACTTTTGCCATCATATCCCATCCTGACGCCGGCAAGACCACACTCACCGAGAAACTTCTTCTTTTCGGAGGTGCGATCCACGTGGCCGGAGCCGTGAAAAGCAACAAGATAAAGAAGACCGCCACATCAGACTGGATGGAAATTGAGAAGCAAAGAGGAATTTCGGTGGCCACTTCAGTGATGGGATTCAATTATAAAGACTACAAGATCAATATTCTCGACACTCCGGGCCATCAGGACTTCGCTGAAGACACTTTCCGCACGCTGACGGCCGTGGACTCAGTGATCATAGTGGTGGATGTGGCAAAAGGTGTCGAGACCCAGACCCGGCGCCTGATGGAGGTGTGCCGCATGCGCAAGACTCCCGTAATAATCTTCGTGAATAAGCTCGACCGTGAAGGCCGAGATCCGTTTGACATTCTTGACGAACTTGAGAAGGAACTCCAGATTTCGGTGCGTCCGCTGACATGGCCCATCAACATAGGAGAGAAATTTAAAGGTGTCTACAATATATATGAGAAAGGGCTCGATCTCTTCACTCCCTCCAAGCAGACCATCAGCGAGCGCGTAGAGATAGAAGACGTCAATTCGCCCGAGGTAGACCGCCTTGTGGGCGAGGCCGATGCTGCGAAACTGCGCGAAGATCTTGAACTTATTGAAGGCGTATACCCTGAATTTGATAAGGAAGCATATCTGCGCGGCGAGGTTGCCCCCGTGTTTTTCGGATCGGCACTCAATACCTTTGGCGTGAAGGAACTGCTCGATTGCTTCTGCGAGATAGCCCCCTCTCCTCTCCCGGTAGACGCCGAAGAGCGCAGGGTGGATCCTCACGAGGAGGGATTCACAGGCTTCGTCTTCAAGATTCACGCCAATATGGATCCCAATCACCGCTCGTGTATAGCCTTCGTGAAAATATGCAGCGGCAAATTTGAGCGCAACGTCAACTATAAGCATGTGCGTCAGGGCAAGATGATGAAATTTGCCGCTCCTACGGCTTTCATGGCTCAGAAGAAAAACATCGTGGACGAAGCATTTCCGGGCGACATCGTCGGTATTCCCGATACCGGCAACTTCAAGATTGGCGACACACTCACTGCAGGCGAGCAGCTTCACTTCAAGGGTCTCCCCTCTTTCTCTCCGGAGATGTTCAAATATCTTGAGAATGCCGACCCGATGAAGGCGAAGCAACTCGACAAAGGTATCAATCAGCTCATGGACGAAGGTGTGGCCCAGATGTTTACCAACCAGTTCAATGGCCGTAAGATCATTGGCACCGTTGGTCAGCTTCAGTTTGAGGTGATACAATACCGTCTGCTGCATGAATACGGCGCCCAATGCCGTTGGGAGCCAATAAGCCTATACAAGGCATGCTGGATAGAGAGCGATGATGAGGCTGAGCTTGAAGCGTTTAAGAAAAGGAAATATCAGTTCATGGCCACTGATAAGGACGGACGTGACGTATTCCTTGCCGACAGCTCATACGTGCTCATGATGGCTCAGAAAGACTTCCCGAACATCCGCTTCCATTTCTCGAGCGAATTTTAAGCGGATAAGATATCGTTACGTGCGACAACGCAAAAACCGTGCAAATTTAAAGTCTGATTTTAAATTTGCACGGTTTTTCTCATAGAATCATCCTATTTTATCCTTGTCAGAGACCTAATGTTGAATATGTTCGGAGGGATGTTGCCTCCGTCATATATCACATTCGCGCACTTTAGCCTGTCGCCCAAGATATCTTTAAGATAATTCAGGTTTTTCACAAATGATTTGTTGAATGTCTGAGCAGATTTAACTTCAAATGCCTCAAGCCCGTCACCTTCGGCGCGTATTATATCAACCTCTTTTCCACTGTTCTCCCGATAAAAATACAAATTTGGAATTTTTCCCATATTCATTCTATCTTTCAGAAGCTCAATGACAGCGAGATTCTCAAAAACAGCACCTCTGAGCGGATGAGTTGCGAGTTGCGCTGCATCTTCAATACCGAGCAGGAAACAGAGAAGTCCTGTATCGTAGAAATACACTTTTGGTGTCTTCGTCAATCTCTTATTAAAATTGGCGAAATAAGGTGGAAGCAAAAATGCTATATAAGAAACCTCGAGCAGAGACATCCAGGATTTTATGGTAGGCGAACTCACACCGGTTTCATTTGCGATCTGAGAAGCATTCATCTCGCAACCCGCACGACCGGCCATCAATCTTATGAATTTCTGAAACTGTCCTATGTCAGTAAGATTCTTTATCTGCCTTACATCTCGCTCTACGTAAGTAGTGTAATAATTTGGATAAAAAAGATCTACTGGACGCTGACCGGTGACAACTGATGGATAAAAACCATTTAACAGAAGTTCATCCGTTGGGTTTAATGAATACGATCCAAGTTCATCGAGCGACATAGGGAGCAGCGTAAACATTACCGCCCTTCCCGGCAAGGACTGAGTGATACTTTCCATTAGGCCGAAATTACTGCTGCCTGTCAGAATAAACCTCCTTTCAGGATGCTCGTCAGCTTCGATCTGAATATATGATAATAATTGAGGAATATGTTGCGCTTCGTCAATTATCACCTTTTCTCCACAACTATTCAGGAACGCTTTCGGATCGAGCGTGATGCTTTCCCTGAGTGCTACATCCTCAAGATTATATTTGGTGTACGATTCAAATACATGACGGCATAAGGTGGATTTTCCGGATTGTCGTGGCCCGCTGATCACAACCACAGGATAATATTTAGCGCCGCGCTCTACTACCGGGGTAATTTTTCTATATATATAGTCCATAAAAACCGTGCAAATTTAAAGTCTGATTTTAAATTTGCACAAAAATAATCAATTATTTTCTTTTTTGCAAATTATTGACCATATCAGGTTAGCATCTTCAACAGAAAACGGCATGAAAACTCATCTTACAAATTAAATAGGATTTTTTAGGGCGGAATGGTGATAATGTCAAAAAAAAATTGTAATTTTGCGTGCTGATAAACATATTTTCAGCATGGAGACAAAATACATTTTTGTAACCGGAGGCGTTGTCTCGTCGCTTGGTAAAGGTATAATTTCCTCTTCACTTGCATGTCTGCTCAACGCTCACGGCTATCATGTGACAATTCAGAAGTTTGACCCGTATATCAATATTGATCCGGGCACACTCAACCCCTACGAGCATGGTGAATGCTACGTGACGGAAGACGGCCATGAGGCCGACCTCGATCTCGGACACTACGAGCGCTTCACCAACGTTCCCACCTCAAAGGCAAACAACGTCACCACCGGCCGCATCTATAAAAACGTAATAGAAAAGGAACGGCGTGGCGACTATCTGGGCAAGACCGTACAGATCATTCCCCACATCACCGATGAAATAAAGCGCAATGTGCTTTTGCTGGGAGAAACCGGAAAATTTGACTTCATCATCACTGAAATAGGTGGTGTCGTGGGCGATATTGAATCGCTGCCGTTTCTCGAGGCCGTGCGTCAGTTGAGATGGGAACTCGGCGACAGTGCGCTCTGCATCCATCTCACATACATGCCCTATCTTCAGGCCGCCAAGGAACTGAAGACCAAACCAACGCAGCATTCAGTGAAGCAACTGCAGCAACTCGGAATCCAGCCCGACCTCCTTGTGCTCCGCACCGAGCATGATATTCCGGAAGCGATGCGCGAGAAGATAGCGCAATTCTGCAATGTTTCGAGAAATGCCGTGTTCCAGTCAAAAGACTGCTCCAGCATCTATGAGGTGCCCCTGATGCTTCATAAGCAGAAGATGGACGAAGTTGTTCTGAACAAGATGCATGCCCCTGTCAACGGCGAACCGCGCATGAAGCCCTGGCTCGATTTCGTAGACAAGATTCACCGCGCTACGGAGACTGTGACCATTGGCCTTGTTGGAAAATATGTAGAACTTCAGGATGCGTATAAATCCATCAACGAGTCCCTTTTCCAGGCTGCGACATATCTTGATCACAAACTTAATCTGAAATATATACACAGTGAGAAACTCACTGATGAGAATATCGGCGAAATGATGAAGGGCCTTGACGGGGTGATCATAGCCCCGGGCTTCGGCAACCGTGGCATCGAGGGTAAGTTCATAGCACAGAAATGGTGCCGTGAGAACGATATCCCGACATTTGGAATATGCCTGGGCATGCAGTGCATGGTCATCGAGTTCGCCCGTAACGTGCTCGGCTATGCTGATGCCAACAGTGTGGAGATGGATCCCGCGACCCCTCACAATGTAATAGATATGATGGAGGAGCAGAAACACATCTCCGACATGGGAGGCACCATGCGCCTCGGGGCTTACGACTGCCACCTCTCACCCGGCAGCAAGGTAGCGGAGGCTTACGGACGCACAGACATCAGGGAACGTCATCGCCACCGCTATGAATTCAACGATGCCTACAGGGAGGAATTTGAGAGAGCCGGCATGAAATGTGCCGGTGAGAATCCTCAGTCGCATCTGGTGGAAGTGGTGGAGATACCGGGCAAGCGCTGGATGGTGGGCACACAATACCACCCGGAGTATGCCAGCACGGTACTCAATCCGCATCCGCTCTTCCTTTCGTTTATAGAGGCAGCCATCGCATATAAAACAAGCAAGTGACGTAGATAATATGGTAAGTGTCAATGACCTGACAATGGAATTCTCCGCACGTCCGATTTTCAGCGACGTGAGTTTCGTAATAAATAAGAACGACAAGATCGGACTTGCCGGCAAGAATGGTGCCGGAAAGTCTACTATGCTCAAGATAATAGCCGGCCTTCAGCAGCCTACGTCCGGGACTGTGTCCAAACCTTCTGAGGTTACGATCGGCTATCTTCCGCAGCAGATGAAACTGGCCGACGACACTTCCATAATCAACGAAGCCCGCAAGGCCTTCGCCCACATCGACGATCATAAAGCTCGTCTCGATCAGCTCAACAATGAGCTCGCCACCCGCACCGACTATGAATCGGACTCTTACGCCAAGCTGATAGAAGATATCGAACTTCTCAACGACCGTCTCTCTATGGAAGGAGCCGACAACATGGAGGCGGAAGTGGAGAAGACGCTGATTGGCCTCGGCTTTTCGAGAGAAGATTTCGATCGCCCTACATCGGAATTTTCCGGAGGCTGGCGCATGCGTGTAGAACTTGCCAAGATTCTGCTTCAGAAGCCTGATCTTCTGCTACTCGACGAGCCTACCAATCATCTCGACATAGAGTCTATACAGTGGTTGGAGCAGTTTCTCCAGCAGAAGGCGAAGGCCGTGATGCTCGTGAGCCACGACCGCGCTTTTCTCGACAACGTGACCCGGCGCACAATTGAGATCTCGTGCGGAAAGGCCTACGACTATAAGGTGAGCTATACGCCCTACACACAGTTGCGTCGTGAACGCGTGGAGCAGCAAATGCGCGCATACGAGAACCAGCAGAAGCAGATAGCCGACATCAAGGCCTTCATAGAGAGATTCCGCTATCAGGCCACCAAAGCCATTCAGGTGCAGAGCAGAATAAAGCAGCTTGAGAAGATTGTACCCATCGAAGTGGATGAGACCGATAATTCTCGACTGCGACTCAAATTCCCTCCGGCACCGCGCTCGGGCGACTTCCCGCTGATTCTGGAGGACGTGGGCAAAGCCTACGGCGACCATCAGGTGTTTGACCACGCCGAATTCCGCATACGCAGGGGTGAAAAAGTTGCTTTCGTGGGTAAGAACGGCGAAGGGAAATCCACGCTCGTGAAGTGTATCATGGGCGAGATAGACCACACCGGAATGCTAAAGTTGGGCCATAATGTCAAGATCGGATATTTTGCCCAGAATCAGGCACAGCTTCTTGATGAAAACCTGACGGTTTTCGAGACAATCGACAATGTTGCCACAGGCGACATCCGCCTGAAGATACGCGATATACTCGGGGCCTTCATGTTTGGCGGCGAAGCATCAGACAAGAAGGTAAAAGTGCTATCGGGGGGCGAAAAGACACGCCTCGCCATGATCAAGCTCCTGCTTGAGCCGGTGAATTTCCTTATCCTCGACGAACCTACCAATCACCTCGACCTGAAGACTAAAGATATTCTGAAAGACGCTATCAAGGATTTCGACGGCACGGTTATAGTGGTTTCTCACGACCGTGACTTCCTCGACGGGCTTGTGGAGAAGGTTTATGAGTTCGGAGGAGGGAAAGTACGCGAGAACTTAGGTGGCATCTACGACTTCCTGCGCTCAAAGAACTTAGAAAGCCTGCGCGATCTCGAACTTACCAAATCGCCTACCGGAGCCGGTCAATCCACAAATTCTCAAGAGAAATCAGCGGAGACTCCCCGGCCTGAAACACCATCAAAAGAAGAACGCAAACTTTCGTATGCAGAGCAGAAAGCACGCGAGAAGATGGTGAAGAAGGCCGAGAAGAAAGTTAAGGATGCCGAAGCCGAGATAGCACGTCTGGAAGCGCAACAGAAAGAACTTGAAGATAAGATCGCCTCAGGAATCTCAGATCAGGAAACTCTCGATGCTTACTCCAAAGCCTGCAAAGATCTTGAAAACGGTATGTCGCTCTGGGAACTCGCCACAATGGAACTGGAAGAAATAAGTGGAGAAGCGTGAGCCGCTGTATTTGTAAAATAGCATAAACATATTATCAATGAATGACATTAAGAAAGGTGTTGCCACCGATAATCTCGACATAAACACTTCTCCAAAAGAGGATTTCTATCAGTATGCATGCGGAGGCTGGAAAGCAGCGCATCCGCTGACTCCTGAATATTCAAACTTCGGCATCTTCGACAGCGTGAGGGAAACTGCCCGCGAACAACTTAACGACCTGATAACCAATCTCCCCAATCATCCCGATGCCAAGATACAGGACACACTCGCCCAGAAGGCCTCTGACCTGTATTCTCTCGCCATGGATGAGGGTCGGCGCAATGCCGAGGGTGCCACTCCCATCCTCCCCCTTCTCGAAGAAATAGAGAATGCGGACACTTCCGACATGGCTCGCCTGCTGGCATGGCAGCATTTCGGAATAGGGGGCAGTTTTTTCAATAGCGGAGTAGGAAGCGACGCAATGAACTCAGACATCAACATTCTTCATATTGGAGAAGTGGGACTCGGCCTCGGCGACCGTGACCTCTATATTGAAGACAATGAGTATTCCCTGAAGATAAGGGAAGCTTACAAGACCTACATCATGCGGATGATGGAACTTGCCGGATATGATGCAGAGGCTCAGCAAAGAATCATGGACACCGTGATGAGGATTGAGACGGAGATGGCTCGCCACAAGATGACTCGAGAAGACCGCCGCGATCCTCTGAAGCGCTATAACGTGTTCACGATGGACGAAATTCCGGAACGCTTTCCGCTATTTGACTGGCAAACTTATTTTTCGGGGCTTGGGGTGGAGAAGGCTGACAAGGTAAATTTCGCCAATCCCGATTTCATAACCTTCGTAACCGAATTTATCTCCTCGCTGACAGACCGGGAGATAAAAGACTACATGCTTTTCGAGACTGTAAGCGATGCGAGCGGCCTACTCAGCGATGACTTCGAAGAGGCAAGTTTTGAGCTTTACGGAAAGGTTATGAGCGGCAAGGAGGAAGACGAACCCAGATGGAAGAAAGCCGTCGGACTGGTAAACGCTATGCTGGGTGAGGCCATCGGGAAACTATTCGTGGAGAAACATTTCCCGGAAGAGAACAAGTTCTATATGCTCAGGCTAACTGAAAATCTTCGGGATGCATTACGCTCTCATATCATGGGCCTCTCATGGATGAGCGACACCACCAAAAAGAAAGCCGTGGAGAAACTCGAAGCCATGAAAGTGAAGATTGGCTATCCCGACAAATGGAAGGATTACTCCGAGATACATGTGGATCCGGCCCTCTCCTATCACAATAATGTGCTTGCTGCATCGAAATGGTTTGTGAAAGACAACTATTCCAAACTCGGAAAGCCGGTAGACAAGGAAGAATGGCATATCACGCCTCAGACCGTGAATGCCTATTACAGCCCCGTAAGCAACGAAGTTTGTTTTCCTGCGGCTATTCTGCAGCCGCCTTTCTTCGACCCCGAGGCTGACGACTCAATGAACTACGGTGCTATCGGAGTGGTGATAGGACATGAGATGACACACGGATTTGACGACAGCGGACGCAAATTTGACAAAAACGGAAATCTTGCTGAATGGTGGACGGAAGAGGATGCAGGGCGATTCACCGCTCTTGCCGACAAACTTGTGGAGCAGTTTGATGCCATCGAGGTGGCACCCGACACAAAAGCAAACGGCCGCTTCACCCTCGGCGAGAATATTGCCGACCAGGGAGGCCTGCGCATAGCGCTTACGGCATACAGGAAGAGCACTGAAGAATCAAAGCCTGAGGATATCGACGGCTTTTCGCCACTTCAGAGATTTTATATCTCCTACGCCACAGTCTGGGCCGGCAACATACGTGAGGAGGAGATAAAGATACGCACAAAGACAGATCCGCACTCGCTCGGGAAACTAAGAACCAACGCTACCCTGAAGAACGTGGATGAATTTTTCGACGCATTCTCTGTGAGCGAAGGCGATGCCATGTGGCGCAAGCCTGAAGATAGGGTCGTGATCTGGTAAAATCGACTCTCAATAGTGAATTGTGAATTGAGAATTTCATTGTAATAGGAAATTGACAAATGAAAGAATACGGACTTATCGGGAAAGTGCTCGGCCATTCATATTCTGCTAAATATTTTAATGAGAAATTCGCCCGTGAAAAGCGCGATGCTCATTATTACCTCTTCCCATTGCCGGAGATCTCAGACTTTCCGAGCCTCATAGCCGATCATCCCGATCTCGTAGGGCTCAATGTCACGATTCCATACAAGGTAGACGTCATTCCCTATCTCGACGGGCTGGGTGAAGAGGCTAAAGGAATCGGGGCCGTGAACGTAATCAAGATTGACCGGAGCATGGCAAAGCCGAAACTTATCGGCTATAATTCAGACGCCTACGGTTTTACAGAATCGTTGAAGAATATATTGGCTTCCGGTGGCAGAACATTGCCTGAGAAAGGAAATCCTTACCCTGCGCTGGTACTCGGCACCGGGGGCGCATCAAAAGCCGTGGCCTGGTCGCTGCGCCGCCTCGGTTACAGACCTCAATACGTAGGACGCCAACATAGGGAGAACTGCCTCGCGTATAGCGAGCTGACACCTGAAATGGTAAAAGGTGCCGGCGTCATAGTCAATGCCACGCCTTTGGGAATGTCGCCCGATGTGGATACAGCCCCGCCGTTCCCTTACGGGTATCTCGACGGGAGTCAGGTTTGCTTCGATCTTGTCTATAATCCGGAAGATACTCTCTTCATGCGTCTCTGCCGCGAACAGGGATGCCTCGTCAGCAACGGGCTTGAGATGCTCCGGCTTCAGGCGGAAGGAGCATGGCAAATCTGGAACGGCTAAACGTCTCGGCGATGTATAACCACGGCCCGCAGCTCCCGGCATTCTCTCTGGCCGGAGGGATAGCGACAGCATCATTCACTGCAATCCCGTGGTGGACGGGGATTATCGTGGCATCTGCCGGGTGCCTGCTCTATGCCGCACTGCTCAGATCATCAAGTGATCCGGTGAAGGCATTCCGCCTCAACAAGTGGCATAAGGCATGGATATTACTCGTTTTTGCCGGAATAGGCATCATTGATGAGGGTCTGCATCGTCCGACTGAAATTGTTTTGCCGACAGCAGACACCTCTAATACCCAATATTTGAAATGCGAAGTGAAAGACTTGCTCACCCGCTCAGCAGGTGACCGGCTTGAGGTGGAGATACTCGGCACTAACGGAGCGAAAGCACGCATTCTTTCAGGAGCAACAGATGTGTCGCCCGGCGATATCGTTGCCATTCCCGCATCTTACCTGCACAGCGTGGACGCCGACACGACTGCATTTGGCAGACGTCTCGCCCCTTTGCTAAAGGCGCGGGGCATCCTCTACTCCGGCAGAGTGCCATCAATAAGAATAGAAAAGACCGGACGAAGCGCGTCGCCCCGATATTTCTTTACCGACATCAGAAACAGAATAGAGATAAATCTTGAGAACAGCCATCTCGAGCCGGCGACGGTGAGATTTATCAACGCCATACTAATGGGTGACAGAACCGGACTTGACGAGCAAACCCGCCTCACATTCGCCCGGGGTGGCACGGCCCATGCCCTCGCGCTGAGCGGAATGCACCTCGCCATCATAGCCGGCTTGCTGATGATGCTGATATGGCCTGCCAAACTTGCGGGAAAATACAAATGGGGCTACGGAGTCGCTATCGTTCTGCTTTGGTTATATGTGCTGATGACCGGAATGGCCAACTCTTCCGTAAGAGCCGCCATCATGATCACCCTGACTTTTTTGGCAGTAATACTGGAGAGAAAGAACTGCTCTAAAAATGCACTCTGGGCCGCATGCCTGATAATTCTCACATTCGACCCCTCGGCACTGTTTGACGCCGGCTTTCAACTAAGCGTGACCTGCGTGGCCGCACTTCTATATTTCGCGCCGGCACTCAATCCAATCAGGCACCGGGAGCATCCTGTTCTTTTCAGAATCTGTGAGGCACTGCTGGCCACGATGATAGCCACTGCCGCTTCATGGGCTCTGACCTCATATTATTTCGGACAGATTCCGATGATGTTCCTCACAACAAATCTCCTGCTTCTGCCTCTGCTGCCGATATTCCTCGCTGCATCGCTCATATTCACCATATTCATCTGCGCCGGAATAGAACTTACACTGCTTGGCCGAGCGCTTGATGCCTTTTTCAACTTTCTGCTCAATTCAGTAGAAACTCTCGCCTGCGGAGGAGACTACGTGATTGAATGGCAGATTCCGCTATGGGGTGTGATGGTTTGGACAGCAATTCTAATCACAGGGGCATGGTTACTTAACAGAACAACGACATGAGAGCCACTATTCAATTTCTTGAAGACAGATTCAATCGCTTCAACAGGGAAATATTTCTCGGCAGATTGCCTATACCGAAGATGCGCATCTCGTCGGCACGCACATTCATGGGGCAATTCAAGGTGGAATTCATAAGAAAAGGACTACGCCGCTACGAGACTCTGCAACTCACTCTCAGCAATCGCTACGATCTTCCGGAAGACATACTCGAAGACATCCTGATTCACGAGATGATACATCTGCACATTCACGTGAGCAAGATTAAAGATGCGAGCGTCCACGGGCCCGCATTCAAACGATATATGAACGATATTAACGTGCGCTTCGGAAGACACATCACCGTGAGCCACCGGTGCACTCATGAACAGCTGCAGAGCGACAGCTCAAAAACTCATTCCATCATCTGCCTTTGCACTATGAACGATGGTAAGCGCCTTATCTGCCGCGTCTCGCAAAGCCGAATCATAAGCATCCGGCGGGCATTCAGCGAATGGGATCGGGTGATCAGTCAGGAATGGTATCTGGTCTACGGCAACCGTTTTAATTCCTTGCCTCGGGTTCTGACACCCAAATTATTCTCGGTAGATGAAGAAGGCATATCAGTGATTGAATCCGGTGTCAGGCTTGAATTTGCCGAGGTATCGGGAGGAAGAACAATCTTGCGGGCAGCGGGAGCCACCCGGCGCTGAAAGCCCATGCGTAAAAACTCCTCATGGCTGAACGGCTGATGCAGAAGCTGAAGACTATCAATGAATATGCGGGAATCGTTCTGCTCAAAATCTATACTGGCGAAAATACGATCCACTTTCAGCAGAGTATCGGTCTGCAAGGAAGTCTCCGCCCATTTCTCCAGTCCACCCTGGCTTATTCTTACAAGTTCTGAAGATCCGTCTTCATAATCCACACCGAGCGTGATTCTACGCTGCTTGCCGCCTTGCACGCGCATCTTCCAGATAAGTTTGTCGCCCGGTTCGATATCAGGCACCGGAATGCTTGCTATGAGACCGTCGGAAAGCGCATGGCGGTCGATAAGGAAATGAGAGGCGTAAGGCCATAGGTCGGTTGACATACCCGCATTATCAGACTCTCCCGCCGCCCTTGCATATCGGAGTTGCATAGCGGCAAGACGCTTATCAACTTTCTTTGAAAGTTTCGCATACTCATCCATATTGCGACCATACCACGCCAGCGTCGAGTCCATCTCCTCAGGCGTCACCCCATGCTGCTGCAGCACTCCCCTTCCGAGCAGTTCGCGGTCGCCCGTGTGACTACTGCCGTAGGAGTCACCATATCGGTCGTAAGCCTCGGCTATCCTGATATCTGCCATGATCTTCACCATAGAGTCCTCGTCGATGATGTCTTTCGGACGGCGCGAGCATCCGCAGGCGAGCATCAGGATCAGAAATAATATCGGAATCAGTCGCATAGGATGTCAAGAAATTATTCTTCAGTTTTTTTATCACCGAATATGGCATTGAAAGCCTTGGAGCAATCTGTCGAAAAGAAGAAGATCAGCAATGCCACGCCCACACATATCGATGCGTCGGCAATATTGAAGATGTACTGGAAAAACTCATATTCCTTGCCCCCGATGCCGGGAATCCAGTTGGGCCAGGTGAACGAGAAGAAAGGGAAATAGAGCATATCCACAACCCTGCCCTCAAACCATCCAGCATATCCGCCACCTTCCGGGAAGAGCTCGGCATGAGCCGGGGGGAAAGGATTATTGAATATCTCTCCGTAGAAGACACAATCGAAGATATTTCCGGCGGCTCCGGCGGTGATCAAGGCTGCCGCCACGAAGAATCCGGTCTTCAGGCCACTGACCGACAGCGCCTTCCTGATAAACAAGATGAAGAACACCACGGCAGCAATGCGCCCGAAGGTGAGTATGAACTTATTGAAAAGTTCCATACCGAAAGCCATACCGTTGTTCTCGATAAACTTGATCTGAAACCACGGAAAGACCTCGTAAGCCTCGCCAAGATAAAAATGAGTCTTGACGTAAATCTTCACTATCTGATCTGTCAGGACTATAGCGAGCATTATTAAAGTCACGAGCCACCCGGTGGCTATCACCGGGCGGCCGAGACTTCCTGAATTTGATTTTTCTGTCATAAAAGCATGTGTGAATCAACGCACTACATTAGCCATAACCTTCATGCCGTCGATGTCGAGCTCTTTAGCGGGAGCCGGCACCTCGGCAGCAAGTTCGATTGAGTCAGCCAAAACCTGCGAAGCGATGTAATCCTTATATTGCTTCATACACTCCTCAAGTTCGGCGGAATAGCCGAGCACAACCTTCACCCTGTCGGTGATGGCGAAGTCCGACTCCTTGCGTATGTTCTGAATACGGTTGATGAGCTCACGTGCGAGACCTTCGTTGCGCAGTTCATCGGTGACAGTCACGTCGAGTGCCACAGTCACGTTACCCTCATTCGCCACGAGCCATCCGGGCACGTCTTCGGGTATGATTTCCACATCTTCGAGAGTTATCTCAGGTTCACCGGGCAGCTGTGCGAAAGAGATTCTGCCGTCGCGTTCAAGCCGAGAGATCTCCTCAGAAGTCATAGAGTTGATGGCTTTGCCGAGATCTTTCATAATCTTGCCGTAACGGGGCCCGAGCCTCTTGAAATCGGCCTTAACACGCTTCACGAGACCGGACTGCTCATTGTCTACCACCTTCACGTCTTTCACATTTACCTCGGCAGCCACAAGCGGGGCAATAGCCTCAAAGTCCGCTTTCTGCGAGGCATCGATTGCAGGCATCAGCAACTGGCTTAGCGGCTGACGCACTTTGATATTGACCTTTCTGCGAAGGGCAAGCACGAGCGATGTCGCTGTCTGCGCAAGTGCCATTCTGCGTTCAAGTGTAGGATCAATGAGGGCGGAATCGCTCTCGGGGAAGTCGGCGAGATGCACCGACGCGTAGCCTTCGCCTTCGGCCGCAGCTCCGGTGAGATCGCTGTAGAGACGGTCGGAATAGAACGGAGCGAACGGAGCCATGAGGAGCGCTACGGTCTTCAGGCACGTGTAGAGTGTCTGGTAAGCGGCAAGTTTATCCTCGTCCATCTCGCCCGCCCAGAAACGCTTGCGATTGAGGCGCACATACCAGTTGGAGAGATTGTCGCCAACAAATTCCTCGATGGCGCGTGCGGCCTTTGTGGGCTCATAGTCATCAAGATCTGCCTGCACCTCGGCAACAAGCGAATTGAGAAGCGAAAGCACCCAGCGGTCGATCTCAGGCCTCTTTTCCACAGGAACCTGTGCCTCTTCTGCCGTGAACCCGTCAACATTGGCATATTGGGCGAAGAACTTGTAGGTGTTGTAGAGCGTCGAGAAGAGCTTGCGGCTCACTTCCGCAACTCCTTCCTCGTCATATTTGAGATTATCCCAGGGAGATGAGTTGGATATCATGTACCAACGCACAGGGTCGCTACCAAATCGCTCGATATTGCCGAAAGGATCCACCGCATTGCCCAGACGCTTGCTCATCTTGCTTCCGTTCTTGTCAAGCACGAGTCCGTTGGAAATCACGGCCTTGTAGCTGACCGAATCAAACACCATACCCGCTATCGCATGGAGAGTGAAAAACCATCCTCTGGTCTGATCCACGCCCTCGGCTATGAAATCGGCCGGATATATCTCATGATTATCGAGCGCTTCCTTATTTTCAAACGGATAGTGGCACTGAGCGTATGGCATGGCACCTGAGTCAAACCAAACGTCGATCAGGTCAAGTTCGCGCTTCATCGGCTTGCCTGACGGGCTCACGAGGGTGATATCATCTACGTATGGACGGTGAGGATCGATCTTATCGTAGTTCGCGCGTGAATAGTCGCCGGGGATGAATCCGCGCTTTGCAAACGGATTTTCTTTCATGACTCCGGCAGCCACAGCCTTCTCCATTTCTTCGAAAAGCTGCTCATAACTTCCGATGCAGATTTCCTCCTTGCCATCTTCGGTGCGCCATATCGGGAGCGGAGTGCCCCAGTAGCGTGAGCGACTGAGATTCCAGTCCTGAACATTCTCGAGCCACTTACCGAAGCGGCCTGTGCCTGTGGCCTCAGGCTTCCACTTGATGGTCTTGTTGAGTTCGATGAGGCGTTCGCGGGCCTCGGGAGTGCGGATAAACCAACTGTCGAGCGGATAATAGAGCACCGGCTTGTCGGTGCGCCAGCAGTGCGGATAATTGTGCACGTGCTTGGCTATGTTGAAAGCCTGGCCGTTCTGCTTCATCTCCATGCAGAGCACCACGTTAAGATCCTCGGCTTTAGAAGCGGCCGCCTCGTCATACTTTCCATCCTTGTTAAACTTCGGATCGTAGGCATTCTTTACGTAGTCGCCGGCATGGCGTGAATAGAGATCCGTGTTCACACACTTCTCAATGAAGACAGGTGCAAGTTCGTCGAGAGTATAATATTTACCCTGGAGATCCACCATCGGACGGGTCTCCCCTCTCTTGTTGATCATAAACAGAGCCGGGATTCCGGCAGCCTTGGCCACCTTGGCATCGTCGGCACCGAAAGTGGGCGCGATATGCACGATACCGGTACCGTCTTCAGTAGTGACGTAGTCGCCGGCAATCACGCGGAATGCCTCGGCCGCTATCTCCACAAACTTGTCGTTGCCCACCTCGAAGCACTTCTCAGGATGCTCGGCAGCATATTTTTTCACAAATTCCGGAGCAAACTCCGATACCCTTTCTGTAGGCTTCACCCAGGGCATGAGCTGGGCATAGTGCATACCAACAAGTTCGGAACCCTTCCATCGGCCCACTATCTCGTAAGGAATCACCTTATCGCCGTGCTTATAGCCATCAAGCGGCATATTGGCGCCATCAGCCTTGAAATAGGAAGGTATCAGAACCTCGGCCAGCACTACGGTGACGGGATTTCCTGTGTAGGGATTGAAAGTGCGCACGGCCACGTAGTCAAATTTCGGGCCAACGCAGAGCGCCGTGTTGGAGGGAAGCGTCCAGGGCGTGGTGGTCCATGCCATGAAGCACGGTTTACCCCACCCTGTCATTTCCGGCTTGGGATCAAGAACCTCAAAAAGCACCGTAGCAGTTGTATCCTTTACGTCACGATAGCAACCCGGCTGGTTTAGCTCATGACTGGAGAGTCCGGTGCCTGCTGCGGGTGAATAAGGCTGGATCGTATATCCTTTATAGAGATAACCCTTGTCGTAAAGCTGACGGAGCAACCACCACACCGATTCGATATAGGCGTTGTCGTAAGTAATATAAGGATTATCGAGATCAACCCAATAGCCCATCTTGTGGGTGAGATCGGTCCACTCCTTGGTGTATTTCATCACCTCGCGGCGGCATGCGGCGTTATAGTCTTCCACCGAAATCTTCTTGCCTATATCTTCCTTCGTGATGCCGAGGGTCTTCTCCACGCCAAGCTCTACAGGGAGGCCGTGGGTGTCCCATCCGGCCTTGCGCTTCACGTGAAAGCCCTTCATGGTCTTGTAGCGGCAGAATATATCCTTGATGGTGCGAGCCATCACATGGTGGATGCCCGGCATACCATTGGCCGAAGGAGGCCCTTCAAAAAAGACGAAAGTAGGATTCCCCTTCCTGACATCCATCGATGACTCGAACAGATTGTGCTTATCCCAAAGCTCAAGAATATCTTTATTGACCTGCGAGAGATTGAGCGGGCCACCATATTCAGTGAATTTTTTCATATATGTAGTAGATTTTTTGTCTTAGAATTTTACACCTTTAGCGCCTTTCACACCTTTCACGCCTCCTTTTCCGCCGCCACCCATAGCGAAGATGTTGCGGTCGTAGGAGAAAGTCTTTCGTTCCACCTCGCGCTTACGCTTGAGTGCAAGCTGCACGAGCTTATCCATGAGGTCGGCAAACTTGATTCCGGATGCCTCCCAGAGATAGTATGAAAGGGAGCCTGGTATTGTATTGATCTCGTTCACGTAGATTTCACCGTCTTTCTCATCGATCATCACATCCACACGGCTCACACCGTGGCATGACAACACCCTGAAAGTCTCGCATGCAAGATGCTGCACACGCTCAGCGGTCTCTTTCGGCAGATCGGCGGGAATGCGCTTCTCACTGGCAGCCATGCCTTCATTGCCGCCTCGATACTTCTCGTCGTAGCTCAGAAAATCGCCTTTCGATATAGGCTCCTCGCACACCGAGGGCTGATAGTCGTCGCAGTCGCCGAGCACCGAGCAGTTGATCTCCTTCATCTTCTCGAGCATGTGCTCCACTATTATGCGCTGTGAGAACCGGCAGGCCGTATCCACTTTTTCAATGAGCTGAGCGCGATCGGCAGCCTTGCCGATGCCCACACTCGAACCGAGATTGGCGGGCTTCACGATGACGGGATAACCGATTTTTGACTCTATCTTCTCGATGAGTTCATCACGGCGGCGACTCCATTCCTTATCTGTAAACCATACATAGTCCACTACAGGAACACCCGACTCGCGTAGTATCATCTTCATCGTGATCTTATCCATGCCGTTGGCCGAGCTCAATGTGTTGCATCCTGCAAACGGTATGCCGACAGTCTCGAGCAATCCCTCGAAGACTCCGTCTTCCCCATTAGTGCCGTGAAGCACCGGGATGGCGGCGTGCAGTTCAGCCACAACAGGCTCTTTTTTCGAGAAGAGACCACCTTTGGTATTGACACGATACAGGTTGAAATCACCATATTCCGGACGCATATATACCTCCTCGGCATTCTTCTCAAGCGAAGCCATGTCGCGGTAGTTGCGGATATTGAGAAGGTTGGAACCGGTGAACCAACGGCCCTTCTTGGAAATATATATAGGAATTATGTTGTATTTATCCTGATTGAATGCGGCAATGGCCTGAAGCGCAGAGATTACGGAGATTTCATGCTCCACGCTCCTGCCACCGAAAAAAACTGCTACGTTAGTCTTCATTATCAGCTTATTGAATAGTTAATTCATAATTTTTAGAATGAGCAGCGCCCACACAGGCACGCAACACTCCTATCAAACTGCAAAATTAATAAAAATTGGCGAGAACCGAAAGCACTTTTTTGCTATATTGAAAAAATTTTGGTGCGAATGTAATTTTCATATACACTCATACGTCTAACAAATAAAAAAACATATAATTTCAGACATGAAAAAGACTTTTCTAAAGGTGATGCTCACCGGAATGGCTCTCGCAACGGGGGCCTCCGCATCGGGCCAGGTGCTCTACAAGATCGAGGGGAACGGACTTAAAGCGCCGTCGTATATCTTCGGAACTCACCACGTGGCCCCGCTCTCGGTGGCGGAACAATTCGGAGCAATCGAGCCCTTTAACGCGGCCTCACAGATAGTAGGAGAAGTCGACATGACGCAAGATCAGATGTCGCTTACGATGGCTCTGCAGCAGCACATGGTGGCACCTGCCGACAGTACTCTATCAAAGGTGATCAGCCCCGAAGATATGGCAGTGATCAGCGAGGAATTCAAGAAATGGGCTCCCATGCAGGGCATCGAACTGAGTATGCTTGATGGAATGAAGCCTATGGTGATATCTTCGATGGCTGTGGTGGGCATGTGTGCCGAGGCAATGCCCGGTTTCGACCCTCAGGCTCAACTCGACACATGGTTTCAGACCACAGGCAAAGCCGCCGGAAAAACTATATTGCCTCTCGAGACGTTAGAGGAGCAGGCTGTGCTTCTTTATGACTCCACTCCTATTTCAGTTCAGGCCGAGGGACTTGTAGACTTACTCAAGAATCCATCAAAAGCCATGGAACAGACCAAAACGCTCTCTGAGGCGTATATGGCTCAAGACCTGAAGACAATGTATGATCTCAGCCTGCAGGATGAGTCGCATCCTGAATTTATGGAAGCGATGCTCGACAGGAGGAATGCAGACTGGCTCACAAAACTCCCCGCAATTTTTGCGGAAGGGCCGACATTCGTTGCAGTTGGTGCTCTGCATCTTGCCGGCGAAAAAGGTGTGGTGGAAGGGCTCCGCAAAGCCGGTTATACAGTTACGGCTGTAAAGAATTGAGAGATTTTTAATCCGGATTGATTTTCATATCCACTCTCAACTCTGATCCACCCCGCCTAACCTGACTTATCCTGAAATCCATTAGGGTAAGTCAGGTGTTTTATTTTCATGAAAGCCACACACTGCATACTCTCTGAAAAAATCACGACCGAAGGCATAGAGCGCCTGCTTGCAAGCGACTTTGTGGATGGCATCGGGCCGGCTTATTCGCGGCGTCTGACCGAGACTTTCGGCAGCGACACACTCAATGTGATTACCGAGGAGCCCGAGCGTTGCGGCAATATCAAAGGCCTTGGAATGGCTCGCGCACTGAAAGCATCTGAAAGCCTGAAATCCCTACGATATCCCATCTCTCTGCTCGCATTTCTGTTCTCGTGCGGGATAAGCGAGCTGCATATCGACCGAATTCTTGGAAAATACCGGAAACAGACGGAAACAGTCATACTGAAAGGCCCTTACTATATGGTTGAAGACGTATGGCAACTGCATTTCCACACCGCAGACAAGATAGGGAAAGCTCTCGGTATCGCCGCTGATGATCCGCGAAGGCTGCAGGCAGCGATTGTGGGGGCAGTAAAACACTTCGCCGACAACGGCCACCTCTTTGCTACAGTGCCTGAGGCCCTTGACTACGCCGCATCCATAGCCGGAGTGCCGGGCGACGAGATAGCCCGCCAGATAGATGCCACGATCGAAGATCAACGTATTGTAAAAAGTCGAGGAGTTCTTTATCTTCCGGTGTTCTACAATGCAGAGAAGGAAGGAGCGGAAAAACTTCTCGCGCTCATGAAAACAAAGCCTGAAGCCCTCGAAGTGTCAGATATTCCTGCAGGCGACGGCAATGGACTCACTTACTCACTGCAGCAGATAGAAGCCATCGAAACACTTCTGCGTTCTCCGGTGTCGGTGCTCACGGGAGGGCCGGGCTCAGGAAAGACAACCGTGTTGCGAGCCGTGATCGACGTGCTTGAGAAAGAGGGTAAGCGCGTGACTCTATGCGCTCCTACAGGAAGAGCGGCAAAACGCATGACGTCGCTCACCGGAAGGGAGGCATCTACCATTCATCGCCTCCTCGGATACAGGCAGGGCGAGGGTTATCATAAAAAACAGCTCGAAACCGATGTGCTTATAATCGATGAAGGATCTATGATGGAGCAGGTACTCTTCAACCATCTTCTTGATGCCGTCGGCCCCGGCACACAGGTAATACTCGTGGGTGATGTAGACCAACTTCCGGCTATCGGCGCCGGAGACGTGATGCGCGACATGATAAAGTCCCCGGTTATCCCGGTGGTGCGTCTGAATGAAAATTTCCGTCAGGAGAAAGGAAGCATGATTGCCGCGAGTGCCCGAGCCATCAACTCAGGAACTATGCCGGAGTCATATCCCGACAGCGATTTCATCATCATACCTGAATCCACAACCCGACGGATTCATGACCGCATACTCTCGCTCGTGGCCGATGAGTTACCCCGTGACAAGGGCGTGCCCTCCTCCGATATTCTTGTCGTCACGCCCCAGCAGATCGGCCCTCTCGGAGCCAAGCAGCTTAACATCGACCTTCAGCAGCGTCTCAATCCGGAAGGGCCTGAACTCAGACGTGGCGAGACCGTCATGCGCCTTGGCGACCCGGTGATGCAGACTTCCAATGCGAAAGATCGTGGAGTCTATAACGGTGAGACAGGCAGAATTGTAGAAGTGAATGCTGAAGAGCAAGCACTCATCGTAGAGTTCTCAGACGGAAACCGCAGCCTTTATCATCGCTCTGAACTCAGCGAGCTGACTCTCGCATACGCCACGACCGTGCATAAACTCCAGGGGTGTGAAGTTCGCAACATTGTCTTTCCCGTAACCATGACCCATAAACCTATGCTATACCGCAATCTGCTCTACACCGGTGTGAGCCGTGCAAGCCGCCTTTGCGTCCTCGTGGGTGAGAAGGAAGCCTTGCTCTACGCTGTTGAAAATGCCGCTCCTTCCATCCGCAATACGAACTTCAGCAATCGCCTTGCTAAATAACGCGCATAAGGCAGAGCTATTAAGCGAATAAAAAGGAGCACCGCGATCACGATGCTCCTTTTGATATTTTGGATAGTAAGTTTTAGCGAAGATTGGGAACGTTGCCGTACTTGTTGGGATAAGGCTGGCTCGGCTGGCAAAGGTAGACGATCAGGATAATCCAGCCGATAACGGGGAGGAAGCTCCAGCAGATGTTCCAACCGGAATGTCCGGCATCGTGGAAGCGGCGGAAAAGCAGTCCTAATGAGGGAAGTAGGAGAGCAAGACCAACAATATTTGAAAGGAATCCCATAGCCCCGAAAGAGGCTGTCTGCAATTCCGAAATATCGCCACCTGCAGCAAGAGTGCCGAGAATTGAGAAGGAATGGATAATCTGAGGGCCGCTCACGATAAGACCCACAATTTGAGTGAAAAGGTAAAACCACCAGTATTCAGAACGGGATGCACGTCCGGTGAAGACGCAATAGTTTGAGAATGCCCTCTTTATGGCATCTACAAAAGAAACTTGATACTGATCCATAAGCGAATTGTGTTTTAGGTATTTAAATCGAAAAGAATTCTCAGCAGAATGTCATCGTTGTTAGATCGACTTCCACATCGCAAAGTTAAATAAAAAAAACCACTCCTGCAAATATGTAACTAAAAAAAACTGTCATAATCATCGCTGACACTAAACCTCTTACGCTTTTACACCCGATATGGCGAATTTCGTCCGATTGGCTACTCAATAAGACAGGGTTGCTAAAAACAACACCTTTTTTACATAGCGCGTTGTAAGAATTTGATTTTTTTCGTAATTTTGCATCAAATTCAATATGCGGCATATTGAAATAATAATTCAGACGGAATCTATGTCAAACTTCACGGATATAACAGTGGACACCCGCAATAGAAACAAGGAAATTCCCGCCATCAGCATAATAGTCCCTATATACAATATGGAAAAATACCTTGAGTATTGTCTTGATTCCATAAGGGCGCAGACGTTTGAAGACTGGGAATGTATTCTTGTGGATGACGGAAGCACTGACAATACAGCCGCTATCTGCAAGAAGTTTGCCGATAAAGACAGCCGCTTTAAACTTGTGAGCAAACCCAATGGCGGAGTTTCGAGCGCCAGGAACGCGGGGCTTCGCAATGCTGTAGCAGAATATATTGGGTTTGTAGATCCTGACGATTGGGTTGAGCCGCAGTTGTTTGAAAGATTATATTACTTGGCGACCCACTATGATGCGGAGGTAGCGCAAGTGGGATTTTGGAGGGAGTATAAAAGCAGGCGATCCGTGAAGCACATCGTCAAAGAGACTACCGTGATGGATGGTAAAACATTAATGCGGGAAGTCTCATTCGACCGGCTGCACAACTATCTTTGGACCAGACTCCACAAACGCAGCATAATAGATTGCGAATTTCCTGAAGGACGTGTTTTCGAGGATATTTATGTCTATGGCAAATGGCTGAAGAATGTCAGCAGATTCGTGATAGATCCCACTCCTCTATATCACTACAGGATGAGGAGGGGCAGCATAGTGCATGAAGCAAGCAACCGCACGGCATATTTCAATGCGTGTATCGACAAAATTAAGATGATGATGCAATTCTCAGACAGCCCTGATCTAAGAAAGGAATATGCTTATATAAATAAATCGGCTATAGAAGCGGCTAAACGCATAGCTCGCATGCCTGACTATAAAGCAAATGGAGTGGAAGCGATAGAATACATAAATAGCAAAGTTTGTGAGTATGAGCTTCCGCCTGTAAAATATATGGGCCTGAAGAAATGGTGGAGAGCATGGTTGCTCAGAAAGAATCCGAAATTATTCGCCTCCCTCATGCGGGCAGTGCATCTGCTTGATATTGATTCAAAACATCGCCATAACCAGTTTTTTGATTAATGATATTCTGAAACAACACGTGTTATGAATAATAAACTTGCTACTCTCCGCTATCAATGTTCAGTGATTCTGTTCGGTCACATTCTCAATCCTCTATGGAAGTCAAGAGAGGAGCGACGTTACCGACGTTCAGAGGCAACTGCGGCGGCTGTAAGGAAATACCTGTCAATCTACAAGAAAGAGATAGAAAATGACAACATTCCCTACACCCCAGCGGAAAATGCCGAGAAAGAACACGCCTTCTCAATATGGTTTCAGGGAGAGGAGAATGCTCCCGATAGTGTAAAGGCCTGTTTCGCCGGCATGAGACAACATCTTGACCAGGAACTGATTGTATTGGACAATAATACACTCTTCGATTGGATAGAGTTACCGGAATACATAATAGAAAAATGGAAAAGCGGTAAGATCGGCAACGCTCATTTCAGCGATATATGCAGAGTGGAACTCCTATTCCGACATGGGGGCCTATGGTTTGATGCAACCGATTATGTGACTGCACCGGTGCCGGAAATAATAATGAAGAGCGATTTCTTTGTGTTTATGGGAGGGCAAAAAATCGACAGCTGGTATGGCTTTATCCAGAACTGCTTTATCCGTGCAAGGAAAGGAAATCCGCTGCTCGGATTATGGAGAGATGCCATGTTGATGTATTGGAAACATGAAGATAAGATCATCACATATTTAGGCCACCAGATTCTCTTTCAGGTCGTGACTGAGTATAATAAGCAAGCCGCCTCACTCTTTGCGAAGATGCCGAGAATGGATCAGGATCCCACACATGTATTATGGTACGAACATAAAGAAGAGCCATACGACAGCAAAAAATTCCTGGAATATACTGAGGGGACGTTTTTTCAGAAAACAGATTTCAAAGATAAGAATGCCCGGAATCCCTTGCCCGGATCGATGGCGGCATATATGTTTGCCAGTGGCGAAATAAAGAAATAAGTATCTTCCCCGCCCTACTCAGACGGCTACAAGTATTCACTCTGTCATTTCAGGAAAGACAGTGTGCATGAACTCGATAAATGCCTTCCTGTCATCGGGATCTGCCTCGGCAAGAGAATTGATACATAGGAAAGGAGGCAGAGGTTTGCCGTTGATATATGGCTTGAGATGATCGCGCAGATAGGTGGGACGATAAGCGTATGGCTTGAGAAAGAGCGTTTTCCCGGAAGGTGACATCACTTTCAGTCTTCCTTCTTTTGCAGCCAAAAGATGATTCGCCTCCTGAGCGTTGAACTGGCAGGATGCACGAAACTTATCTTTACAGTTTATATCCACACATTCGGGATATTCTTCTATCAACTTTTCACCGAGAGATTTAAGCATAGGGTGAGGAGTATGGCGCATGAGAAATGTCTTGTTCATTCCCAACATTCTTGCTGCGTTTTCCATGATATCCTTATATCCTACCTGTTTCAATCCATCTTTCTTAGGTTTCAGGCAGTGAAGAGCATCAAGAAGGAAATTCGGCATCCATTTGCCGTAGTCCACAACGCATCCGTCTTCCGTAAACCAGTCATCGGCCGACACATGATTGGTCAGAACGAAATCGTCATTAAAATTGACAAACCTTTCTGACAACCCGGGAATCCTATGCGTCATTGTCTCAATCGCATTACTCTGGAACAACGGTAGATATTGCTCATAGCCCCGGAATATCACCTTATGATCCACTATCTCGACGGGAATAGGATTTTCAAACCACTTCCCTACCGTATTCTCAAGATGCGGATTCTGCCGGTCGGTCACTATGAAGATTCTGCGAATGAATGGTGCAAACTTATTGATGCCGGCCACGCACCAGTCTATCTCGCGCATCTGTCGGAAACGCAAATCTCCTCCGATGTCGTTGCGTCGTGTCAGGTCATTGCCTCCGCGAGCCTCTTCGCAACGCGCACGCCAATCGGGATCGTCGCCATCCACCCAAAGAATGACCGCGTCGATTGAAAAATCGATATTTTTATTTAAACTGCCGTCTGCCATAATCTAACTGCTAAACCATATCGCTGAAACGCTCCGGAATCTCGACTACGAATTTGCGGCCGAGCATGGCGGGTTTGTTCCAGGCATAGACCGGCCGGATCCATGTCTGCATCTTCCGGGCAAGTGCTACAGTGGAGTCAAATTCTCTCGCCTTCGAGTTTGTGACGATAGATATGGTGCGGGTGCGCTTGTTGAAATGTCGCGTTGAAGTTCCGCCGATGCGGTCGGGATTCATGAAGCGCTCCCTCATCCTCTGCATGTCGATACATCCGAAGTGAAACAGATACAGATCGGGACAGATATGGAAATTGTGACCTTTCACCCTGTGGAAACCCCTGCCCCAACGCACAGGCTTAGCTATGATGGAGCCCTTAGTGTAGCGGGTGTCGAGAAATCCGAACCTACGCTGCTGCAGGAATTTGCGTGAGTCATCTATCTGCGATTCCAGCTCAAGATGCTGACCTATATCCACTCCAAGCGGCGAAATGGTGGCGTCGATCTTGCACTCCGATAGAAATTCAGGCAGGGTTTTGCCGAGACGGGGATCTACAACTATAAATTCATCGCAGTCCACGCCGATGACAATGTCGTATTTTTCCTTCTCGAGGAGTTCCTCAGCCTTATCGCTGAGCAAACCGAGCCTGACCCTCTCTCCTTCCACAATCTGATTGCTCAGGCGCGGATGGATGAAAGTATGGGTGCCCTCGCAAAACGAGGGCACTTTCTGGTCTTCCCCATCGAAGAGGATATACAGATTGTCGCGGCCCAGCTGGGAGCCGTAGTATTCCACCCAACGACGCAGAAAGAAGTCGTCGTCACGAACCATCGTTATGGCAGCTATCCTTTTCATGCGTTGTGGCAGGCGGAGAGGATTACTTCAGAGACGGTAGGATGTCCGAAGATTATGTTTTCGATTCTTTCGCGTGTCATGCCGGCATTCATGAGATCGGCACACTGCTGAGCAAGATCGGCAGCCTGCACACCCATGATGTGGGCTCCTACAAGGCGGTCATCGTCTTTGCGGAAGAGAAGTTTGCAGATGCCCTCCGGCTCTCCCAGCGCAAGCGCCTTGCCGTTTGCGCGGAAGAATGATATGCCCTTGCGCACATCCACGCCATGAGCCTTGCACTGCTCTTCTGTGAGACCGGCCATGCCGCATTCAGGCACCGTGAACACGGCACTTGGCACTATGCCGAAATGGATATCATCACGGCGGTCATCAATCACATTGAGTGCGCGCATACCCTGAAACGAAGCCACATGAGCCAGCATCATGCGTGCATTGACATCGCCGATGGCAAATATATGGGGCACATTCGTGCGCATCTGATCATCGACAGGAATCCCCTTTGGAGAATACTTCACTCCGGCGGCCTCAAGATTGAGACCGGCTACGCGTGGCGCACGCCCCACGGCCATGAGAAGGTCGGAAGACACCACTGTCTCTTCCTTCCCTTTCACTTCGTAGGTCACTACCACCTGATAGTCTTCATTCTGCTCGATTTTCTTGGCTGAGGCTCCGGTGATGATCCTGATGCCTTTCTTAGTGAGAGTCTGCTTCAGGCGCTTGGCAATATCCGCATCGAAGGGAGGGAGAATCTGCTTCATATATTCGATCACGGTGACTTGCGAGCCGAAAGAGGAGAAAATGCCCGCAAATTCCATGCCGATGACACCACCGCCGATGATGGTGAGCGATTCCGGAATATACTCAATGTCGAGAAGCTGAGAAGAAGTCTTCACCACCTCAAGTTCACTTCCCGGGATGGGAAGCGACTTCGATTCCGAGCCAGTGGCGATGATCACGTAGTCTGCCTCATACTTCTCGCCGTCGGCCATCAGCGTATGCCCGTCGATGAAGGAGGCCGAGGCGTTCACCACTTTCACCTTGGCTGAAGAGAGCATCGCTGCAATCCCCGCCTGAAGGGTAGACACCACTTCCCTCTTCCGGCTCACGACCTTATTATAATCGAGAGTGAAGGTGAAGTCATCTATTCCGAAGCGGTCGGCTTCCTTAAACGAGGCGATCATCTCAGCATTGCGGCAGAGACATTTTGTAGGGATACACCCCTCGTTGAGACATGTACCTCCGAGCTCGCCGCCATTGAAGAGGGTCACGTCGTGTCCTCTTCCTGCAGCAGCAAGAGCCGTCTCATATCCGCCCGGGCCGGCGCCAATAATGCAGATCTTCATGAATTTTTCAGTGATTTGTAGTTGATGACGGGATTTTTGGCCGCAGTTGTCTCATCAAGTTTCCTGACGATTGTGGTGACCGGAGCATCCTTGACAATATCGGGATTCTCAGCCGCTTCCAGAGCCACACGGTGCATCACGTCGATAAACTCATCGAGAGTCTCGAGCGATTCAGTTTCGGTAGGCTCTATCATCATCGACTCGTGGAAGAGCAGCGGGAAATAGATGGTGGGCGCATGAAATCCATAGTCAAGCAGACGCTTCGCCACATTGAGAGTGGTGACGCCTGTAGACTTATCTTTCAGGCCGTCGAACACAAACTCGTGTTTGCATACTCCTGAAATGGGAAGGAGATAATCGTCTTTCAGGCTTTCCTTGATGTAGTTCGCATTCAGAGTGGCCATAGGGCCAACTTCCCTGATACCTTCCTTGCCGAGACTCAGGATGTAGGCGTAAGCGCGCATCATCACTCCGAAATTTCCGAAGAATGATGAAACGCTTCCAAGAGCATCTTCTCCGAAGTCTACAAAGAATGTACCGTCTTCAGCCTTTTTCACGTGAGGATTGGGAAGGAATTGCACCAGATGCTCGGCAACTCCTACGGGGCCGCTTCCGGGGCCACCGCCGCCGTGAGGCGTGGAGAATGTCTTGTGAAGGTTGATGTGCATGATGTCGAAGCCCATGTCTCCTGGTCGCACTTTGCCGAGCAGGGGGTTGAAGTTCGCCCCGTCGTAGTAGAGAAGACCTCCGGCCTCGTGTACGAGCCGTGCTATTTCCATAATCTCGGTCTCAAACATGCCGAGTGTGTTGGGATTGGTCATCATGATGCCGGCCACCTCATCATTGAGGAGCGGACGGAGATCGTCGATGTCGATAGATCCGTTAGGACGGCTTTTCACCTCCACCACCTCGAGGCCTGCAACCATGGCTGAAGCCGGATTGGTGCCGTGGGCGGAATCGGGCACGATGATCTTCGTGCGCTTATGGTCACCTCTCGAGATATGATACTTACGCATCACCATGAGGCCTGTAAGCTCGCCATGCGCTCCGGCGTAGGGATTAAGGGTAAACTCCTTGAATCCGGCGAGGTTTGACAGTGCATTCTGAAGATTCCAATAGAGTTCGAGAGCACCCTGCACCGACTCGGCAGGCTGAAGGGGATGCAATCCTGCAAAATCGGGCGAGGAGGAAAGCTCCTCATTGATCTTAGGATTGTATTTCATGGTGCAGCTGCCAAGCGGATAGAAGCCGGTATCAACTCCGAAGTTCTTTGCAGAAAGGTTGGTGTAGTGTCGCACCACGTCAGGTTCAGACACCTCGGGCAGTTCCGGTGCAACTTCGCGCAGGAGATCGGCGGGAATATCCTTCACGCCATCCACGCCGTAATTATTCTTAGGAAGCTCATAGCCGACACGTCCGGGACGGGAGAGCTCAAAAATAAGTTTATCGTAATACTTCATCTCTCAAGCCTCCTTTATAATATTTACGAAAGTGTCGATTTCCTCTTTGGTTCTCTTTTCAGTCACAGCAAACTCCACAAGTCCGCCTCCGAGATCGAGGCCACCCATGAAGCCCTTTGCCGCGAGTTTTTCGTTGAGTGCCTTCACATCGAGGTCGGTGTGCAGGGTGAATTCCTTCAGGAACGGCTTGTCGAAAGCCTTTGTAAACTTACCGGTGGCAAGAAGTTGCTCACACAGATAGTGAGCGCCGTCGCAAGCGAGAATATTGGCCTCTTTCAGACCTTTCTCCCCCATGAGGGCAACATACACTGTGGCATAAAGTGCCATCAGGCTCTGGTTGGAGCAGATGTTTGAGGTAGCCTTCTCACGCCTGATATGCTGCTCGCGCGCCTGAAGTGTAAGCACGAAAGCGCGCTTGCCGTCGGCATCTTTTGTGGCTCCCACGATGCGTCCGGGCAGTTTGCGCAAGAGCGCTTTGGAGCATGCGAGAAAACCGAGATATGGGCCTCCAAAGAGAAGGGGCATACCGAGGCTTTGGCCGTCGCCACACGCAATGTCAGCTCCCCATCCGGCAGGCGTCTTCAGCACTGCCAGAGTGGAAGGATCGCAATACATGGCGAGCAGAGCCTTAACCGAATGCAACTTGTCGGCAACACCGGAGAAGTCTTCAATAATACCGTATTTATTAGGAGATGCCACGAGCACACCTGCCACATCGCCCGCCTCGAGCGCAGCGTCAAGAGCATTAAGGTCAGTAACTCCGTCCTTCTCCGGAAGCACCGTGAGATCCACGCCGTGGAATCCGGTATAAGTCTTCACCACATCAAGCACCCTGGGCGAGAGTGTGGATGAAACCAGCACACGATTCTTCTTCTTAGCCGAGGCTACCATCATCATCACCGACTCTGCAGCTGCTGTGGCGCCGTCATACATCGAGGCGTTGCTGGCCTCCAGACCGGTCAGCTCGCATATCATGCTCTGATATTCGAAAATATACTGCAGGGTACCCTGAGATATTTCGGGCTGATAGGGAGTGTATGCTGTATAGAATTCACTGCGCGAAAGCAGATGGGCTATCACAGAGGGCGAATAGTGGTCGTAGACCCCACCGCCGGCAAAGATGGTCAGCTGACTGTTCTTGTTGCCCAGTTCCTTGAAGTGACGGCGCAGTTCCACCTCCGACATAGCGGAAGGAATGTCGTATTCGCCTTTGAAAATCACCTCTTCCGGAATATCGGCAAACAGGGCGTCGGTGGAATCAACACCGATGCGGTCGAGCATCACCCGGATGTCGTCCTCGGTGTGCGGAATATATCTGTTGGCCATTATTCCTCGCAGATTTTAGCGTAAGCGGCGGCATCGAGAAGAGCGTCAAGTTCTGACGGGTCGGCCACCTTCACCTTCATTATCCAGTTGGCGAAAGCATCCTGATTGATGAGGCCGGGCTCGTCTTCAAGCGCCTCATTGATCTCCACCACTTCTCCTGTGACGGGAGAATAGAGATCGGAAGCAGCCTTCACCGATTCCACAGCGCCGAAATCCTCTCCTGCGGTGACTTCGTCGCCAACTTCGGGCATATCGACATACACGATGTCGCCGAGTGCGTGCTGAGCGTAGTCAGTGATGCCGACAGTAGCGATTTCCCCGTCGAGGCTTACCCATTCGTGTGATTCCGCATAGCGGAGGTTTTCCTTTATAGTCATAGTTGTATGAATTATTTATAAATTGCTTGAATGTATTTGATTATTTCTTGTAGTTCTTATCGTAGAAACGCTTCTTAACAACCTTTCCGGGGAAGGTCTTCTTGCGTATGCGCACCTGAACCTCAGTGCCGAGTTTATCGAAAGGTTTGTTGATCATGGCCATTGCCACAGACTTGCCGGTGGAGATGGAACGATAGCCGGTAGTGATCTCCCCTACCACCTCACCGTCTACCTCGACGGGATATCCGTGGCGCGGGATGGCGTTTCCTTCGAGTTCGATGCCTACTATGCGGCGCTTCACTCCCTCGGCTTTCTGAAGGGCAAGAGCCTCCTTGCCGATAAATTCCTCCTTGTCGAGTTTCACAAACATCGAGAGGCTTGCCTCGATGGGAGAGATATCGGCAGCCAGCTCATCACCATAGAGCGGCAGGCCAACCTCAAAGCGAAGGGTATCGCGGCATCCGAGGCCACAGGGCTGCACACCCGCATCCATCAGTTTATCCCAGAGACGGCGAGTGAAATCATGCGAACCATACACCTCGAATCCGTCTTCGCCGGTGTAGCCTGTGCGCGAGATGATCACGTCCTCACCGTCGAGGGGATAGGTCTTGAAGTTGTAGAAAGAGATTTCGGAAAGATCGAGCCCGAGAATCTTAGAGAGCACTTCCTCGGCACGGGGGCCCTGAACGGCCAACTCCCCATAGTAGGGACTCTGATTCTCTATGTTGCAGTCAAACCCCTCGGCATTGTCGAAAATCCACTTCACATCCTTATCGATATTGGCAGCGTTGATCACGAGGAAATATTCCTGATCGTTTACTTTATAGACAAGCAGGTCATCGACAGTGCCACCGTTTTCATAGCACATCATGCCGTAAAAAATCTGACCGTCGGGAGCCCCGGTAACGTCATTTACGAAAATATGCTGCACAAACCTGAAGGCATCCGGCCCCGACACACGCACCTCGCCCATGTGAGAGACATCGAAAACACCTACATTATGGCGAACTGCATTATGTTCGGTAGTGATATCCTTATACTGTATGGGCATATCGAAACCTCCGAAAGGAGACATGAGCGCCCCAAGCGCTACATGACGGTCGTGAAGACAGGTTTTCACCAGATTTTCTTCCATTACTATGAGTGATTTTGATTAGAAATTACTTTAAATTCGCAATTAAGCCGACAAAATGCAAAAATTGACTTTGAGCGGTCTTTGCATCAATGTTCAAAATTAACAAAACGAATCGGTTTAGACAAATATTTCTGCAAAAAAATTAAATAATTCCATAAAGACCGGCGGAGAATGGAGAATAAAAACTCAGAATTCAAAAAAAATCATTAATTTTGCAGTGAAAACAAGACATGAATTGATGAACTACGCATTATTTCTGGGGAGGAGGCTCACTCTCGGGGGCGATGGCAAGAAAGGAAGTCCCGGGGTAAAAGTGGCTACGGCGGCCATCGCCCTGTCGGTGGCTGTCATGACGGCATCCATAGCCATAGTGCTGGGATTCAAGCGCGAGATCACCGATAAGGTGATAGGATTCACCTCACATATCATAATGACCACTTCGGGTGCGGACGACAATATAATCACCCTCACTCCTACTCTGAAAAAGGTTCTTGATTCGGAGCCATACGTGAAAGACTATTCGTTGCAGATATCGCTCCCCGCGATCTTGAAGACTCCTGAAGACTTCAAGGGTATATTCCTGAAGAATCTCAATGATAACGCCACCAGAAACTTTATTTCAAAAAACGTCATATCGGGCAAGATGCCGGATTTCAGCAAGTCTGACGCGCAACAGGACATAGTGCTTTCAAGGCTCGCCGCCGACCAGCTTGGCCTCAAGCAGGGCGAAAAAGTGGACTGCTATTTTATCAATGATGATGTCAAGGTGCGACGGCTCAGGATTGCGGCCATCTATGATTCGCATTTCGATGCCTACGACAACCTGATGGTGTATTGCAGCCGGGAACTCTCCGAAGCCTTCAGCGGGCTTCAGGGCAACCAGGGCTCAAGCATGCTGATCACTACCGACGACTTTGGGAAACTTGACGAGAACACACTAAAACTCAGTGAGAAACTTAACGCCGCCACACGCGACGGGATGCTCTACAAAGACTATCATCTGGAGAATGCTCATGTGGGGGGAGCCAACTATTTTCATTGGCTCAACATGCTCGACACCAACGTGATAGTGGTGCTGACACTTATGATGATTGTGGGATGCGTCACGCTCATAAGCGGCATGCTCACCATTATTCTTGACAAGAAGCGCTTCATCGGCCTGATGAAAGCCCTCGGAGCCTCAAACGGCAAACTCAGGCAGGTGTTCGTGTATCTCTCAATGAGAGTGGCCCTTACCGGAATGGTGATAGGCAACGTTCTCATTCTGATTCTGCTCTTCGTTCAAGACAGATACCACATTCTTAAACTTGACGCATCAAGTTATTATATCGACTTCGTGCCGGTGGAGATAAACACCACCGCGATAGTGCTGCTCAATGCGGGTGTGATAGCGGTGGTCTATATCATCCTTCTCTTCCCGAGCCGCATCATCAGCAAAATTTCGCCTTCAGAGACAATGCGCAATGAGTGAAATATCGGCTAAATCAGGAAAGGAGCGCCTTTGGAACAGTGAATACCTGAAGGTGATGACGTGCAACTTCCTGCTTTTCTTCGCTTTCTATCTTCTCACACCACTTCTGCCCATTTATCTCGACACGGAATTCAAAGCCGACAAAGACCTTATCGGTGTGATACTGTCGGGATATGTGGTAGCAACGCTACTGGCCCGTCCGTTTAGCGGCTACTTCGCAGACGCCTTCAACCGAAAGACGGTGCTGGTAATCTGCTTCTTCCTCTTTTTCATCTGCTTTACTGGATATCTCGGTGCCGGCAGCCTTCTGATGTTCTTCATCGTGCGCACGCTGCATGGTATACCGTTCGGCGCCACCACGGTGGTAAACAGCACGGTCGCCATCGACGTGCTTCCGGGCAGCCGCCGCAATGAAGGGATAGGATATTACGGACTGAGCAATAATCTTGCCATGGCAGTGGCGCCGAGCGTTGGCATCTATCTCTATCAGGCAACCGACAACTTCCGGCTTCTTTTCTGGATTTCGCTTGCGCTCGCTTTCGCAGGATTTCTCTGCAGTTCAAAGGTCAGGATTCCTGAATCTGAAGTGCGACATGCCCCGGTGAAGAAGAGTCTCGATCATTTCTTCCTCACCCGTGGATGGCTACTCGCGGTGAACATCTGCTTCTTCGGAGCCTGCTGGGGGCTAATGAGCAATTATGTGGCACTTTATGGAAAACTGGAGCTGAACATCACCGACGGCACAGGCATCTTCTTCATGATATTGTCGGCAGGCCTTTTCGTTTCTCGCCTTTTCGGTGCAAAAAGCCTCAGGCAGGGACGAATGACCCGTAATGCCGCTTTCGGAGTGTTAGTGTCGTCGATCGGATATTCACTGTTCGCTTTCGTGGTGACGCCCTGGAGTTTCTATCTCTCTGCCGCCCTGATAGGCATAGGCAACGGCCAGATGTATCCCGCTTTCCTGAACATGTTTGTCAAGGTAGCTCGCGCCGACCAGCGTGGCACCGCCAACTCATCCATTCTCATCTCATGGGATCTGGGCATGGGGCTCGGTATTCTGCTCGGCGGCTTCGTGGCAGAAAACGCCGGTTTTCTGAAAGCATTCCACACCGCAGCCTTCCTTCAGGTGGGAGGAGCGATACTCTTCATTTTGTTCACACGCATCTTTTTTGAGAAGAGAAAACTTGAGAACTGACAGTCTGAACGAGTGTATTTTTACAAATTTTAAGGTTCTGATGGTTGGCAAAGCGACTTTTTTTTGGTAATTTTGCACCACAATGAACTCAAAAAGATATCTAACCACTATACTCGCCAGCGCCATCACACTCGGCCTCTGTGACTGGTGCGGGGTCAGCAACCTCACCGGCACACTTGGTCTCGACCCCATAGAGGCCTCCGCAGCAAAAAGAAAAACTAAGAAAAAAAGAACAGGAACCACTTCTTCAAAAAAGCGCACTTCCACAAAAAGGAAAAAAGCCACTGTGAGCAAGAAGCGCACACGAAAGAAGGGTTCGAGTTCCGTCAGCACTCCCCGCGCCTCGGCCACTTTGCCGCCCGTAGAGCAGCAAAGCCGTGACTCGCTCACCCTATACGTGAGCGAGAGGCTTGTTAGCCTCATTCCTCCCCAGCATAATCCGGGAGGCCTCAGGGTGAACAGCGTGAAGACCGACAGCATTGCCAACAGAGCCACGTTCAATCTCAACGAGAACTTCACTTATCTTCCAATCAACAAGGAATATATCCATGATCTGGAGATTATGGCAAGGGAATCGCTTCCCGACACACTGTCGCATCTCGAACCATTGCTGAAAGTGAGCGGCAAGCCGCTGGCATACTACATCAACACCATCGATAAACTTCCCGCTGAACACCGCCGGAATGTTCCTTTCGTAAGACCGGTATCTCCGCTGACTGACATTCCACACGGAATGCAGGGCGACAACATAGCCCTATGGCACAGCCACGGACGCTATTACAAGCCTGCTAACGGAGCGTGGATGTGGCAGAGAGGTTTTCTTTTCCAGACCATAGAAGACACCTACACGCTGAGCTACATGCTGCCCTACGTGGTGCCGATGCTCGAGAATGCCGGAGCATACGTGATGCTGCCCCGTGAACGCGACATCAATCCTATAGAGGTGATCGTAGACAATGATTTTGGCGACGAGACTACAATTCTCTACTCCCAGCCCAATTATTTCGAATCAAACGGAAGCCAGAAATGGGAGACCGGAGAGAGCGAGGGTTTCATTTATGACCTTCAGGATTTCCGCGACACAGAGAATCCCTTTGAGAACGGCACATATCGTCAGGTGCGAACCACGCGCACCGGAAGTCCTTCAACAGCCAGCTGGATAGCGGAAATACCGGAATCGCGCGATTATGCCATCTACGTGAGCTACAAATCCCTTCCGAACTCTTCGGAAGACGCGCTCTATACAGTGAACTATGACGGAGGTTCGGAAGACATTCTGGTGAATCAGAAACTGGGAGGAGGCACCTGGATATATCTCGGCACCTATCCCCTCGCCGCAGGATATGATGAGGAACACCCCACAGTCGTGTTGAGCAGCCGCACCGAGAAAGGTGGAGAGACAGTAGTCACAGCCGATGCCGTAAAGATCGGTGGCGGCATGGGAAACATAGCCCGCTCACCTAAACGCAGCGACGTGTTCTGGAACAATCAGACAGCACCTCTCGGCAACGACTCGACCGAGAATGCGGCAGCATCTATCGACTTAACTGCATCCAACACTTCGTCGGGGCAGGTGAACACCATAAAGATGGGGCTTAATTCCGCCGACAGCAGCGAACCTGTGTTCCAGACCTCCGGAATGCCCCGCTGGCTTGAAGGCTCACGCTACTGGCTGCAATGGGCGGGAATGCCTGACTATATTTATTCTCCATACGCGGGTGGCGACGATTATAAGGATGACTACACTAACCGTGGACTCTGGGTGAACTACCTCATGGGTGGCTCGCGGGTGCTTCCTAACGAGAAGGGTCTCGGCATCCCTATCGACGCCGTAATGGCCCTGCACAGCGATGCCGGCAAACGTGCCGACGACAGCATAGTGGGCACGCTGGGTATTTATTTCACCAACGGCAATGTGAATTATGCCGACGGCACACCGAGAAAGAACTCTCGCTCACTGACCGACCTGATAATGCGTCAGATCACAGCTGATGTGCGGATGAAATTTGAACCGGAATGGACACGGCGCTCCATGTGGGATAAATCATACGTGGAGGCAAGAGTGCCTGAAGTGCCCACTACCCTGATTGAATTGCTGAGCCATCAGAACTTCGGCGACATGCAATATGGCAACGATCCGAGATTTAAATTCACTGTGGGACGCGCCATCTACAAGGCCCTAGCGCGCTTCGTGGGCGAAAGAAAAGACCGCAAGGTGGTTATTCAGCCTCTCCCTGTGAAGGATTTCGCAATTCAAAAGACAGGAAAAAATATCTACCGCCTATCATGGCAACCCACCCACGATGATCTCGAGCCCACGGCTACTCCAAAAGGCTACATCATCATGGAGCGCAGCGGCGACGACATGAGTTTTCACAAGATAGGAGAAACCACCAAAGCGCATTTCGACGTTCAGGCAACCGACGATGACATACACAGCTACCGCATTATCGCCTACAATGACGGCGGCCGATCCTTCCCTTCCGAGACCCTTGCATTCAGGTATGTGGCCAAAGAGGAGCATCCTGTGCTGATAGTGAACGGCTTCACCCGCATCAGCGGTCCCGAGGTGGTGAAGGAAGATGATATTGCCGGTTTTGACATCCGTAAGGATTTCGGAGTGCCCTACATTCAGGATGTGGCATTCACGGGGCCTCAGGTGGAATTTCACCGCAGTGCCGGAGAAGCATTCGGACGCAGCAGCGACTCCTACGTGAGCGCAGTGATAGCAGGCAACACTTTCGACTATCCGGCCCTGCACGGCGATGCCATCAGCAATGCAGGAAAAGGATTCGTGAGCGCCAGCCTCGGTGCAGTGGAGCATGGGAATGTGGATCTCAATCATTATAAGACGATCGACCTTATACTTGGAAAACAGAAATCCACCATCGTCGGACGCAACAACTTCGGTGCCGAATTCTTCACTTTCTCAAAAAAACTACGTCACGCCCTCACCTCATTCCTCGACAAGGGAGGCGACCTGATAGTAAGCGGCCAATATGTAGCGAGCGATCTTGCCGATCCGAAAGCCGATGCCGAAGCAGCTAAATGGGGCCGTGAAGTGCTCGGTATAGAAATCGCCGACTCGGTGGCTCCTACCCTTTCAGGGAAAATACGCACACTCGGAGGCGCAGCAGGCTCAGGCATCAGCAGCCGCACCCTCGACTATTCGAACACTCTCAATGAAGACTGCTACATAGTGGAGCGACCGGATGCAATCCGCCAGAGCGGAACAACAGACACTGCGGAGACATTCATGACATTCTCCGATTCGGACGCTGCAGCCGGCCTTCTTCTCAGCAACGGCAAATCACGTCGGGCCGTAATGAGCGTGCCGCTCGAAGCGATCACCGACGACGATCAGCGCAATCTGCTCATGAAAGAAATTCTGCAATGGGTGGAAAGTAATTAATAAGACGAACTTTTGATACAACAAAACGGTATTGACCGCTATGATTCAATTCATCAATATAACCCAGCTTCAGGAAGACATAATCCGTAGGGGTCTCGAGCAGTTTGTGTTCGTGAAGATCGGACACAAGGAAGTGAGAATGTATGAGCATTCAATGCGCAGGATGCTCGAACTCTCGGAGACGTGCGACGTGCCTCTCACCTATTCGTGGTACAGAGAGACCGATGCTGACGGGAATGCTGTGAATCATCCCACAATTGATTATCAACTTGGCTCTATCCGCGATGACTTCGACTTCGGAAGCATAATTCTTCTGAACACGTCGGAAACCATAAGCGCCATCGAAGATCTCGGAAGCGATTACGACCAAATGCCCGACGGAGGCTGGTATGCCCTCAGACTCAGGCTTCTTGCAGGGCGCGGCGCACTCTGCATCAATGAATACCTCTATGAGCAGTCGCGCACAGACTTCAGAAAGAGCGGAGAGCAGCAGCACGACTATGTGGATCCGCGCAATTCCGAATATCAGAAAGCGATGGAAAAGACATGCACAGCCTATCTGGAGGAGATACATGCCACAGTGGGGAAAGTGCACGAAGTGGAAGTAGGACTGGAGCAGTTTGATGTGGAGGCGAGCGTGGTCATACCGGTGCGCAACCGGGTGAACACTGTGATGGACGCAGTGGCTTCCGCCCTTACACAAATAACGGATTTCAGATTTAACGTAATAGTAGTTGACAACGGAAGTACCGACGGCACGCGCGCAGCCCTCCACTCGGTAGCCGATCCCCGCCTTGAAGTTATCGAGGTGGAAGATTCGGAAGGCCTGGGAATAGGCGGATGCTGGAATAAGGCGATCACATCTGAGAAATGCGGACGTTTTGCCGTGCAGCTCGATTCTGACGACGTATATTCGCAACCGGACACCCTTCAGAAAATCGTCGATAAATTTTATGAAGAGAAGTGCGCGATGGTGGTGGGCAGCTACACGCTGACCGACTTCGACCTGAACATAATCCCGCCGGGACTGATAGCACACACGGAATGGACTGAAGAAAACGGAGCCAACAATGCCCTGCGCATCAACGGCTTCGGCGCGCCGCGCGCATTCTTCACTCCGATAGCGCGCGATATATTGTTCCCCAATGTCTCATACGGTGAAGACTACGCCATGGCACTCCGCATCTCGCGCAACTGGAAGGTGGGTCGCATCTTTGAATCTCTCTACAACTGCCGCCGCTGGGAGGGCAACAGCGATGCAGCGCTTCCTATTGAGAAAGTGAACGAGAACAACACCTACAAGGATTTCGTTCGGACATTAGAGATTCTCGCCCGCATCCATGAGTCGATGGACGAGTCTGATTCCCTCTCCTACTGAGCCATGACCGACCTGCGCGATTTCATTGACATACAACTCCAGAGCTGGCCACTCGCCCGCAAAAACTATCAGGAACTCGGACGCACCCGGCGACGCAGCGTGACGCCGGGCGACCTCACGATAGGGATTCAGCACAATCCGGCACGAATAGTATCTACAGGCGCCAAAACCGATAGCGCAAGTATCTCATCGCGGGCATGTTTCCTCTGCAAGGAAAACCGTCCTCCCGAGCAGATCGGAATGGAGATAGCACCCGGATGGGAAATGCTTGTCAATCCCTACCCCATCTTCCCCTCGCATTTCACTATAGCGAGCAAAACACATCAGCCGCAGGCAGGATTTCAGCTTGATATGATTACGATGGCTGAACGCATGCCGGAGCATACTGTATTCTTCAACGGAAGCAAAGCCGGTGCCTCCTGCCCCGACCATCTTCATTGCCAGGCCGTAAAGACTCAAGAACTCCCCCTGATGCGCCTCATAGAAGAAAGGCATCTGCCTGAAGAGAGCGGCTATATCGCCACTCCTGCGACTCTTGGCCTGAAGATTCCTTTCGATTTCCGCAGTGTCATAATCACCCCTTCTGCCGAAGGCATGGAGATTCTGAAAAATATTGAGGTTATACTTGGCAAAGAGTACATCACTTCAGGGCTTATCAATATCTTCGTCTGGATCGACGGATGCCGACGCCTCAGAATCGTAGGCGTTCCTCGCGGTGCCCACCGCCCCTCATGCTATGGAAGTGGGGAGGGAGAGCATCTTGTGTCGCCCGGATGCATCGATATGGCCGGAGTCATCATCACCCCTCTTGATAAGGACTACGACAGCCTTACGAGCGAAGATATAGAGAAAATCTATGGTGAATGCGGTAAAAGCCCGGATAAGAGGTGAGTGTGCACGATAATAAGATATTTCAGACAAAATATTTTGTAAAATGGGGGGAATTTGTTAATTTTGCACGTAAAACCCAAATAGCGGCTTACTCCGCAACAAAAGAATAATAAACTATGAGAAAGAACATCGTAGCAGGCAATTGGAAAATGAACACCACCCTCGATGAAGGAGTGGAACTTGCCGACGCAGTGAACAGCGCTCTTAAAGCAAAGAAAGCAAATTGCGAAGTAGTGATCTGCGTACCCTTCACCCACCTCACAAGCGTTCACGGAGTGATCGACGCCGACATTCTCGGACTGGGCGCTGAAAACTGCTCTGAACATGAGAGCGGCGCTTACACCGGCGAAGTTAGCGCTCCCATGGTGAAGAGCACCGGAGCAAGCCATGTGATCCTCGGCCACAGCGAGCGCCGTCAGTATTTCGGAGAAACCAATGAGCAGCTTCTTGCCAAGACCAAACTCGCCCTAGCCAATGGTCTGACTCCTATCTTCTGCGTGGGAGAAGTGCTTGAAGAGAGAGAAAACGGAAGCTATAACGACGTAGTAGCCGGACAGGTAGAGGCACTCTTCAGCCTCAGCCCCGAAGACTTCTCAAAGATAGTGATCGCTTACGAACCGGTATGGGCCATCGGCACCGGCAAGACTGCAACAGCAGATCAGGCTCAGGACATGCACGCTCACATCCGCAACGTGATCGCAGCAAAATACGGCAAGGAACTCGCCGACAACACCTCAATCCTCTATGGCGGCAGCTGCAAGCCGAGCAATGCAAAGGAACTATTCGCCAAGCCTGACGTGGACGGTGGCCTCATCGGTGGCGCCGCTCTCAAAGCCGACAGCTTCATGGGCATAGTAGAGGCATTCGACTGATCATATCAACTTTCCACTACAGATGACTCAACGATTGAGCATATTTTCCAGACTTCTCATCCCGGCAGCATTGCTGTCGGGGTGGATGCTTCCTTGTCTTGCCCAAAGCAATGCGGCGACCGAGAAGGAAAGTATCGTGGAACGGATTGAAGCGGAATCAAACGGAAATGTCATCATAGAAATAGATCCGGAACTTCTTGAGCGCATACTCACTGACCCGGAAGTATCGGTAAGGAAAAAGGAGACACGCGATCCGAATGCGAAGCTCAACGGCTATCGCATCCAGGTTTTCAGCGACGGTAGGAATCAGAGTTCGCTCGAGGCTCGGGCAAAGGCACGCGGCAATGCAATAGCAGCGCGCTTTCCTAAATATCGCGGTCAGGTCTACACATATTCCAGTGCACCGAACTGGTACACGCGCATCGGCAACTTCCGGACTGAGGAAGAAGCACAGAAAGCCCTTGATGAACTGAAGCGGTCGTTTCCCGCTTTCAGTTCGGAAATGCGTGTGGTGAAATCAAAAATCAACGCAAGATGACAAACATGGAGCACGATGAGCAACTTGTGGAGGAGATCGCCGGCCACTATCGTGAGATACTAAGGCTTGTAGGTGAAGATCCGAAACGCGAGGGACTGCTGAAGACTCCGGTGAGAGCCGCCAAAGCCCTCCTCGACATCACGAGAGGCTACCGGCAGAATCCGCTCGCTATAGCGCGGCAAGCCGTGTTTGAGTATGAAGGCTCTAAGATAATTATAGTAAAGGACATCGAATTCTACAGCATGTGCGAGCATCATATACTCCCCTTCTTCGGCAAAGTTGCAGTGGGGTATCTTCCGAAAGGAAAGATGATCGGGCTCTCCAAACTCGCACGTATAGTGGAATCGTTCGCACGGCGTCTGCAGGTGCAGGAACGACTCACAGCGCAGGTATGCGCTCTTCTTGCCGAGGCGATGCCTACGGAAGGTGTGATAGTGGCTTGCTCCGCCGAACATCTCTGCATGAAGATGCGCGGAGTAGAGAAGCAGGACAGCTGCACCACGACTTTCGATTACTGCGGACGCTTCGCTGAAGAGCCGGAACTCCGAGAGGAATTCATGAGGCTCCTGAATTATTAATCCGGAAACTTTTCACAAATAACAAAGCATCCTTCAGAGGATGCTTTTTTCTATTTATTCATTATTCGCTTCATCCGCTCAAAGGGAATATTCCTCCGCCTTGCATAGTCGGCAATCTGCTCGTCGTCGATAGCGCCCACCATGAAATAGCGTGCTTCAGGGGCGGCTATATAAAGGCCGCTGATCGTGGAAGACGGGGTCATGGCTCCGTTTTCGGTAATGATCGCCCTGATTCCGCTCTGCGGCTGAAGAAGATCAAAGATTTCATGATTCAAAACCTGATCAGGAAGCATCGGGTAACCCATTGCCGGGCGTATGCCCGTGTAGTCACCATGAAGTATGCTGCCGGCATCAAACGTTTCGTCAGCAGCATATCCCCAGTATTCTGTTCTTACAAGGAAATGCAGATATTCCGAGGCTGCTTCGGCAAGTCGGTCGGCCAATGCCTGAAGAAGAAGTGATGTATATGAATCACCTGCCTCCTCATATTGCCGCCTTAGATCATCAATATAATACCCGGCTCCGGCCATGAACACTCCCACATGGTCATCATGGGCAGCCACGAAATCGGCCAACGAGATGCAAGACGATGATGCCGACTGCTGACGAAGAAGGGGAATTCGCTTTCCACCGAGCAGCAGATCGTCGCCCTCTGCCGATGCCGGGAGCATCCGGAACATTCCATAGCCGTCAAACCTACCGCTATCCCTAAGTTCGGCAAGGCATCGGCGGGCATCGGCAAGGAGTGATTCGGCCTCAGAACCGTGTTGGCAGCCACAGGCGCAGTCTTTCTGATGCAGGCCCCAGGCATGAAGCAACATCTTCCAATTGATCAGTGGCTCAAGTTCGCTGATCGAGAAAGACCTGACGATAATATCGCCACACGCGCATGAGGGAGCAGGAGATGGTGAAGACACCTTATACCGTTTTCCGCGCAGTCTGGCCTCGGCCAATGGAAGTAGCCCTGCAGACTCTTCCGAATACTCCCTGCGAAGTTCTTCCTGACGATGTTTGAGTTCCTTTACAAAATCATGGACACTATCCACATCAAGAAGGCTCGCGGCCACAAGAGGATTCTGCGAGGCATCCTTAACATGAATTACGGCTCCAGCATATTCCGGCGCTATCTTCAGCGCTGTATGAAGCGCCGATGTTGTGGCTCCCCCCACAATTACAGGAACGCTGACTCCGGCTTTACGGAGAGCCCTGACAGTATTTGTCATCTCAGCAAGCGAGGGAGTGATGAGTCCGGAGAGGCAGATCAGGTCGGGATGCCTTTCGAGAGCGGCCGCCACAATGTCTTCCGGAGGCACCATAACTCCGAGGTCGATAATCTCGAAATTATTGCAGGCCATCACAATCGAGACGATATTCTTCCCTATGTCGTGAACGTCTCCCTTCACGGTGGCTATCAGCACAGTGCCGGCCTTCACTTCTCCCGTTCCAGAAGATTGCTGCAGAAGAAGGGGCTTCAAATGGTCAACTGCCATTTTCATCACTCTCGCGGTCTTCACCACCTGCGGCAAGAACATCTTGCCTTCTCCGAAAAGTTTACCGACACGCGTCATGCCGGCCATGAGGGGCCCCTCAACGATATCAACGGCTTTCATTTTCGGAGTCAGCAGATCGAGGTCTTCATGCAGATGTTCGGATTTCCCTGCCACAACCATCTCCTCTATGCGCTCCTCTACCGGCACAGACATATCTCTCTGCGCCGCAACCGTCTCGGCCTTCACTCCTGCCGTAGCCAGAGATGCGGCGTAGTCGGCTATCTCATCCGCAGCCTCGGGCCGACGTGCAAGCACAACATCCTCGATAAGGTCACGAAGATGCGGATCGATAGCGTCATAGGAAAGCGAGGATGCCGGATTCATTATGGCCATGTCGAGGCCGGCAGCAATGGCATGATAGAGAAACACCGCATGCATCATCTCGCGCAGCGGATTATTACCACGGAAAGAAAACGAGAGATTACTGATGCCCCCGCTTGTGCGGGCACCGGGAAGATTTTGCTTCACCCACCGCACGGCATCTATGAAATCAATACCATAGCGGGTATGTTCAGGCAAACCGGTTGCCACAGCCATCACATTTACATCGAAAATTATATCGTCTCCATCAAATCCGCATTTTTCCGTGAGAAGACGATAGGCTCTTTCGCACACTTCAATCTTCCTGGCGTATGTGTCGGCCTGCCCCTTCTCGTCGAATGCCATCACAATCACGGCAGCCCCGAGCTCGCGTATGCGGGTGGCCTTACGCAGAAATTCTTCCTCACCCTCTTTGAGAGATATGGAATTGACCACAGACTTACCCTGCAGATTTTTCAGGGCAGTCTCCACTACAAGCCAATCGGACGAATCCACCATAACCGGACATTTCGCCACTTCAGGCTCGGAAGCGTAAAGACGAAGGAAATGCTTCATTTCCTCTGCAGCATTGAGAAGAGGATCATCCATATTAATATCAATCACCATTGCGCCGTCTTCCACCTGCTTGCGTGCAATAGCGAGCGCCTCGTCATAATTCTTCTCCTTTATGAGACGCAGAAATTTGCGCGAGCCGGCTACGTTGCAGCGCTCCCCCACCACAAGAAAATTATTCTCTGGCCGCACATCCACCATCTCGAGGCCGGAAATGCGCAAAGATGGAGTGAGTGGTTCAGAGATGCGGGGCGATGCCTTATCTACTGCTTTGCGCAGGGCTGCGATATGGGCCGGAGTCGTGCCGCAGCAACCGCCCACCACATTCACGAGATGCTCTTCGAGAAGCGGCTTCAACTGCTCCACGAAGATGGCCGGACTCACGTTATACATGCCAAGTGCATCGGGAAGTCCTGCATTGGGATGCGTTGTGATGAAGTGCGATGTGCACTTGCCGAGTTCCCTTACAGCGGGAATGATATCCTCGGGGCCGAAACTGCAATTAAGTCCGAGAGAGACTACATGCGGATATTTCTCTACGGAAGTGGCAAAGGCCGGCAGCGTCTGTCCGCTCAGAGTGCGCCCGGTTTTGTCAGCCACAGTAGCCGACACCATCACTGGCACCTCGCGTCCGCACACACGCATGGCGTGACTCGCCGCGTCAAGACCGGCCTTGAGGTTTAAGGTGTCAAACACCGTCTCGAAAAGTAAAAGATCAACTCCACCGGCGATCAAGCCTTCACACTGCACGGCGTAGGCATTGAAAAGCACATCGTAGGTAACATTGCGGGCTGCAGGATCGGACATATCCGGACTCATGGTGGCAGACTTGTTAGTAGGGCCTACCGAGCCGGCTACAAGAGCCCAGCCTCCCCAGTATCTTTCCGGAGCCTCATCGGCCGCTTTCCGGGCCAATGCAGCACCGGAATAATTGATCTCACGAATCAGTTCGCGGTCTTCATGCAGGGAGTAGTCTGCAAGCGAGACGGCATTCGCATTGAAAGTATCGGTTGAAATGATATCGGCACCGGCCTCCAGATACTCGCGGTGAATATCGAGAATCACGTCGGGCCGAGTGATGCAAAGGATATCGTTGCATCCCTCCAGACGCGAAGGATGCGTTGCAAAGCGCTCGCCCCTGAAGTCCGCATCTTTAAGGTTGCGACGCTGCACCATAGTGCCCATAGCGCCATCGAGCACAAGGACATGATGTCTCAACAGATAATCAAGATTGTAACGGTCTGTCATGTTCAGAATATCTTTTCGGCTATTCGGGCAACCCCGTCGCTTATACCCATAGTATAGAAATGAATACCGGGCACACCGTGGTTCATGAGTTCTTCGCTCTGCTTTATGGCCCAGTCTATGCCGATCTCTTTCACCTCCCTGTCGTCGGCCGCGTCACGAATCAGGGATGCAAGAGGCTCGGGAATATCCGTACGGAACACCTTCGGCAAGACGTTAAGCTGGGAACGCTTATAGATAGGTTTTATTCCGGGTATGATGGGAACATTTATACCCTCTTTGCGGCAGCTGTCTACGAAAGAGAAGTATTTCCGGTTGTCGAAAAACATCTGCGTGATCAGATAATCGGCTCCCGCATCTACCTTCATTTTGAGATACCTCATATCCGACTCCATATTAGGCGCCTCTTCATGCTTCTCGGGGTAACATGCCATGCCGTAGGAAAATGGAGTCTGAATCCCTTCGATAGCCATGTCGTTGAGGCCTATACCCTTATTAAAAAGATTGATCTGCTCCTGAAGATCGGTGGCATGTTCGTGATAGAGGTGCTTATCCGTTTCGGAAAACGCCCCTTTCTTCTCGTCGCCGCGCAATAGCATCAGATTATTGATGCCCAGAAAGTTAAGATCAAGAAGAGCATACTCCGTCTCTTCTTTCGTGAAGCCACGGCAGATTATGTGAGGCACCGGCACGAGCCCGTAGCGATGCTGTATGGCGGCCGCTATCGCCACTGTGCCCGGACGCTTCACCACGCTTACACGGCGATGGGTGCCGTTAGGGAGCGGTTGATAGACATACTCGCTCGGATGAGACGTTATATTGACAAACTGCGGATCAAATTTTTGGAGCCGTTCAATTATGTCAAACACATTATATATGCTGTTGCCCTTCAACGGAGGGAGAATTTCGAGAGAAAGAAACGGACGCTTGCTTCCGTCGATCAAATCGATGATTTTCTTCATGCGTATGGTTTTAGACTGCAAAGTTACTACTTTATTTTGTAAATCGCCGCAAGAAGTAGCAAAAATTTAGCATTTCACACCTTTTAAATAAACGATACGGATATATTGTTCTGATTTTTAAAGAAACTGGCAAAGTATTAAAAATATTCTGTATAGATCCAGCTGCTCTAGCTCCAAAAACTGCTATTTAGAACAGTTATATAGATATCAGGGGATTAGTAACTCAACTGTTCATGAAAAAGACTTCTTAATCGCTGAATTACCTACATGACAATTCATTTTACAAGTGATTAACATGTTCAGAATACTATCTGGTATATGTCTGCAAACATATCATAAATTCGTATTTTTGCCAAAGAGATATCCGGATAAGATTTGCGGTTAATGAAAATACATGAACTTGACTCATCATAGTTAATAATACTGAATACCTCTTCACCAAACAAGCGACGTACAAGTTCAATATATATACGATATCGTTGTGTTCTTTGCACACCTTCTACATAATTTGAATGGTCATGCGTGCGAGATCCATTAAATACGAACGAACTATCCGGGTAACGTTTCAGCACATCCGGTATAACGGAAGCACACGTCTCCATTATTCTTTTTGTCTCAATGACCGAAAATACATTAAGCACTCTTGAATACTTGTATTCAGAGTGCTTACATCTTGCACAATAGAACTTTATAGCAAAACAATCGCCAAATTTCTCTGCTCTGACTATGTATTTGAAGAAGGAACCATATTTGCTTGAATATGCAAAAAACGTATAAATATGTGTAATTTCCGGATCTTCATTTGATATGTGTCTATTCCTGTCAATCTGAATATGACGAAGACAATATGGTATCATATCATGGCAACAGTTTGTTGGCAGCAAATGGTCCGGCTGTATAAGTGCATAGGGTCTCACCTTGAGAAGATAGACTACGAAGTCTTACCGGTTCACAATCTGAACGATGAGACCATCCGAGCCTTTGACCCTTTGATAGTTTCTTACTTCTCGTTGTGCCGATCTTCCTCATTGTATCTTTAATTAATCTTCCCATTATTTGATTGTATGTAGCGACTTGTAACGTTGCTTGGTCAATATCTGCAAAATTACGAATATATTTTATATTATGCAATATTTTAGGACTTTTTTTGAAAATTCCCATTCATATAAAACGGCATTAAATGAAAACTGAATTTGGAATGAAAAAGGATTTTGATTAAATTTGCGGCATGGCAAAACAATTCGCAATCATATTCGGATGTCTCGCGGCAGGCGAACTGATCGCTCTCATTCCGGGAGTCTCCATACCGGGGAGTATTTTGGGAATGCTCCTGCTCACCTTGCTGCTCGAAAGAAAAGTAGTGAAACCTGACACTATCAAGCCTATCTGCCATTTTCTTCTCTCCAACATGGCATTTTTCTTCATACCTCCCGGCGTTGCCCTTATGCTATATTTCGACATTATCAAAGCGCAATGGCTTCCGATCACGGTTGCCACATTGGTGAGCATAGCGGTAGTTCTGATCGTCACCGGCCACTTCCATCAATATCTTCACAATAGATTCAGAAAAGACAGAACACATGACACTCACTGAACGCATTTCGCAGCCGATGGTGCTCATCACCCTCACTTTTCTAATCTACTGGGCAGGAGGATGGCTTCAGAAGAAAACGCGCATTTCGTGGCTGAGCCCTATGCTCATAACAATAATTGCCATCATAGCGCTTCTGAAACTCACCGGAATTGACTATGAAACATATTATGAGTCGGGCCACCTTATAGAATTCTGGCTCAAACCCGCTATCGTGGCACTCGGACTGCCGCTTTACAATGAACTAAAACACATCAGGCGACAGTTTCTGACCCTATTTCTCACAGAACTTGTGGGATGTCTGGCAGGAATAATCTCTGTTGTAGTGATAGCGAAATGGCTCGGAGCCACACCTGAGGTGATCTACTCTCTCGCCCCGAAATCGGTATCCACCCCTATCGCTATTGAGATATCATCCAAAATCGGAGGTATACCGGCACTCACATCGCCCGTCGTGGTTCTGGTAGGAATGATCGGGGCAGCCTTAGGACTTAAAATGATGACGTGGGGACATGTGCGTCATGCAGTGTCGCAAAGTCTCAGCATGGGAACTGCGGCTCATGTGATGGGCACCAACCGCATAGGCGAATTTTCCGATCGCTTTGGAGCCTACGCAACTCTCGGACTTATCCTCAATGGTGTCCTGACAGCCTTTCTTGCAGGCCCAATAGTAGATTTCCTGCTCTCCGTGCTCTGATTATGGCAATATTATTGTCACTCTTCAATTCATGATCATGTAAAGATGTGACGGAGATTTGCAGTTGTCGAAAAATAGTATTACTTTTGCATTATCAAACCCAATGCTATACCGACAGACAATAATATTCGTTTCATAATTTCATTAACAACTTATCATGAAAATTTCAAAATCCGCTATGTGCGGACTCGCTTCTGCGGCTCTGATCGCTTTCGGCTCATCAGTGGCTGCACAAGCCAATGAGAAGAAAGGGGTAGGAAATCCTTATCTTCCACTATGGGAGCATCTTCCCGACGGCGAACCGAGAGTGTTTGAGGATCCCGACAATCCCGGGAAATATCGTGCCTACATCATCGGCTCTCATGATCTCAAGGTGAATGAATATTGCGGCCCCGACATCAGAATGTGGTCAGCACCTGTGGAAGATCTCACCGACTGGCGCGACGAGGGTGCCATCTTCACTTATCAGAAAGACGGCAAATGGGACGTGATGTTCGCTCCCGATCTCGTAGAAGTGAAAGACCGCAAGGGCAATAAGGAATATTATCTATATCCCCACAGCCGCGGCCCGCGTAGAGAGGCTATGGTGTGCAAGGGACCGCGCCCCAACGGGCCTTTTACTCCGGTGAACCTTAACGCCGACGGTTCGGCGGTGGTGGAAGGAAGCATACTCGGATTCGACCCTTCCATTTATATTGAGCAGATCACTGATAAGAAAGATCCCGACTACAAGAAGGGATTCCGTGCCTACGGCTTTTGGGGCTTCCAGCATTCAAGCGCTGCGGAGCTTGACCAAAACACAATGTACTCGCTGCGTCCCGGCACCGAGATCATACCCTATTTCATGCCGGCAAGCTCACGCTACGGTGAAATCAAGGATCCTGCCGGCACAGAATATCCGGCTCTCTACAGCGAGCAGAATCCGGGCGACTTCAATTTCTTCGAAGCATCTTCGATAAGAAAGGTCGGCAACAAATACGTGATGATATTCTCGGGCTATTCAGGCCCTGACTATGGCATACCAAGTTCAAACTCCACTCTGAGATACGCATTTGCCGACACTCCGCTCGGCCCGTGGCGCAGCGGTGGCGTCCTTGTGGACTCAAGAGGCATCGTGCCCAATGCCGACGGCACGGCCCTGATCGAGACAAATTCAGGTCATAATACCCACGGCTCGCTTCAGGAAATCAACGGTCAGTGGTATGTGTTCTATCATCGTCCGCCGCGCGGATTCGGATTTGCACGTCAGGCTATGGTGGCTCCCGTCAAAATAGAATGGGACAAAAAGAAGGTTGCCGACGGAGGCACAGTCACCATCACAGGCTATGATCCTTTTGCCGCAGATGAGAAATGGACTGCCAAAGCATCAAACGGCAACGTATATTCAGGCGCGGAGGTGACTTCAGAAGGCTTCCAGATCTTCGGTCTTGACCCCTACAAATATTATGATGCCGGCTACGCATGCTACCTCTCCAACAATGGCGCCATGCAAGACACGTGGGACATCTGGGATCCGAACATGAAAGTGAATATGAACGGCGGCGACATCGTAGGCTTCAAGTATTTCGGTTTCGGTGGTCTTGACAAAGCTACCAAAGGTCTGCAGCCTTTCGAGGGCACAAAACCCGGCAACGGTACGGAATTCAACGTGTTCCTCACGCCTCAGGCCCCCTGGCCCACCAAGATCAGCGTCATGCTCGACGGCCCATACGCCAACGAGACATGGAAAGGAAAGAAAATCGGTGAATTCGTTATTCCGGCCGGATCTCCCCGCGAAATGACTCAATTCACTATTGATGTAGCCGACGCTGTGGATAATCTTGATGGCAAGCATGCCATCTATCTGGTGGCCGAAGGTGCTCCCGGACGCCCTGCAGCTGTTCTGAACGGCATCGGATTCAACAAGAAAGGTGACGCGCTCGTGCATCACGCCGCTCCCGAGGTGACAATAGCCGTGAATGGTGTGGCTCTGAATCTTCCGGAGACTCCTACCCGGTCTAATAATGAAAACGGATATACCGGCTATGACCGCTACGACGTGGCATATACACTCCTTTCAGACCGGACTCCTGAAATCTCGGCTATGGCTGACTCCAAAAATGGTGATGTCAAAATTGAGATAGAGCAGCCCGCTTCTGCTAAGGATAATGCAGTAGTCAAGTTTGATCATAACGGAGTTGTGAAGACCTACACTCTTATCCCGGTGAAATAATAATTACATTACCATCATAAAAAATGATGCGGCCTCACTGATTGAAGCCGCATCTTTTTTTATGATTCTATATTATGGTGCAAAAGCCTGTCATCTCACTTCGAAATCAAGACTCTGCAGGTCTTTGTCGCGCGATGATGTGCCATACAAAATTTTGTATCGGCCGGGACGTGTGGAAAGTTCATCGATCGACGGATCATAATATTCAAAAGCCTCCCCGTCAAGGTCTATCCTCACCGAGCCTTTCTCTCCGGGATTCAGGTTGATCTTCTTGAAACCTTTGAGCGATTTGATTGGAGCCTCCGGATAATCCAGAGCCTTCACATAAACCTGGATAGTCTCCGAGCCCTCGCGGTCGCCGCAATTGGTCACCGGCACCGAAAGAGTCACGATGCCATCGGAACGCATCGATTTCTTTGACAGTTTTCCTTTGCCTACTGAAAAATCGGTGTAGGACAGACCCTCGCCGAAAGCATACATAGGCTCTCCGGTGAAGTATCTGTAGGTGCGGTTGTCCATGCTATAGTCGAGGAAATCGGGAAGATCGTCGTTAGAGCGATAGAATGTGACAGGCAGTTTGCCTCCGGGATTATACTCACCGGTCAGCACCTCTGCCAGAGCCTTGGCTCCTCCCTGGCCGGGATACCATGCCTGCACAAGGGCGTCATAGTCATTCTCGATGCTTCCGAACGCGATAGCCGAACCTGAACAGTTCACGAAAATGACCGGCTTTCCAGTAGAGTGCATAGCCTTTACGAGCTGCTGCTGAACCTTAGGCAACTCGATATCGGCCTTGTCGCCACCTTCGCCCTCCATACGTGCTGAGATTCCGCCGATAACGATAATGGCATCCATATCTTTCACCTTATCTGCGAGAGTATCGAACTCAAACGGCTTGCGCTCGCAGATGTCGCCCCTCAGCATGGCGAAATTACCCTTGTCGTGGCTATATTCAATCTCCACGTCGTATGTTTTTCCCTCCTCTACCGGGAATGATTTATATTCAGGCTTGCGGCCGAAGCCGAATCCACCCCTCCTGCCTGCTGCCGGGGCATCATCCACTATCTCGCCGTTCACTTTCAGAACATATCCGTTGTCGGTAGTAAGGGTGTATTTCATATCACCGGTGAAAGGTGATGTATAAGTGCCTGATATCCTTACCGAGAGTGTATCGGTACTGATGCCCTCGGCAAATCCCCACGCTCCGAAAGTACTGAAATTTATCTCCTTATGATACTCAGTCCTGTCCGGCTCTCCAGAGAGGGAATTATTATTGAAAAACTCCACTTTCACACCTTGGCCGCCATTGAAATCTGCCAGATGGTGGAGAGTGGCATATTCGTCGTCAAGTTCACAAGCCTTGTCATAAAAGATGTTGCAACCCGGCAGCGCTTTCCTGATGCCATCGAGAAGCGAAACGGTATGCTCCTTTGTGGGAGTGCCGCCATAATTACCGTTGAGAAGTTCGGTATCGTTTGCGTTAGGGCCTACTACAGCAATATTCCTGACATTTTCGGCGAGAGGAAGCACGCCTGAGTTTTTAAGAAGCACTATCGACTCGCGCGCGGCTTGAGTGGCAAGACTGTCGTTAGCTTCGCTGCTGATCACATCAGACGAGAGCGAAGCCCAGGGGAGCATGGAGGCAGGATCAAACATACCGAGTTCAAAGCGCCCCAGCAGAGTCTTTCTCAGGTGCTGATCAAGAGTTGACTCATCTATCAGGCCTTTGTCGAGCGCCTCGGTAAGCACCATGAAGACCTTACCGCATTCGAGGTCAGTACCGTTGAGCACAGCATCAGCCGAAGCGGAGAGAGGATCGGGATGAGTCTCATGCTGACCCTTATTATAAAAATTGTTTATGGCGTCGCAGTCGGTAAGCACTATAGCATCGTAGCCCCACTTTCGGCGCAAGATATCCACAAGCAGACGGTCGCTCGAACAGCAAGGCACACCCTCGTAGCGATTGTAGGCGCACATCACTTCCCTGACATTTCCCTTCTTCACAAGTGCCTTGAACGCAGGAAGATAAGTCTCCCACAGGTCGCGCATCGAGACTGAGGCATTATACGTGTGGCGGAGCGGTTCAGGCCCGCTGTGCACGGCGTAGTGCTTCGCGCAGGCATGTGTCTTGAAATACCGGTCGTCGTCACCCTGCATTCCTAATACAGTCTGAACTCCGAGCACGGCATTGAGGTATGGGTCTTCGCCGCATGTCTCCTGCCCCCTTCCCCACCGGGGATCGCGGAAAATATTGACATTCGGACACCAGAACGTTAGCTCCGGATTGCCCGGATAATAAATCGCTCCCATCGGAACGTCAAACACATTATGGTCAGAGCGATTCCAGTTGGCTCGGGCCTCGTCAGATACGGCTGAAAAGACATCGAAGACAAGTTTGTCGTTAAATGCGGCAGCCATTCCGATTGGTTGCGGAAATACGGTGTATCCGTCCTGCCTAACTCCGTGGCAGGCCTCGCTCCACCAGTTATAGGAAGGAATACCGAGCCTATCGACCGAGACAGACTTATTCATCATCAGGCCGACTTTCTCTTCGGGTGTGAGAAGAGATATGAGATTCTCCACACGCTCCTCGTTTGAAAGCTCCGGATTCATGAAAGGATAGATTTTCCCTTCCGCTCCCTCGGCAGGAGAAGACGAGATCACGGCTTCGGCTGAGAGATTGCCCAAAGTGTGACCTTCCGAATCAAGAAGCTCCACACTCCTGTAGGTTTTCCCCGAAGATTCAGTAGGCGACAGGGCTATCATCACTGTTACCTCTTCTCCGGGCGCTATCGCTCCCTGCTGATAGAAAGCGCTAATGCACTCACAACTTGGTATGGCTTTTGCAATCTTGACCGGAGCCCCTGAAATATTCTTCATCTTGAAGGTATGGCACACCGTTCCTTTGTCGGGATCGACCTTACCGAAATCCCACGAATAAGAGTCAAACTTTACAGGACTCTTCAAGGTTTTTGCCTGCAACTGAGATGCCGCAAGCAGCATTCCGAGCGAGACAATGAGTAATTTTTTCATGATATAGCATATTAGTTTGAGTTAGAAAATTCTCTATCAAAATTGTTGCGTGACTCAATCCGGGGAGTATTCCGGAATCTCATCAGGCCTGAATACGATGCTCGCTTCCACAGGAGATGTAGCCAGAAAATAACCCAGGCAACGCTCACCTGAGAACATTGCCGGCCCGCTGCTGTCGTTCTGCAACGCCTCGAGATAATCGTGCATCTCTTTTGAGATGCGTGAGACTGAGACCGTGATGACATCTCCGTCAAGAATGAGCGACTCCTCGTCTTCCTCGTCGATATCCTTTCTCGTGGTCATACGCGTATAGGTCATCACGCCATCACATGCATACCGGTCATCGACCTCATCCCAAAGATATATCTTGCCGTTACGGTACACTTTCACCCAGAAGCACTCCCCTCTCACCTCCGCATCATCACTGAACTTGGCCTGAAGCACCGCAACCTTATCGTATGGCATGCTGATCCAATTGAACTCCAGGCTCAGAATCTCCGACGGGCCATACATAGTGGTCGCAGCCCGGTTGATCACACCGTCGCGCTCCACCGAAAGACAGTATTCATCTCCAATCAAAGCCTCGACCTCGCCAGTGAAATATCCTTCGCTGTCGGGCTTCAGAATCTTCTTCATTCCTGACGCAGGATGCTCAAGCACGACTTCCGCGTCAGTAACCTTCACGCCCGATATAGGTTCATCCATAGGAGTGGTAAGCGTAAGCGCGACTTTCGTGCCCTCAGGTGTGAGTTCACCCTCTATCACGAGGAGAGGAGGAATATCATGATAGACAAAGTCGAGTTCCTTGGTGCAGGAGCCAACCAACAAGACCATCACAGTCAGAATTAAGGGCAACCTTACTCTCATACTTCAGAATTTAAGGGTGTATGACACTGATGGCACCAGTCCGTACATGGATTGCTGCACGGCCCGGGTACCGGAAGGAGACGACGGATCATCCTCGAAATGAACTATATAGGGATTATAGCGGCAATAGGCGTTATACACTCCGAAAGTCCACTCGTAAGTGAGTTTCCTTCCCTTATGCACGTATGTCGCTCCCAGATCGAGCCTATGCACCGGAGGAGTCATGTATGAATTCCGCTGCGAGTAATAATAGCATGTAGTTCCTGCCACCTCATACTTTACATCAGGCGCTGTAAGCGGCTGCCCCGACATGAATATCCATGATCCTGACAGGCTCCACTTTGAATTGAAATTATAGATGGCGGTCACCGTAAAATCGTGGCGGCGGTCGTTAGTCGCATCATACCATCTGCCATCGTTGATGCCCGGAATCTTCGTCTCGGTTCGGGAGAGCGTGTAAGAGACCCATCCGGTCAGCGGGCCGGTGTTCTTGCGCAACATCAGTTCCAGGCCATAGCTCCTACCCTTGCCACCGAGTATGAGATCTTCGAGCGCGATATTTGAGAAAGCGCTTTTCCCGTCCTTATAATCATATACGTTTGCGATATTCCTGAAAAAGACCTCAGCCGACCAGTCAAATTCACCTCCGGCCGTCATTCCGCTGTAACCGGCACCATAATGTATGGCCTTTTCAGGACGGACATACGAAGATGTCAGCGCGTAGCGATCGAAAGGAAAAGAGGTCGTGCTCGAGCGTATGGCATGCAGGTCTTGCGTCGTGATTCCATAGCCCAACTTGATATTATGACAGTCATTGAGCGAGTATTTCACATTCACCCTGGGCTCGAGTGAGAAATATCTCTTGCCCTTAAAATTGCCGAAAGAGTCTCCGAGAGTCGCAAAATCGTGAAAACCCGGAGCAGAGAGCACGGCCGACAACACTGCCCGCAGACCGATATTGACATCGAAGTGGCTACCGAAACTGCCGTGGTAGTCAATCCATGCCGAGTTTTCCCATAGCGAGCGAATCTCACGCTCGTAGGCCGAGCCGACAACCCACTCTGCCGATTTCACTTTAAGCAACCGAGACTTCAGTCCCGCCTCTAAATCATGATTGTCGGATATGTTATACTTTATTCTCTCATTTAGCGAATAGTCATGAATATATGTCAGCATTGTCTGGCTATCGGCCATAAGATCCATCGTCATCTTCGGGTCGAAATGCGTCAGCGCGCCCGTCAATGTTGAAGAAAAAGTGTCAGAAGATCTCGACACCCAATTGACAGATGCCCCGATATTGCCCCAATACAATCCCATCAACTTATCAATGGCCATATTATCATGACCGATGAAGAAAGAGGCATCCACAATGTTGCCCTGCGAGGGAAGCCAGCGCATTCGGGCCGAGACATCGTAGAAGTTCATTATGGTGCTCCTGTATTTAGGCACCATTTTCAAAAACGCATCGACGTATGATCTCCTGGCTGCCACAGCAATCGACATACGGTCAGACACAACAGGGCCTTCCACCTTGATTTTGGACGCGAGGATTCCCACAGAGAAGGAGCCACCCCAGCGCTCCATGTCGCCCGGTGAGAGATGAGTATCGAGCACAGACGACGAGGCGCCACCGAACATCGAGGGGAAAGGCCCTTTGTAGAGTGTGGCACCTCCCAGCGCGTCGCCGTTGAATGTGGAGAAAATACCCATCACATGCGATGGATTATAAAGCGTGATGCCATCAAGCTGAATCAGGTTCTGATAGGCACTACCGCCCCTTACCTCGAAACCGCCACCGCCATCACCCTCACTTCTTACGCCGGGAAGCAGGGAAATCGACTTGATGATATCGGCCTCGCCTCCCAATCCGGGGATAGTCTTCAGCTTGGAAAGTTCGAGGTTTTCAGTGCCTAACCCTGAATTATTGAGTCTTGCTACAGCAGAATTGGATGTGACCACCACCTCGTTGAGTTGATGATCGTAGGTGGTATCCGGATTCTGAATACCTCCTGCCACAGACAATAAAGACGCCAGTAACGCTAACATTTCAAATTATCCACAAAAATTACAGGGCATCCACACGCTCCCGCTGAAATCAGTTAGCTTGATGCAAGATTCGTACCACCGTTAGTTGCGAGGAGTTATCTTCCTTACCGTTGATGCCCCCCACAGAAATCGACATCTGGACATTTTCAGGATCAAAATCCTCTATCGCACTTATATTTACAGCAAGTGTATTTTCATCATGCAGTTCAGTAGAAAATCCTTGGGCAAAAAAGAACATCGGCATCTGGACATTCATTCCCCCTACGCTGATGAGCTTATAATTGACACATTTCAACAAAACGGTGCCTGAATAATCAGTATCTGCATATATGTAAATATGGGCTTTGGATTCGCCATCGGATGAGCATACAACCCTCAGCGCATCGGAATTATAGTCTCCGATTTCCCATACCATAGGGTCAGGATCTTCATGACTGCATGCCGATAATGACAATAACATACAAAGGGATATAGCCAAGAAGTGATAAAATTTCATCATAAAATTATCAATAAAAATAACATTAACCACTTTTTCAGATTGCAAATTTAACAAATATTGCGCAAATATTTATAATTTTGCAGTGGAAAATAGAAACGGCACAAAAATATAACTCAAGTATGGCAAAACACCCGAGCGACAGCATGGCTTTCACCCACGCAGTGGCAGAAGTGGTCAGCGCTATTCCTGCAGGGAAAGTGCTGACTTACGGCGACGTTGCGGCTCTGGCCGGAGCCCCGGGCCATGCAAGGCAGGTGGGTCGAATTCTCGGATGCTTTGGCTTTGATTCAAGCGTTCCGTGCCACAGGGTGGTAAACAGCGAAGGACGCATCGCACCTCACTGGCCTGAGCAGAAAAACCTTCTGGAGAGAGAGGGTGTGACATTCACGCCCTCATCTCACGTAGACATGAGGCAACACCGCTGGCATCCTGAAGAAGACTTTTATTGAAGAGGAGTCCTGATGTTGTTTCCGAAGGGGAAAAGAGCTATACGCATCAGTTTGAAGTGTTGCTTTCCGAATGGAATTCCTATTATTGTGATGCAGAAGAGTACTCCCCAGAAAAGATGTGTGAGGATAATGGGAAAGCCTCCGACAAACCACCAGATCACATTCATGATTCCGGCCAGGCAGCCCGAAGGCCAACTGCCTGACTCAATGCGCGCCCCGAAAGGCCAAAGCGCCACCACAGCCAGTTTGAATGTCTGAAGGCCGAAAGGAATTCCGATGATAGTGATCATCAGCAACAGACTTGAGACAGCATACTCTATAGCTATCATCACACCTCCGAATACGAGCCAGATGATGTTAAGAAAAATGTTCATAAGTTTTCCTCATTGATTTCTGACTGCAAATATAATAAAAATTCATGAATCGGATGATAAGTTGGCAGAAACATTAAAAATCCATAATAATTTTGGAGTGCGGATTTTTTTCATTATATTTGTAGGTTAATTCGGAACGCTAAGAGCGCAATGAGCCCCAAGCATTCCGGAATGTGATGACAACTAAAGAAGATGGACTTCAAGATAACTTCAAAATACTCCCCTACCGGCGATCAGCCCGAGGCGATAGCCGAACTTGCCGAAGGTGTCCGCGACGGCCACCCTTCGCAGACCCTGCTCGGAGTCACCGGAAGCGGAAAGACCTTCACTATGGCCAACGTGATTCAGGAAGTGAAGCGTCCTACTCTGATTCTGAGCCACAACAAGACACTGGCCGCTCAACTTTACGGAGAGATGAAAAATTTCTTTCCTGAAAATTCAGTGCAATACTTCGTCAGCTATTACGACTACTACCAGCCTGAGGCCTATATCCCGGCAAGCGACAAATACATAGAAAAAGATCTGATGATCAACGATCAGATAGAGAAACTGCGACTTTCCACCGTGGCCGCGCTTCTTAGCGGCCGCAGGGATGTGATTGTGGTCTCATCGGTCAGCTGCATCTACGGTATGGGCAACCCGGAAGATTTCTCAAAGAGCGTTGTCAGGATAGAGACCGGCCAGCGCATCTCGCGCAATGCCTTTCTCCGCCAGCTTGTAGACTCGCTCTATAGCCGGACGGAGATTGATCTGACAAGCGGCACCTTCCGCGTGAAGGGTGACACTGTAGATATCAAACTCTCGTTTGAGGACATTCAACTACGAGTAATATTCTGGGGTGACGAGATCGAAAAAATACAGACCGTAGACCCCCAGACCGGTATTATTCTGAGTGAACTCGACGGCTTCAACATATATCCGGCCAACATATTCGTGGCCAGCAAAGAGCGCACCAACAGTGCAGTGAACCAGATAGCCGTGGATCTCGGTGCTCAGGCCGACTTCTTCCGCAAGGAGGGAAGGATGCTCGAGGCTCAGCGCCTTACCGAGCGGGTAAGCTATGATCTCGAGATGATCAAGGAACTCGGCCACTGCTCGGGAATAGAGAATTATTCCCGCTATTTCGACGGGCGCGAGCCCGGAATGCGTCCGTTCTGTCTGCTCGACTATTTTCCTAAAGATTTCCTCACCATCATAGATGAGAGCCATGTGACGCTGCCCCAGTTACGCGGCATGTATTCGGGCGACCTTGCAAGAAAGCTAAACCTCGTGGAGTATGGATTCCGTCTGCCGGCGGCTATCGACAACAGGCCGCTGAAGTTTGACGAATTCGAGCGTTTGACACCGCAGACCATCTACGTCAGCGCAACTCCGGGTGACTACGAACTTCAGAAATCGGAGGGAATTGTGACCGAGCAGATCATCCGCCCCACGGGTCTGCTCGACCCCGAGATAGAGGTGCGTCCGTCGATGAATCAGATCGACGATCTTCTTGAGGAAATTCAACTCCGCATTGAACGCGGTGAGCGCACTCTCGTCACTACGCTGACAAAGCGAATGGCTGAAGAACTTGACGCCCACCTTCAGGGCTACGGAGTAAGGAGCGCCTACATTCATTCGGATGTGGACACACTCGAAAGGATAAGGATACTCAACGATCTGCGCGACGGAGTGTATGACGTGCTCATCGGAGTAAACCTGCTGCGCGAGGGTCTTGATCTTCCGGAAGTGTCGCTGGTGGCCATTCTCGACGCTGACAAAGAGGGCTTCCTCCGCAACCACCGATCACTGACGCAGACCGCCGGACGAGCCGCAAGAAACGTAAACGGCATGGTCATCATGTATGCAGACAAGATCACCGACTCGATGCAGAAGACTATCGACGAGACGGAACGCCGACGCGCCAAGCAGCAACTCTACAACGAGCAGCACGGCATCACCCCGACCCCGATTGTGAAGAAAACCAACAACGATCTCATCGAACTCTATCAGGGCAGCGCAGACTCAGAAAGCGCTCCCAAGACCGGACACGCCACCCCCGGGTCGAGGAAAGATGCCGTGAAGAAGCCTCTCAACCGAAGCGCATCACAGCCGCGGCCTTATCTTGAAGAAGAGCATCAGGCTGACGCACTGGTAGCAGATCCGGTGGTGGAATATATGAGTCTTTCCGATCTGAAAGCCAGGATAGCGAAGGTGCAGTCAGACATGACGAAGGCCGCCAAAGCCATGGACTTCATGGAGGCTGCCCGACTGCGCGATGAGATGCTTGCCCTGAAAGAACTCGCAGAAGCCAAATCACCAGCCGAAAATGTTTAAGAAGACCGATTTTCTCCCTACCTCGGCCGACGAGATGAAAGCGTTGGGCTGGGAAGAAGCAGACATCATCCTTTTCAGTGGCGATGCCTACGTGGATCATCCTTCTTTCGGCGCTGCCGTCATCGGGCGAACGCTTCAGGCAGCCGGCTACAGGGTGGCTATTGTGGCGCAACCTAACTGGCGCGATGATCTGCGAGATTTCAGGAAGCTCGGGAAGCCTCGCCTCTTTTTCGGAGTCTCAGCCGGAGCGATGGACTCAATGGTGAACCACTACACGGCCAACAGGCGCCTTCGCCACGATGACGCGTATACGCCCGGCGGCAGACACGGTATGCGTCCAGATTATCCCACCATCGTCTACAGCAAGATCCTGAAAGATCTCTTCCCCGACGTGCCTGTGATAGCAGGAGGCATAGAGGCTTCGCTGCGGCGGGTTGCACACTACGACTATTGGGCCGACCGCCTGCGCCCTTCGATACTTGCCGATTCCGGTGCCGACATGATCTCTTACGGCATGGGAGAGAAGACTATGCTCGAGATAGCCCGCAGGCTTGATGCCGGCGAGAAAATCAAGGATATCACCGACGTGCCGCAGACCGCATTTTTCTGCGATAAAGCAGAGGCTGAAAAAGCAGACAAGTCAGACTCTATACAGCTCGCTAGCTATGAGGAATGTCTCGCCGATAAGCGCAAGCAGGCACTCAATTTCAGGCATGTGGAAGAAGAGAGCAACCGATGGCACGGCAAGACACTTTATCAGGGAGTTGGCGACCGCATGATCAAGATCACCCCAATGTGGCCCCCAATGAAGCAGGGAGAGATTGATGCCTCATTTGATCTCCCCTACACCCGGGTGCCCCATCCGCGCTACAAGGGGAAGACAATTCCGGCTTACGAGATGATACGCCATTCCATCTGCCTGCATCGCGGCTGCTTCGGAGGATGCGCTTTCTGCACCATTTCCGCCCATCAGGGCAAACATATAGCATCGCGCAGCAAGGAGTCGATCATCAGGGAAGCGAAGGCCGTGACCGAAATGGACGACTTCAAAGGTTATATATCCGATCTTGGTGGCCCGTCGGCCAATATGTATGCGATGGGCGGAAAGAACAAGGACATCTGCCGGAAGTGCGTGCGTCCCTCGTGTCTTCATCCTAAACCATGTCCCAATCTCGACACAGATCATTCCCCGCTTCTCGACATCTACAGGAGCGTGGATGCGCTTCCCGGTGTGAAGAAATCATTCGTGGGAAGCGGTGTCCGCTACGACCTCGCCATGGCTCCTTCAGAGAGTGCGGAGACTCGGAAAGCAAATAGCAGATATATAGAGGAACTGATAGCAAATCACGTAAGCGGGCGCCTGAAAGTGGCTCCGGAGCACACTTCACCTCGAGTGCTCGACTGCATGAGGAAGCCTTCATTCGCGCTCTTCAACGACTTTAAGAAGATATTCGATAACGTCAACCGCCGCTTTGGACTGAAGCAGCAACTCATACCCTATTTCATCTCATCGCATCCTGCATGCCGGGAGACCGACATGGCCGAGCTCGCCTGCATCACCAAAGATCTGAACTTCCATCTGGAACAAGTGCAGGATTTCACGCCTACGCCCATGACCGTGGCAACGGAGATCTACTACACCGGCATACACCCTTACACGGGCGAAAAGGTCTTCACCGCAAAAACCGAGAAAGAGAAACTCGCCCAGCGACAGTTTTTCTTCTGGTATAAGCCTGAGATGCGCGAGCAGATACAGCGCTCGCTCATGCACCTTCACCGCCCTGATCTCCTCGAAAGGCTTTATCCGCACCGCGAAAGCGCTAACCGAAGATATAACCCGAAACAACAATACAAAAAATTCAAGAAATGAACAAAACTTCAATCGCTATGAGCGCACTTATGCTACCATTGTGTATGGCGACATCGTGTAAGGACGCCTCGAAAGAAAAAGTGATCGACAAGCCTGAGATCACCATCACCGACGGAAAGATGACTCCCGAAGTGCTTGAAGCCTTTGGCCAGGTGAGCGGCGCCACAGCCTCGCCCGACGGAAAGACCATTGCATTCACGGTGAAATATGAGGACATTGCCGAAAACAAGGGCAATGCCGACATCTATACGGTTTCGGCCGATGGCGGCGATCCCGTAAGGCTTACGAAGACTCCCGGCTCGGAAGGCAACCTGCAGTGGATCAGCAACGGCAACCGGCTGGCTTATCTTGCTAAAGACGCTGCCGGCAAAATGCAGATCTATACCATGAATCCCGACGGATCAGACGTGATCTGCGTCTCAGACGTGGAGAGCGGAGTGGAGTGCTTTCTCTTCTCACCGGACTCAAAGAAAGTGGTCTACTCCACTTCAATAAAGGATTTCAACGAGAAGGATTCAACACTCTTCGCCGGTCTTGACAAGACCAGCGGACGCCTTGTAGACGACCTCATGTATAAGCATTGGGACGAATGGGTGGAGGCAATACCTCATCCGTTTGTCGCCGACTTCGACGGCACAATCCTGTCGGGCAACAAAGACATAATGGAGGGTGAACCCTTCGAGTGCCCCATGAAGCCCTTCGGCGGGGCTGAGTCTTTCGCTTGGAGTCCTGATAGCAAGACACTGGCCTACGTAAGCCGCAAGCTCAAGGGAAAAGACTACGCTTTCTCTACCGACAGCGATATCTTCCTCTACGACACTGAGAAAGGCACCACAGAGTGCGTAACTCCCGGCGAGGAATGGCCCGGCTATGATACCGACCCCGCATTCTCGCCCGACGGAAAAAGCCTCGCATTCCTTTCGATGAAGACAGCAAAATATGAAAGCGACAAGAAGCGTCTGATGGTGATGGATCTCGCATCGAAAAGGGTGAGAGACCTCACCGAGAATTGGGATCGCTGGCCGGAGGCCATAGCATGGGCCCCGGATGCCAAATCAATCGTCTTCAATGCATACTCTGACGGCGTATGCCCTGCATTCAGAATAAATGTGGCAGATGCCAAGATTGAAGAGATTGCCGGCGGACAGTATGATTATGTGGCAGTTCAGCCACTCGGCGCCACAGGCAAAGTGGCCTGCATGCGCCACTCAATGCTCGAGCCCAACGACATCTATGTGGCAGAAGCAGGAAAAGCAACACAACTGACCGAAATAAATAAGGACATCCTCTCTCAGCTTGCTGAGGTAAAGGTTGAGAAGCATCTTGTGGCCACCACCGACGGCAAGGAGATGACCTGCTGGGTTATACTGCCGCCGAATTTTGACCCGGAAAAGAAATATCCTGCAATCCTCTACTGTCAGGGTGGCCCGCAGCAGCCTGTGAGCCAGTTCTGGAGCTACCGATGGAACTTCCGCATCATGGCATCGCAGGGCTACGTGGTGATAGCGCCCAACCGTCGCGGACTTCCGGGATTCGGCGAGGAATGGAACCGTCAGATATCAGGCGACTACGGCGGCCAGAATATGCGCGATTATTTCTCGGCCACCGACTATATAGCAGCTATGCCCTACGTGGATGAGAAGAGAATCGGAGCCATCGGTGCAAGCTACGGCGGCTTCTCCGTGTACTGGCTTGCAGGGCATCATGAAGGCCGATTCGCTGCGCTCGTAGCCCATGCAGGTATCTTCAACATGGAAACCCAATATCTCGAAACTGAAGAGATGTGGTTTGCCGACTTCGATATGGGCGGCGCACCCTGGGAGACCGGCAACGCTACAGCTCAGCGCACATTCGCCACTTCCCCTCATAAATTCGTAAACAACTGGACTGCTCCGATACTCGTGACCGTAGGCGAACTTGACTACCGCATACTTGCCTCGCAGGGTATGATGGCTTTCAATGCCGCAAAGATGCACGGTCTTGAGGCTGAGATGCTCGTGTTCCCTGACGAGAACCACTGGATTCTGAAACCTCAGAACGCCATCCTCTGGCAGCGGACTTTCTTCCGCTTCCTCGACAAATACCTCAAAAATTAATTCATAATACCGTCTCAATCTGAGAGGTTATTTGTTAAATTATAAGAGAAAATCCTGAAGCATTATAACTATGTTTCAGGATTTATCTTATCTGGTTAATTCAAACTTAGTAATTACTTTAAAGTGTTATTTCTTTGATTTCATTACTTTTAATATTTGTTTTACAAATTTCTTTGGTGTGCGAGGATATGGAATATCTCCGTAATTAGAATGACCACCTTGATGACTATAGCCTAATATCCATATTGGATCGCCACCATCCCAATTGAAAGAACGTTCAAGAGTGAATAAACGGTAATTATTTGCTTCCTTATCGGGGACGAAGGCGATGTAGCTTGCGAGAGGTACTTCTTTAGGATAAGGCATAGTCCAAACAATGATAGCTTCATCACCTTCTCCTATGACATCAATTTTTATTGCTTTTTCTTCTTCCGGGAGAGTGTAACCTTTCAGAGCAAGTTCAGAATATAACTTATCATCTTTATTAGATAATAATTCTATGCTGTCAGTTGATGGAATGCTTGTATTTGCAACGTCTCTTAGAAAATTAAATTCGAATCTATACAGGTCAATTTCTTTACATTTTGAATCTTGCTCATCAAGTATAGCCTGAGCTGTTTTCTTTAAATTTTCATCCACCGTATCGCTGGCTGCAATTTTCATTAACATTTCCTTCTCCTTTTCTACCTCACCAATTTTTGAAAAAGCAATGGCAAGATAAAACATGACAGCATCGTCAGACGGTTTATATTCATAAGCTAATTGAAGATAACTACAAGCTTCTTCATATTCTCCGGTATTCATTAGAAACATAGCTTGAGATAACAGAGCTTCTGTATCAGTAGGATAGTATTTTAAATTGAGTTTTATGAGATCATCTTGAGAAAAATTGAGCATAAGGGCATATTCAATGGCATGTATACCTTCAAGCATTTGTTTTAATCCGTCTTCAGTATTCAAAGACACACCGTCACTCCAATCCCAAAGACAACCATTGACTTGACTGTGTTCCAATATATCAACTCCCGAATTATATAGGAATTTTTGATCATTAGCGTATTGGTATGCCTGAGCCTCTGCCAATCTGAAGTCAAGACGGTTAGGAAAAGCCTTAACACCATTTTTGATAGTCTCTATAGCCAATAGTAGAATACTGTCATTTGGTTCTAACACCATCAAAAAATTATCGATAGGACGTTCTGAACTACTATGTGAATTTTCTTCCGGTTGAAAGGCTTTTGACAACAAAAGATTATACTTAGCTAAAAATAAGTCGGGATTTCCATCATCATTAGATTCCCATTGTTCCAGAAGAATCTCGGCAAGTTCAATATCGCCATTGTCCACAAGATCATAGAAAGACTGCTTAAAATCTGCTGCATAAGTTGAGAAGATGTTGATAAGCAAAAAGAAAGTAAGTAAGTTTTTCATAACAAATTTTTGCGTAAAGATAACTAATAATTTTTACAATATAAAGAAATCGAACACAAATAATATATAGTACCTTAATATGCCACGTGATAGACACACGATGGGGCACCTCTCTGAATTGAAGCTGCCACAGTAACTGCAACCGGATGCCCGTAAACGGCTGAGAACATCTTCTCGGCGAATCCTTCTGAACAATAGCATAAGGCAGGAAACAGTTTGTCCGCACTATTCTTCAGCAACGGACAGACACATTTCGGTTTATTCTCGTCTACTATCAATAAACGTTTGGAAGAGTCATCATTAACTTTCCAGCCCCATGATTTCTCCAGAAATTCTATGAATTCCGACGGTTTTCCAATATATGGCTTTACCATTTCAGGGACATCAAGCAGATCATGGTGGGCCTGCGATGTAGACTTGACTATGCTTCTAAGCTGGGAATCCGTAAGATTATTATTACTTAATGAATCGAGCAGTTCCGTTATCCATTGAAGGGCAAAAGCCTCTTCTCGATTTATTTCAGGTTTCTCAACATTATCCTGTCCGAAAGCCTTGAAGTCAAAAACGGAACCAAACCAACAGGCACAAGCAAGTCCGGCACAATGTTTCAGAAATCCACGTCGAGTAGTCATATCATGTAATTTTTGCCATAAAGTTAATGAAATTTCACGTATTATCAAAATAAACATGAAATAATAGTAAACAGGGTATGCTTTCGGCCGAAAGCATACCCTGACTGTGAGTATATATGTTACCTCTGAGGTTGGAGTGTCTTAACGAGACATCAGAACTTATAACCTATCTTCATATTGAAGCAATTTGTGGCTCCGGCGTTCTCATGAGTCCAGCAAAATGCCTGATAACCTATACCGGCATATACTTTGCCGAAATCAAGGCCGATCATGGGGTTTACCACTACGGCGCCCCAATCTGTGTTCTCGGTATTGATGGCATAACCGAGGTCGAGCGAGACGAAGGGCTTTAGACCACCTACGTTGCCACTGACGTCACCTCTTACAAAAATAGGAATGAGAGGGCCATTGTCGAAGTTCCACTGCTCGGTGACACCGATTCCGGCACCAAGACCTATGTTTTTAGTCATCATCTCGTGAATGCCTCCCTGCACGTTGAAGCGACATGTGCTTCCACCCGCGATGACAGGCTGAAATTCCACAAATGGAGTGATGGCGAATGCTGAAGCGGCCATAAAGGCGCCGACGATGGTGAGTAAGAATTTTTTCATAGCAATTAATATTAATAAGTTTTTCTATCTAACACACGCAGCAAAATAATAGTTCACCATAAGCAATAAAAAAAGTGACCGCCCTATTGAGCGGCCACAATATATTTGAGTGATTACCTATCAGAATTTAAGACCCATCGAGAGCACCACCTGGCTATTGTTGAGGCTGATCTTCGATGTAGGACTTGGAATCTGCGGATTAGCCGGGTCAGGAGTGTAAGCATGATATTCGCTGCTGCGGTGCTTATAGACGTAGGCTGCATCCACATAGAAGATATTGAAATTATATCCGAGTCCGCAAGTGATGTAGTCGGTGGAGTTATCCATCTTATAGTTCGTCATTGTTCCGGCAGTCCAGATAATTTCCGAACCATTCTTAGCCTTCGTCCTGACGGGAGAGGAAGCATGTGCATAGCCGGCCCTCACGCTGAAACGCGGAGTGACGCGATATTCGGCTCCCAGACGAATCGTAGTGGCGGGCTGGTAATAGAGCTCTATCTCACTATTGGATGCATAAAACGGATCATTGTCTATGAGCATCGGAGAAGCCTTCTGCATCCCGGCTGCCGAACCGGCTCCCGGAGCTGCATAATAATCATATCCCCAGTCCCAATAGTCATCGTTTCCACCGTAATTATAGAACATATTGCTATAATCAGAGAAACGCATCTTGTTATACTTCTGCCACTCCAGATCGGCACTGACTATCAGGTTGCGGCCAATCACGCCCGCCGCGCTGAATGTGAGTTTCCAGGGAGTCCTGAAGTTATAGGAGTTGTCGCCCCAATAGCCGCCGTTGGTCACACTTGAATCTTCAATTGTCTTTCCATCGGCAAATTGATAGTTATAATTTGTGCGGGCAAGATAACTTTCCTTTATCGAATACCATGTGGGCGACGCGAACGACACACCAAGACGTAATTCCTGAATGGGACGGTAGATGACTCCTAACTTCACATTAATTCCGGTGCCGTTGGCTGAGTAGAAATTGGTCATGTTCCAATTTGATGTAGCGTTTTCAAGACCGGAAGGATTATCTACCACAGCATCCTTCAGATTCTCCGCCCAAATTGAGGTCATGTTGTATTGCATGCTTGTGATACCCATATCTACGCCCCAGAACACTTTGTTGGAGATATTTCCGCCGATAGCGATGTTGTATTCATCTACACCTCCCGTGGTCTGCACATCGAAAGCACCCTGCCCCGAAGTGAGCGCGCCCCACTGACCGACCCATGAGGGTTGATCATTGTCGCCTGTAGGCGTGATGAAGTAGCTGTCAAATCCGAGAATGGAAAGCCAGGGAGCTCCATAGCTACCGTTGTTAGGATTATAAGGGTCAAATGTGATCTGATCCTTATTATTGTAAAGCGTCTCCACCGAGCCCACCGTCACACCCTCATTGTTGGATAGACCTGCGATATAGTTCGAGAGAGAATTATACAGTTTAGGCACCCCACCCGAGTAGCGGGCATTGAATGAAGCCGCACGGTTGTAGGTGAATCCGAAATTGACGTTCGGAACAGTTGAGTTATGCAGATTGATACTGGCCACTCCGCCCACATTGTTGAGCAGGAACTTAGTCTGCGTCTGAGTGTTCTTGTAGCCTTGAGTCTCTGAAGTGGCACTCTGCAGATCAAGATCCATGGTGAGACCGATCTCGTTACGCCTGTAGACGCCGATACCGGCAGGATTGGTGGAGATTGATGAGAGGTCGCCGCCGAGAGCTCCGAAGGCGCCACCCATGCTCATATAGCGGGCAGTGCCCTTCATATCAGGCTGCGAGAACCTGAAACCGTCTACAGCACCCTGAGCGTCAGCCATGAAAGGCATGAGAAGCCCGACACCAAGAAAATATAATTTTTTCATGTCTTTCGTCTTTTAGCATTAAACTTATCTGATAAAATCAGCGTCTGCCACCACGGCCTCCGCCTCCGCTGCGGCTACCGCCACCGCCACTGCTTCTGTGGCTGCCTCCACCGAAACTTCCTGATCCGAAAGAGCCGTTTCCTGAATTGCGGTTGGAATTATTGTAACTGTTGCCGGTGTTGCGGTTCGTGGTTTGCTGGCGGTTGGAATTATAAGAATTGTTAGTCGAATTGTTTACGGCGTTACCCCGGTTGCCTGAGGTGTGGGAACTATTCACGGCAGTGTTACCACGGTTGCCGGCCTGCTGAGTAGTAGTGGCAGCGGAAGAACCGGTATTCCTGTTGCTGCCGGAATAGTTGCGATGGCTTCCACCTATGCTCCACTTCGATCCGGAAGAGCCGTAGTCGCCCGGACGGGTTGATGAGCCGGAAGGACGCGTATTGCTGCCCGGACGCACAGAAGTGCCTGCAGGGCGATGATTATTACCGGGACGTGTGGAACTTGCCCAACCCATTGAGGGGCCAACCGGGCGATGCCCGTTAGGACGCCAGTTGGAGTTAGGACGCTGCCAGCCCGGGTTGTATCCCCAACCAGGACCAAAGTCCCATCCGGGGCCCCAACCCCAACCGGGACTCCATGCCCAAGAGGGCCCCCAACTCCAGGATGGGCCCCAAGACCACGACCAAGACCACGACGGGCCCCAATACCAGGGATCATACCATCCTCCGAAGCCTACATTCCATGCCCAGGGATTATAATAATTGTAATAATTCCTATAGTAAGGCCAGCCATAGCCATAGGTAGGCATGAAAGCCGGATTCAGACCGTTGAAAACGATCTCCACATTTCCGTAAGAGTTCTCCAGCACGTCGGCAAGAACCTCCGAATTATCAAGCACTATCGTAGGATTGTAATACTTCTGAATCTGCTGGGTATACACGAAGTCGTCTTCCGAACTTACTCGCGTTCCGACCGTGTCGATCGGAGAGTTATAATACTGTCCGCGCAGATTGTAGGTATCCACGTCCATTTCAGAGAAGTTCTCTATATAGTTGGAGTTCTTCTTCACCGCTCCGGCGGTCTTATCTTTTTTAGGGTTGAAATATATGTCGTCAACATAATCGTCGGCCATGACATGTAGCGGAGCCAAAGCCCCGGTCAAAACAGCCGAAAGGATGATTTTCTTCATTTTCATAGTTCGATTGTGTTAGATTGTTTATTCTTTATTCTATATGACAAATAAACTCAGCAATAGTTTAAGTCAGGTTTCAATTACAAACATCAGAATTTCAGATAGAACTCCCGGCATAATCGCCTGTAGTCGTCGGTGGGCTGGCCCGGGGCCACTTCAAGAGTCAGCGAAGTATCCTCCACTTCGCCAAAAGGCTCGTCTTCATCATTAAGCCGCCATTGAAGAAGCACTCGCTTGAATGGCGCTTCGGAGTGCCCCCTTACAAGACACCTGCGTGTGAGCGAGAAGCCCAACCCGGCCGCTACCTGAACGACATCCGACGACACCTCAAGAGGCAACACCATCGCAACCGAACCTCCACGATTCAGGAAACGGCCGGCCGATGCGAGTATCACCGAAGGCGACAATGCTCCCTGATGGCGTGCTATCTCGCGCGGAGTGGCGGCATCCTTCACGCCTGAGTCAAAATAGGGAGGATTGGAGACTATGAGGTCAAACCTCGTTCCGGACATGGCTTCAGGATAAGAGCCTTCGATGATAGAGATGCGCGACGGCCATGGTGATGCCTTGACATTATCGAGGGCTTCGTCCACTGAAGCCTTATCCACCTCGATGCCGACTATCCGGGCCAGAGGAGCCCGCTGCGCCATGATGAGCGATATCACTCCGCATCCGGCCCCTACATCGAGAATGCTGTCGGCTCCTTCCACCGATGCCCAGCAGCCAATCAGCACACCATCGACTCCGACTTTCATCGCGCTCCTGTGATGACTGACGGCAAACTTCTTGAATCGAAACGGAGATGACCTGCGGCTCATCTTCATCTTGACATTAACGGAGGAAGGAAGGCATCTTCCATATACTCCAGTTTGTAATCGTCGGGGCTACCATTGACGGCTGCCACATCGAAACGATAGTAGAAATCCTGCTCCTGCTGCCGCATATAGACGTTGGCTCCTCTCACCACTTTTTTCATCTTTTCCAGATTGACCGCTTCGAGCGGATCCACCTCCATATCTTTCCTGGCCTTCACCTCCACAAAAATCAATGTGTCGTCTTTCTGAGCTATTATGTCGATTTCGCTATGATTGACCGAGGGGCGCCAGTTGCGTTCCCTTACGGTGTAGCCCTTGGTGATAAGCCATTCCGCAACGATGTTCTCTGCCTGAGCTCCCCATCTGCGGGCTTCGTCTTTACCGGATTCCTCCATCTTCCCGGGTAGCTGTGTGAAAATCAGAATGCCTTGAACGACATGTCGAGGCCCTTGACGCTATGGGTGAGCGCGCCGACCGAGATAAAGTCAACTCCGGTCTCTCCAAAATCGCGTAGGGTGTCAAGAGTGATTCCTCCCGACGATTCCGTCTCCACTCTCCCATCGACGAGTTTCACGGCTTCCTTCGTGAGTTCAGGAGTGAAATTGTCAAACATGATCCGATCCACTCCGCCAATCTCAAGAGCCTTACGCACATCTTCGAGTGAACGGCATTCCACTTCAATCTTCAGATCTTCCTTTCCGTTGTCGCGGCAGTATTGCTTGGCACGCTCCACTGCCTTTTCAAGACCACCGGCAAAGTCTTCATGATTATCCTTGATAAGAATCATGTCGAAAAGCCCGATACGGTGGTTTTTACCTCCTCCGATTCGCACCGCTTCCTTTTCAAGCATACGCATTCCCGGAGTGGTCTTGCGCGTATCGAGCACCCGAGTATGGAGCCCTTTTAGGCGATCCTGATATTTCCTCGTCATGGTGGCCACCCCGCTCATGCGCTGCATAATGTTGAGCATAGTGCGCTCTGCCACGAGCAGACTTCTTACAGGGCCTTCAGCTATGAAAGCCACGTCACCGGGGTTTACTTCGGCTCCATCCTTAATCATAACGTCGATCTTGATGGAAGGATCCACCTTGTGAAGCACTTTCTCAGCAATTTCAACACCGGCAAGAATTCCTTTCTCCTTAATAATGAGTTTCGATCGTCCTACGGCATCAGCCGGGATAGTGGAGAGAGTGGTGTGGTCGCCGTCGCCAACGTCTTCGGCAAATGCAAGATCGAGGAGAGCATCTATCAGTTGTTCCTTTGTTTTCATTTCAAAAGTCTTTTCGGCAAATTTAATAAAAAAAAATGAATTGCCCGCTATCTATTTGGAATTATCGCTCAAATTTCTTAAATTTGCAACAATCCGACCATAAATACCTCAGATGGAAATAATTCTGCTCACCGTAGGAAAAACTACTACAGACTACATAAAGACCGGCATCGAAGAGTATTGCAAGCGGCTCCGCCGCTACGCATCCTTTTCGATAAAAAGCCTGCCCGACGTGAAAAATGCCCGCAAACTCGCTGAAGATCAACAGAAGCGTGAGGAGGGGAAACTCTTATTGGCGGAATTTTCCCAGTCAGACATTATGGTTCTTCTCGACGAGCGGGGAGAGATGCTGACAAGCCGGGGATTTTCCGACTTTCTGCAGAAGGCTATGCTCAGCGGCAGAAAGCGCATCATATTCGTGATAGGAGGCCCATACGGTTTTTCAGATGAGGTGTATGCCCGGGCCGATGCCAAACTGTCGTTCTCACGCATGACTTTCAGCCACGAAATGATACGCCTCTTCTTCACCGAGCAGGTGTATAGGGCAATGACAATCCTTAAAGGCGAGCCTTATCATCACGATTGAGATTTTCTTCCAGAAAAATCCTTACAGCCTGACACACAAGGTCATGACAGGAGCGTGAATTTTCCTTTCCCTTGAGTTCGCAGCAGAAAGTTCGTCCGCCGTTCTCTTCCTTAAATCGGTCATAAAGCACCCTTGTGGCCTTCATGGCCTTCACCTTGTCGGACGGCCCGTTGATTTCTTCAATCATTCCCTGTGCAGCAGCGAGAATGGAAAGCGCTCCGCATATACCGCCGGTTCCGGCGAAGCCTGAGCCGTAACCTGAGGCAAGACGCATGGCAAGGTTCTCGTCAAGTCCGATTTTGTCAGATAGCGCCATAAGCACACTTTGCGAACACGAATACCCTTCCTTGCGCAGAGCCAGGGCTTTCATCTCATACTTTTCTATTTCTTTATCAATATCCATTTCGTAAGGTTTTAGGCAAAATTATATAAAAAAAACGAGAAAACGGCATCAGAAATCAAAAAAGATTCGATAATCCTGCGAAAAACCGTCGCGCCCGATAAGTAGCAAATCCATACCGGCATATACTATCTTGCGACACAGAATAAAGAAGTCTTGACGGAATGAAAAATTTTTTTTAATTTTGCAACTGAAATGACCTAACAACACCATATCAATGAAAGTACTGAAACATTTATTCTCGGCAGCAGGATTGGCGTGCGCTGCAATGGCTATAGGAGCCGTGCAGGACAATAAACCGCAACCGATGCCTGATGTGAATCAGGTGATAGACAACACTCCCGACAGTCTCAACAAGGCACGCTCGGCGCGACCGGTGTCGGGCTCATCACGAATAGGCAATAATCCTGTGCTCTTCCTCGTGGGCAACTCCACCATGAGAACCGGCACGCTCGGCAACGGCTCTAACGGACAATGGGGCTGGGGATATTACGCGCCTGATTATTTCGACAAAAACAAAATCACGGTTGAGAACCACGCCTTAGGGGGAATGAGCAGCCGCACATTCTATAATATTCTCTGGAAAGAAGTTCTCGAGGGAGTGCGTCCCGGCGACTGGGTAATAATCGAGCTTGGTCACAACGACAACGGGCCTTTCGACAGCGGGCGCGCTCGCGCCTCAATAAAGGGAATAGGAGAAGAAGGGCTGCCGATAGTGATTAAAGAAACCGGAGTGAGAGACACCGTCTATTCCTACGGCGAATATTTGCGGCGCTTCGTGCGTGAGACAAGGGCGAAAGGAGCCAATCCGATACTCTTTTCCATCACTCCGCGCATGGCGTGGGACGACAAAGACAGCACAAAGGTGACCCGCGTGAACAAAACTTTCGGACTTTGGGCCAAGCAAGTGGCCGAAGCCGAAAAAGTTCCCTTCGTAGACCTGAACGAAATTATAGCCACGAAATATGAAAAGTTCGGGAAAGATAAGGTGAAGACAATGTATTATCTCGACCACACCCATAATTCAGCCTTCGGAGCAAAGGTGAATGCTGAGTCTGCGGTTGAGGGTATTGCCGCTCTTGAAGGGGTTGAACTTAAAGACTATCTGATTCCTTTCCCTGTGGATACAATCACAGGACGAAGCAGACAGAAAGGGAAACCGGTACTCTTCACTATCGGTGACAGTACGGTGCGCAATGAAGATAAGGACGACGACAGCATGTGGGGCTGGGGAAGCGTGATAGCGGAACTTTTCGATCCCGATAAGATTACGGTTGAAAATCATGCCATGGCAGGCAGAAGCGCCCGCACATTCCTCGATGAAGGACGCTGGGACAAGGTGTATAACGCTCTGCAACCGGGCGACTTCGTGATTATGCAGTTCGGGCATAACGACGGCGGAGACATAAACACCGGCAAAGCACGTGGAGAACTTCATGGCTCGGGCCCTGAAAGCAAGGTATTCAAGATGGAGAAGACCGGTATCAATCAGGTGGTGTATACCTATGGATGGTATATCCGGAAATTCATCATGGATGCCAAGGAGAAAGGAGCCATTCCCATCGTGCTAAGCCACACTCCCCGCAACAAATGGAAAAATGGCAAGATTGAAAGCAATGCCTCGAACTACGGACAATGGGCAAAGGATGCCGCACGTCAGGCCGGAGCATATTACATTGACCTCAATGCCATATCGGGGAAAAAACTGCAGGCTCTCGGAGAGGAAGGCACTCCTGAATACTACAAGAAAGACCATACACACACTTCGAAGAAAGGTGCGCGTCTGAATGCCGCGAGCATTGCAGAGGGACTGCGCGCAACTGAATGCCCGCTACAGGATTACCTGATACCCGTCTATCCCATGACTTTCAAGATGGACGCGACTGTTCCGGCCTACGATGAGTTTTACGGCTATGGTTACGATTTCGGCTCCGCTCCCGATGCCAAGGGCCGTAAACCATACTTTTTCTCGGTGCGAGTGCCCGACGGCAACTATGTGGTGACTGTAAAAACCGGTGATAAGAAACGCAAATCGCATACTTTAGTGCGCGCTGAAAACCGCAGGCGCCTGATGGAGCAACCGGTATCACTCCCCAAGAACAAGACTGAAGAAGTGTCTTTTATCATCAACAAACGTTCACCGGGCATCAACCTCAAGGATACGGTAAGACTCAACCCGAGAGAGATAGGAGTATGCAACTGGGACGATAAACTCACACTTGAGATCACAGGCGACGCCCCCGCAGTGGAAAGCATCACGATCCGGCCAGTGGAAGAGGCAGATTCAGTGACCACTCTTTTCTATTGTGGAGACAGCACTGTAGTGGATCAGGCCGAGGAGCCCTGGGCAAGCTGGGGGCAGATGATTCCCTCATTTTTCGACTCAAAGATAGCAGTATCCAATCAGGCGGAGAGCGGGCAGAGGACTTCCTCTTTCTTTGCCGGCAAGAGATATGACAAGGTGCTCTCAATGGCAAAACCCGGAGATTACGTATTCGTGGAATTCGGCCATAACGACGAGAAAGACAAGGGTGCGGGATCAGGTGCGTGGTACAACTATGCCCACAACCTGAAGATATTCATTGACAGGGCTCGCCAGAAAGGTCTTGAAGTTGTATTCCTCACCCCGACAGCACGCCGCGGATTTGACAATAACGGCAAGATCATCAACAGTCATGGTGAATATCCCGCAGCCATGAAAGCCGTAGCAGAGCGCGAGGGAGTGCCCGTAATCGACCTCACCGAGATGACCACCACCCTCTTCGAGTCGCTCGGCAAGGATGGAAGCAAGAAGGCACTGGTGCACTATCCTGCAGGCACGTTCAAAGGTCAGGACAAAGATCTCGCCGACAACACCCATTTCAATACCTACGGTGCTGATCAGGTTGCGAAGTGCGTACGCGAGGGCATCGCTGAAAAACTTCCGGAACTTGCAAAGCATCTGAAGCCTTACACTAAGTACTCCCCTGCCTCGCCCGACGATCCGGAGACATTCTACTGGCCACTCTCCACTTTCGTGAAGATGGAGAAGCCGCTCGGCAACTGATATCTTCACACTCAAAATACGTATTCCATCTCTGCCGCTTTCTGAGGGTTGCAATTCTGACTTGCAGCGCCATGATGCTCAAAAGCAACAGAGATGGATTATTTTATATCTGTTTCCATACGCATGGCGCACCATGCAAGCATTTAATATAATGCACACTGAGCAAGACTACAATATTAAAGTGCGTTTTTACGTTGAATAACAAACAGCCAACATCAAAAACATAATGCTTAAACTCTCAAGACAAATAGTGGCCATCATCTCCATCCTGCTGGTGACTGCCCTTTTTCTCGATTTTACAGGTACGATACACTCATATTTCGGGTGGATTGCCAAGATTCAGTTTCTTCCCGCATTACTCGCGCTCAATGCCGCTGTGATAATCGGACTTATAGCCCTGACGTTGCTTTTCGGGCGAATCTACTGCTCGGTGATATGTCCGCTCGGCATCATGCAGGACGTATTCGCATGGTTCGGCAAGAAAGCACGGAAGAACCGTTACTCATATTCAAAAGCTAAAAATCTCCTCAGATATATAATGCTGGGGATAATGGTAGTGTCGGTTATTGCGGGCCTCAGTGCAATAGTTGCCATTCTTGCCCCCTACAGCGCATACGGCAGGATAGTCTCCTCATTTCTGCAGCCCGTGTGGTTATGGATCAACAATCTTCTTGCCGACGCGGCTGAAGCCCGCGGAAGTTATGCCTTCTACACAGTAGATGTGTGGATGAAGGGATTGGCTCCTATTATAGTGGCTGCGGTTACGCTCATAGCGCTTGCAATTCTGGCATGGCGCAACGGACGCACATACTGCAACACTATCTGCCCGGTGGGGACGGTGCTATCGTTTTTTGCTCGTTTCTCACTTTTCCGTCCTGTCATTGACAAGTCAAAATGCGTAGGCTGTAATCTCTGCTCTAAAAACTGCAAGGCCGCATGCATAGATATTCCGAACCATAAGATAGACTATTCCCGGTGTGTGACGTGTTTTGACTGCATCGGGAAATGCAATAAGGGAGCTATCTCCTACACTTTCCACCGCTCTTCAGAATCGGCTGCGGCTGCATCGCATGAAACCCCCGACACTGAGAGACGTCAGTTTCTCGGCATCGCCACCGGCTTGATGGCCGCAGCTGCCGTGGATGCTGCCGCAAAGACAGTAGACGGCGGTCTGGCTGCTATAGAAGATAAGAAGATACCCGAGCGCAAGAGAAAAATCGTTCCGCCGGGAGCAATCGGACACGCCAATATGCACTCGCACTGCACAGCATGCCAGCTGTGCGTATCGGCCTGTCCGAACGGAGTGCTCCGTCCATCGTCAGATATGGAAGACTTCATGCAACCGCACTCGAGTTATGAACGTGGCTACTGCCGCCCTGAATGCACACGATGCTCAGAAGTGTGTCCGGCGGGAGCAATCAGGAGAATATCACGTGAAGAAAAATCATCCGTTCAGATAGGACATGCCGTATGGGTAAAGGCAAACTGCGTGCCCCTGACCGACGGAGTGGAATGCGGCAACTGCGCCCGCCACTGCCCTACCGGCGCCATCACCATGATAGAATCGGCCGAGGGAGTGAAGATTCCGGCCATCAACACAGAACGCTGCATAGGATGCGGCGCATGTGAGAATCTTTGTCCGGCCAGGCCTTTCAGCGCCATCTATGTGGAAGGACATGAGCAGCACCGCACCGTCTAACCCTTAACACAAGCTACTGATGAAAAAAGATATAACACGCCGCGATTTTCTCAAAAGGCTCGGACTCGGAGCCTCGGCCACCGGGCTCGCGCTTGCCGGATGCGCAACCAAAGAAAAGAAATCGCTCTCCGCATCAAAAGAGAAAAGTGGAGAGATGACTTACCGCACCAATCCAAAGACCGGAGAGAAAGTATCAATTCTCGGCTACGGATGCATGCGCTGGCCCAAAAAGCAGAACGAGAACGGAGAAGAAGAATTTGACCAGGAGACAATCAACCGACTGGTAGACACCGCTCTGGAGCACGGGGTGAACTATTTCGACACGTCACCGGCATATTGCCAGGGAGAATCGGAACGCCTCACGGGAAATGCCCTGAGCCGCCATCCGCGTGATAAATACTACATAGCGACAAAACTCTCCAACTTTTCGCCCGAGACATGGAGTTATGACGCAGGAGTCTCGATGTATCGCAACTCACTTAAAGAACTTCAGACCGACTATATCGACTACATGCTGCTCCACGGCGTGGGCATGGGAGGAATGGAAAACCTGCATAGCCGCTATCTTGATAACGGACTTCTGGAGTTCCTTCTTAAAGAGCGCGAGGCAGGCCGCATAAAGAATCTTGGATTCTCATACCACGGCGACATTGAAGTCTTCGACTATCTGCTCTCAAAACAAGATGAATATAAGTGGGATTTCGTTCAGATTCAGCTTAACTACTTAGACTGGGAACACTCCAAAGACATCAACCCCCGCAACACTAATGCCGAATATCTCTACAATGAACTCGACAAGCGGGGTATTCCGGCGGTGATCATGGAGCCGCTGCTTGGCGGAAGGCTTGCCGACGTGCCTGACAATATCGTGGCCAGACTGAAGCAGAAAGACCCTGAGGGCAGCGTGGCATCATGGGCATTCCGCTATGCAGGCTCATATCCCGACGTGCTTACGGTGCTCAGCGGAATGACATATATGGAGCATCTGGAAGACAACCTCCACACTTACTCGCCGCTGGAGACACTCTCCGACGAAGAGTTCGATTTCCTGCATGAGACTGCCGACATAATGATGGAGCATCCCACCATCCCCTGCCACGACTGCAATTATTGTATGCCGTGCCCCTACGGGATCGACATTCCGGCCAATTTCCTTCATTACAACAAATGTATCAATGAAGACCATGTGCCCACCTCATCGATGTCGCCCGGCTATGCTGAAGCCCGCAGGGCATTCCTCGTCGGATATGACAGATCTGTGCCGAAACTCCGACAGGCGAGCCACTGCGTAGGATGCGACCAATGCAGCGAACACTGTCCGCAAGGCATCGACATCCCCGCCCAACTCCGACACATAGATGAATATGTGGAGAAACTGAAACAAGAAACGCTTGATGCCTGATTCACGGTATTTTGACTAAACCGAAAGAATGATGAAGACAATGCTATTCATAGGAGGACTCGGCATGACTGAAGTCCTCGTCATCCTGCTCGTAGTGCTCCTCCTCTTCGGAGGGAAGAAGATTCCCGAACTCATGAAAGGTCTCGGAAAAGGAATCCGTTCCTTCAAGGAAGGCATGAACGAAGTAGAAAAAGACATCACGGCCGATCCGACCGAAACTAAGAAAAAAGAGGATAAGGCAGAGTGATGGAAGCGCAGGCTGAAAAGCAAAGCTTCTGGGAACATCTTGATGAACTGCGCGGAGTGATTCTGCGCAGTCTTGGCGTTGCCGTGCTGTTCGGCATCATCGCATTCTTCTTCAAGGACACACTTTTCAAAATCGTCTTCGCACCCAAATATGACGACTTTGTGACCTACCGCCTGATCGATCGCGCATGCAGGGCTCTCGGTATGGAAACATTGCCGGGATTCAATGTAGAACTTATCAACACCGGACTCGCGCAGCAATTCATAGTGCATCTGAAAACGGCCCTTTGTGCCGGAGTGCTCTGTGCCTCACCCTACATCATCTACAGCATCTTCTCATTTGTGTCTCCCGCTTTATACACAAGAGAAAGGAAATATGCCACCATGATGATCGTAAGCGGATATGCGATGTTCATGCTCGGAGTGGCAGTAAGCTACTTTATCGTGTTTCCGGTCACATTCCAGTTTCTTGGCACTTATCAGGTAGACCCAGATGTGATCAACCTGATAGATCTTGATTCCTACATGAGCACACTGGCGATGATGTGCCTCTGCATGGGAATTGTCTTTGAGTTGCCGGTGCTTGCATGGCTATTCGCGCGTCTCGGACTTCTAACGTCATCCTTTCTGAAGACTTACAGACGACACGCCATAGTGGTGATTCTGATTGTAGCCGCAATCATCACTCCTACCACCGATGCCTTCACGCTCATGCTCGTGGCAGTGCCTATATGGATGCTCTATGAAGTGAGCATCCTGATAGTGCGCAATGAAGAATCATGACAAGACGCAGTCGCCACATCGGAACATCATCTTTTTCGCGGGAGTTCGAGATAATGGCGGCGTAGCGATTCAGGCAGATGCTCTATGGCATAGCGGAGTGCTGTGCGGGGCATCACCGGCGCATAGGTATCAAGAAACTCAAGCTGCAGATCGCGCGCTCCCCTCTTTCCTATCTCCCTGATCATCCATCCGGTGGCTTTGTGTATGAGATCATGAGTATGCGAAAGATACTTTCTCGCAATCTTCAAGGCCTCCTCATATCTGCCTCCGCGAATCAGAGTCCATGTGCTCACGATTGCCACACGCTGATGCCACAGGCTGTCTTCACGGTCTGAAAGTGTATAAAGAATCTCCGCATCCTCCGGATTGCGAAGAATATGCTCGCCGAGGATCTTGGGCGCCACCATATCGACGAGATCCCAGTTGTTGCCGTATGGGATGAGATCAAGATATAACTTTACTATCTCTTTGGCTCTTGATTCATCTTTTGATTTCAGTGCCTTTTTATATATCTCGATAAGCAGGAGAAAGCCGGCAAGCCTCAGTTCATGCCACTTTGATTTGATAAGATCAACCGCCTCTTCAATATCCGCGTCCTTGCGGCTTTCTTTCACGATGCGCCGCGTCTCCGGACAACGTATGCCGAGAAATCTGTCGCCATAGCCATATTCTCCGGGCGCACATTTGAAAAAACGCATCAGATGGCCGGCCTGCTCCTCATTGTGCATGCCAATCATCAACTCCTCTATCTCGCGGGCTTTCTCCGACTTCATCATATCTAAAGATAATGGTTTACCCGACAAAATTACAAATTATTTTTAAGATATCCTATATATAATATGGTCAAAAAAAAAGCGGAGCCACGGCAAACCCGCAGCCCCGTTAGCTCACTATTTGTGAATAATGTTATTCTCCGCTCTCAACGTTCTCCTCATCGGGCTTAACACGCTCCACCTTTACATCTACGTCTGTATCACTCGTAAATGTCAGAATCTTATCAGCGTCGCTTGCCTTTATCCTGCCATCCAAGTAGACAAGCCCTGTGAAACCCCAGAAACTCACCAGGTAAAGGGGCTTTGTGAGATATTCACCGGAAGTTTCCTTGCAATACACATCTACCGACGTGGAAGGATTGATAAAACTCTCGATGAATCCATTGACGGCTTCCTTTACATTTTCACGCGACGCGATTCCCTCCATTGAAGTTTTTAACGACTGTTTTCCATTATTATGTATGAATGACATCGCCAGGCTATAATTCTTGATTGAATTGATGTCGGAAGTGAGTTGCTCAATCTGGTCTTCCTCCAGATGCATAACCAACATCTGCATGCCCTTGCCCGTGCTATACACTTCCTTATCAACGTCGGAAGTCACACTATCCAACATCGCCCGCATATCCTTCTCATTCATATTGACATACTGAGCCTCAGGCACTTTCTTATATTTCTTGAAGAGGCCGTTCACGCTCAATGCCTGCGACATGATAGCGGGCAGAAGAAGCATTAACACAAAAATTAGTCTTTTCATAAAGTATTTTAATATTTAATTTATTTACTTCCAATCTTTAACACAATACGCCGTGTTTTGAGTGCAAAAATTCAGTCTGTTATCAGCGCCTCGTTGAGGGTCTTCATATCTATCTTGCCTTGCAACAGAATATAGACCAACTCATCGTTTTCCCTAATTGAAATCAGAAGCATTTTCATCGTCTTGCCATCCTTGTTTAACACACCTGAAATCTCGACTTTCTGATTGTCTTTGGTGACCTCGGTTATAACCTCAAACGCATATTTCGACAGAACCTTCTCGCATACTTTCTCTGCTTTCTTAACCGAATTAGCTCCGCATTGCACTATCTCGATCGAATTGAGGTCTTTAGTCAGTTTCCCGATATCAACAGCATTCTGCTCACTTCCCAAATCGAGCCCCGAACCTGCCATTCTCAGTACCATCTTGCCGATGTAGACTGTAGTGACCCCTTTAATGGAAGACACTTCGGAGAGAGCTCGTTGCGCACCGCATGAAAAGGCAGTCATGCACATAACTAACCATAATAATATGACTCTTCTTGTTTTCATTGCAATATTGATTTCGTGATTTCTTTATAACAGTCTATAGAATTGCCGATGTGCGCTATGGCATCATTCGTATCTTCTGCATTCCGAGCCAGCAGCTTTCCAATGTTGAGAAGGATCTCCCTCGCTTCTTCCGGATCGGTGATCTCAACTAATCCGTCTTCAGCCTGCTCTTTCCGCTGCCCGGATATACTCTTGTTTACACTCGCAACGGATTCTTCCTCGGGCTGATCAATTACTCCTTCTGACTGAGCAACTATAACCGGCGTTTCAGATTCCCAAGGGGTTTCGGCCACAACCTTTACATCCTGTCCGGCAGGCTGACTCTGCCGCATGAACGCAACGGCTATGGCAAGCAAAATGCAGGCTGCTGCAGCGCCACTGAGATATCTCAGAATAAGACGAATTCTCTTTTTACGCACCGGGACATTTCGCGGTGTCGGCGTTTCGACAATTCGGTTGAGTCTGTCTGATAAATCATCCGGAACCGGGCAATCATCGGGAGCAGGATGCAACTGCCTCGTGAGATCGAACATCTTCTTATCCGACACCAGATCTTCCGGAATTTCGGTGATATCCACGTCTGAGAAGAACCTTTCAAGAATCTCCTCATCCTCAGGCGAAGTTTCGGCCAGATAATATCTGGAGAGCAAACTTCTGATATAGTCTATGTCTTGGTTACAGTTCATCTTTCAAAATATTCCTTAATTTTTCTGCGTCCCCGGCAGAGAATAGTGCGCACATTCTCTTCAGATTCGCCTAATATGCTGCTTATCTCACTTGTTGTCAATTGGCTGAAGATATTTAAGACGAGTATCTTGCGCTGTTTCTCCTTGAAACCGGACAATATTCCGGTGATTCGTTCCTTTGCCGAGTTATAGGCTATCAGCGAGTCAGCGGCACCTTCCGCAGCTATATCATCGGCGCTATCAATATTATCGAAATATCTCCGCGAATCAATTCTCAGACGGTCGATGCAGGAGTTTCTCATCGTCCGGCAACAGAATGCAAGAGAATTGTCAGGAACCGGCAGATCTCCCCTACGTTGCCACAATGCTGACACCGCATCCTGCACCGCATCAGACGCATCATCGGCATTACGAAGAATTGCATACGCAACGGCATACATTCTGCGATAGCACGGTAGCAATATGTCTTTGAACTCTGCGTCGGTCATAACTTTCAGCTGAGACTTTGTCTTTTCTTCATCTTTCTATATACGTGACGAAGAAATGATGCCGGTTGTTACAAAAAGCATCCTATTTTTTTATTTATCGGAAATCACGGCTCAGCGCGTCTGAAAATAAACGAGGAGGAGTGTCGATCGACACTCCTCCCACTTAAACATATTATCATCAAATTTTCAGAAGAGGCTCCAGGAAACGGTGAGGCCAGCCATCACGATAGCCACCATCGACATGAGCTTGATAAGGATGTTGAGGCTGGGGCCGGAGGTGTCCTTAAAGGGGTCGCCTACAGTATCACCCACAACGGTGGCCTTATGCACTTCGCTGCCTTTACCACCGAAATTGCCTTCTTCAATATATTTCTTCGCATTGTCCCATGCGCCACCTGAGTTGGCCATGAAGACAGCAAGAACGAAACCTGCCGACAGACCACCTATGAGAAGACCTATCACACCGGGAACACCGAAGATAAGGCCCACGATGATAGGCACCGCTATGGCAAGAAGCGAGGGGAACACCATCTCACGCTGTGCGCCTTTGGTGGAGATCTGTACGCAACGTGCATAGTCGGGCTCGGCATCTCCGGTGAGAATACCCTTGATCTCGCGGAACTGACGGCGCACTTCCTCAACCATGTGAGAAGCAGCACGGCCAACGGCATTCATGGTAAGACCGCAGAAGAGGAAGGCCATCATCGCGCCCAGGAACATTCCGGACAATACCATCGGATTCATGAGATTGACGTCGTAGGCCACCATGAAGTCGCGGAATGTAGCCTGATTAAGCGCAATCATGCGCGGCACCTCAAGATTGCTTACAGGGTCGATGGTGGTGCCAACCTGAATAAACTCCCTGCCGATATGGTGAAGACCCATGCGAATCTCTTCGACGTATGAGGCAAGAAGCGCAAGACCGGTGAGCGCAGCCGAGCCGATTGCGAAGCCTTTGCCGGTGGCGGCTGTGGTATTTCCTAACGAGTCCAATGCATCTGTGCGCTTGCGCACTCCTTCACCGAGGCCGCTCATCTCAGCGTTACCTCCGGCATTGTCGGCAATAGGGCCGTAAGCATCGGTGGCAAGTGTGATTCCGAGAGTGGAAAGCATTCCAACGGCGGCGATGCCTATACCATAAAGACCCCATGAGATATTTGCGAAGTCGAAACCTGAGGCGAGCCAATAGCTCACGATAATGCCGAAGACTACAGCTATCACCGGAATGGCAGTAGAGATCATGCCGAGACCTACACCTGAGATGATTACGGTGGCCGGACCAGTGGTGCCGCTCTCCGCAAGTTTCTTCGTGGGCTTATAAGACTGGGATGTATAATACTCGGTGGCCTGACCAATGACGATACCGACAGCGAGACCCACTACAACAGCGAGCGAGAGATTGATCCAGTTGGGAATCTCGAGAGCCCACATGATGAGGAAAGTTGCGGCTACGATAAGCACTGAACTCAGGTTGGTTCCGGTGGCAAGCGCACCAAGAAGATTCTTCATGGTGGCGTTCTCTTTGGTCTTCACGGCGAAGATACCTACAATAGAGAGCAATATGCCGACGGCAGCAATCAGCATAGGAGCGAGGACAGCTTTTGTCTGGAGTTCTACGCTTCCCTGCGCTGCATCCATGAAACCTACCGCGCCGGCTGCTGCACCGAGGGCGGCTGTGGCGAGGATGGATCCGCAATACGATTCATAAAGGTCAGCACCCATGCCGGCAACGTCGCCAACGTTGTCGCCGACGTTATCGGCAATTGTGGCGGGGTTGCGGGGGTCATCCTCGGGGATGCCGGCCTCGACTTTTCCGACAAGGTCAGCACCAACGTCGGCCGCCTTGGTGTAGATACCACCGCCCACACGGGCGAAGAGTGCCTGGGTGCTCGCACCCATTCCGAAGGTGAGCATCGTGGTGGTGATCATGGTCAGTTTCTGAGTGTCGGGCAAATCTACGAGCCAATTGAGGACAAGATACCAGAAAGATATGTCGAGCAGACCGAGGCCGACAACTACAAGACCCATAACGGCACCTGAACGGAAAGCGACCTTGAGTCCTGAATTGAGCGATTCGCGGGCGGCGTTGGCTGTGCGCGCAGAGGCGTAAGTGGCTGTTTTCATGCCGAGGAAACCGGCGAGTCCGCTGAAGAAGCCTCCTGTGAGGAATGCCACAGGAACCCATTCATTTTGAACACCGAATCCGTATGCCATAATGCTGAACAGCACCACGAGACATACAAATACGATCGTCACAATGCGATATTGCTGACGAAGATAAGACATGGCGCCTTTCCTCACATGCGATGCGATGCGGCGCATCTGCTCCGTGCCTTCGTCCTGCCCCTTCATCCAGCGGAAGAAGTAGAGGGCAAGTGCCAGCGCTATCACCGACGAGACGGGCACGAGCCAGAATAGATTGTTTACCATAGTTAGTTCTATAAATAGTTATTGTTGTTTATGATTTGGGTTAAGAATTATCAATAAGAGAGCCAAAAAGTGTCATGAACCGGCATCGTTCCTTATTATGGGGCGGTGCAGACTCCTCAGACGCTCTTTTCGCCATGTTGCGAGCATTGCCTCCCCGGCATCGTCCACAAAGGAATTTCTGAATTTTTCCCAGATATAGTCAACGGCAAATTCGGAAGGGTGGACAAGATCTGAGTCATAAAATCTGTAATCACGCAGGTCATCACACACTATTTCAAATGCAGGGAAATACTTAGCATTCGCATTTTTTTCGCAGATATCTTCCACCGCAAGAAGCAGGGCTGCTTTGGAACGTGAATTTCCTTCAAAACCGTCTTTGAGATGTCTGACCGGACTGACCGTGAAGATCACAGTCATGTCGGTGTAACGAGATAGAAACCGTTGGAGCAAATTACTCCACTCCAAAGATATTTCTTCCGGAGAAATACGTTTTCTCAAGAACATGGCGGGATGCTGCTTGTGGCAATTAGCCACCACGTAATCAGGGCGCCACGCAAGGTAATAGCACCATGCGGTGCCGAATGTCACGATCAACGCCTCGGCTTCTGAAAGAGTCTTGAGCAAAGAGTCGCGTATTTCCGCCACGGCTTCCACGCATTGAGAAGCGCTCAAGCGCGAGAAGTGGGAATCAAACAGCCACGAATGCATCACACCTTCAGATTCAAAAAGGGAATCCTTAAATTTTACTTCCCAATCATCATCGAAAATGAGCAATGAAAGAACCTTGGCGATAGAAAGCGGATTATAGAGCGTTCCCGCTCCGCAAAAGGCATTCCAACCACATTCCTCCATCTCCCGGGCGATATTCTGCGCAAAACATGAGCCAATCAGCGCCACACTCCGGCGGGGATCAAGATGAAACGCAGATTGTTCGGGCTGCAATTCAGTTCTGAATTTCATGATAGATGCACTTTTTCTCATTTGATTCTGAACCAATAACCTGCCGTCACGCTTATGCTGAGCTGATTGGAGACAGAAAACGTGTCCTGACGCCCGGCCGGCATGACATTGCCGATGCCATAATAAAGCCTCGCCTCCACAGCAAGTGAGTTGCGGCGATTGATGCTGAATTCACCACCTAGTCCTCCGACAATGCCGAAGTCAATCTTCTGCGAGGGCTTCATCGTCAGCTGCTCGGTGCGGCGGTGAGAGGCATTGAGGTCTTCAAGTTCCGAAACGTTGGTGTAATCGAAATTGCTCTTTATCTTATCGCCGAGGTATACCGACACTTCCGGGCCGGCATTGAAGAAAAACCTTCCACGCTTGCCGAAATAGATATGAGACATGACCGGAATCTCTACATAGTCGAGTATGCGCTGATAACTGTAGGGGAGATTCTCAAATTTCTCGGCCCATCCGCGCTGCACGAGATTGACCTCGGCCACAAGTCCGAAATGATTCTCTTCCGAATAGCGGAAAGTGATGCCCGCCGTCTCTCCTATCCCGAACTTCTGGATGATTGCCGGCTTAAACATCACCTCAGAGAAGGTGACGCCGCCCCTGACTCCTATATCTACACGGGAGTCAAAATGCGTCTGGGCAACGGCCGATGCAATCGAGATGCCGAGAAGCATCATGGAGAATAAAAGTCTTTTCATCAATGCAGACATGATTATAGGCGTTATTTCGTGATCAGGATTTTCTCAATGTCGCCAAACGGATTATACCTGATCATGTAGGCTGAAGGATTGAAGAGTCCTCCCCAGTTTCCTACGCGCTGAAGCGAGATGGGGGTCTGCAGACCGCTCACCTCAGGCATATAAGCATTGAAATCGCCATCATTTTTAGCTACTGCAGGCACGAAATAGTTGATAATGTCATATCCGGCTGCTGCGTAGGTGGGATAGGAACGTATGGGGCTATGGCCGTAGGAAGCGGAATATTCAGCAATGAATTGTTTACCATCGAGGCCGGCGTGATCAAAGAAGAAACGTGAGGGGAAATACACATCGTTTCTGCTGAACTGCTCTTTCAATCCGTCGGCCAGAGTAACCCAGCTCGGACGTCCCATCACTTTCACGTAGGCAAGCGGGTTATCCTCTTTCAGGGCATCTATGGCTGAGAGCATGGATGCCACTTCGTCTTTCGTCACGGCATAACCGTAGAATAGATATCGCTCGTCGTCTTTCAGCGATAGTGAGGCAAGATCTTCAATCGACTTGCGCATCACTCCCGACTCTCCCATTCGCGCAATAATAGCCTCTGCGAAGGCATCGTCGGAATCGGGTTTGCCGACAAGCACAAGCCGGGTGCCGGGAAATGCGGACTCAACCCAGTCTCCTACTTCTTCGCAGAAATAAGATGAGGGAGTGAGCAGATGGATGAGGGAAGGACTCTCGAGATAGAGCTCGCTTTTCACATCAAAAACATTTACCACCTCTGAGCCGTGCTCATCGCCATACTGAGCAAGCCACACTGGGAAATTCTTCTCGTATGTGGCCACAACCACATCAGCACCGAACTCGTCGAGGCTATTGAGCAGACTTTCCACCACTGCCACAGAGTCAGTGGCTGAATGATTGTCGTGAAGCACTTTAAGACTTATCTGACAAGGATAATCCTTCAGTCGGTCGAGCGCCACAAACATACCGCGGGTAAACTCATTGTCGCGCTTTGATGAAGGATCTTCTATCACGAGCGCAATGTTTACCGATGTCGCCGTTCCCGAGAGCGAATCTGCCACGGCAAGTCCGTGCACTTCCTTATATATATCACGGCGCCCTTCGAGAGAGCCGTCGCGCTCATCGATAGCCTCCACTTCCTTCTCAACCGTCTCGGTCTCGATAAGCGGAACTGCGATGATGGCGTTTTTCTTCATCTCCACATCGGGGTTGGCATCTTTAAGATCGGCTACATCAACACCCGTTTTATCGGCCACAGACTCCCATGTGTCGTCTTTTCGCGCTTTATACGAGTCGCCAAACGACACACGTGTCTCGTCGACAGTTTCGGTCACAATGTTGTTTTTGTTGGAATTGACACTTACGCGCAAGAGGTCTCCGGCCTGGAAATTGTTTTCCGAGACACCTTTATTGTCGCGCATCAACTGTTCTACTCCGGTATTGAACTGCTCGGCGATATCGGCCAACGTGTCGCCCGGACGAATGGTATAGAAGAAATGGTTGCTGCCATCGTTGATGAGATCAGACTGCTGCGGGATTGTGATTACCTCTCCCCTTTTCAAGCCCGAACGTGACGACGGATTATATGCATAGATGGTATCGACCGAAACCTCATACATCTTGGCGATAGAATAGACGGTGTCGCCCTTCTTCACTATGTGGCGGATCACCGGATAACTCTCCATCGGCTCATAAGCCGCATCTTTTACTGACGAAGATTCCGCAACCTCTGCAGGATAATATACCTTCGAACCTTTCTGCAGTTTCTGCTGCATCGAGGGGTTGAGTTCAACCAGGACATCAAGATTCCAGCCAAACTTATTGGCGATTCCATAGAGGGAATCGCCTTTTTTAATTTCATATACGTAATACTTCCGGCCGGCTATCGTGGCGGTGGGCATACCGGCCGACGCTCCGGACGCGGAGGGAAACAGGCAGATGGCGGCTAATGCGCTCAATATGAATTTTTTCATTTGCTACCGGTAAGGTTTAAAGGATGGAGGCCGACACTGCCACATGAAGTCAGACGCCATAACAGCACCGGGCACTACCATTTCATTTTACAAAATTAATAAAAAAATCTGAAGCGAAAGCCAAAATATCGGGCATAATTTCAAAAATATATTAATCACGCCGCTTTTTGGCATTTTCCGACAAATAAATTACAGAAAAATTAGGAAAATCGGATGATAATTATTAAATTTGCAAGCATATCCCGGAAAAGAACTCGCATGCCATAAACCATAGTCAGCAAATCGGGCTTTCCGGTATAGGTATGTAACCTAAGACATTTTTTTAATAACAAATAAACACAAATGGCAAAGAAAGTCTATACGTTCGGCAAAGGCAAAGCCGAAGGTAACGCCGAGATGAGAAATCTCCTCGGCGGCAAGGGCGCAAACCTTGCAGAAATGAATCTTCTCGGAATGCCCGTACCCCCGGGTTTCACCATCACTACAGAAGTCTGCACCGAATATACACAGTATGGCCGCGACAAAGTAGTTGCCGACATACAGAAAGACGTCGAGGCAGCTATCGCCCATATCGAGGAACTTACCGGCAAGAAGTTTAACGACCCCTCCAATCCCCTTCTTGTTTCAGTTCGCTCCGGAGCCCGCGCTTCAATGCCCGGCATGATGGACACCGTGCTCAACCTCGGCATGAACGACGCCACAGTGGCTACGATGGCTGAGAAGAGCGGCAATCCCCGATTTGCTTGGGACAGCTACCGCCGTTTCGTGCAGATGTATGGCGACGTAGTGCTCGGCATGAAGCCGAAGAGCAAAACCGACATCGATCCCTTCGAGGCCATCATGGACCAGGTTAAGGAAGAAAAAGGCGTGAAACTCGACACCGAACTCGACGTTGATGACCTCAAGGAGCTCGTGAAGCGTTTCAAGGCTGCCGTTAAGGAATACACCGGCAAGGATTTCCCCGAATCGGCTTGGGAACAGCTCTGGGGAGGAATCTGCGCAGTATTCGACAGCTGGATGAACGAGCGCGCAATTCTGTATCGCCGCATGAACCAGATTC
>CAYPGW010000004.1:0-95170 GCA_964410515.1 uncultured Sangeribacter sp. | reverse complement strand
CATCCGCCCTCGTCGAGAAAGGAATCATCATCCGACGAAACGGACGCCGCAACGGTTGGTGGGAAATTATAAACAACTAACACTCAACCGGAATCATAAGCAAGAAGCCTATTCGATTTTTCAATGACCGTGAGGTTAGAGCGGGTTGGATGACGAGAACAACTGCTGGTGGTTCTCGGCTACTGATGTTGTGCGTGCCATAAACGATGAACCGGACTATACCAAAGCCGGCAACTATTGGCGTTGGCTCAAAAGGAAGTTCAAGACAGAGAATATTCAGTTCGTGAGTGGCACTCACAAACTGAAAATAGTGGCTGCTGATGGTAAGCAATATAATAGTGATGCTTTATCGGCAGAAGACATTATAACACTCGCTAAGCACTATCCCAATAATAGGGCGAGCAAGTTTCTTGACTGGTTCACATATAGCGACAACACTATTGATGGTCAAAGTCGCAAGAAGGCATATACCATATTTGAAAGCGGACTGCTCAACGCCCTTCAGCCGGGAAGTATAAAGTGTTTGCAGCAGATTCATGCCTATCTGTTTGGCGGATTATATGAGTTTGCCGGGCAGATAAGGACAAAGAACATATCGAAGGGTGGATTTACTTTTGCCAACAGTCTTCATTTCCAGACTATAATACCGACTATTGAGAATATGCCGGAAACCACACTTGACGAGATTATTGACAAATATGTTGAGATGAACGTGGTGCATCCGTTTATGGAAGGTAATGGTCGCAGCACGCGCATCTGGCTTGACCTGATGCTACGTCGCTCATTGAAGCGTTGCGTTGATTGGAGTCAGATAGACAAGAACGAATATCTCGCCGCTATGCGAGAGAGCGTTGCCGATTCCGCTCATATCAAAGCGCTGATAAAGGGTGCGCTGACTGATAAAATCAATGACCGCGAAATGTTTATGAAAGGCATCGACTACTCATATTATTACGAAGAAGAATAGCCGTTCTAAAAGTCTATTAATAGTTTTTTATAGGACTCAGTGTCTGTGGGATTTATTCGGCATAAGAAATGTTTTCGGGTTGCGGATATATCTTGAGAGTCCGAAGAAATAGCGTCTGAATCCCGGCTTATAGCCCAGCAGGCGATCAAACCATCCTATTCTATTGCTGATGAATTTGACAGCCATGCCACAATAGAGCATTGCAAAGAGAGTGCCTCCGCCAACTATGCTCCAGAGCCATCCGTGCAGAAGAAATATTTCAGATATCACGGCTATTGCTACAAGGCAGACATCGACCCATATCTTCACCGTGGCAAAAGGTTTACCGGTCTGCCGCGAAATAGCGGCCGGAAGCCCCTCGCCGGGCATAGTGATTGAGGCACACCTGATTTCCATAGCCACCCCTAAGGCCATAACTGAGGCTCCCACAATCATTACAAGAATCTTATATCCCACATTGCTGCACTCCACCGCTGCGGTGATATACATAGAAAAGTCGATAAGCACGCCAAAGACAATGCCTATGACGAGCTGCAGCAACTGAACCAACTGGAAATTCCTTCTAAGCACGAGAATCTGACCAATTACGAGGGCAACATTCAGAATGTTAGTATACATGCCGAGCGTAAACGCAGGCACCACACCCCTCTCACCGGCTATGGTGAAGACGTAGGGGGCCGAAGAAATGACACTGCTCCCGAGATCAGATCTGACACACAAGGCCACTCCGAGCGACAGTAGAAAAAGTGAAATCAGCAATAAGAAATGCTGCCATAAAAAATCTCTGATCTTAAAACGATTCATAAAAATCTCTGTCTGAAAAAAGATTAAGAAAGCAGGAGTATATAGTTAAATCGCTTACGGGACACTCAGGATGAATCTTCCGGTAATGCCGATGTGATTTTCAATGCCGACCCAACAATATATAACATTTCAAAACGAGTATCTATCACGAATGATGAAAACTTTTAGGCTCACATGATAGTTGTAGTTATATATCAAAGTAAAAATTTTCCGCGAATGAATATCATAGAAATTATCAAAGAACGCCGGTCTGTAAGGAGTTATGACGGCGCACCACTCTCGTCGAGCAATATCGAGGCACTGGAAAAAGCGATTTCTTCTGCTTCAGACCCTTTTGGCGGCCAGGTGACTATCAGGCTGAAGGAATTTGACCTGAAAGAGGGCTACAAACCGAGCACTTACGGCATGATCAAGGGTGCGCAAAACTTCTTCCTTATGGGTATGGTCTCAGATGAAGCCTCGGCACTGAGCGCCGGCTTCAGGTTTGAGCAGATAGTATTGAAGGCATGGGAGCTCGGACTCGGCACGTGCTGGATAGCTGCCACTTTCAAAGGTTCGGATTTTGAACGAGGAGAGACGTGGCCTGAGGGCGAGAGCCTGAAGATAATCAGTCCGGTGGGAGTGGCTGCCAGAAAGAGTCTGCTCGAAAAGATGGCACGCCTCACCATGCGCAGTTCAAACCGCAAGCCATTCGGCGATTTATTCTTTACCAACGACTTCAAGCAGGCACTGTCTGAGAGAAGCCATTTCAGCGAGCCGCTCGAGATGCTTCGTCTCGCACCTTCCTCCACAAATTCCCAACCCTGGCGGGCGCTGGTATCGGAAAAAACCGTACACTTCTACTATAAGCCGAAGAGTCCTCTTTCGGTGCTTGACTGCGGCATAGGTCTATGCCATTTCTATCTGACCGAGCAATATCTTGGCCGAACCGGTGAATTCTTCAGATGCGAGACTGCCCCGACGCCTCCTGAAGACTGGAAATATCTCTATTCCTTCGAGGAAAATAGCTGACACGATCTGTGCAAAAAAATCATAGCATTGTCTACACTGAAAGAATAAGGAGATGTCGAAAACGCAACTGAAGAGACACATTGCCGAACTTCCCGCCGATCAGGTGGGAGAGATACTGCTGCAGGTGTATGATGCGAGCAAGGAAGCCAAAGGATGGCTCGACTTCTATCTCAATCCCGACATAGAAGGGCTGAGCGAGAAATACCGCAAACAGATTTATCTGAAGTGCTACGGACGCACTGGAAGGGCGCGACGCCCGAAGATGCGCGACTGCAACCAGCTCATCAAGACCTTCCGAACCATAGTGCAGGATCCTACGCCCGTAGCAGACCTGATGCTCTACTTCATGGAGGAAGTCACCAAAGTCGCTGCCGACAAGGGACGCTACAGCGAAAGCTATTTCCGCACTTTGACCGGCCAGTTTCGCAAGACTCTGGAGTATCTTTCGGCGCACGGCATTCTTGAATACCACATCGAGCGCTTACGCAAGATAATTGGGCTTGCCGAGCGATTCAGCCGGCATCTGGCTCATGACTACGAAGACGCACTCTCTGATATCGCAAATCAACAATTATGAACGGACTATTGATAGGACTTGCGCTCCCCTTTGTGGGAACAGCTTTGGGCGCGGCATGCGTGCTCTTCATGAAGGAAAGGATACCCCCTTTGCTGCAAAAGGCCCTTACCGGGTTTGCTGCCGGCGTGATGGTGGCGGCCTCTATATGGTCGCTGCTTATTCCGTCGATGGAGATGACCGGGAAGGAAGGTATCATGAGTGTAGTGCCCGATTTAGTAGGTTTCGCATTGGGAATCGACTTCCTCCTTCTTCTCGACGTCACTGTGCCACACCAGCATATCGACGGGCTTGAAAGCGAAGGCCCTAAGAGCAACATATCGAAGACCGGCAAACTCGTCTTTGCCGTCACATTGCACAATATACCTGAAGGCATGGCCATCGGCGTTGCCCTGGCAGCGGCTTTAGGACATAACGCATACCTGTCAATGGCTGGAGCACTTACGCTGTCGCTCGGAATAGCGATACAGAATTTTCCGGAAGGGGCGATAGTGTCAATGCCTATGAGGGCGGTTGGCAACAGCCGCAGAAAGGCTTTCGGAATGGGAGTGCTGAGCGGAGCCGTGGAGCCAGTAGCCGCCGTGATAACCATGCTTCTGGCATCTTTCGTTGTGCCTGCACTCCCCTATCTGCTGGCATTTGCCGCCGGCGCGATGATGTATGTAGTGGTTGAGGAACTTATACCCGAGACACAGGAAGGTATTCATTCCAATTGGGGCACAATCGGTTTCGCCGTTGGCTTCATGCTCATGATGATGCTCGACGTCGTGTTAGGGTAACGTATTTGGGAGTCAAACACGCAACAACGGTAAGTGAAAATAGGGATTATTATGCACTTCACTCTACAAGGTACCGATTCTATCTATAAAAAATTTGTCACTCCAGCTATGAATACTGAAGTGACAAATAGATGGTTATGAAAATCCTATATATTATATATAGTGTATAAATCTCTTATACTCTCAAGACTCAGAAGTTGATGAGGGGAAGGGCGTGATAGAGGTAGGCGTTGATGTCGCCGTAGTAATGTTTTCCGCCCGGTTTTATATACAGCCATAGGTTTGGATTGCTCTCGTTGCGGCGGAAGAGTGAACTCCTCGAGATGAGAGACTGAATAAGTTTCTTCTCCGGCTCACAAGCCATATCGTCTGTGCCGGAAAAGGCATAGACGTAGAAATCGTTGGCAAACGGTGACCCCTTCAGCCTGTCGGCAAGCCACTGTGCCGACACGTCGGGAGACTGGCGACCGTCAGCGTCAAATGTCCATAAGTCACCGCTCAGTGGTATGTAATGGCCAACCGCCTCATTGTCGAAAGCCAACTGATACCATGTGGCGAGCGCACCCATTGAGAACCCTCCGAAGGCACGGTGACGACGTGACGCAGTCACCGACGCACTGTCGGGGCTTTTGAGCCATGTATTATAGGCCGTCTCCACGGCCGGAATAAGATCGCGGCGCAACTCCTTATGGAAATCTCTCGTGAGCGCTATCGCATCCTCCATTCGGTTCTCACCTATATTCCTGTCGTCAGGATAAAAGGTCGGCATCACCACTATCACGGGCTCCATCTTTCCGTCAGCAATAAGGTGGTCGAGGACATTGGTGAGCGAGAGAGGACTTCGGGGATCTTCGCAGAAGGAAGTGGTGTTATCGCCACCGCCATGCATCAGATAGAGCACATTGTATCGCTTAGAATGATCCTTACGGTTATACGACCATGGAGTGTAGACGCGAGCCCGTTTTTTCGTCTTAGACCCGTCGGCACCGGCAACGTCATAATAGAATGTCTCAATCTTTCCGCGCTTTTCGGCAGGGGAATATACCCGCTGCGGCACACTGTCGGGTTGCCCTATCGATGCGTTGAAATCAGACGGATCAGATACGCGCCACACGTTTAGCACTACCCCGCCGGCCATCCCGCGGTCGTCGGGGCGACACACATACAGAGCATTGTTGAGCCACGCATACTGACTATCGGCCGGAGCCTCGAACACCGGAGCCGTATAGAAATAGAAACCACCCCCATTGCTGCTGATAAGACCTCGGTTACGCACATGAATCGTAACTCCATCGTCGGTGCGGATATTATACAAAGCCTCCAGATCAGAACGCCCGGCGTCTTCACGTATCAGTTGAAAATCAGCGCCGCCACTCAGCACCTCCCCCTTGATGCGCGGGCCACTGAAAGTTCCACCCGTGATTGGAATTGTCATACGAGTTCCAACGCCAGTCTTACCGACGAATACAGCCGGATCACAAGTGACCCGCAACTGCATCACATAATCAAGTTCAGGAGTGGTCGACGGCACTTGCGCCATGGTCCGGCAAGTCATCACCAACACTGCAATCCACAAAATTCTTCTTAGCTTCATAACATTATATAGTTACCACAATCAATTATTCATAATTTTTCCGAGCCCTACTCAGTCTCATTATTTTTGGCCTTGACAAGGATTCCTCTCACAAACTCAGTCTTTGCCTCGGTGTAGCCGTCGCGGTCGTTGCGGAAGCGCGGGAGCAGACTTAATTTCAGTCGCTCATATTCCTCAGCCGAGGCGGGGTGACTCAGGAGATAGTCACGAAAGATGACCTCATCTTTGTCGCCTGCACGATGAAAATGAATATGGAAGACCTTATCGGCATAGCCGGCGGGAGTATAGCCCTTATTGAAGCTCATCCTGATTTCAGATTCTGACATGCAGATATACCCTGCGGCTTCCATTTCGCTCCTGATTTTGTCACGGCTGTCAAAATCAGGCAATTCCACCAGAATGTCGACTATGGGCTTGGCCATTATGCCTGGAATGGCAGTGCTCCCGATATGATGAATCGTCGGGCGATATCCGGCAAGCAAGCCTTTAAGCAACTCCATCTCATCCCTGGCCTGACATTCCCACGAAGGGTCATGCTCGACAAGGCTGATGGGAAAGAGTTCCCATAATTCCTGCAAAGTCATATCGCTCAGAGCTTTCATATTCATCTTCATCAATAGTTCAGCGACAAATTTATAAATAATTTCAATATCTTACAAGTTTTGCCCGAAGAAAACAAATGCGGTCTTCTGATTCTCAAGAATATTTAGTAATTTTGCGGTTAAATTTTCACCATTACATCACAAATCCCGACATCCGGGGTAGTAATACACACAAGACTCATGACTGAAGCTGAACTTATATGGGAAAAAATGATGGCCGGAGAAGTTTATGACGCCTCCCACCCTTCGCTTATAGAAAAATTGCAGATAACACGTGAGAAGCTATGGGAATACAACCATCTCCGTCCTTCGCAGGAGGAGGAGCGGAAGAAAATCCTGCACGATCTGCTTGGAGCCCACGGAGAGGTATTCCAGTTTAATCAGCCGTTCAGATGCGACTATGGCGAGAATATCTTCATCGGAGAAGGATTCTTCGCAAATTTCAACCTCACTGTTCTTGATGAGGCTGAGGTGCGGATCGGAGACAATGTTTTCATCGGGCCAAATGTGAGCATCTACACTGCATGCCACCCGCTTGATGCCGCCTCGCGCAACACCCTCGTGGAATGGGCCGAACCCGTGAATATCGGCAACAATGTATGGATAGGAGGCTCGGCAACGATTCTTCCGGGCGTGACGATCGGCGACAACGTAGTGATCGGAGCCGGCACAGTAGTGACAAAAGACATTCCCGCCAATGTAGTAGCGGCAGGCAATCCTGCCCGCATCATCAAAAAAATTGACAACAGCGAATCAGACAACGGGGGGAGATGAGCATACGGGACACATTCCATGAGTTGCCGATCTCGACCATCGCAGGCCAGGTAAGCGCCTCGCTTGCCGAGCATCCCCGCCTGCTCCTGACCGCACCTCCCGGAGCCGGAAAATCCACTCTTATTCCGCTTGAACTTCTCGAGTCGATCACCGACGGGAAGATTCTCATGCTCGAACCGAGAAGAATAGCCGCGAGGCAGGTGGCCGCTCGCATGGCTGCCATGCTGGGTGAAGCAGTAGGAGCCACAGTTGGCTATCGGGTACGCTTCGAGAGCCGGATCTCTCCGGCCACTCGCCTGGAAGTGCTGACAGAAGGCATTTTGGAGAGAATGCTTGTGGAAGACCCTACTCTTGAGGGAGTATCGGCCGTGATATTCGATGAATTTCACGAGCGCAGCCTCACCTCTGACCTCACTCTTGCTCTCACGCGCGAGATTCAGAATCTGGTGCGACCAGACATCAAGATTCTCGTCATGTCGGCCACCATTGACGCGGAGGCCCTGTGCCGGCAGATGGATGCCCGCCATCTTCACAGTCCGGGGCGCATGTATGAAGTGAAAATTATCTATGGCGAAGATTTCGACTATAGGGATTGCGCCGTGGCCGTGGCGAGAGCAGTGAGGAGAGCACTGCGTGAGCAGGAGGGCAACATTCTGGCATTCCTGCCCGGACAGGCTGAAATAATGAGATGTCTTGACCTTCTGCAGCTCGACACGGCTGATGTGGAGATACTGACACTCTATGGAATGATGCCCCACTCAGAGCAGCAGAGAGCGCTCACCCCCTCCACCCACGGAAAAAGGCACATTTATCTCGCCTCACCCATAGCCGAGACATCGCTCACAATAGAAGGAGTAACGACAGTGGTAGACTCCGGATTATATCGCTCTCCTGAGTTTGAGCCAGCCACCGGACTGAGCCGCCTCGCCACGAAACGAATCACGCTCGACATGGCCATGCAGCGGTCAGGTCGGGCCGGACGTCTTAGCGAAGGGGTCTGCTATCGGCTATGGACAAAGGCAACGGAATCGAGAATGGCCGAAAGCCGGCAACCAGAAATAGAATCGGCCGATCTCTCGGGCATGGTGCTTTCAGTGGCAGCATGGGGCGAGACAGATGCGTCACGTCTGCCGTGGATATCCCCTCCCCCATCCGGTCATCTGGCTAATGCAGAGAGCCTTTTGCGCATCTTAGGTGCCATCGACGGCTCCAATCATCTCACACCCAAAGGGCAGCGTCTTGCTCTTCTGCCATGTCATCCGCGCATAGCGAGCATGCTGACCGAAGCCGGTCCTCTGAAGGCACTTGCAGCCGACATAGCCGCACTCCTCGAAGAAAAAGACCCTGTCAATGACGAATCCGATGCCGACATTTCCAATCGCATAGCTTTGCTGCGACAATACCGAAAGGGTAAGATGCCGGCCCGGTGGCAACGCATTGACAACATCGCGTCGCAATATCGCCGGTTGGTGCATGCTGAGCCGGATGCAATCAGTCATGATGCCGAGGAAACAGGTAGGCTCGTGGCTACGGCTTACCCGGAAAGGATAGCCATGTCTGACGGCAACGGGCGCTACCGGCTTGCCTCGGGAGGGAATCAGGTTGCATTGCATCCTGACGATAATCTCGCTCGCCATGAACTGCTTGCGGTGGCATCGATGGGCAACCGCATCTTTCTCGCCGCTCCCGTAAGCCGGCAATTCGCTATGTCGCAAGCGAAGTGGATGCAGAGCGTGATATGGGACGCACGCGAAGGCAAAGCCATAGCCCGCGATGAATTGCGGATAGGACTCCTGACTTTGGCCACTCGCCCCGCGCAAGGAGATGTCCGAGGCATGATAGCCTCCGCCATCGCCGCCGCAGCGCCCAAAGAGGGACTCACCATGTTTGACTTCAACGATGATGTGCAGGCTATGCAGGTGAGAATTGCCACAGTGGCATCTTGGCATCCGGAACTTAATCTGCCGGATATCGCTACAGAGGCGCTGCTCAACTCTGCCGCCGAGTGGCTGCCGCTCTATATCGGGAAGGCTACAACCGTGCAGGAACTTCGCAAGATCAGTATGTGCGACGTTATCTTCGGCATGCTCGATTATGATCAGCAGCAGGCGGTAGAGAGGCTGGCACCCACTCACCTCAAATTACCCTCGGGGCGCAATGCGCGCATTCATTACCGTCGTGGAGCGGAAGCGCCTGTGGTGAGCGCAAGGCTGCAGGATTGCTTCGGCCTGATGCAGACTCCGAAGGTGGATGCAGGCAAACGTCCGGTGCTGATGGAACTTCTATCGCCGGGCTTCAAGCCGGTGCAACTTACGCAAGACATGGAAGGCTTCTGGCGTGAGACTTATTTCGAGGTGCGAAAGGAATTGAGACGCAGATATCCGAAACACCGTTGGCCCGATGATCCGGCTTCCATCTCATAAGAGCATCTTTTTCTGAGGAAACAGACTAAAACAACCGATTTTCCGTTAATTAAAAGGATAAAATTATTTTGAAACTAATAGACGAATATATTATGAAACGAATTTTATTCACAGTTCTTACTTTTCTGGCATTTTTCGCTGTCTCTGCAGCCGTAGGATGCTCAGACTCAAAAGGTAACACACCCGAAGAGCCTACACCTCCGCAGCAGGAAGAGGAAAAGCCGGGCAATGAAGAACCCGACCCGTCAGACAACAATGATAATCAGACAGGCATTCACGGAACTACCCCCACCGAAATAGCACTCTCGATGGGCATGGGCTGGAATCTCGGCAATCAGATGGACGCGTGGGCCAACAATGTAGCCAACGAGACCTGCTGGGGAAATCCCAAAGCAACTCCACAACTCTTTTCAAAACTGAAGGAAGCAGGCGTACAGACTGTCAGGATTCCCGTGACATGGCTCGGAAAAGTCGGACAAGCCCCCAACTACACAATAGACGAGGCATGGCTCGACAGATTGGCTGAAATCGTAGGCTATGCCAAGGAGGCAGGACTTAACGCCATCATCAACATCCACCATGACGGCGCGGACTCCAAACATTGGCTCGACATAAAGTCAGCAGCAGCCAATCCCGAGACCCAGAGCGCAATAGTAGCCCAACTCAAAGCCATGTGGACTCAGATATCAGAGAAATTTATCAACGAAGATAATTACCTGATGTTTGAGGCATTAAACGAGATTCATGACGGCGGTTGGGGCTGGGGCGACAACCGTAAGGACGGCGGCAAGCAATATCGCGCCCTCAACGAATGGAATCAGGCAGTGGTAGACGCCATCAGAGCCACCGGTGGTAAGAACGCAACTCGTTGGATAGGCGTTCCCGCCTACTGCACAAATGCAGACCTTTCGTTTGACTCCGCCTTCAAGATGCCAAACGATCCTGCCGGACGCACCATGCTATCGCTTCATTTCTATGACCCCTACAAATACACGCTCGAAGCAGAATATCCTGAATGGGGACATACCGGCAAAAACGTGACTGAATACGGCGACGAGAAGAGCATGACATCAACCTTCGCCAAGATTAAGAAGAACTGGATAGACAAGGGTGTGCCCGTCTACTTCGGAGAAGTGGGATGCGTGCATCGCGCCAATGCGCGAGAAGAAGCGTTCCGTCTCTACTATCTCGAATACCTCACGAAGGCATGCCGTGACTATTCGATTGCCCCTGTGTATTGGGACAACGGCGCATCAGGCGCAGGGCGTGAATGCTCAGGCCTCTTCAACCGCACCACCGGAGAATTCATCAACAACGGAGCCGACGTAATGGCGGCAATGGTGAAAGGGTTTACAACAGATGACCCCGCATACACTCTCAACTCAGTATATGCCTCAGCACCGAAATAATGCCGGCACCTTCAGGTAAACGATCAACAAAAGACTTATCCAATGAAAAAATACATCTTTTTGCTCTTGCTCCTCGCAGCATCCGCAGCCGGAGCTCTCGCCCAGCATAGCCAGGAATTCCGCATGGTGTGTCCGCAGCCTATCGAGAATCCCGACCCTGAACAGGGCAACTTGCTCGGCAATAAGAAGAAAGGCTATTTCAACCAGACAAAAGACAAAGGTGAATTTGTTCTTGTGATAGGATATGTATTTGACGATGCATATCCATTCAACGAAAAATATGAACTTGCGAGAGTAAAATCTGCAGATAAATACGGTTATATCAGAATTGACGGAGTGCCCGTGATTACATGCATCTATGATGACGCCCGAGATTTCGATGATCAAGGCTACGCCATGGTGAATATGGACGGAAAATGGGGACTGCTCTCACACGACAACATATCGGCCATACCTTGCGTCTACGACACGATGGATGATCTTTTCAACGGATGGTATGAAGTATCGCGCGATGGTGAATGGGGATATATCCACTACACCGGCGTGTACGCTTCTTCCATGAGCGAATATCAGACGAAGAGGGAGACAATCGGCAATGATCAAAATTGACTACGGTAAATGAGTGAACCAACGCCTGAGCAAACAGCCCACTGTGTCCGCCCCTCGATGCTGAAAGAAATCTGTATTTTCCTTTCGGAATATTCGGCATGGCTGCTGGGAAGCGGAGCGACCTGCATACGTATGGAGCGCAACATAACCCGGATGGCCGCGACGTGGGGATGCCAGGCGGAAATGACAATTCTGCCCCGCCATATACACATGACGGTGTCGCACCCTGACCATACGGACAGCTATACCTATATAATCGCCATCCACGAGATGGCGATTAGTTTTGAGATCAACACTCTCCTCAGTCGAATGAGTTGGGAGATCTCCGATCAGAAACTCAGTCTGGAGCAGGCAAAGAAGAAATTTCAGGAAGTGATAAGCACACCGGGCACCAACCGATGGGTGATGCTTATTCTGGCGGCATGTGCCAACGCTTCGTTCTGCCGACTCTTCTCCGGCGACATGGAGGCCGTAGGTGTTATCTTCCTGACCACACTCGCAGGTTTTTATCTGAAACAGGAACTGGGGCGCCGAAAAGCAGATGTAAGACTGACATTCATACTCTGCGCATTCGTCTCCTCTGTGCTGGCTTCGGGGGCAGCAGTCTTTCATCTGGGCACAACGCCCGAGACAGCCGTGGGCACGAGTGTGCTATATCTCGTGCCAGGCATACCGTTTCTCAACTCATTCAGCGATATGCTCGCGGGCCACTACATCTGCTCTTTCGGGCGGCTTATCCATGCGGTGGTGCTCACGTGCTGCCTCTCGCTCGGACTTCTCTGCGGCATGATGCTTTCCGGGATGAGTATGTTCTGAACACTGAATTGGCATTACAAAAATGATAGGTGAATTTTTACAGGATGCGATCTTTGCGGCGATGGCGGCCATAGGATTTGCAGCCATCAGCAATCCTCCCCGCAATGCCTACTGGTGTTGCGCCCTCATAGCGGCGGCAGGCCACAGCGCGCGTTTTCTGCTCATGCACGATGCCCTGCTCGGCATGCACATAGTGGGAGCGAGCACACTGGCAGCCTTCATAATCGGAATTCTCGCGGTGGCCCTTTCCCCGGTGGTGAGGATGCCGGCCGAGACTTGTCTTTTCCCTTCGCTGCTTCCGATGATTCCGGGTATTTATGCCTACAAGACCTTCGGAGGCCTCGTGATGTGCCTCTCCAACGGAGGGCAAGGGGAATTCGACCATTATTTCTTTCTCTTCGCAAGCAACGGCCTGACATGTCTCTTCATACTCCTGGGAATGGTAGTGGGAGGCACCATACCTATCTTTCTTCTTAAAAATATTTCTTTCAGAGCCACGCGCTGACCACAAACTTTTGACAAGGAAGAATGTTGTAACTATAGTAAAAGCTCCCGACGGCAAGCAGGTCACTTGCTCTTCAGGGCGCTTTCCACTATAATACTATGAAACACCACTTCTTCCTTCTGCTGTCGCTAATAGCCGGAACCCTCATAAGCCACGCCGAGATCGACATTGACTCGGTGAAAGTGCACTTCAGGGTATCGCACACCGAAATAGACCCTGAATTCCGGAATAATGGCACTACTCTCGACAGCATTTTCCACAAACTTGCCACAGACTCGCTGCTCACAGGACCGACACGAAAACTCAAACGCGTGACAGTGACCGGAGCCGCGTCGCCTGAAGGATCGGTGGAATTCAACCGCCATCTTTCAGAAAAACGTGCATACGCCATTTTCGACGTCTTCCGCGAGAGGGCTTCGATCAGCGACACTCTCACCCATTTCAATTATTTAGGCCGCGACTGGCACGGCCTGCGCATCGCAGTGGAGGCGGACGGGAACGTTCCTCACAGACAGGATGTGATTGATCTGTTGGATCGAATCGGCAGCCCGGAGCCGCCGGCACATCCGCTTGAAGCGCTGAAGAGTCTGGATGGAGGAGAACCATACGCATATCTTCACGAGAACCTGTTTCCGGAACTGAGGGCATCTCGCCTCGTGGTGGAATATGAGAGGCTATACCCGCAGTTTGCAGTTCCGGCCATGCCGCTTTCGGTTCCTGGCCTGAATCCGGATTGCGGGCCTGGAGTTTTAAAGGAGATTCCTGCACCGGTGAAGACATGCAAGCCTTTTTATATGGGACTGAAGACCAATATGCTTTATGATGCACTTCTCATTCCAAATATAGGAGCAGAATTCTACATCGGCCGGAATTGGTCGCTGACAGCCGACTGGATGTATGGCTGGTGGGATAGAAATTCCACACACTACTATTGGAGAGCATACGGTGGCACATTGGGCGTGCGCAGATGGTTTGGCCCGAAGGCTGAAGCCAAACCCCTTACCGGACATCATATAGGACTCTTCGCCGGGGTTGTGACCTACGATTTCGAACTCGGACACGGAGGCATAATGGGCGGACTTCCACACGGTACTCTCTGGGACAGATGCAACTTCATCTCAGGTGTGGAATACGGCTATTCACTCCCCGTGGCACGCCGCCTCAACATAGACTTCACCCTCGGAATAGGATATATGGCAGGCAAATACCTGAAATATGAGCCAAAAGATAATTTCTATGTGTGGCAATCTACCCACAAATTGCGGTGGTTCGGGCCTACAAAGGCCGAGATATCGCTTGTCTGGCTGATAGGTTGCGATAACTATAACCGAATGAAAGGAGGAGACAGATGATGGGAACTAAGACAAAACATATACTTACCGGCCTCCTGCTTCCGGCTATCGGCGGCCTCTTTCTATCCTCATGCCGCCATAAGGATCTATATATGGAAGAAGACATGACTTCCGAGCTTCAGGTAGTGTTTGACTGGCGCAACGCTCCCGACGCAAATCCAGAATCAATGGCCTTCTTCGCCTTCGAACAAGACGGCCACTCTCCGGTGCGCTTCATCTTCACGGATAGAAACGGAGGAATGATACGTCTCCCCTTCGGAACACGCCATGCCATCTGCATGAACGCTGACTGCACGGATTGGGCCCAGATTCGCGGCAATGAATATATCGAGACATTGGAAATATACACTCACGATGCTGAAATACTCGGCAATCAGGAGGTGAGATCGTCAAACATTCCCCGTCCGGAAGGCTCAGACGATGAGCGAATAGTCAAGACTCCCGGAATGATGTGGGGGTCTCGCCAAAACAACATAAGCATAGCTCCGCACACCGGGATGCAGACCATCACAATGTATCCTGAAGAACTCGTGTGCCACTACACTGTGGATGTCTACGATGTAAAAAATATCGGAGATATCGAGTCGTCGGCCGTAGATGCCACACTTACGGGAATGGCTGAGGGCTACAATCACGGTGCCCACTCCGGCACGGACAATTCGGCCACAATGCAGGCCACCCTCATCACAAATGCCGACACGAATAGCATGCACGGCGAGTTCCTGACCTTCGGAGAGTGCCCATCCAACAAGAAGAAACATTATCTCACACTATATATGGTGCTTCAAGACGGATCGAAGTGGTATCACTCCTTCGACGTCTCCGATCAGGTAAGCAACGCACCCGACAAGACACACGTCCATATCATAGTGCGTGGCGTGGATCTTCCCGAACCCCCGAAAGACGGAGGAATACTTACGCCTAACGTTACTGAATGGCAGCCTGTAGACATCACCCTGCAAATGTAGGAATACAGTCGCGGCAGACCGGAAAAAATTTTTATAAAAAAAATTTATAAATAAAACTGCATTTCACTAAACTTTACATAAGGGTCAGCCGTTTTAACTGCGAACAAGGCACAAGGCAAAGACTTAACCTTAATCACACACTATACTATCTAAAACACAAAATTATGAAAAAGACATCATTCTACCTTTTGGCATTGAGCGCATTGACACTCGCGGCATGTAGCGACGACCAGCCTATCAACAGCAGGCAGGACGCCATAGGTGAAATCACTTTCCGCCCGGGAATGGGCACACGTGCATCAGAAATCACCAACGCCAATATAGACAAATTCTATGTAACTGCATTGACCGACACCACCGGCTTCGCTACTCATTCAGCTACCAGAAAAGGTGGTAATGCATATTTCAGCGATGTAGAATTTGATAAAGGCGAGGATTCATTCTTCACTTCCAAGGCAAGATCTTATTATTGGCCGGGCGAAAACGACCCCTTGAGATTTATTGCTTATTCTCCCTCGCAGGATGAAATCGGAGGCGATGTGCTTCCCAAGGAAGACAGCGGCACATTCCGCCTTGAGAACTTCACGGTGGCAGAAGATATCATCAATCAGGTAGACTTTATCACCGCAGACACCATCGGCACGAAGAAAGAGAATGAATATACAGGTGTGGAGCTCACTTTCAACCACCGTCTCTCACAGATCGAGCTTCAGGCAAAGAGCGACAATAAGGACATGACATATAAAATCATAGGCTTCCGTATCGGCCGATTCGAATATAACGGAGCGTTTGATTTCGACTCACGCGAATGGACTCTCGACGACTGGCATGACACTCAAGTCTATGAAGGAAAATGTGACACCATCACTCTTTCCTCCACTCCGCAGACAATCATGGGCGAAGGCGGCAACGCAATGCTGCTCCCACAGAGTTTCACCGCATGGGATCCTAAGGGAGACCCCGACAATGTAGCCCGCGAATCTTATCTCAGCGTTCTGATCCAGATTATCGACAATGAGACCAACATGAGAATCTACCCCTTCCTGGATGACAAGAAGACTGACGACAACGGTCAACTCAGACAATACGCATGGGCATCAATTCCTATCAAAGGCGAATGGGTTCAGGGAAAGAAATATATCTATACACTTGACTTCACCAATGGCGCAGGCTTCGTAGATCCTGATGATCCTACTCCCGGTGAGCCTATCCTCAGCCCGATAAAAGCCAAAGTGACCGTGATGGACTGGGTGGATGACAACATTCCTACCGACATGAGTCCGGCCGTGAACTGAATTCTATAAAAACTTGATAAGGTATAATCTAAATCTTAATATTATCTAAAACCAACACAATCAATATGGCAACAAAAGATTTAAAGGGCACTCAGACTGAGAAAAACATCTGCATCGCATATTTGGATGAGTGTCAATCATACGCACGTTACAATTACTATGCTCAGGCAGCCGACAAGGAATCGTATTTTCCCGTAGGCGTAATATTCCGTGAGACCGCCAACAATGAAATGCACCATGCAAAAGTATTTCTGAAGATGCTGCAGAACACGGAAGTGACAACCCCTATTAACGTGGATGCCGGTTTCCTCGGAAAGACCACCGACAATCTCCAGGTTGCGATGAGGGAGGAAAAAGACAGCGGCTATGAATTCTACATGCAGGCTGCCGCCACAGCAATCGACGAGGGATTTCCCGAAATAGCCTCTCACTTCAAGGCGATAGCGAGCGTTGAGAAATTCCACCACGACAGGTTTGCCAAATTCCTCGACATGATCAACAACGGCACACTATGGAAACGTGAGAAGCCCGTGACATGGAAATGTCTCGTGTGTGGATACACAGAAGTGGGCACAGTGCCTCCTACAACATGTCCCGGCTGCGATCATCCCTATCAGCACTATATCTGCGTCGAGGATGAGTATGCTCCCGCACAAGTATTCTGAAATTATTGAAAAAGCAAGCACTTCAAAGGCTGCCCCGCAATCAGGAGCAGCTTTTGATTGTCTGTATTCTAATGTAACGAGCCTTATCTGTAGAATTGTCTGAACACCTTTACGCAGTCAAGATGATCGGCCACTCCGGCAGTCTCGGCAGCAGAGTGCATCGCCCAGATAGCGGCACCCATGTCCACTCCCCTCAGGTCGAGCTGGGAAGTTAGTATATTGCCGAGAGTTGATCCGCCGGCCACATCGGCATGATTCACGAAATACTGGCATCTCACGCCCGCTTCCTTGCAGAGTGAACGGAAGACAGCCGCTCCGTCGGCATCAGTCATATACTTGCAGTTGGCATTTATCTTCACCACGGGGCCACCACCGATCACCGGATGATTCGTAGGGTCATATTTTTCATTATAGTTGGGATGCCACGCATGAGCATCGTCGGCTGAAATCATGAATGAATTGGCCACTGCCCTGTAGAAAGCCTCCGTGTCGCCATTGGAGACGGCAACGGTGATGCGTTCGAGCAGGCTTCGCAGTGTGGGGGCATGTGCGCCCTGCTTGGTGGCCGAGCCGGTTTCCTCGTTGTCGAATACTGCCGCCATGCGGGTTACTTCCGATTCATGTCGGCTTTCATCGATAAGGGCCTCTATTGAAGCAAAAGCCATGCTGAGATCGTCGATTCGCGCGCTCTGAAAATATTCTCCGTCAGCGCCCACTAATGTGGCCGGCTGTAAGGGATAAAGATTCAGCTCATAGTCGATGATATCCTCGGGACTGATGCCGAGATGCTCAGCAACCAACATCTTTACAACTCCACCCTTCTCTTTGAACTTCTTAATCTGATCTTCATTGAAATAGCCGATCACGGGCTTCATGTCTTTCTGCACGCTGAGTTTATTGCCCTCGTTCACCTGACGGTTGAAGTGAATGGCAAGGTGAGGAATAGTACATACGGGCTTCCTCAGATCCACAAGGGTCGTGATGGGATGAAGCGAATCGGCACCTTTCGTCATTACCCGCCCGGAGATAGAGAGCGGACGATCGAACCATGTGTATAGGATGCCGCCGCCATATTTTTCAACGTTGAGGCTCACTACCCCACCCTCTCCGTAAATCTCCGCATTGGGCTTGATCTTGAAGCAGGGAGAATCGCTGTGCGATGTAATGATGCGGAACCCATTCTCTGCCGGCGCACCGGTACCGACGATAAACGCGAATACGGCAGAGTCATTTTTCTTGAGATAATATTTACCTCCCTTTTTTATGTTCCAGGCTTGCCGGGCATCGAGGGCCAGAAATCCTGCCGCTTCCAGTTCACGGCAAATTGTCTTAACGGCAAGGAAGTTGCATGTAGACTCGTCGAGCCAGTTCAAAAGTCTTTTTATCATATCGTTTCAGTGTTTCAATCTTGCCGATCGCACTCCGGATTGCATAAGTTGCGGCAGCCGGCAAGAAGCGTCAGTCATTATCAATATTATATAGGTCGAGGGCATTGAGCGCCCTCATCACATTGCAGAGCGTCTGCGACCAGTACTGGCGAAAATCACCTGCGCATTCCCTAAAGGCTTCCACAATGTTGTCACCATCACTCTCGCGGGTCTCCACCACCATATTGTAGAGAGGCTGAAAGATATCCGCAAGATTTTCCGAGATAGTGGCAGCGATGGGAGTGTCGGAATATTTCATGTCTTTCTCGAAGGTCTCGAGATACGCGTCATGCTCTCCCATAACCATAGCGAGCCGACGCCTTATGCTCTCGTAGGTTTCCTCATCAAGATGCGAGGCAAGCGGAAGACTCCACTCGTCAAACGAAGCGTCCTCAGGCACGGGTATGTCGTGAAACTCAAAGTATATTCTCGGCAGATAGCCAAGCAGTGAGGCTACAAGCTCTCCACGCTCCATAGATTCTGCATTCTCGAGAGTGACGCAATAATCCGAGCAGAGAGACACGAGATGTATAAGTCTGGTTTTGAATTCGTCCATATAGAATTATTTGTCGAAAGGTCGGGAACACGCCTCGTTCAGAACATCAGAACAAGCAGGAACGCGATGGGGAATGCAATCAGAAATGAATCAATGCGGTCAAGTATGCCGCCGTGCCCCGGAATCCAGTGGCCGGAATCTTTCACACCATAGTGGCGTTTGATCTTTGACTCAAGCAGGTCGCCGAGCGTTCCGAAAATGCAGGTAGAGAAGGCTATGAGCATCCACTGAATCATGCTGAAGCCTTCCATTCCGAAGAAATCAGCACACCATTCGGCAATCACCCATGCACCGGCCATAGCGATGACAACACCGCCTATGAATCCTTCCCATGTCTTATTGGGAGAGACCGAAGGACACAGCTTATGTCGCCCCGTGAGCGACCCCACGATATAGGCGCCGGAATCATTGAGCCAAAGAAGCACGAAGATAAGAAGAGGAAGACGCACAATCGGGGACACCGCCATGAGAGCCAGCGGTACGGCCACATATATCTGGCTGAACGACGGATATGATCTTGCATCGGGGTTGCTCCTCAGATTTCTGCGGTTGAGAATTATCTTGATGATGTCGAGGGCTATCCAAAGCAGGATGGCATACCTGCACACGGCGGTAGAAAAAAGAGCCAGAACGCCCAGAATGTCAAGAATGTAGAGCGGAAGATTCTTTTTCGAGAAGCCGACAGCCATATTGTCTATCTCGCAGACTCCTATCACCGCGAAAGCGATGGCGAGAGCCCATACAGTCCAGCCTCCGCAGAGGATGGCGGCGATGATAACAGCGGCATATACAAGGCCGGAAGCGGCGCGTATGAGAAATTTGTGCATGCTCAAAGTGTATTAAAGTTGTCCTTCTGTTTATTTAACCGAGGCTAATTATGTGCAAAATTAATAAAAAAGACTGATATTATTGCCCGGCGATTATGATAATTTGCGGGAAATTTGTTATTTTTGCATGATGATAGAAAAACTTACCCGATATTTCCCCGACCTCACCGACAGGCAGAGGAATCAGTTTGAACTGATGATGACCCTTTATCCGGAATGGAATGAGAAGGTCAATGTCATCAGCCGCAAAGATATAGACAATCTTGAAGTCAACCATCTGCTCCACAGCCTCGCAATAGCCAAATTCATCCGCTTCACACCCGGCACCCGCATCCTCGACTTCGGCACCGGAGGCGGACTTCCGGGGCTACCGCTTGCAGTTCTCTTTCCGGAAGTGCATTTCCACCTCATCGACCGAATAGGCAAGAAGCTGAAGGTGGCCGCCGACATAGCGGAAAAAATCGGGCTGGAGAATGTCAGCTTCCAGCACGGCGACATAGGCGAATGCCGTGAAAAGTTTGACTTTGTGGTGAGCCGCGCCGTGATGCCGCATCCCGACCTGGTGAGGCTCAGCAGGAAAAACATCGACAAAGAGCAACGCAATGCCATCCCCAACGGAGTAATCGCTCTCAAAGGAGGGGATCTCGGCGAGGAATTGCGAAGCCTGAAGACGTCGGAAGTTCAGGATATCTCGCAGTATTTCGACGAAGAATTCTTTAAAACAAAAAAAATAGTTTATACACCTCTGTAGAATGCTAAAAATTGCAAAATTTTCATTTTATCTCTTCGGCATCAACACTTACGTGGTGTATGATACCGACACAAGAGAGGCGGCCGTTATCGATCCGGGCATGACTCTGCCCGAAGAATTTGAAGCGATGGAGAAGTTCATCTCGCGCGAAAATCTCACGGTGACACACCTCATCAATACCCATCTGCACGTAGACCATGCCATAGCCGACCAATGGGTGAAACGTCAATATAATGTAGCCGTCAGTGCCCATCCGCTCGAAGAAAAACTCGGGCAGATGATGCCGCAGCAGGGAGAAGCATTCGGAGTGAGTGGCGTGGAAGGCCCCATTGAAATTGAACGGCACCTCAACGACGGAGACATCATACGAATAGGTGACGGCGAGATGCAGGTGATCCACGTTCCGGGCCATAGTCCCGGCAGCATAGCCCTCTATTGCAGAAACGAAGGATTCGCCATCGTGGGCGACGCCCTTTTCGAGGGAAGCATAGGGCGCACAGATCTGCCGGGTGGCAACTACAGGCAACTTATCGATGCCATAACCACGCGACTTCTGACTCTGCCTGAGGCTACCGTGATCTATCCCGGACACGGCGGAAGCACTACCGTAGGAAGGGAAAAAGAGATGAACCCATTCCTTTCTTGACCATCACTTATAGGGCTAAATCATGAATACCGACAATCAGGAAGAAAACGTCTCGCAAGAAGAGATCCGTGTAGGCAAGCATGTGACATGGATTGGATTCTGGACCAATCTGGCGCTTTCCGTGCTCAAGATCGTGGCCGGAGTGATAGGCCGGTCATCGGCTATGATAGCCGACGGCATCCACTCCGCATCTGACCTCATCACAGACATCGCCGTAGTGCTGGTGATCGGTGTTTCACGCAAGAAAGCCGACACCTCGCACTCCTACGGTCATGGAAAGATTGAGACATTCGTCACATTCATCATAGCGTTGCTTTTGGCAGCCGTCGGCATAGGCATACTTGTAGACGGAGTGGAGCGTGCCATCGCTTTCTTCGGGGGTGAATCCATAAGCCGCCCCACATGGATAGCACTCGCCATGGCGATAGTGTCAATTCTGGCAAAAGAATGGCTATTCCGTTTCACACGCAAGGCTGCGCTTCGCATTCACTCCTCGGCTATGGAAGCCAATGCCTGGCATCACCGCTCGGATGCCTTCTCATCGCTCGCCACACTTGCCGGCATAGCGGGAGCAATGTTTCTGGGCCCCGGTTGGAGATTTCTTGATCCTCTCGCAGCCGCACTGGTAAGCGTGCTAATCATAACCATGGCCGTGAAGATGGCCCGGACATCGGTGCGTGAACTGCTTGAGGCGTCGCTCCCTGCAAGCGAGACCGACAGCATCAGGCAGATAATCACATCAACTCCCGGAGTGAAGGATTATCACCATTTCCGCTCGCGCAGCAACGGCAATACACGCATAATAGATTTCCATATAAAACTTGATCCGGACATCACGTTGCGCCAGGCACACGACATTGCCACGACTGTGGAAAACGAGATAAAGGAAAAATTCCCGCCGGCAGTGGTCAATATCCACATGGAGCCTTACGCGCATAAACAATGATGGCTTCTCACACGTTATTCTTATCGGAATTGGCATGATATTTGCTGATATCAAGATGGAGGGGCCCGATGCCTCTCCGACCACCTATTTTTATAAAAAAGTATAACCCGTAAATCAATAACAGAAATGAACATCAAACCATTAGGCGACCGCGTGCTGGTGCAGCCGACCGCAGCCGAAGAAGTTACTATGGCAGGCATCATTATTCCTGACTCTGCCAAGGAAAAACCCCTGCGCGGAAAAGTTCTCGCAGTAGGTAACGGCACCAAAGACGAAGAGATGGTGCTGAAGGCAGGCGATGAAGTGCTCTATGGCAAATATGCAGGCACTGAAATCGAATTTGAAGGAGAAAAATATATCATCATGCGCCAGAGCGATGTGCTCGCGGTGCTCGCCTGAACCAAGAACTTATTGAAAAAAACACAAAGAAATGGCAAAGATAATCAAATTTAACATACAGGCTCGTGAAGAGCTTAAAAAAGGCGTCGACGCTCTTGCCGACGCAGTGAAAGTGACACTCGGCCCGAAAGGTCGCAATGTCATCATCGAGAAGAAATTCGGCGCTCCCCACATCACCAAAGATGGTGTGACAGTAGCTAAGGAAATCGAACTCGAGAACGCATTCGAGAATATGGGCGCTCAGCTCGTGAAGGAAGTGGCATCCAAGACCGGCGACCAGGCCGGCGACGGCACCACCACAGCCACAGTTCTCGCCCAGGCCATCGTGACCGAAGGCCTCAAGAATGTGGCAGCCGGTGCCAATCCCATGGATCTGAAACGTGGCATCGATAAGGCTGTCTCAAAAGTTGTGGAAGGCATCAAGGCCCAGAGCCAGGAAGTAGACGACGACATGGCTAAAATCGAAAATGTAGCCCGCATCTCAGCTAACAACGACGATGAGATCGGCCGCCTCATAGCAGAAGCCATGAAGACTGTCAAGAAAGAAGGCGTCATCACCGTGGAGGAAGCCAAAGGCACCGAAACCACTGTGGAAGTGGTTGAGGGAATGCAGTTCGACCGCGGATATATCAGCCCGTATTTCGTGACTAACTCTGAGAAGATGGAATGCCAGATGGATTCTCCCTTCGTGCTTCTCTACGATAAGAAAATCTCCAATCTTCAGGAAATGCTTCCTATCCTCGAAGCAGTGGCTCAGACCGGACGCCCGATGCTCATCATCGCTGAAGATGTAGACAACGAGGCACTCGCTACTCTCGTGGTGAATCGTCTGCGCGGCAGCCTGAAGATCTGCGCAGTCAAGGCTCCCGGTTTCGGCGATCGCCGCAAGGAAATGCTTGAGGACATCGCTGTGCTCACAGGCGGCAATGTCATCAGCGAAGTCAAAGGTATGCAGCTGAAGCAGGCCACAATCAACGACCTCGGCACTGCAGAGAAGATCACAGTCAATAAAGACAACACCACTATCGTGAACGGAGCAGGCTCAAAAGAGGCCATCGACGCACGCGTGGCTCAGATCAAGGCACAGATCGAATCTACCAATTCCGAGTATGACAAGGAGAAACTTCAGGAACGTCTCGCCAAACTCGCAGGCGGCGTGGCTGTGCTCTACATCGGTGCTCCCTCCGAAGTGGAAATGAAGGAGAAGAAAGACCGCGTGGACGACGCCCTGAGCGCAACCCGCGCAGCGATAGCCGAAGGTATTGTTCCCGGCGGTGGCGTGGCATATATACGTTGCCTCAAAGGTCTTGAAGAACTGAAGGGTGACAATAACGACGAGAACACCGGTATCGCCATCATCCGTCGCGCCATCGAAGAGCCGCTCCGTCAGATTGTAAGCAATGCCGGTCTGGAAGGTGCCGTCATCGTGCAGCGCGTTAAGGAAGGCACAGGCGACTACGGATATAATGCCCGCACGGACAGCTATGAGAACTTCTTCGCCACCGGCGTGATCGATCCTGCCAAGGTGACACGTGTGGCTCTTGAGAATGCAGCCAGCATCGCCGGCATGTTCCTCACCACCGAGTGCGTCATCGCCGACAAGAAAGAAGAGAATCCGATGCCTCCCATGCCTGCCGGCGGAGGTATGCCGGGAATGATGTAAAAAATCATTCATCACAGGAATAGGTTATGGCAGGAAGATGCAGCGACGTCTCTCCTGCCTTAACTATTTTTGGCACGGCTTTTGATATTCTTTTAATCAAAAAGGGAAATAACACGTTATATCATATATGAAGAACGAGTATTCAAAACAATTCAGGCCTATCCTCGAGCAAGCCTACCGCATAGCGCAGGAGTTCGGCTCAGAGATCATCTCGAGCGAACACTTCGTGCTGGGAGCGCTACGCAATAAAGAGGGATACGCCTACAAGATTCTGACCCAGATTCATGCGCCCATCGACAAGATGACGCAGGAAGTGGAGGAATACATAAAGGAAAGCTCAGGCCCGAGAGAATCCACACCGCTTTTTGAGGAGCAGTTTCGTATTGCCATTCCGGCAGTGCGCTTGCTTCAGCTTGCTTCGGCAGAAGCGCGTCGCATGCACTCGGGTGTGATCGGAGGCGAACATATCCTGCTCGCCCTCATCCACGATCAGCGTGCGATGGACAGTGACTTCCTGAAACATTTCAAGGAGTCATACCTCAATTTCGACATCTCCATCCAGTCGTTCGGACCGGGCCAGATGCCACCGCTCCCCTTCGGACAGCAGAATGGCGGCGACGAGACTCCAAGCTTCGAAGACGATGATGCTGATGATGAAGAAGAGGGTTTTGATGCCACAGCATCAAAAGGCAGCGGTAAAAAGATTTCCTCGCGCAAAGAGAAAAGCGACACTCCTGCACTCGACAAATTCGGCTATGACATGACAAAAGCCGCGTCAGAGGGCAGGCTCGACCCGGTGGTGGGACGCGAAACTGAAATTGAGCGTCTGGCACAGATCCTCTCGCGCAGGAAGAAAAACAATCCCGTGCTCATCGGCGAGCCCGGCGTGGGCAAATCAGCCATAGTGGAAGGTCTTGCGCTGCGCATCAATCAGCGTAAGGTGAGCCGCGTGCTTTTCAACAAGCGTGTCATAGGACTCGACATGGCCGGAATCGTGGCAGGAACCAAATATCGCGGCCAGTTTGAGGAGCGCATCAAGGCTGTGCTCGACGAACTGCAGAAAAATCCCGACATCATCCTCTTCATAGATGAGATCCACACCATCGTTGGAGCCGGAGGAAGCCCGGGCTCGATGGACGCCGCCAACATTCTCAAACCTGCGCTGGCGCGTGGCGAGATTCAATGCATCGGAGCCACTACTCTCGATGAATACCGCAAGAATATTGAGAAAGACGGCGCTCTGGAGCGACGCTTCCAGAAAGTGATGGTGGAGCCCACATCTGCAGAGGAAACTCTTGAGATCCTTAACCAGGTGAAGCAGAAATATGAGGATCACCACAACGTAAGATACACTGACGATGCCCTCAAGGCTTGTGTGGAGCTGACAGAGCGCTACGTGAGCGACCGCAACTTCCCCGATAAGGCACTCGATGCCCTAGACGAAGCAGGAAGCCGCGTGCATATCAGCAACATCAAGGTGCCTGAGGAACTTGATCGTCTTGAGGAGAAGGTGGCAAACGCCACTGAGGAAAAACTCAAGGCTGCAAAAGCCCAGGATTTTCAGAAGGCAGCCGAGCTTCACAAGCAGGAGAAACAGCTGAAATCAGAGCTTGAGGAAGTGAAAGCGAAATGGGAAACCCAGCTCGACAAGGAGCGTCAGATAGTAGACGATGAGAAAGTGGCCGAGGTTGTGGCAATGATGACAGGAGTGCCCACTCAGCGCATAGCGCAGACCGAGGGCAACCGCCTGCTCGAGATGGGCAATACCCTCAAAGGCTCAGTCATCGGGCAGGAAGAGGCCATCAAGAAAGTGGTGAAGGCGATCCAGCGCAACAGAATCGGCCTTAAAGACCCTGACAAGCCCATAGGCGTGTTCATGTTTCTCGGGCCTACGGGCGTAGGCAAGACCCACCTCGCCAAGAAACTGGCGGAATATCTCTTCGACAGCGCCGATTCGCTGATTCGTGTGGACATGAGTGAATTCATGGAGAAATTCACCGTCAGCCGCCTCGTGGGAGCGCCTCCGGGCTACGTAGGATATGAGGAGGGTGGACAGCTCACCGAGAAAGTGCGTCGTCGCCCCTACTCTGTAGTACTCCTCGACGAGATTGAGAAGGCGCACCCCGACGTGTTCAATCTTCTGCTGCAGGTGATGGATGAAGGGCGTCTCACCGACTCGCTCGGCCGACGCATCGACTTCAAGAACACCATCATCATCATGACCTCAAATGTTGGCAGCCGCCAGCTGAAGGACTTCGGCACCGGCGTGGGCTTCAATACAGCCGACGACGAGAAGAAACAGGCTCAGGGCGTGATCTCGAAGGCCATCAACAAGGTTTTCTCGCCCGAGTTTCTTAACCGAATCGACGACATCGTGATGTTTGACCAGCTTGACAAGAAAGCCATCTTCGATATCATCGACGTGGAACTGGCCGATTTCTACGGCAGGGTGATGAAACTCGGCTACGAGCTCACACTCTCTGACGACGCCAAGGAATTCATCGCCGAGAAAGGTTACGACAAGAATTTCGGTGCCCGTCCGCTCAAGCGCGCCATTCAGAAATATCTTGAAGACGAACTGGCCGAACTTCTGCTCAAACTCAACGCGGAGGGCAAACTCGGAGGAAAAATCAAAGTCACCAGAGGAGACTCTTCGGCGGAACGCCTGACTTTGGAATACGACGATCCCTGCGCTTGACACCACAATACAAATTAAAGAAAGGACTCTTCAGGCATTCTGAGGAGTCTTTTCTGCATATTACGTCGATTTTCATTTGCATATCTGAATATTTTTTGTTAATTTTGTAGGTTGAAAAGATTAGGCAAAAATGACAATTGACGAAGACAAGATAATTCCGGTCAATATTGAATCGGAAATGAAAAGCGCCTACATCGACTATTCGATGTCGGTGATAGTATCGCGCGCCCTTCCCGACGTGCGCGACGGATTCAAACCTGTTCACCGCCGCGTGCTCTACGGTATGGGAGAGGTGGGAAACTACTTCTCCGGCGACACCAAGAAATCGGCCCGCATCGTGGGTGACGTGATGGGTCACTATCACCCGCACGGCGACTCCTCGATATATATGACGATGGTGCGTATGGCTCAGGAATGGTCGCTGCGATATCCCCTCGTGTTCGGTCAGGGCAATTTCGGTTCAATCGATGGAGACTCCCCGGCTGCCATGCGATATACCGAGGTGAAACTTTCCCGCATGGGCGAGGAGATGCTTCAGGATCTCGACTCGGAGACCGTAGACTTCGTTCCCAACTTCGACAACACCACCAAGGAGCCGACAGTGCTTCCGACGCGTATTCCCAACCTTCTCGTAAACGGTGCGGCAGGCATCGCTGTGGGAATGGCCACCAATATGCCACCCCACAACCTCACCGAAGCCCTCAACGCATCGCTCGCCCTCATCGATAATCCTGACATCGATATAGAAGGACTGATGCAATACGTCACTGCCCCCGACTTCCCTACCGGAGGAGAGATTTTCGGACTTCAGGGCGTACGCGACGCATACGAGACAGGCAAAGGTCGCATCGTGCTCCGCGCCAAAGCCGAGATTGAGAGCACCGACACACACGATCAGATTATCGTGAGCGAGATACCCTACGGTGTGCTCAAGAACGACCTCGTGAAGAGCATCGCCGACATGGTGGAAGAAAAGAAAATCGACGGCATTGCCGACATCACCGATACCTCCGCCCGTGGCAAAATACACATTGCCATCGACATCAAGAGAGACGCCAACGCCCGAGTAGTGCTCAACAAACTCTACAAGATGAGCCAGCTTCAGACGAGCTTCAGCGTGAACAACGTGGCTCTCGTCAACGGACGTCCGCGCACTCTCAATCTCAAGGAAATTCTTCAGTATTTCGTAGACCACCGCCACGAAGTGGTGATACGTCGCACTAAATTCCTGCTTCGCAAGGCAGAGGAAAGGGCCCACATCCTGAAGGGACTGATGATAGCATGCGACAATATCGACGAAGTAATCCACATCATTCGCAACTCACGCACCACCGACGACGCCCGCGCAAGCCTGACCGAGAAGTTCGGTCTTGACGAAGTGCAGACACGCGCCATCGTGGAAATGAGACTGCGACAGCTCACCGGCCTGGAACTCGACAAACTGCATGCCGAATATGATGAACTGATGAAGCAGATTGCGTTCTACAACGATATCCTCTCGAACGACGAGGTATGCAAGGACGTCATGAAGAAGGAACTCATCGAGATCCGCGACAAATATGGCGACGAGCGCCGCACGAAGATAAGCATGTATTCAAGCGACCTCAACGCGGAAGATTTCTATCCGGACGACGAGATGATCATTACCATCTCTCACCTCGGATACATCAAGAGAACTCCCCTCTCCGAATTCCGCGCCCAGAACCGCGGCGGTGTAGGAGCAAAGGGCAGCAGCACACGCGACAGAGACTTTATCGAGCATATCTATCCGGCCACAAACCACAACTCGATGCTCTTCTTCACCAACAAGGGCCGCTGCTACTGGCTGAAGGTGTATGAGATTCCGGAGGCTGCAAAGAACTCGAAAGGACGAGCCATCCAGAACCTGCTGAATATTGATGCAGACGACACTGTGAACGCCTTCATTTGCATCAGGAACCTGAACGATGAGCAATTCGTGGAGAACCACTACTTGCTGTTTGCCACCCGCAACGGCGTGGTGAAGAAAACACCGCTCAAAGACTATTCCCGTCCGCGCACCAACGGCGTGAACGCCATTATAATACGTGAAGATGACACTCTGCTGCAGGTGGAACTTACCGACGGAGACACACAGGTGATTCTCGCAAGCAAAGCAGGCTACGCCACACGCTTCAGCGAATCGGAACTCCGATCGATGGGACGCGTCTCCACAGGTGTAAGAGGTATGACTCTTCGCGGCGACGACGACGAAGTGGTGGGAATGGTGACAGCCAAGACCGACGACACGGATCACAGCATTCTAGTAGTGTCGGAAAACGGCTTCGGTAAGCGCACCGACCTCGAAGACTATCCCATAAGTGTGCATCGCGGAGGAAAGGGAGTGAAGACTCTGAACATCACCGACAAGACAGGCCCGCTCGTGGCCATAAAGAAGGTGACTGATGAAAACGACCTCATGATCATCAACCAGAGCGGAATCACCCTGCGCCTGCCTGTAGACACCTTGCGCCTGCAGGGTCGCAACACCCAGGGAGTTAAACTCATCGACCTCTCAAAGAGGGGTGACCACATAGCTTCCGTATGCGTGGTGGACTCCGACCCTGAAGAAGCCGCCGAGCAGGAAATCGCTGCTGAAGAAAATGAAAATGCAGACAACTGAAAATAAAACTGATAATAAAATGAAAAAACTCATGTCATTCGCGCTCTGCCTCGCAGCCGTAAGCTCGATGAGCGCACAGAAAGCCAACGTGGAAGCCGCGAAAAAACTTTCCGGCAAGCCCGATCAGATCGAGGAGGCCCGCAAACTTATACAGCAGGCTATCGAAAACCCCGAGACTGCCGACCAGGCTCAGACCTACTTCATCGCAGGCAAAATCGAATATGATGCCTACGACAAAGATTCAGGCTTGAAGATGGTGAATCCGGCAAGCGTGGATCCGTTGAAGATGGCCACCAACCTCCTCAATGGCTACAAAATGTTTGTCAAGGCAATTCCTCTCACCGACATCCCCAACGAAAAGGGAAAGACCGATGCCAAGACCAAGAAAGACATCATCGGCAAACTCAAAGGCCACGTAAATGATTACTTCCAGGCCGGCGCAGACTTCTTCAACGCGCAGAAAATCTATCCCGAGGCATACGAGACCTTCATGATCTTCGCCGACATGCCCAATCAGGATTTCATGAAGGAAGAAAAAATCGAAATCCCTGAAAGCGACCGTGCCACCGCATATTTCAATGCAGGCCTCGCCGCTCTTAACGGTCAGGACTTCGTGAAGAGCGCAGACGCATTCCGCAAGTCGCAGAACTCAGGTTATCCCGAGAAGGAAGCCTATCTCTATGAAATCGCATGCTGGCAGAATCTCGCAATGCGCGACTCCACCATGGAGCAGACTGCAAAAGACAGGATCACAGAAGTGGCTGTTGTTGGCGACCAGAAGTTCGGCATGGCAGAACCCGTCTTCATCAGCAACATCGTGAACTTCCTCGTGCTCGACAAAAAATATGATGAGGCAGTATCAGCCGTTTCTGAACGCCTCGCTGCCAACCCCGAGAGCGCCTCTCTCTATGGTCTCCGTGGTTTCGTTTATGACCGTCAGGGCAACGACGAGGCCTCTGTAGAAGACTACCGCAAGGCTGCTGCCACCGAAGGTGTGGACTTCGAGACTCTGAAGAATGCTGCCAAGAAGATCTTCCGCGTTGGCGCCGACAAGTGGAACGCTATCGAAGGATCAAGCGCCGAGGCTAACAACACCCGCAAAGACGTGAAGGTGAACTATTTCGAGGCTGCAAAGGCTATCACCGACAAGGCAAAGGCCCTTAACTCTGCCGACGGCGACCTCGACTATGTGATCGAAAATATCGACTACATGCTCTCACTGGCCAACTGATCAGAAAGAATATAACCGGCAGCCTGCTTTAAGCGAAGAAAGGTGATGCCGAATACCATCGAAGAGGCTCGGAACGGAATGTTCCGGGCCTCTTCTGTTTTGCAAAAAAGTGATCGGAAACGGACGTAAAAGGGATGCTAAAAAGAAAGATTAAGGTCATTGAATATTTTTTTAAAAAAAATAAGGAATTGTAGATGTATAATTAAAAAAAAATCAGTAACTTTGCAGTCGAAATGTATACGAGATGTTTCCCATCAATGCGGAAATATAATCAAGACATTCAATATCAGTGAGTTTCAACAGTTTTCATTCAAACTGACAATATATGGGACTATTTTCATTGACTCAGGAAATTGCGATGGATCTCGGCACCGCCAACTCCATCATCATCCATAAAGACAAGATAGTGGTGAATCAGCCATCTGTGGTGGCCATAGACAACAAGACCGACAAACTTCTCGCCGTAGGCGAGGATGCCCAGCAGATGGAAGGGAAGGAACCTCCCGGCATACGCACCATCCGCCCTCTGCGCGACGGTGTCATAGCAGACTTCAATGCTGCCGAGCAGATGATCAGGGGCCTCGTTAAGATGGTAAACGGCAAGCGCCGCTGGTTTCAACCCTCACTCAGGATGGTGGTTTGCATTCCTTCAGGCTCCACTGAAGTTGAGATAAGGGCGGTGCGCGACTCAAGCGAGCACGCCGGCGGCCGCGATGTATTCATGATCTACGAGCCTATGGCGGCTGCCCTCGGCATCGGCCTCGACGTAGAGGCTCCCGAAGGAAACATGATCGTAGACATAGGTGGAGGCTCAACCGAGATTGCCGTCATCTCACTGGGAGGCATCGTCAGCAACAAGAGCATCCGCGTGGCCGGTAACGATCTGACCGCCGACATACAGGAGCATATGGGCAGAGTCCACAACGTGAAGATCGGCACCTCCATGGCAGAAAGAATCAAACTTCAGGTGGGCAGCGCGCTCGTAAACCTCGAGAACCCGCCTGAACCATTCATCGTGCGCGGCCCCAACCGTATGACGGCGCTGCCGATGGAAGTGGCTGTGACCCATGAGGAAGTGGCTCACAGCATTGAGAAGACGATAGCCAAGATGGAGGCCGCAATCCTTGCAGCCCTTGATCAGACACCGCCCGAACTCTATGCCGACATCGTAAGAAACGGCATATATCTTGCCGGCGGCGGCGCACTGTTGCGCGGCCTTGACAAGAGACTGACTGACAAGTTCCACATTGAATTCAAAGTAGCGGAAGATCCGCTAACTGCCGTTGCACGAGGCACCGGCGTAGCGCTTAAAAACATAAATCGCTTCCGCTTCCTCATACGATGAGGAATCTTCTGAACTTTCTGATAAAATACAGCACATGGTTCGTATTCGCGTTCTATGTGCTGATTTCTTGCATCCTGCTGGTGAACACGAGCAAGACACACCTTTCGGTGTATCTCTCCTCGGCAAACGCCATAGGCGGCACAATCTATCGCACGTCTTCCGAGATTACCGATTATTTCGGTCTTCTCGCCGTCAACAAGCGGCTGCAGGAGAGCAATGCGCGTCTTGAAAACGAGGTGCTCAACCTCAGAAACCAACTCAAGCAATATGATGTGCTGGCGTCAGACAGTTCTGACTACGGACGATACAAACGGTTCGGATATATCGGAGCGTCGGTCATCAACAATTCCACGATCCATCCGCTCAATTACTTCACAATCGATCGCGGTTCATCCGACGGCATCGAGCCCGGCATGGGAGTGGTGGATCAAAGTGGTGTCGTGGGCATCGTGGATGTGACGGGAAAGAGGACGTCGAGAGTAATCTCAGTGCTCAACCAGAATCAGCACTTCAGCGCGAAAATAAAATCGACTCCCTACGTTGGCTCGCTCACGTGGAAAGGAAGCGACCCGCGCGTGGCCTACCTCGAGGAGGTGCCCCGCCATGCCAAATATCACATAGGCGACACCATCACCACCAGCGGATTCTCCACCACCTTTCCGGAGGGAATCGACATAGGCACGGTCATGGGCAACGTCAAGACAAACGACGACACCTTCATCGTGCTCAAGATCAGACTCATGCCCGACTTCAAGCAATTGGGCACAGTCAGGATCATAAAAGACATACTGAAAAACGAACTCGACTCGATCTCGGGTTCCTAACGGCAAAGAGATGAACAAAAGCGTATTCATATTTGCAATCCTGTTTGTGGCCTTGGTGCTTGTGCAGGCGCTCATACTGAACCATATCGTGCTCTTCAACTGCGCGATATGCTTTGTATTCATCTATTTCATAGTGAGCCTCCCGCTCGACTTGAAGCCCAACCTGCTGCTCACCTTTTCATTCCTGCTCGGACTCACGGTCGACATGCTTTCCGACACGCCAGGACTCAATGCCCTTTCCTGCACAGTGCTCGGCGCTCTGAAGCGACCGGTGTATTTTGCCTACGAGCAACACGATGATCAGAAGCGCGATATCTCACCGGCCACGGCCACCATGGGATTTTTCAACTTCGCCAAGTATCTTTTCACCATGTCGGCGCTCTACTGCATCGTCTGCTTCTTCACGGAGTATATGAATTTTGCCGACATAATCGACATACTCATCAGGATTGGTGCAAGCACACTCTTCACATTTATCGTGATTCTCGCTTTAGACTCACTGATAGGTAAAAAATAAACTGCAAAACACTCTTCTACCTTTGGGAAAAGATTATTCATTAGAAAAACGAAAATATATAATAGGAGGATTCATCACCCTTGTGGTGGCGATCTTTATGGTCAGGCTGTTTCACCTTCAGGTGAGCGACGGATCTTATAAGGAGAATGCCGAGTCAAACGCCTTCTTCAGAAAGGTGCTGTATCCTTCGCGCGGGCTGATCTACGACCGCAACGGACGCCTCGTGGTGCTGAATCAGCCGGAATATGACGTCATGTTGATTCCTAAGGACGTAGGTCAGGAATTCGACACTCTCGGACTGTGCGAAGTTCTCAATATCACCAAAGAAGACCTTATGATGAAATGGGCCGACATGAAGAATCCGCGCAAGAATCCGGGATATTCAGCATATACGCCTCAAAAACTGATGTCGCACCTCTCGCAGGAAGACTACGGACGCCTGCAGGAAAAGCTCTATCTCTTTCCTGGATTCTACGTGCAGAAGCGCAACGTCAGGGAATATGCCACACACTCGGCGGCCAATATTCTTGGCAATATACGCGAAGTGAACGCCAAAGATGTGGAAAACGACCGGTATTACCGGAGCGGAGACTATACGGGCGACCTCGGAGTGGAGAAAAGCTACGAGAAAGAACTGCGCGGAGTGAAAGGCGTGGAGATACTCATGAAAGACGCGCTCGGACGCATCAAGGGAAAATATGAAGACGGCATCCACGACGTGATTCCTACCGCCGGGCGCGACCTGACACTCGGCATCGACATGGATCTTCAGGAATACGGCGAACAACTGATGCAGGGTAAGATCGGAGCCATCGTAGCCATAGAGCCGCAGACGGGCGAGATACTCTGCATGGTGTCATCGCCCACCTACGACCCTTCGCTGCTCGTGGGCTCGGAACGCGGAAAAAACTACGCGGCTCTTGTGAAGGATAATTACAAGCCGCTCTACGACCGCGCTCTGCAAGGCATGTATCCTCCGGGCTCCACCTTCAAGCCAACGCAGGGATTGATATTCCTGCAGGAAGGGACTATCACCCCGTCCACTTTATATCCCTGTTACAGAGGCTATGTCAATGGTCTCAGGGTTGGATGCCACGCCCATGGATCGCCAATAGCATTGAAGCCGGCCATTGCCACTTCATGCAACGCATATTTCTGCTGGGGTCTGAAAAATTTCATCGACAAGAGGGGCACCCGCCCTTCCAATCAACTTGAGAAGTGGAAAAATTATATGGTTGAGATGGGCTACGGCTATAAGCTCGGAGTGGATCTCCCCTCAGAAAGCCGGGGATTCATTCCTAATCCGGAGTTCTACAGCAAATCGTTCAGAGGCAGCAACTGGTCGGCCAATTCCATCATATCGATCGCCATAGGCCAGGGCGAGGTGCTTGCAACTCCGCTGCAGATAGCCAATCTCGCCTCCACCATAGCAAACAGAGGATGGTATATTACCCCTCACGTGGTTAAGGAAGTTTCCGATACAGTAATTGATAAACGTTTCACCGAGAAGCGCACACCTTCTATCAAAAAGGAATATTACGAGATGATAGCCGAAGGAATGCGCGGGGCAGTAACGGGTGGCACCTGTCGCCTGGCCAATCTGCCGGGTCTCGAAGTGTGCGGCAAGACCGGAACAGCCCAGAACCCTCACGGCAAAGACCACTCGGCGTTCATGGGCTTCGCTCCGATGAACAACCCGAAAATCGCGGTGGCCGTATATGTGGAGAATGCAGGATTCGGCGCCACTTACGGCGTGCCTATCGGAAGCCTCATAATCGAGAAATATCTCAACGGCTCAATAGCCCCCGAAAGAAAATATCTCGAAGAAAGAATGATTACCTCTAACACCATCATATCAAGTGGAGTCAAGAAGCATTGATGCAAACACCTCGGTGTTCCGCTCGCTCGACTGGATCACCATCCTCCTATATCTCGTGCTCGTAGTAGCCGGCGCAGTGAGCATCTACGCTGCAAGCTACGATTTCGACCGCGCGAGCATGTTCGATTTCGAAGAGTTTTCAGGCAAGCAGTTTCTCTGGATAGGCCTCTCGATATTCATAGGATGCGCCATTCTGCTGTCTGACTACAGAATCTATGAGACGTATGCCTACCCGGTCTATGCAGTAGTGCTTCTTGTGATGGTGATTACCATCTTCGTGGCGCCCGACATAAAGGGGTCGCGCTCATGGCTTGTATTAGGCCCGGTGAGTCTCCAGCCGGCAGAATTCGGTAAATTCGCCACGGCACTCGCGCTCGCAAAACTTTTCAATTCATACAATTTCAATCTCAATCAGAAACTAAGCAACTATTTCAGGGCCTTCCTGATCATTCTCATTCCGGTAATCCTGATTCTGCTGCAACATGAGACGGGCTCTGCCCTCGTCTACATCTCACTCTTTTTCGTGCTCTATAGGGAAGGGATGAGCGGATTGGTTCTCTTCTCGGCCCTGTGTGCCATCACTTATTTCGTAGTAGCGGTGAAATACGTGGAGCCGCTTCTTCTCGGACTCCCCGTAGGAGAGTTTACTGTCTTCCTCCTTATTATGACAGTATTCGTGAGCATGCTGCTCATGTACTGCAAGGATCTGATCATGGCGCGCAACGTGATGATAGGCTATACAGTGGCCGGCATCATAGCCGGTGCTCTTGCTTTCTTCGGCGTAAACGTTCCCGGAGTGTGGTTTTTCCTCGGAGTGATTCTTGCGAGCCTGCTTTACGTATCGCTGGCCATGTACCGCCACAAGATAGAGCGCTACGTGGTGACTATCGTCTTCGCAGCGGCTTCGGTGATGTTTCTTTTCTCGGTGAACTACGTCTTCGGCAATGTGCTTGAGCCATATCAGCAGATGCGCATTAAGGTTGCGCTCGGCATAGAGGATGACCTGAAGGGCTTCGGCTACAACGTGAATCAGTCTAAAATCGCTATTGGCTCGGGTGGCATCACGGGCAAAGGCTTTCTCAACGGCACCCAGACCAAACTGAAATACGTGCCCGAGCAACACACTGACTTCATCTTCTGCACCATAGGCGAGGAAGAAGGCTATGTAGGCAGTTGTGCGGTGCTTCTTGCGTTTCTCGCCCTCATACTTCGCATAATACACATAGCCGAGCGACAACGCACTCCATTCGGACGAGTCTACGCCTATTGCGTGGCGTCATATCTCATCTTCCACCTATGCATAAATATCGGCATGGTGATAGGGCTATGTCCGGTGATAGGCATACCGCTCCCCTTCTTCAGCTACGGAGGGTCGGCACTATGGGGTTTCACCATCCTGCTCTTCATTCTTCTTCGCATCGACGCGTCCAGAAAAGAACGACGGGATTAGCACCCTCAGCGCGGTGATGAGTCCAAGCAGGGCAAGAATTGAAAATAGAATCTCACTCAGATCTTCGAGCACCGCATCGCCCGCACCTTTCACTCCGATTTTCACAAGATTGTCGGCACTGTTGTCATCATCGTTTATTCTCAATGCGCTTAGCGCAGTTTTCCATACGATTTTGCCGTTGTCAAGCCCTATCAGGGCAGGATTGCCGCGGGCCACTTCCTTGATTGAAGTATCTTCAGACGTGTAGATCGGGTACTGCCCTGAAGAGAGATCGCGCCACTCCTCGATGGCTTCCGGACTTCCGGCGGCCACAGCGAAGAAATCCATATCTTCCTTGCGTGAGAGATCATACAGACGATTGATCTTCCAGCTCGCGGCCATCGATAATTGACTTATATCTGGAATAAGGAGAATCACCTGTCGGCCGTCAGACGCCACAAATGATGTCACGTCTTCGTCTCCGGTCTCGTTCCATATCCGGAAATCGCCGACATGACTTCCTGCTTCAGTTTCCGGACCGGTCTTCACCATCTCCTTTTCAATTCTTTTCACAAATTTCCATCCATCTTCCTCAGAGGGCAGTTCATCTTCTTCAGAGAATGAACGCGTCTTGCCATCCTTCTCGTAGACAAACTCAAAAACCGGCTCATATTCCGGAGCATCATCCGCACTCAGAAGAGCAGTGCCGATTTTGTAAGGGCGGAAATCTACGAGGGGTTGCTCCCAATATCCGATATATCCGACAAGCATGATATACATGGCCGCGGCCACTGCTGCAATCCACTGCAGAAACGGCGAGATGAGACAGAATGTGACCCTATTGAACATCAGCAGCCACACCACGGCGATGGAGAGCCCTACGTTTTTGGCAAAAGTCCACCAGTTTGAAATCACCAGAAAATCGCCGAAGCATCCGCAGTCGGCAACCGGATCAGCAACCGCTATCCAGAATGTGAGCGGAAGCATCACAAGCATGATGATGGCAGCAATGATAGGCGATGCTTTGCGGAAACATCCGGTGAGAAGCGACACGCCTACTACAAATTCTACCGAAAAGAGGAAAAACGTGAGCACAAGCGCTGTATTACCCCACGACTCTATCGGGAAGTGCATGGCCGTGAGATATTCAGTCATCTTGTAGAAGGTGCCCCAGGGGTCAATACCTTTGGTGAGTCCGGAGACAATAAAGGTCGCACCTACAATAATCCGCATCAGCCATGTAAGGCAGATGGCCACTTTGGGATAGCGATTCAGAAAGGGCTTGAACTTGCGTAGCACCCACGACGAGTCAAGCCACTCTCCAAACCGGTCGAACCTGCGTTCGATGCCAAGCGGAGTCTTTCGCTTCTCCCCGATGATCTTTTCCTCTTCCATCATGTATGCGCACTCAGAGCTTTATCAGCGCGAACAGGGCATAATTGATCATATCCATATAGTTGGCGTCAATGCCCTCGCTCACAATAGTCTTGCCGTCGTGACCCTCTATTTCCTTAGTGCGCATTATCTTCTGAAGGATTATGTCGGTGAAGCTGCTCACCCTCATCTGGCGCCAGGCCTCATCGTAGTCATGATTCTTGTTTTCCATCAGGCGCGTGGCTCCGTTGAGCTTTTCATCATAGAGCTTCATGCAGACCTCGGGCGGAAGATTATCTCCCGGACCCATGTCGAGCTGAATGAGCGCCATCACACAATAATTGACGATACCTATGAATTCAGGACGTATGCCCTCATTCACCTTTGCCACTCCCTTCTCTTCAATGCTGCGAATGCGCATGGCCTTGATCATTATCTGATCGGTGAGGCTCATCGGGCGCATGATGCGCCAGGAAGTGCCATAGTCCAACAGTTTTTTCTCAAAGAGGTCGCGGCATTCTGCTTTTGCCACGGCAAATTCTTTGGCTGTGTCGTGATGTTTCATCTTATCTGAGGCGTAATTATTTCAATGCAAAGATAAGGATTTTATTTGAAATCCACACCATACATACGGAATATTTGACAAAAAGAGGGGCTGAAACATGGGAAAACCGAGGATTTTTCTTAATTTTGCATCTGTAAAGTTCCTGATGCCGCGATTTGATACGTGCACGGCATCAACAAACCATGAATATCGCCAGAATATTGAGATTATGCCAGATATAAGATTCATACCTGAATGGGAACCGGTGGAGTATGTGATGCTCGCCCTTCCTACCGAGCACACTGACTGGAACTATATCCTTCAGGAAGCAATCGCGCAGTATCAGCGGCTCGTGAAAGCGCTCACAGACGCGAATATATCCGTAGCACTGCTATGCCCCGACGCAGGCGAAGGCGCCCGGATCATGAAAGATTGCAATGCCGACCTTATCCGCTACATCGAGATGGACTATAACGACACCTGGATACGCGACTACGGCTTCATAACTGTTATGAAAGACGATCGCCTGCGCGCGCTCGACTTCGGCTTCAACGCATGGGGCCTGAAGTTTGCAGCAGACAAAGACAATCTCGTGAATCTTCACATTAACGAAAGCGGCCTGATGCAACCGCTCACCTATCGCAACGAGCGCGATTTCGTGCTTGAGGGAGGCTCGGTTGATACTGACGGAAGCGGCACGGTACTCACTACATCGCGCTGTCTGCAGTCGCCCAACCGCAACGGCGGTCTCACCAAAAGCGAGCTGAACGAGATATTGGCACGTCGTCTGGGAACGGATCACGTGCTCTGGCTTGATCACGGCGCTCTCGAGGGAGACGACACCGACTCGCATATCGACACACTCGCACGCATGGCACCGGACGACACCATAGTCTTCACCGGCACCCGCAATTTCGACGACCCGCAGTTTGAGTCGCTACTCGCCATGCGGGCACAACTTTCAATGCTTCGCACGGCCGAAGGCAATCCCTATAATCTGGTGGAACTTCCTCTGCCCGATGCAGTCTACGACGAAGACGGATCACGCCTCCCCGCCACATACGCCAACTATCTCGTGGCCAACGGCACTATTTTCATGCCTACATACGCGCAGCCTGACAATGACACGCTGGCTATGCGTTCCATAAAAATCGCATTTCCGGAATATAATGTGGTGGGCGTAGACTGCCGAACTCTGCTTCGCCAGCATGGCTCGCTCCATTGCGCCACGATGCAGGTGCCTCACGGAATCCTCAAACTATAAACTCAGAATCCGACATCATGTTGAGAACAGGTATAATTCAGCATTTCTTCTCAGACGACATCTCCACCAACCGCTCACGCAATCTTGCGGCGATCAGGCAACTTGCCGAGGAGGGGGCTCAGCTCGTGGTGCTCTCAGAACTGCACGACTCCCTGTATTTCTGCCAGACAGAAAACGTGGACAACTTCAAATATGCGGAAGACGCCCATGGAGACTTCTATGAATTCTACGGCAATGCCGCTCGTGAATGCGGAGTGGTGCTGGTGGCAAGTTCATTCGAGAGAAGGGCACCCGGCCTCTATCATAACACTGCTGTGGTGTTTGAGACAGACGGCAGCGTTGCCGGGCGCTACCGAAAGATGCACATACCGGACGATCCCGGCTTCTATGAGAAATTCTACTTCACTCCGGGCGATTTAGGGTTTCACCCCATTGACACCTCTGTCGGACGCCTCGGTGTCCTGGTCTGCTGGGATCAGTGGTATCCCGAAGCAGCACGCCTCATGGCTCTTGACGGAGCCGACATGCTCATCTATCCCACCGCGATCGGTTGGAATCCTGATGATGAGGAAGATGAGAAGCGGCGGCAGAGAGAAGCATGGATCACTGTGCAACGCGGACACGCCGTGGCCAACGGCCTGCCGGTGATAAGCGTGAACCGTGTGGGTTTTGAAGAAGACCTCTCGGGCGACACTTCCGGCATAGACTTCTGGGGCTCAAGTTTCGTGGCCGGCCCTCAGGGCGAGTTCCTCTATCTCGCACCTGAAGACAAAGCTGCGGAAGCAATCGTAGACATAGACCTGTCTCGCTCCGAAAATGTAAGGCAATGGTGGCCATTCCTGCGCGATCGACGCATCGACGCTTACGGAGACATCACCCGGAGATTCATAAAGAACTGACCCTTATGGACAAGACAATGGAAATAGACGGCGTGAGACTACACTTCCGCGACAGCGGAGAGGTGGATCTACGCCCTATCATAATAATGCACGGGTGGGGATGCAATGCCGACACTATGGCATCTGTCGAGAACATTTTCAAAGGCAAGATGCGGGTGATCAATGTAGACCTTCCGGGACACGGGCAGAGCAGCGAACCGCCTGAAGTTTGGGGTGTGGAGGATTTCACGGTCCTGATCGAGAAACTTATCGATAAGTTGGGACTCGAACGCCCGTCGTTAGCGGGGCACTCCTTCGGAGGGAGAATAGGAATACTTCTTAGCTCGCGGCGCGACATCGATAAACTCCTGCTCATCGATGCGGCCGGCATCAAGCCGAAACGCTCGTTCTCATACTACAGGAAGGTCTACTCATTCAAGGCAATGAAACATATACTTCGCCTAATACTCGGCGCGAAGAAAGGGGAGGCCGCAGTCGAAAAGATGCGTGCAAAAAAAGGCTCTGCCGACTATCGCAACTCATCGCCTAAGATGCGGGCGGTGATGAGCCGCTGCGTCAATGAAGACCTCCGCCACGTGATGCCGAATATAAAGGCTCCCACTCTGCTCGTATGGGGAGAGGAAGACACCGCCACCCCCCTCTCCGACGCAGAGACAATGCATCGACTCATTCCCGATTCCGGGCTGGTATCTTTCCCCGGATGCGGACATTATTCCTTTCTCGACAATCCTTTCGGATTCCGGAGTGCCGTAAGTTCATTTTTCAATCTGTAATCTATCCGTCAAAGTGAATACATTCTCAATCATCATCATAGTGATATGCGGGCTTTATATGCTCCTTAATTTCCGTCATGATATCCACATGCTGCAGCAGAACAGCTACCGCATAGACCGATACTGGAAATGGCTCAACCGCTCGGGCGACATGTCGTCGGCCACACGTCTGATCAATGTCGGCGTGCTTTTCCTCCTCTTCTCCACGCTGCTCACTACGGCTGCCAATGCTGCAATAGCGGCAGTGGTCTGCATAGCTCAGGGCATATTCCTCTTGCGCAGGAAATTCAAGAAGCCTCTCGTCTTCACTCGCAGGGTGTGGAGAATCTACAGCGTATGCGCCGTGGTTTCGATTGCTATTGTGCTCGCACTCGCGCTCACCGTGGGGAGAAACGGCAGCAATGCATTCCTCTATTACTCGGGAGGTCAGGTCACTCTCGGTGTCATCCTGATGCTCTGCATATTCTCATGGGCCATTGCCATGCTCGCCGTGTTGATTCTGAAGCCTGTGGAAGACTCAATCAATGCAGGATACCGCAACGAGGCGATAGATATAATCCGCTCCATGCCTGATCTCACCATCATCGGAATAACCGGAAGCTACGGCAAGACTTCCACGAAGCATTATCTTCAGCGAATACTATCTGAACGCTACGATGTGCTCATCACTCCCGGCAGCTACAATACCCCGATGGGCGTGATACGCACCATCCGCGAAATGATGAAGCCCTACAATCAGGTGTTTATATGCGAGATGGGCGCCAAGCAGATCGGCGATATCAAAGAAATATGCGATATAGTCCATCCTCAAATAGGAATAGTGACAGCCGTAGGGCCAATGCATCTCGAATCGTTCAAGAGCATAGAGAATGTGCAGAAGACGAAGTTCGAACTTGTGGATTCACTCCCGGCAGACGGATTCGCCGTGATCAACAACGACTTCGAGATGTGCGCCTCAAGGGAAGTGACAAATGTCAAGACCGCCCGCTACGGAGTTGCATCAGCTGATGGTTGCGACTATGTGGCAAAAGACGTGAGATATACTCCCGACGGAACGGAATTCACGATAGAAGGCCCGGATGGACTGCACATCACGCTGCGCACCCATCTTTATGGCGAATGCAACATATCCAATCTCGCGGGGGCTGTGATAGTGGCGCTCCACCTCGGCCTGACCGAAGATGAGATCAGGCGCGCCGTGGAGTCGATAGAGCAGGTGGAACACCGCCTCAATGTGAAGAAGACCCCCGGAGGAGTAACAATCATTGACGACGCCTTCAATTCCAACCCTCAGGGATCGAGAATGGCAGTAGACGTGCTCGCGCAGTTCACCTCAGGAAGGCGAATCATCGTGACCCCTGGCATGATAGAACTTGGTTCGGAACAGGAGCGCCTCAACCGCGAACTGGGTGTCCACATCGGCCGCAATGCCGATGTCGCAATCATTGTGGGAGCCTACAACCGGAATGCGCTCGTGGATGGCATTCTATCCACAGATTTCGATAAAAAGAACCTGCAAATCGTCGATTCATTCGCCGATTCACAGGTTTTCCTGTCGAAATATCTCAAACCCGGAGATACGGTTCTCTACGAGAATGACCTTCCGGACTCGTTCAATTAAGGCTTAAAGATAAGCCTCGAGCATTCGTTTCAGGTCTGCTGCCTGATGCACTCCGGCAGCACGCCATTCGAGTTTGCCGTTCTTGAATATCATGAGTGTAGGCACGGACTGCACCATATATTTCTGTGCAAGCGCCTCGTTCTTATCAATATCTATCTTGATGATGCGCACCTGGTCGCCCATCTGCTCATGAAGTTCTTCAAGAATGGGGTGCATCATGCGGCAGGGGCCGCACCAAGTTGCGAAAAAGTCTACCAGTACGGGTGTGGGTGATTGAATGATGTCTTCAAATTTTTCCATAACATTATAAAGATTTAAGATTCTAAAATTAATGAAGAAGTCTGACTTTGCAGAACCTTCTACATAATCAACGATTTATCCGGCATTAAGGTTCACTCCTCACCTTCAAGTATTATGAAACGGTCCGCATCGGAGAAAGCCGGAAATTTTTCGCGGAATTTCCTGAGCTTATCGAGCGAGAGTGTGGCATAAACAAGACCGTTTCCTTCCGGATCATCAATACTGATGTCGTTGCCCTTGAAGTCTGCCGCCATCGAAGTTCCGTCGTATTCGATATCCTTCACGTCGCGTCCGCTGCAGTCTACACCACACACGTAGGCCTCATTCTCGATGGCTCTTGCCATGAGAAGTTTTTTCCACGCCTCCACTCGCGCCTTAGGCCAGTTGGCCACAGCAATGAGCAGGTCGTATTCATTGCTGACGTTCCTACACCACACAGGGAATCGCAGATCATAGCAGACCACCATAGCAATCTCCCACCCTCTGTAGCGTACTTTGAGGCGCCGCGTGCCGGGCGAGAGAATCTTGTCTTCGCCTGCCATAGAGAAGAGATGACGCTTGTCGGCAAATGTAGCCTCGCCCGAGGGCTCGATGAAGAATGCCCGGTTGCATAGAAGGCCTCCGGTATCGGCAAGGAAACTTCCTGCTATCGCAATGCGATAGCGTGATGCAAGAGACTTCAGACGCTCTATAGTAGGGCCCGAATTACGCTCGGCAAGCGGCCTGACAGCCTCCTTGTCGCCATAAGGGCACCCTGTGGAGAAAGTCTCCGGAAGGATAAGAAGATCTGCCTCGGGATGCACTTGCCCGAGCATTCGCTCAAGATTATCAAGATTCCTCTCCTTGTCGTTCCAGACCAGAGTCTGAGGGAAGAGGCATACTTTCAGATCGCTCATCAGGGAATGAATTTTTCAGGGTAACGGGCGGCATTTTTCCAGCGGGAATAATAGTCACGTATGGCCCGCATGTCGGCTTCTACATCTCCGGTGGGCTGGTAAACGCGGTCGATCACCAGATGCTTTTTCGAATAATCGATAGCGGCGAGAAGAATGGGCACTTCGGCTCCGTATGCTATATAGAGGAAACCGGTCTTCCACTTCTCCACAGCCGACCTCGTGCCTTCGGGTGTGACTGCAAGATTGACGTATGACTCCGTGCTGAAGAGACGGATCACCTTGTCGGTGAGTGATTCCCCCCCTTTCTCCTTATTCCTCTCCACCGGGATGCCTCCGAAATATCGGAACAGATACTTCAGCGGGAAGAAAAACCAGAAACTCTTCATCAGAAAGTTGGCTTTTCTTCCTACCGATCTGTAAGCCGTCAGTCCGAGCAGGAAATCCCAGTTAGACGTATGCGGAGCCACGCATATCACGCACTTGTCGTAGACCGGAACCTTTATCTCGAAAGTCCAGCCTGAGAGTTTCAATGCGAGTCTCCAGATATTCATATCTTTACCCGATACAGATGTTACAAGTGTCAGGCATTAGCCTTCTGCGCCTCTTTCACATCTTTGGGCACAGCCTCATTGAAGAGCTTGAGGGCTGCCGCTATCTCAGCGTTGAAGTCGGCGTGAATGGTCTTGAACAGCTGGCTGAAGTAAGCCTTCTTAGCCTTAGTGTATTCCTCAGGACCGGCATACGCCTTGCGACCCTTGCCGAAAAATCTGTTGGCATTGGATTTGGCTGCGCCCGTAGCGCCGAGCACCTTGGCCACCGCTGCAGAGATTTTATCGCGGTCGGCACCCTCCACGTTGTAGTAAACTGCCATCATCTCGTTGCAGATGGAAGCTCCAACTTCCTCCACAGCCTTCTTAAATTGCTGCTTATTCATCTTAATAATTATTTTTACACGGTTAATATTTCAATTGCCGGCGGCAGTCATCACCCGGTGACGACCCCGTCAATTATATAACAAACTTCACCATACGTTTTGTTCTGGAGAACAATGGCAAGAATCAGACGTTTTATAGATGGACGTGTCTATAATGACATATTAATTCTCCTTAATTATGAAAAAGAATCTGCTGATGATATCGCTTCTCATTCTCGGGCTCGGAATGGCTTTCGCTGTGGCAGTGACCACATCGTCAGTACAGAAAGCCCCGACGTTTGAAGACGCGATATCAATAATAAAAAAATATGAAGGTCTGAGCAATGCGAGTCACTGGCCATTCGTGGGCTATGGCCACAAGGTGATGCCCGGCGAGAAATTCACACGCGGTAAGAAACTCACCGAAGCGGAAGCTGACGCTCTCGCTCGGCAGGATTATGCCAAATTATGCGCGAAATATCGTGAATTCGGCCCCGATAGCCTCTTGCTTGCCGCGCTTGCCTATAACTGCGGCCCGGGAGTAGTGGCCAAATCAAGCGTACTTTCCAAACTGAAAGCAGGAAACCGTGATATCGAGAGTGCCTACATTGCGCATTCCCGCTACAAGGGAAAACAGCTTTCACAACTCAAGCGACGCCGACAGGAAGAACTCGCAACCTTATTTATTAAAGATCTTTCCACAATCGAGCCCGCCGCAGTTCAGGGCGACGCTAAAGCCGACGGCTATCAGACACATTCCGGGCTGAACTTGCCGGAAGAGACTCCCGACTCATTAGCCCCTCATGCAGGGACGCATTGAAAGACAGTTGTTAAATTAAGAAATAAATCAAATTAAAAACTATAAATGATGAACTTCAGCAACATACACAAGCGCTCTATAAAGAAATCATCAATGGCGGCGGCCTTGTTGATAGCCTTTGCTGGTTTGGGCGCATGTCACGATGTGAAAGCGGAAAAGGACAAATCCTCCGACACTGAACTTGAATCGCGCCCCGACGAGGGCCTCAACCGGCTTATGAAAGCGATAGCAGCGGGAGATGCCGAGGCGTTCGCCTCAATATGCGTCTATCCCGTGCAGAGGCCTTATCCGCTGAAAGATATCGCCGATTCAATTGCAATGGTATATTATTTCCCGGTGATGATCGACGACTCTATAAGGAGCGCGATGCAGGAAGCTACCGTAGAGGATTGGGAATCTTACGGATGGAGAGGATGGAGCATGAGCGAGGGGAATCCTGTATGGTATGATGAAGGGGTGCAGTATGTGGCCTACGTATCTCCGGCCGAACGCGGACTTCGCAGACTCCTCGCAAGAGAGGAGATCCAATCTCTTTCACCGGAATATCGTGAAGGCTGGGAACCGGTGATGACACTGCTGAGCAACGACCGGAATAAACTCTACCGTATTGATTCCAAAGGAGACCGGATGCGGCTGATGGGATTTGACGCGCCATTCAGGGTGAATGAGAAACCCTCGGTCATGATGATCGGAACGATGACAACCGAGGGCTCGGGAGATTACACCACATATAATTTCAATGACGCCGACGGACTCACAGCGGTGTATGCGCCCGATGCCGAACCGCCGGTAAAGATTACATTCAAATCAGCCACGTCAGCAGATGACGAAGTGGTGGTATACCCCGCTTACTGGCGCGACGAAGTGCAATATTGATTCGAAGCGTGACGTTCAATCTCAGGAATTCTTCATGTGGACATCGATCTGCGGGAACGGGAAATTGATTCCTGCCTCGGGAAGTTCGGCATAGATGCGCCTGTTGATCTCGAAATAGAGAGGCCAGTAGTCAGCACTTCCGGTCCACGCCCTGACGGTGAGCACGACAGCGCTGTCGCCAAGCGATGAGAGACCTACAAACGGTTGCTGATCCGGGTTATCTACAAGCACCCTCGAATCACTCTTCAAAATTGCCAGCAATGTCTCGGAGGCTTTTGCAAAATCATCACCATAGGATATGCCTACACTCCATTCCACACGGCGACGTGCCTGTGTGGAATAATTGTTTATATTGCCTGTCGACAATGAGCCGTTAGGGATAAGGATGGTCTTGTTGTCGGGTGTTGTAATCACCGTATGAAACATCTGAATGGCTTTCACTGTGCCTGAATAGCCCTGCACCTCTATGTAGTCGCCCACCTTGTAGGGATGGATGAGGAGAATCACTACTCCCCCGGCAAAGTTCTGAAGCGTGCCGCTCAGTGCCATACCTATGGCGACGCCAGCCGAGGCGAAGAGGGCAAGGAAACTGCTTGTCTCTATCCCTAAGATGCCGATAATCGTGACTACCAGAATGAAATAGAGCAATATTTTGGAGAACGACTGCAGGAACGTAGTGAGCGAGAGGTCAATCTTCTTGCGCGTGCAAATATTATTGAGCAACTGAATCAACTTCTTTATCAGGAACCGGCCCAGATAGAAAACACCGATTGCAAGAAGCAAGCGGAAACTGAAACTGACCACACCGTTGGCGATCGTGGTAAGAGCGTCGCGTAAAGAGATGTTTTTCAACATCTCGATAATTTTCATTAAGTATCCTGATTTATCTGCGGAAAGAAGTATCATGTCGGGAATCATAATAATTTTCAATATACACATATAAAAACGCTGTTATTTATCTTTTAGTTCTAAACCGATATGCGGTGCGACCTCAACAACCCGGTTTTTTAATGAAAAATGGTTTCTCAACTTATCTTGAATGCCAAACCTGAGGCGGCAATGCAATCTGCTTGCTGAAAAAAAGAAAGATATGACAACCGATCAGTAATTTTTTCTCGAATATCACGTTATTTCTAATACATGCACAGATGATTACACTCATGAGCATGACAATGTGACAAGGAATTTTCCAAAGTAAACTAAAATAAACATTCACAACAATGCTATCTTTCATCATCGCTCTTATAGCGCTAATTGCCGGCTATTTCATCTACGGCCGAATTGTCGATCGCATTTTCGGCTCAGACCCGGAGAGGGTGACACCTGCCGCATCAATGGCCGACGGCATAGACTACGTTCCTCTTCCAACATGGAAGGTGTATCTCATTCAGTTTCTCAACATAGCCGGTGTAGGCCCGATTTTCGGAGCCATCATGGGTATTATGTACGGGCCGGCAGCCTTTCTATGGATAGTGCTCGGCACTATCTTCGCGGGCGCAGTCCACGACTTCATGTCGGGAATGATATCGCTGCGGCTCGGAGGGAAATCGCTCCCCGAGATTGTAGGCTCGGAACTCGGAAAGAAAATCAAGATAGTGATGAGCGTCTTCACCTGCATACTGCTCCTTATGGTAGTGGCGGTATTCGTTAGGACTCCTTCCAATCTTCTGGCCACTTTGACACCTGACCATCTCCATGCTTCGTTCTGGGCTATCTGCATCTTCCTCTATTACATACTGGCCACGCTCCTCCCCGTAGACAAACTTATAGGCAATCTTTATCCGTTGTTCGGGTTTGCACTCCTCTTCATGGCTGTAGGAATCATGGGATATATGATCGTGGGCGGAGTGGAAATTCCTGACGGATTTACCGAGGGGCTCTACAGCCGTCATCCTGCCGGGGAATCTGCTCCGGTATTCCCGATGATGTGCATATCGATAGCCTGCGGTGCAATCTCAGGCTTCCACGCCACTCAAAGCCCGATGATGGCCCGATGCCTGAAGAATGAGAAACATGGACGTAGCGTATTCTACGGAGCTATGATCTCGGAGGGAATCGTGGCCCTGATATGGGCGGCTGCCGCGATAGCGTTCACCGGCGGATACGGCCCTCTTGCCGACTATATGGCCTCTCACGGGCAGGATGCCGGCATCCTCGTGCACGAGGTATGTGTGAAATGGCTTGGCACTTTCGGCGGCATTCTTGCCATCTTAGGCGTGATAGCCGCTCCCATCACCACGGGCGACACCGCTATGCGGAGCCTGCGTCTGATCATAGCCGATGCACTCGGAATCAGCCAGAAGAAATTCACCAAACGTCTGCTCGTCACAATTCCGATCGTAGGCATCTGTTGGTTTCTTCTTAATATTAACTTCGATGTTCTCTGGCGCTACTTCGCGTGGTGCAACCAGACACTTTCCATCTTCACGCTCTGGGCCTGCAGCGTGTGGTTGGCCAAAGCCGGAAAGCAATATCTCATCACGATGATTCCGGCCATGTTCATGACGGCGCTCTGCTTCACTTTCATCTTTTACGCTCCACTCGGATCGTATAAAGAGGGCTTCGGCCTGCCTCTGGCTGCGAGCCAGATCATAGGAACGATCGCCATGATAGTATGCACAGTTCTATTCCTGCGCTGGCGTGCGGGAATATCCACACTGAAGGCATCAGGGCGTTAGAAGCGCAATGAGTCATTAAGAAATTCAGAATCCATCCTCCTGCACCGGGAAGATGGATTCTGATTTTTTAATAATACGTATGTGTCTATTATTGCCCTGCGTATTCGAGCACGGTAGGTGACTCTACATCAACTCCGAATTCTTTCGCCTTTGCAAGAATAGCACGTGCCAGTTTTGGGCGCAGGTCTTCAGGACAATACCTGAAATAAGCCTCGGCCGCCCTCACGTGGGCAGCATCGGGCATTGGATATTCGCGTCTTTCGGGAAGGCCGTAGACGCTATCAGGAAGTTCTTTTCTTTCTTCCTCTGTCAGTCTGTCGTTCATAGTAAATAATAAATTGGTTTCATATATATATAACGTTTTACCGTTTCCTATTGTTGGACGTCGGAGATTAATCAAAACAATTCCGGCACCCTTATTCAGGATGCCGGAAACATTATGATTCGATATTACAATATCTGTCTGACTTATCAGATATACTGGCTCCAGACGCCAAGGATCTGATGGAGTTCGGGGCTTGCCTCGGTGCGGAAGTCGGTCAGCATTGTGTCACCCGAGATATTGACGAAGCGGAGCATTGAGTCGAAAGAAACGTCGAGAGTCACGAGTGTGGGGTTCTGAGCGATGTTCACTCTCTGCAGCTGGCTGAAGTTGCTGAGAATAACTGTGTTCAGGTTGTTGTACTGAAGGTCTACGAAAGCGAGGTTCTGGCAGCTCTCAACGCTGAATGCGGTAAGAGAGTTGTAGGGGAGCCAGAGGTCGCTCAGCATGGGGCAGCCGCTGATGCCGAAGCTTGTCATGTGATTGTCGCTTGCAAGCACTGTGAAGAGCTGGGGAAGATTCTGAAGATACATCTTAGAGATCTTGTTGTCGCTCACGTTGAGGTTCTGAAGTGAAGTCAGACCTGAGAGAGAGATCTGCTCGAGCTCATTGTAGCTTGCATAGAGGTGCTTGAGGGCGGTGCAGTTGGTAACTACGAGCTGCTCAAGACGGTTGCTCATCACGTTGAGAGTCTCAAGATTGGCAGAGTTAGCCACGTCGAGAGATACGAGGAAGTTGCTTGAGATATTGAAATTTTTCAGCAAGGGCACTCCTGAAAGGTCGATTTCAGAAAGGCGGTTGCGATAAAGTTTCAGAGTCTGAAGCTGACCGCAGTTCTTTGCAGAGAATTCTTTCAGCTGGTTGCGACCTGCATTGAGCTCAACGAGCGCGGGGCAGTTGTCAACGATAAGGCCGGTGAGGTGGTTGTCGCTCACGTCTACCTTAGTGAGGTTGGGGAAATTGCTGAGATCGAGAGTTCCGGAGAGGTGCTTGCCCTTGAGGTCGATTGCAGTGACAGCGCCGTTTTCTACGGTGATGCCCTGAACACCTACATATTTTGCTCCGTTGAGGCTGAGCGACTGAGCGTTAGATACGCCGGTAGTGGAAGTCTGCGAAAGGAAAGACTCGATAGCTTTCTTTTCGCTCTTCGACTGTGCGAAGACGCCGCTTGAAAGTGTAAGCGCTGCGGCGAGAAGTACAATTGATTTTTTCATAACTTTAGGGTTTTAAGTTTGTGCGTTTAATCATTTTTATTTATTCATTTATCCGGATGCCGGATTTAATTTCACCTCGTTTATCCGGTAGGTTTTGCACCTGCTCCGGCGAGGTTTCATCATTAAAACGCATGGGTTTGAGAAATGTTTAAGGAAATCTATTTTTTTATAAGATTTTCAAAAATATTCCTGCCCACGGCATCGGAAATTGCTATGAATCAGTTTAAGATATGAGTATTGGTTGTGTTAAGTTAATAAAAATTCGGCATAGGTGGTCAACTTCACTTATTTTGTGTCTCAACCTGCAGCTTTCAGGCAAACACCGATTGATGGCTGTATCTCCCTATATGAGGTGAGGTTACGTTAAGTGGGTTTCTATGTGCAAAGATAATGCAAATATTTCAATCCTGCAAGAAAAAAATAGTTTCTACATAAAAAAATAAATATTATTTAATGAACCGTAAGGGGGAATGCAGCGTTGAAAGGATGTAGAGTGAATATCTCTGCTGAAATTGAATATACGACTATAGAAACACACCCTTGAAAAAATGATTACCTTATTTAAAATGATACTTGTGGCAATACTGATAGTGACCATGATCCTGGTTCTCCTTATGATTCGTCATATATCCAACCCGGAAGATTCGGGAACTATGGAAGACAGCCATCGACTGCGCAGGGATCTTGAGACACGCGAGAGGGTGATAACTCAAAATTCTCTCTTCCACCAGTTTTTCGCCCGCCCCTCAAGACGACAGAATTGAAAGATATATTGATAGATAATTGATAATAATATGACAATAGCAAGGGAACCCGGATCGGCCGCGTTCCCTTGCTTATTCATTTTTATTGCTATCAGTTGAGAGTTATTGTCTCTTCATCAGGATCAAGACTGAGGTCATCATCTTCAATGAGGTTGATCTTAATACCTTCAAATTTATTAATCCACGGCGACATGGAAATCTGAATGATCTTTTTCATCTTAGGCTTGATGACAAAGGTCTGGGTTGTGGATCTGAAATCATTTTCCGAAAGATAATATGTGAATTTCAGGGTAATATTCTGCGTTTCAGATTTCATGTCGGGCAATGAGAACACATCCTCCCACGACTTGTCGGCATCTGACGACTTGATCGTAAAATTCTTGGGAAACTGAATGTAGTCGCTCTCCTGCTTTGAACTCATACCCGGGAGAACCTGCTCACATTTGATCCACGAGCCTTCGGGCATCTCAGTCACCTCTATCTTGAGTCCGAAGCACTTATAGCCTAATTCCACATCCACGTGGTCAATACCCGAGGGGTTCACATCGTTGAGTTCTCCATAAAATCTGTTTATTCTCGGATAAGCATAGGGCAATGCAAAATCAGGATCGGCATCCGTATTGAGCGCGTAAGCAACGCCGGAAGCCAAATCGGGAAGATACATTTTCTTGCGTTCTTCAGTCTGGGAATAAGTATATTTGAACTCTCCTACTTCCTCGAGTTCAAAACTCTGCGAGACATCCATCGAATTATTCGTAGCCCTGAACGGCTGCTTCAGATATCGATAGGAATTGCTTTCATTTATAGCCAACTTATCTTTGTTCTTACGAACAACAGTGGCTTCAAAATCATATAAATATCCGCCAACCAGATCGATATAAATATTGTCGATATCAGAGAAGACGCCGTAGGCGTATTTCTCAGAGGCCGAAGGATCATCAATAGGCTTTCTCTTCACATTGATTCCCATGTAAGGTTGATCTGTAGGCTTATCCGAGGCCCTTACCAGAGGCTCCTCCCCCTCCCTGACAAAGTCACCACCGGGAGTAAGTGCAACACGGAAGATCTTCCCCGCGTCTTTCGACATGGATCGGTGAAAGCCATCGGTCTCCGCATCCTGCACACTTGAACAGGACACAAGCATGGAACAGATAACTGCTGCGGAACACCGGAATAGTGATATAATCTTTTTCTTACACATCGTTATTTCTATTATAATTTCAAAAAATATTGTTTACGAAACAGGCCCATCAGATGGATTGCAGGCTTCTCACGGCAGCGGCCATGTCAGGGCTACCGAATACATAGCTTCCAGCCACAAGCAGATCGGCTCCCGCTTCGCCGAGAAGGCGACCCGTCTTCTCATTGACACCTCCGTCTACCTCTATTATCGCCCGGGAACCGGACTCATCGCGCAGACGTTTTAATCTGCGCACCTTATTCAAGGTATTCGTGATGAAGGGCTGGCCACCGAAGCCCGGCTCCACCGACATGAGAAGCACGAGATCAAGCTCTCCGATTATATCTGTCAAAGTCTCTACAGGAGTGGCTGGATTGAGAGTGACACCGGCGAGCATTCCGGCTTCATGTATGTGCTGCACCGTACTGTAGAGATGAAGCGTTGCTTCCTGATGCACGTTCATGATTCGCGCACCGAGATCACGAACTTGCCCTATCCACTTGTGAGGCTCCACGGTCATCATGTGCACATCGAGCGGCCTGGTGCAAGCGCGTGCCACACTCCGGAGCACAGGAAAGCCGAATGAAATGTTGGGCACGAATACTCCGTCCATCACGTCGAGATGAAGGAAATCCGCACCAGACTCGTTGATTCTTTCTATTTCGCGGTCAAGATGCAGGAAGTCGGCTGCAAGAAGAGAAGGCGCTACTTTCATGATTCTTTCTTCTGTTTATTCTTAAAAAATGCATTATAGCCGATATATGCCACGCAGAGCAGCAGAAGCCCGTAGCCGGCATAAGTGAGATAGCCGTTATATTGCTCCACTTTTTCAAAAAGACTATCGGGAGCCACATGGAGCGAAAGCCAGTATCCGAGGCCGGCAAGAATGGAATTCCAGATGAGAGCGCCGAGAGTGGTGAAGATCGTGAAGACTCCGATATTCATTCGTGACAGGCCGGCAGGGATGGAGATAAGCTGGCGGATAGCAGGTATCAGACGCCCCACGAAGGTAGACACCGCACCATGCTTGTCGAAATATTTCTCAGCCTTGTCCACCTTGGAGCGGTCGATGAGGCAGGCATGTCCGAACTTGCTGTCGGCGAAGGCATAGACTATGGGCCGGCCCACCCAGAGAGCAAGAAAATAGTTGATGAAAGCTCCGGTAAGTGCCCCGAGGGTAGCGAATATCACCACGAGGAATACATTCATGTCGCCACCGGCTCCCGTGCCGGTGCACGCGAGATAGGCTGCCGGAGGCACCACAACTTCGCTGGGGAAGGGAATGAAACTGCTCTCTATCGTCATGAACAGATAGACGAAGAGATAATTGGCATTTTCCACAAACCACTGGAAAAACTGCGAAGCATCGAATAAGCCTGCGAGTATCATAATCTATAGAATATTTCCTAATTATTATTTTTATCGAGATCTTCCACGGCGGCGATAAATTCATCGTCGCCCATATCGTAGGGAAGCCAGTTGATATGTATACCCCTTCTTTCCATTCCCCTGAACCAAGTCATCTGACGCTTCGCAAACTGATGGATAGCAGTCTCAAGCTGAGAGCGCATCTCACTTGCTGAGAGACGCCCCATCACATGGAGTGTGACAAACTTGTATTCCAGTCCGTAATAAATGAGGCTTTCCGGGTCTACTCCATCCTTAATGAGATTGCGAATCTCATCTATCATTCCTTCGTCAAGTCTGGCATCGAGGCGCTGCGTTATTCTCCGGCGTCTTTCCTCACGAGGGATGTCCACACCTATCACAAGTCCATTCAGCGGCTTAGCCGTTGTTCTGTTTGCAGCTGCAGCCGCTTCGGGATGGGAACGGTAGTATTCCTGAATTTCGATTGCCCTCAGAGCCCGGGCCCGCGTATCGATATCCGTCGTATTGTGCAGGGTTTTATAAGTCTTCAGTATCTCGGTAAGTTGCTCAAGGCTTTTCCCTTCATAACGATGGCGGAGCTCGGCATTGCACTCCACTTCAGGCATGACAAGTCCGGAAAGTGCCGCCTCAACATACATGCCTGTGCCTCCGCACAGCACCGGGAGAAAGCCACGCTCCCTGATGTCGGAATAAGCAGTACGGAAATCCTGAAGATACCGGTGAAGATTGTATTTTTCGCCGGGCTCGGCAATGTCGATGAGGTGATAAGGAATGCCGTTATAGTCAGCGAGATCTTTGCCGGTGCCGATATCCATGCGGCGGTACACCTGACGGCTGTCGCCGCTGATGATTTCTCCGCAGAAGGCTTGTGCTATCTGCACAGCGCGGCGAGTCTTACCACTCGCAGTAGGCCCCACCACGGATATGCACTCCGACAAGGTTCTCATCTTTCCACCGTGCGTTCATTCTTTCTTCCGAACAAGCCTCTCAGGAATCTCTGGACACGGAAAAATCTTGCATCGCTGTTGAAGTTGGCAATCCTGATCCATTTGTCGTCCTGAAAGTCGAGATGCGAAGATCTGACGTCGGCGAGCCTCAGATGCTGCTGATAAGAGCGGATTTTATTTTTCCTGTTGCCTTCTTCATCAAAGACACGCTCGGTGAGGATGATAGTGGCAAGGCGCGATATGTCGTTGACCGCTGTTGAATTGATGCGGCCCGGATCGGAAGCATAGATACTCTTCAGGTCGTTGAAGTGCATCCACTCCCCTTTCACCTCGAGTTCGGGATAGTCTTCGGGAGTGCCGTCGAGAAAATAGAAATATCTGAGCACGGAATGCTTATCCACGCCTTCGAGATTACGACCATAGTAAAAGCGCAGTTCACCATTCTTCAGGCCGGTCATCTTCTCCACAATGCTCCTAACCTCTGTGGTGGGCACTCCATTCACGTTGCGCTTGGTGACAAGAGGCGTATCGACCACTCCCTTTTTCTGATATAACCGGTCTTCCGCGTAGCGGGTTACGTAGATATATTCGCCGCAGATGGCATAGCAGCGCAGATATGTTTTAGCAGTGATGTCGCGCAGCTGCTCGGGAGTGATGATCTCATCATGCTCAAGGAGGTCGAGATAAAGGTTGTAGTATCTCGCCATGAAATACACCTCATCGATGAGTATAACGAGAATCACGATCCATACAAACACGTACCAGTCTCTGCCGTTGAGATCCACATCGACATACAACTTGAGGAAATACCACCATGTTATGCCCGTGAGAAGAGCGAAGACTACGGTGATGTTGGAAAGCTGCAGAGATATCTCGCGCGCAGAAAGAAGAGCGAAATATCCCCTTTCTCCAAGCCTGAACCGAGTGGCGAGCCTTTTCTTGCGGTGAAACAGTTTCCTATTGATGACTACGAAGAGCGATGACACCAATACCGCGGGAAGCAAGATGAGAGAGGGCATATACGGCTCATTGAAGAAGATGAGCTCGTTAGGCACCGGAAAGAGATGGAAAATAAAGACCAGTACGAGGCCTACACTTGTAAAGGTGTAGATGAGGAGGGCATAGAGCATGATGAGAGCCACTGCCAATTCCTGGCGCGACCGGGAATCACGGCCGTTCCATAGCATTGTGTATAGCACTCCGCAGGCAAGCAGCCCCACAACAGGTGCCATATAATACGGAAGCATGTGAGTCACAGCGATGGTGCCACCCATACATAGCAGCGCTATGGCGAGGTTTCGCCATAACGAATAGAGCTGCATGCTGTTCACTTTCCTTAATTCTTTCATAGATGCTTGTCAGGGCTACCTTTGCCCGGTTAATCAATGTTTTAAATTGGTGTTGAGGAAATCGGCCACTTTTCTGTAGAGCTGCTCCCTCGCATTGCCGGTGCGCAATGAATGCTCAAGCCCGGGGAACACCATCATATCGTAGAGGTGACCCTCATAGTTCAGCTTGGCAGTATACTTGAGTGTATTATAGAAATGCACATTATCGTCGCTTGTTCCGCTCATTATGAGAAGGCGCCCTTTGAGTCTGTGGGTACGCCCCATGGCGGACGACTCCGAATAGCCTGATTCATTCTGGCCGGGAGTGCGCATGAACCTCTCGGTATAGATTGAGTCATACCATCGCCAATCGGCCACAGCGGCCATTGCAACCCCGCATTTGAAGGGCGATTCCGGATCTGTCATCTCCATAAGGGTCATATATCCGCCGTAGCTCCAACCGAAAAGGCTAAGGCGGTCGGCATCGATATATGGGAGACGAGCCAGGGCTTTAGCTCCGGCAATCTGGTCTTCCGTCTCATACTTTCCGAGATGCATGTAGACGCATTTGCACCATTCATCGCTCCGTCCGGCAGTTCCACGACCATCAACCACACCTATTACATAACCCTGCTGCGCAATATAGTTGAGACCATCCATCTGCCAGCGGTTGCACACCAGTTGCGACTCGGGGCCGTTATACTGATACATTAGCAGGGGATATTTGGCCGATGAGTTGAAGCCCGCAGGCTTCATTATCATAGCATTCATCTCTTCACCGGCAGCATTTTTCACTGTGGTCAGTTCATACTTGGGGGCCGAAGCATAGCGGGCCGCATATTCCCTGTTCATTTCAAGGTCGGCCACTTTTTTGCCTGCGGTGCTCCATATAGTATATTGATAAGGTGTCTGAAGATCGCTCCATGTGCGCACATAGTGAGAGAAATCGCCGCTGAAACTTGCCGATTCCCAGCCCTCCTCATCATGAAGCAGCCTGAAACCGCCTTTTGAGTCAAATGCCGCCACATTTCTGTTCACTGCCCCTTTGGCTGTCGTCTGCACATAGTAGGTGCCGAGCGCTGACTTGCCATAGTAGGCGGTGATATTGAAATCGCCTGTCGTGATTCTGCGCAGGAGGCGACCGTTGTATCCATACTCATAAAGGTGTATCCATCCGCTTTCAGGCGAAGCCACTATGAAACTATCCGCACCGTAGCGCGTCATGTCGTAGACGCTTTTGCTTATCCAAGTCTTGCTCTGCCGGGCATATACCTGAGTTGCCACGGTCGATGCGGGATTAACGCTGTAGATTCTGAGGTCGTTCTGGTCGCGGTTGAGTCTCATCACCATCAACCGTTCCCCCTTACCGTCGAAAGCGATTGAGGGGACATAATCGGTCTTCTCAAGTTTGAGATCCATCTCCTTTATGACACGCGAGTTTAAGTCGTAGGCATGGACACTGACTGTGGAATTGGGATAGCCTGCCAGCGGATATTTATAACTGAACGACGTGGGATAGGGATCTCCCAACGGATCTTTCTCGTAAAAGGAGCGATAGATGTCAAAACTATATGTGGGAACTTCCGACTCGTCCCATCTTATGAAGGCGAGAGTCTGGTCGTCTCCGCTCCAGCAGAGTGAGCACTGCATGTCGAACTCCTCCTCGTAGGCCCAATCGGGGGCTCCGTTTGAAATTCGGTTGCGCTCGCCATCTTTGGTGACCGCAATGTCGGTCTTGTAATCAAGATTAGAGATGAAGATATTGTTGTCTCTCACGTAGGCAACCCTGAGTCCGTCGTGGCTCATGGTCGCACCTCGCTGCGCACCCTTGTCCGACACCCGCTGCAGAGTCTGACGCATGGTGTCGAACACGTAGTATTCAGCCGTGAAACTATATCTCCATATACTTTTGCTATCGTTCCAGAGAAGAATCTTTCTGCCGTTGTCAGAGACCGCATACCCGTCGAAAGAGTCGATTTTCAGATCGCCTTTGACAGCATCGAGCGAAAAGAGCGTTCCTGTTTTCTTTCCGGTGGCATAACTGAAGATGTCAATGCTACGCCGATCTTTGCTGACGGCACTATAACTTTTACCGTCGGCCATCGGACGCAGTTCCCCGATACCTGCAGGCCGGGTCTTCTTCACATCGCAATAGTCACTCACGTCGAGGACCACGGCCGCTTCGGGAGAGGCGAGCGTGGCGAGCATACATAAAGCAATCGCTGTCTTCTTCATCATCTGCTGTCGATAGCGGAAGTATCCTCCCGATTAATAACTGCGTGCGAAAATCACACGACGTGCAGAAGGCTTACCTGTCACCATGCACACTCCGGGAGTAGTGTCACCCTCGAAAGGAATGCATCGGATAGTGGCTTTTGTCTCCTCCTTGATTTTCTCCTCAGTCTCGGGGGTTCCGTCCCAGTGAGCAAGAATGAAGCCGCCCTTTTCGATTTTCTCCTTAAATTCCTCGTAAGTGTCGGCAGTGGTTGTCATCTCGGCGCGATACTTGCGGGCTTTCTCGAGAAGGTTCTTCTGAATATCCTCGAGAAGATCGGCCACAGTCTGCTCTATGCCGTCGAGCGGAAGAGTCTCCTTCTCAAGAGTGTCGCGTCGCATCACCTCTACAGTGCCGTTCTCAAGATCGCGGGCTCCGATTGCGAGACGCACGGGCACACCCTTCACCTCATAATCGGCGAATTTGAAACCGGGACGCTTATTGTCGGCATCGTCATACTTCACGCTGATGCCGCGCGCACGCAGATTCTTAACAATTCCATCCACGCGCTCCGAAATCTTGGCAAGGCCTTCGGCATCCTTGTAGATGGGAACTATCACTACCTGAATGGGAGCGAGATGCGGAGGCAGGACAAGTCCGTTGTCATCTGAATGAGTCATGATGAGCGCCCCCATCAGTCGGGTTGATACGCCCCATGATGTGGCCCATACATATTCCGGTTTATTCTCCTTGTTGATATATGTCACATCAAAGGCCTTGGCGAAGTTCTGGCCGAGGAAATGGCTTGTTCCGCTCTGGAGTGCCTTACCGTCTTGCATCATGGCCTCGATGGTGAAGGTGTCAACAGCACCGGCAAAACGCTCGTTGGGAGATTTTACACCCTTTATCACCGGCACCGCCATATAGTTCTCGGCGAAGTCGGCATAGACCTCGAGCATTTTTCTGGCTTCGGCTTCAGCCTCCTCACGTGTGGCATGGGCTGTGTGGCCTTCCTGCCAGAGGAATTCTGCCGTGCGCAGGAACATACGTGTTCTCATTTCCCAACGCATCACGTTGGCCCATTGGTTGATAAGGATGGGGAGATCACGGTAGGAATGTATCCAGTTCTTATATGTGTTCCAGATGATGGTCTCCGACGTAGGACGGATGATAAGTTCTTCTTCAAGACGCGCCTCCGGATCCACTACAACTCCGTTGCCTTCGGGGTCGTTTTTCAGTCTGTAGTGGGTGACCACAGCACATTCTTTTGCGAACCCTTCCACATGTTCGGCTTCGCGGCAGAGAAACGACTTAGGGATGAGAAGCGGGAAATATGCGTTCTGATGGCCTGTGGCCTTAAACATATCGTCGAGAGTGCGCTGCATCTTTTCCCAGATAGCATAGCCGTAAGGCTTTATGACCATGCAGCCTCTTACGGCAGACTGCTCGGCGAGGTCGGCCTTGACTACGAGTTCATTATACCACTGGGAATAATTGTCTGATCTTTTAGTGAAGTTCTTTAGTTCTTTTGCCATTATGCTTGAAGCTTGAGATTCAAAAATTAAGAAAAATCCGACACCGGATAATGCTGTATCAGCGAAGGCGGTCGGCAGCCCTGAGTGTCCTTTCGTCGTTCATGATGAGGCTCCATGCCCTGATTTCAGCAATTATCGCTATGACGGGAGCACAAATCATGGAGTAGTTCCAATCCATAGAGCCATTAGTTGCTCCGGCAAAGGAATAGGCGTGCCACCCCACCAAGAAGGAAACTGCGATGGTGAAAAGCACACTGATGAGCACCACTTTCTTCTGCAGCGAAGTGTTTTTGAAGCAGAAAATTCCTATCAGAGGGAGAATCATGGAGAGAAGGGCGACAACGAAAGTAGCCCATGTGCTGAAGCCGGTGACTTCTCCGGCTGCTGTGGCGATCCCTTCCCTTGCTATGCCGAGTGCACTGACAGCAAACGTATAGTCCGGCGCCTGAATCTGGCCTAATGTAGAAAATGAGAATATTCCCATCACGATTCCGGCTATCAGCAGCATCACCGATTGCCATCTCTGAATTACCATATCTTTTCAATTTTATATTTCCAAATGCAAAATTAATAAAAATCCTTTGACTCCCCAACGTTTTTTGGCATTTAATTTGTTCTTATTTATATGACTGATTCATATTTTAACGTTTTCAGCAAATTTTTCCGCAAAATCAATGAAAGAAACTCCAAGATACACCCTTCCCGAACAAACACGCCGGCTCATGGAAGCCGGCCGCTTTAAAGACACTTTCACGCTCCTGCGCAGGCGGCTTCAGGAAGAACCGCTACCGGGACTTCTAAACAAAGTAAATCAATCGGAAAACGCATACCGGTATCTGCTTCAATATTTCCGGCAGGGAGCCAACGACCCCGGAAGAGAGGACATGATGCGCACTCTGCGCTCCGATCTCCTGTCCGTGGCTGAGAGGATTGACAAAGAAGCCCGATCGGCCGATTCATCCGAACTCTATTTCTCCACCCTGCGCATGTGCAGACTCAGACCGGCACAGATATCAGACCTTGTAGCTTCGATAGTGCAGAAAGAATCTATGGCGATGCTTGCCATCTCAGCCGGCGAATATCCTGAAACGCTCGTGAAGGAGATCGAGGCTCTTGAAGAGAAACTTTTCAATACACTCTGGACTTCTGACTCGCTGAGCGCCGATGAGTGGAAAATCGTCTCGGACGCAATAACTTCCGGAAGCCTGCCATTATCATCGGCATCACTTGCAATAGCGGCCGCCGGCCTCGGCCTGATGCACTACTATGATCAGGACGCGCTGTCGCTCCTCATCGCGGCAGCTTCTTCGGGCAATGACAAAGTCTCGGCCCGGGGCGTAGCGACACTTCTCCTCGTGCTTCTATGCCAGGGCGCGCGCATAAACGATGACCGCAAAGCGATGGACATGCTCTCTGCACTACTCGAGATAGAGGGTATGCCGGCAAAATTCCGCAAAGCCGTGATTAACGCCGTGCGCACACGCGACACTGACCGCATTTCGCGCAAGATGCAACGCGACGTGATTCCGGGTCTGATGCAGTTCGGCCCCGATATTCTGAAGAAGATGAAATCTGCCACTGAAGACTCGGCTCTGGCCGATCTCGAGGGAAATCCGGAGTGGGAGGAACTGCTCAGGAAATCGGGACTTGAGGATAAACTGCGCGAACTGACCGAACTTCAGCAAGACGGAGCAGACGTGATGATGGTGCCGTTCTCCAATCTCAAAGCCTTCCCTTTCTTCAGATCAGCACAGAACTGGATGCTCCCGTTCTCGGTGAATCACAGTGCGCTACGCAAATTGTCGGAAGCTGACAACGAGACTTTGTCGGCTATGCTTGAACTTAACGGCATGATGTGTGACTCGGATAAATACTCCTTCGCATTCTCGCTTGCTTCGATGCCTGAAGCCCAGCGCTCAGCCGTGATGTCGCAGATGAGAGCCCAGTCAGAAGCCATTAAGGAGCAGATGCGAGATCTGGAGTTCCTGAACGGAGGGAAAGACTTCGACAATGAACTCACACGCTATTACCGTGATCTTTACCGCTTCCATAAATTATTCACTAAGAAAGCGGAGTTTTTCGATCCTTTTACTGCTCCAATGGATTTCACATCTTTGCCGGTGGTAGGCGATCGCCTCGGAATAGAAGATTCAATGTCGCCGCTTGCAGAGTTTTATTTCTCGCGGGGTTATTACGAAGACGCGTTGCCTATGCTCGAGGCTGTAGCCAAAGATTCAGCCGACGCCCCTCACATCTGGGAAAAAATCGGCTTTGCCCTCGAAAAGACCGGGGCTGCAGACGAAAAGGCGATAGAGGCATACATGAAGGCACAGTTGTTCAACCCTGACAGCCGCTGGATAGCGCGCCGACTGGCAGGTTGCTTCCGCCGGAAAGGCGATTACAGGAATGCTGTGGGCTACGCACGCGATGCTATGCCGGCCGACGGCGCTTACGACCGCCAGCTTTCACTCCTCCTTGCCGACATACTGGCGGAGGCCGGAAAATGGGAAGAAGCGCTCACGGAGCTCTACCGCGTGGACTATGAGACGCCTGATGATCCGGAAGTGCGCCGACGCATGGCTATTTCGGCAATGAGCCTGAAGCAGCTCGACAAAGCGCAGGAAATGATAGGCTCAATCGATCCGATAGCGCTAAGCGAAGATGACTACAGGCTGATGGGGCATATCGAGATGCTTAACGGAAACTTCTCAAAAGCGATTGAGAAATATCGCCTCACGGTAAGGCCCAATGATACCAAGCGGCAATGGAAGACGGCAATCATGGCCGATGCTCCGATGCTTGAACAACTCGGTGCGAGCCGCGCGGATCTGGCGCTGCTTATGGAGGCGCTGGCATACGATCTGGAAAACTGATAACTAAAAAAGACGCGAATTAAAATCGCGTCTTTTATTATAATTTTGCGAGCCTCACAATCTCGCTCCGTATGCTTGTCACCGCATCCTGAACGTCTTTTGCATACTTGATGCGGTCTTGCACGGCTGAGATGCCATGAAGCACCGTGGCATGCTTTCTGTTGAGTTTCGCACCGATGGCAGAAGACGAGAGGCCGGTCATATCATGACTGAGAAACATTATGACCTGACGCGCATCGGCGATATCCCTTACCCTGCTCTTGCTGAATATCACGTCGGGATTCAACTTATAGTACTCAGCAGTGGCGTCTACAATCATGTCAAAATTTATGGGCTTATTGCTCGGGGCGGTCTTCACCGTGTGGCGCATCACCTCCTTGGTGAGTTCCAGAGTCACCGGGCAGTTAAGCATGATGCTTCGCGTGAGCACACCCATCACTATTCCTTCCAGTTCCCTAACGCTTCCGGTGGCGCCGCTTGCTATGCAGTCAATGATTTCATCTGACAGGGCAAGACCGTTTTTCTGTGCCTTGAACTTGAGGATATCCCTGCGCAGAGTGTAGTCAGGCTTCGGAAGTTCTTCTGTGACACCCCACTTAAACCTGTCTATGAGGCGATCTTCAATACCGTCAAGTTCCACCGGGGGGCGATCGCAAGTAAACACAAGCTGCTTACCGTTGTGGTGCATGTGGTTGAAGATGGGGAAAAGCGTCTCGGCTGTCTTTTCCTTTCCTGATATCTCCTGAAGGTCGTCGATAAGCAGGACGTCCACTTCCTGCTGAAACCAGTTGATGAATACAGGCAACTTATGATTGAGCACAGCATTCACATACATGTTCTGGAATTGCCTCATCGGAAGGAACAGAACACGCGCACGAGGATTATTTTCCTTAATCCTGATTCCAATAGCCTGAATGAGATGAGTCTTTCCCACACCTACGGCACCATACAGGAAGAAGGGATTGAAATCTGATTTATTTGGATTCTCGGCTATGTGCCTGGCAAGAGTGCAAGGCAGCTTATTGCTTTCTCCGAGACAATAATTTTCAAATGTCATCGCAGGATTCAACTGCGGATCGACGTCTACGCCTCCTGAAGCCGTATTCTTGACAAATTCGCTTACGGAGCGCTGGGTCTGCTGCTGATATCTGGTGTCGACAGCCTTGCTGCGCAACGGACTTCCGTAATTGACCGCCGACTGCTTGTCGCCTCCGATCACCTCCACTTCATAACCAAGCCTCACCTCAGGCCCGAACACCTTCCGAAGCACACTTGAAAGAATACCCAGAAAACGATCCTCATATTCCTCCATGAAGAATTTTGAGGGAAGGGCCAGCACGAGCTTATTGTCCTCATATTTGATGGCCCTTGCAGGCATGAACCAGGTCTTGAAACGCTCCTCCCCGACATTATCCCGGATAATGTCAAGGCAGCGATCCCAAAGCTTTTTATAGTCCTGATTCTGGTTCATTGCGGAAGGTGTATTATGAATAAAGTCTCGGATTTTAAGAAAACGAATGCAAAGTTAAGACAAAATTTCCAATATTGAAAAACATATTTTTGCCACCCGGCAGCCAATCCGAAATTCACAACTTAACATCAAGTATTTAATATTGGTTATTTATATCCATTCTAAATAAAATCGCCTTAAATAGTAATCGGGCCATCTGTTAGCAGACAGCCCGATCGCATATATTTCTTATTTAGTCGATGATTCTTCTTGACCCCAAAAAGCGCTTTGCATAATAGGGTTCGCTGCAGTTTGAGATGGTGATGCCCTGCGATGTGCTTGCGTGGATAAACTTGAAATTTCCTTTGCCATCGGCCTCTGTGACGATTCCGACGTGTCCGACCCCGCCTTTGGAGTTACGGCCGGTGAAGAAAACGAGATCACCTTTTCTGAGATCGCTGCGATCCACTTTCTCTCCCTGAGTCCATTGATCGCGCGATGAAGCTCCAAGTGAATATCCGAACTGACGGAATACATAACTGGAAAAACCGCTGCAGTCGAATGCTTTCGGGCCTTTGCTGCCCCTTGAATATCTCTTTCCTAAGTGAGTGCCTGCTTCCGAAATGAGGTCGCCGAGCAATTCTTCTGTTTCTTTGCTTATCATTGATTTCTGCTCGCGTGCCGCAATGTCAGCCTCAATAAGCTTGTTGATGGTAGCCTTCTCCAGACCTTTGCTCTTGGCAGCGGCTGCAAGCATCTCCTGATGTGCTTTCGCGTGAGCAGTGCGCGATTTTGCGCCTGCAGGCTGGAAAGAAGCGCACAATGCGAAGAGTGTCAGGAGAATATATATCTTTTTCATGTTAATAGGTCTTTCTATCGGTTGTTTTGATGTTGCAAATATAATACAAAATTATTTCACAGACAAATTAATATCAGTAATTTTCAGCCAATTAATAATCATTTAAATAATTTTAACATTTTGCACAGAATTTGCGATTTAATGCACTTGACTATCTTTCAGACATTTACGCCCACAAGGAATTTTTATTTGTAGATTTGCACATTTTTTTATAATTTTGCGACAGCCTCTCCGCAAAACGCAATATTGCAAAACGCCTACATCTATGAAGAAATATTCGATTATTCTCGCCACATTAGCGGTTGCCGCCACAGTATCGGCAACACCCGTAAAGAAATATTCCGACATTCATCCGTCCGGGTCTGAAACCATTCTCCATGCCTGGTCGTGGAATTTCAACAACATAGCAAAAAACATGCGGCAGATAGCCGAATCGGGCTTCAACATGGTGCAGACTTCACCCGTGCAGGCTTGCTGGAATCCCGAAGGCTCCAAAGGGATGCTTTATTCGGACAATGAGAAAGAAGGGCAATGGTACTTCTACTATCAGCCCACCGATTGGAAGATCGGCAACCATATAGTAGGTACGCGCGAGGAGATGAAGGCCATGCTCGACTCTGCAGCCAAATATGGTGTCAGAATCATCGTGGACGTACTTCCGAACCATACAGCATTTGATGTGGACGCAGTGTCAGACAATCTTGTGAAGGCAGCCGGCGGCCGCGATAAGCTCTATCATTCGCAGGGTCTGAATCCAGTGCAGGACTACAACGACCGCCTTCAGTGCACCCTTTGGGGGTCGGGAGCGCTTCCTGACGTAAACACTGAAAACAAAGATTTCCAGAAATACTACATGGAGTTTGTCAACGATCTTCTCTCGCTCGGAGTTGGAGGTTTCCGCTATGACACCGCCAAACACATAGGAGTACATTCCGACCCGGTAGACGAGGCGTCGGGAGTGAAAGAAAATGACTTCTGGGATGTGGCAACCGGACAGAAATCTGTAAAGGGTGTTCGTCTGGCAGTTCCTTACGAAGACCTCTTTGTCTACGGCGAAGTGCTTCAAGACAAGAATGTGCCCGAAAAAGAATATGAGGAATATTTCGGGCAGACCGCATCGAGCTACGGTTGGGTACTGCGCGAGATGCTTGAGAAGGGCTCTGCAAAAGGCATTGATCTATCTGACTGGCGCCACTCCGCCTCGCCCGAGACACTGACCACATGGGTGGAAAGCCACGACACATATTGCAACGCGCATGAAAGCGCAGCACTCGGAGATGACCAGATACGCACGGCATGGGTATTCCTCACCGCCCGCAACCAGGGCACTCCCCTCTTCTTCAGCCGTCCGGCAGGGTCTACCCGCAGCAACTACTGGGGCGACAACCGCCTCGGGGCAGCGGGAAATTCAGAATGGTATCACCCTGAGGTTGTGGCCGTGAACAAGTTTCGCGCGGCTGTGGCAGGAGAACCGGAAGACATACAGACATGCGCCGACGGAGAAGTGCTCGCCGTGAACCGTGGAAAGAAAGGTGCAGCCATCATCAACCTCGCCACACTATCGAAACCACTCGATGTGCCCACTACACTGGCCGACGGCACATATCACGATGTGGTTTATGGCAAGGAGTTCAAAGTCAAGAACGGACGGCTCAAAGGCATTGTGGCTCCGCGCAAGACATATATTCTTCAGAAATAAGGAGCATATCGGTGGCTGCCGGACGCACAAATAGCCGGCGCAGCATCGAAAAGACCACTAATTTGAGGAAAAAGTGAAAAAGAAGAGCCTTTTTCTTTCTTTTGTGAGTTTTTTTTCATAATTTTGGTCTCTCAAATCAAGAACAGCATCCATCAAAAGATGAAGAATATACGAAATTTCTGCATAATCGCCCATATAGACCACGGCAAATCGACACTTGCCGACCGACTTCTTGAACGCACCAACACCATATCGGCCAAAGATATGGAAGCCCAGGTGCTCGATGATATGGATCTGGAACGCGAGCGAGGCATCACAATCAAGAGCCACGCCATCCAGATGGACTATAAGCGCGATGACACTAACTATACACTCAACCTCATCGACACTCCGGGACACGTTGATTTCTCATACGAGGTGTCGCGCTCGATAGCGGCCTGCGAAGGTGCGCTTCTGATAGTGGATGCCAGCCAGGGCATTCAGGCTCAGACCATCTCAAATCTTTACATGGCCATCGACAACAATTTGGAGATCATACCGGTGATCAACAAATGCGACCTCGACAGCGCCAACCCCGATGAGGTGGAAGATCAGATTGTGGATCTCCTCGGATGCGACCGCTCGGATATAATACGCGCATCGGGAAAAACCGGTATGGGCGTTGATGAGATTCTGGAGGCAATCGTAGACCGAATACCTGCTCCTACAGGCGACCCCGAGGCTCCGCTGCAGGCCCTTGTGTTTGACTCGGTGTTCAATCCATTCAGAGGAATCATAGCATATTTCAAGATAGAAAACGGCACTATCCATACCGATGACTTCGTGAAGTTCGTGAGCACCGGCAAGGAATATCATGCCGATGAGATAGGTGTGCTGAAACTCGACCTGTCGCCACGCAAGGAACTATCGGCAGGCAATGTAGGATATATCATCTCCGGCATCAAGACAAGTCGGGAAGTGAAGGTAGGCGACACGATAACGCTCGTTGACCGCCCTTGCGACAAGGCGATAGAAGGTTTTGAAGAAGTGAAACCGATGGTCTTCGCCGGCGTATATCCCATAGATCCGGAAGACTTCGAGAATCTGCGTGCTTCGCTTGAAAAGCTACAGCTCAACGACGCATCACTCACATTCCAGCCAGAATCATCGGCTGCGCTCGGATTCGGCTTCAGGTGCGGATTTCTCGGATTGCTCCACATGGAGATCATACAGGAGCGGCTCTCGCGCGAGTTCAATATGGACGTGATCACGACGGTGCCCAACGTGTCATACTACGTATACGACAAGAAGGGTAACAAGACCGAAGTTCACAATCCCTCCGGGCTCCCCGATCCAACCCTTATCGATCATATTGAGGAGCCGTATATACGCGCCACGGTGATAACTGCTGCCGACTACATCGGGCCGATAATGACCCTCTGCCTCGGGAAGCGAGGAGAACTCATAAAGCAGGAATATATCTCGGGCAACCGCATGGAGATCACCTTCGACATGCCGCTCGGCGAAATAGTGATTGACTTCTACGACAAGCTCAAGTCCATCTCGAAAGGATATGCAAGTTTCGACTATCACATACATGACTTCCGCTTCTCCAATCTCGTGAAACTCGACATTCTTCTCAACGGAGAGAGTGTTGACGCCCTCTCGACCCTCACCCACGCCGACAACTCGGTGAGATTCGGACGACGGATGTGCGAGAAACTGAAGGAACTGATACCGCGCCAGCAATTTGACATAGCCATTCAGGCTGCCATAGGCACAAAGGTAATAGCTCGAGAGACTGTGAAGGCTGTGCGTAAGGATGTGACGGCAAAATGCTATGGCGGCGACATATCACGCAAGCGCAAACTACTTGAAAAGCAGAAAGAAGGCAAAAAGCGAATGAAGCAGATCGGACGTGTGGAAGTGCCTCAGAAAGCATTTCTCGCAGTGCTGAAACTTGATTGACAATAACACCACTAAAGCTATAGAAATAACTTAAACTAAAATTATGAACTTACACTCTGACAAGACCTTACTCTCTTTGGTCTTCGGAGGATTGATGCTGGTAACGTCTTGCGCGAGCGACCCGAACCCTACAACATTCTTCAACGTAAAAAAGGAAAAGACACTTATTGAATTAAACCTCTCGGTGGATCACACCCGTGCCGCCGATGACTCTTATGCCACCGCTGCTGAAAAAGCCATAAAGAAGGTAAACATCTATATCTTCGGCGAGGATGGCACTCTTGAACAGAAAGAACTGAACCAGTCTTATTCCAACGGCGACAAACTGAAATTTGAAGTTGAATCCGGAAAAAAGACAATCTATGTCACCACGGCGGGAAGCATAGTGACGCCTGCCGACGGCATCTCGCTCGCTGATTTTGAAAAACTGAAATTTAACGCCACCAATTCCGACCTCAATACGACCGAAGGGTTTGTGATGACGGGAAAGAGCGAGACTCAGTTTGTGGCGAAATCGGCCTCAGCCGCAGATATGCCTGCTTCAAACAGTTTTTCGATCAATCTCACTCGGGCTATAGCCAAAGCTCAGGTGAAATTCACCTACAACGTCTCAAGGCAGTGTCGTGATTACGGGTTTAATGCGAATATGCCTGCAACTTTCAGGATATGCCAGGCCAACAAGAATATGCTTATCACCCATCAGGGCACCGATATCGTGACAAAATACACAGACAGCGATGGCGACGGATGCCATGACAATTACAGCGTCAATGCGCAGGAATCTTTCATCGAATGCCTTGAATCAAGCAATTTTACTGCCAATGGATGCCAATACATGTCTGAGAACATCGTTTCAAATCCTCTCAGCGGCAACACCACTTTCATTTCATTGCAACTACGACATTCTCCGCTGCACTTCTATGACTTCACCGACGGCTCGCCCAAGAAACGCACGCAAGAGAGTGATGCCGACGGTCCGACATTTTACGTGGTTGGCATTTCCGACAGGGAAAACGGATTTATCGACTATACTGTAGACAGTGCAGATCATGTCATCATCTGCTTTGAGAATGAGTCAGACGCAAACGCCTACTGTGTGGCACTCAACGGTGGAGATGTGTCGGCGATGACCGTATCAGAAACGGAGCAGACCATGACAGCACCACGGCATACGAGAGCAGGCTCAGCAACGTTTGAAGTGTTCAAATTTGAAGACGGAGCGGCCTACTACCGCATCAACATCGCACACGCGGATGCTTCAGACGCAACCCGAAAGATCTACAAAGTGGTGAGAAATAACTTCTACAAAGTAGACATAAAGAATATCAAGACCTTAGGATTTCCATCTGAGGAGATGCTGAGGCCATTGAATGCAAACCTGCAACCCGACACCAAAGCGTCGGCATGGCTTGAGACCACACTCAATGTAGATAAATGGGATCAAACAGCGCAAGACGTGGATCTCTGACCTGAAAACAAACCTGATTGAGACTCACAATTCTCTTACTGATCATAACAGGACTTTTCTCCGGATGTGCCGACTGCACTATGCCGCCCGGCTCAGGCAACATGCCCGGAGAGGAAGAAATGTGCCTGTCTTTTTCAATCGATGGCATTACTTCCGCCCGTTCTGAAACTGAAAGTGCGGATGAATCTGCCATCGAATCAGTATGCCTGTTGTTTTTCTCAGGATCCGGAACACTTGTGGCATCAGTAGATGCTGAGATACCGACTGACTCTCAAAACCGGTTGAGTTTCAAGATTCCCCTTATCCTGCAGGAAAACACTCCTTACAGACTGCTTGCCATTGCTAACGCTCACCTCTTTCTGCCGGAAGGATATGACGATTATCTGGCTTACATCGGCAATCTGAGCCGCGAATCGATAGATAATTCCATTTCCCCTGTACTTCACAAGAAAGAGGCTCTGACAGCGGCAAGCATCCGGCTTCTTCCCATGAGAGCAGAGACCAACTTCACGTTTACCCGCAATAATGGAGAATGCCATAGCAACGCTTCGCTGACATTTCGGAAGCTGGTGTCGCGCATCGATATAGTCAATGAAACTACCGACAATCTGCGCATCGTATCGGCAGCGATCTGCAACTGGCGTGATGAAGTGAATGCAGCAGACCCGACACTCTCCAACGGAGAAATGCATGGCATCTATGCAAACGAGTCTGACGGAGTGCCTGAGTTCGTAGACTTTGCCGAGGGCAGCGATTATCTCTCAGGCGCATTGTATTGCTTCCCTACGCCCTCCGGAGTTTCCGAACCGGGCGACCAGCACACCACATCCGTAATTCTGAAGGCCTATTGGCAAGACGACACTGAGGCTACTTATTATCGAGTAAATATCGGAGAGAAAGGCCAGAATGTGAAAATGGAAGCCAACATGCGGTATACCCTCACGATAAAGAGTGTAAAAGGGCGCGGAAGCACTACCCCGGCAGAAGCATACAGGTCGGCCGAAACTATTTTCGTGCCATTCATCCCTGATCAGGACGTGGCTCTCATACCGCTCACGGATAAAAGAGTCAGCATCGACCATGACAACCGCACCATCGAAATAGAGGCTCTGGACACTGACAATTTCAACGGATTTATCGACATTCCCTTCATGATGCATATAGATAGTGCTTTCGGGCCTGATGAGGAGGTCTATCTTGGATATGATTCATCCGACGGGCTCAACTGGCCTCTTGAAGGTAGGATAAGCATGTCAGACGCCTCTGATTATTGCTATTGCGAAGGCTCCTACGGCATCAACGGTAAGAAATCGCTCTATTCCAAATCAAAAGGAAAGACGATAGAGCTTACAGCTGCGGATATGGCCGGAGTCAGCCTGAACTTGAAAAACGGAGACCATTTCTTTATCTCGGTAGGTGCCATGGCTCCCGACGACCCGCCCATAGAGCGTATCGTCACCATCGACACACATCTGCTATACGGATCAAGCACCACATGGGGATATATGCTTGAATACAAAGTAAAGATAAAACCGGGAAGGGCCATCATCAACGATGTTGTAATCTCAGATGATAATGGTGATTTCTGGATGATCATGGACAGGAATGTCCAGAGTTCTACGGCCGCCAAGAAATTCTTAGGATATGATCAGGAGGGTAATCGCCGACAAGCCTATAACTACAGCCATTTCATATATACTGACATGTATTTACCGTTCAAGGTGTTGGAATCGGGAGAGCCAATGCCTGAAGACTATCATGAGGAATCTTTAGGCTACACATCTTACAATTCGAGCAGATACTCTTTCAGCAATTCCCTCTCCTCACTTAAATCTGAACGGACAAAGTGGCTCAGCAACTTCACATATCAGGCCGGTGCCGTGAGACGGTCGCCGTTCTATGAAAGCGACAACATAAACGCATGGGTATATCCCCCGGCATCGTTAATTGACATCCTGCCTGCAAAGATACGTGTATCCAAGATGCGGATGTATCTTGTCTCAGACATTCCTGCCGCAGTCGGCGGAGAGCGGATTCCGGTATGCTGCTATTTACCTTATTTCTTTACTGAAGACAACCTCTCAAGTTCATCAACCCACTGCTACGCTACCTGCAAGGGCATGCAGAGTGACACACCCGATGAATACGTGCTGATATATCCCACCCCTACAGAAATAAAGACTTATCGCCCCTCTCCCTCTATCTTATCGGGCATGTCGCGGCTGATAAGGAGGCTATCTGATGATGAAACGCGCACATATAAGGAGAATTATCTCGGCTACGGCTCACCTTGCATGTTGAAAGAGTGCCATTCCGACACGTATCCCGACAACAATGGCTGGTGACTTATCAGGGAAGCGTAGCGTTCACCCAGTCGAGATCTGAATAGTAAGCCTCGGCAGCCACTGAAGCGGTACCGGGGAAATGGCATGAGAATCCGCTGTAGATTTCCGGATTGAAAGGATAGCCATACTGCCCGTCGAACGATGCCACAGAACATGCACCATATTCCACAACTTTATCCAAGGCTGTGCGTAAACGTTTGATCAGAGGGCTATCAGGCGATTCTTGCAGATAGCGCTCCGAGAATTGAGCGAAATCAAACAATTCCTGACCTTTGCCTTTAAGCCGGCTATAGTTCTGCAAGTCGGTTGAGTTGTCAGGTCTTGTTCCGGCAGCATACAAAGCAGCCGCTGCCTCGGCCAATTCTTGAAGAGGTGCGGTGCGCGCTACGGTCACCGTCACCGCAAGGCCATTTCTATTATAATGTGTGAAGAAACTTTCGGCCGCCCCTGTCAGATCAGGCACCGGCGCAGCAAGCATCGGAAGCGTGCTATCATAGTTCATGCCGTCGCTCCAGTCTTCGGTAGGATAGCCGGCGATATAATCACACTTATCGCGCAACTGATAGCATACCTCAATACCCATCATATAGCACAGGTCGAACCAGATATAATCAAACATACCGTCAGGGATGGCCTCCGCCAGTTCATGAATATCACAATAATCTGTAGTAGAGCCGTTCTTGTCCATTCCGAAACTGCGTTGAGGAGCGGAAGCCCCCGAGTCGTTGCCATGATTAGAGAAATTTGGCAGCCACCCTGTGCCGTGCGACCACAGAATGAGGCCATACTTATCTGATTCGGAGATGGAGGTCACATCCTGAAACACCTCACGCATCCTGTCGGGATCGGTGGAATAAGTGTCACGGTCGTAACTTTTAAGTGTCTGAAAACCCCATTTTCCTTCCTCGTCCTTCTTCAATTCTTTCAGCGTAGCCTCAGAAGCGGCCTGAGATGCCACACTATAGACCAAGACCCTAACCATGCTTCCAAGGCCGGCCACATCCGGAGCAGCGGCGATCATCTCGCTCATATCACTTCTAAGTGAAGAAGACAGATTATTTGAAGCTACCGCATAGACCAGCACGGTGCGTTTCGTGCCCACCGAGAACGGGGCATCTTCCTTGCACGAAACCACTCCGAGCAGAGCCATGACGGCCATAATGATACTGAATATTCTTTTCATACTCATTATAACGCTGATACGCCCCGCTTTATTGCATCTCCCATCACCTGCCGCATGCCGAAATTAAACAATACCACACATTAAAACGTTAGTTTTACAAAAAGATTATTAATATTTGGTAAAAAGTCGTATCACCCACGACATATTTCCCCAATGAAGAAATCAATCATCTGGCTCCTGACAGTGGTGATGGGCATAACGTTTGCCGCCCTGCTCTACTTTCAGATCACATATCTGGAAAACATGGTGAAGATGCGTGAATCGCAATTCTCCGAGGGAGTCATGCGCTCTATCTACGGCACCGTGGGCTATCTTGAAAGGCGCGAGACACTCCACTTTCTTGAGGAAGACATCAATATGCTCAACGGAGGATATGCGGGAGGCGACAGTTACGCAAAAACCGAAGAATTTCTGGGCATGGCCCCCTCTGCCAACAACTCCATCACCTATTTCCCGACTCCTACCGACAACGTGGAAAAACGCTATCAGGAGATGCAGGAGGCCATAAAGCAGCAATATATCTATCAGAAAGACCTTCTAAATGAAGTGGTGCTGTCGATTCTTTACGATGCATCGCGGCGTCCGGTGGTGGAGCGGGCAGATTCAGCCACCATACGCAACGTGCTGGCGTTTGAACTCGCCAACAACGGTCTGGAAGTGCCGTTCAGTTTCGCTGTCACGGAAAAGGGGCATACCATCTACTCAACATCCGGCTTCGACTCCGATCTTGACGACAAAGATAAAAAGGTATACACCGCGCTGCTCTTCCCCAACTCGAGCAACCGGACCGAACTCAAGGTGCAATTTCCCACCAAGACCAACTATATCTTCTCATCGGTGAGATTCGTGATTCCGACACTCGCCCTGACCCTTCTGCTGCTCGCAATCTTTATCCTCACCATAATTCTGGCATTGCGTCAGAAAAAAATCGGAGAGATGAAGACCGATTTCATCAATAACATGACCCACGAGCTGAAAACCCCCATTTCCACCATATCGCTTGCGGCACAGATGCTCAACGACCAGTCGGTGAGGAAATCTCCTGAAACGCTGCATCACATCTCCGAAGTGATCACGGCCGAGTCAAAGCGACTGCGTTTCCAGGTGGAGAAGGTGCTTCAGATGTCGGTTTTCGAGAACTCGACCAGCGCGCTGAACTATACCATAGTGGATGCCAATAAGATTATTGCCGGAGTAGTGAGCACTTTCAAGCTGAAGGTGGAGCGGTTCGGAGGGTCGCTGTCATTCCGCAATGATGCCGACGAAGCCATGGTGAGAGTAGACGAGATGCAATTCACCAACGTAATCTTCTCATTGCTCGACAATGCCGTGAAATATCGTAACGAGGATGTGGATCCTATACTCGAAGTAACCACGGCCGACATAGAAGGCCAACGCCTGAAAATCACTATAGCCGACAACGGCATAGGGATGAAAAAGGAAGACCTCAAGAAGATATTCGAGAAGTTCTATCGGGTTCATACCGGCAACCGCCACGACGTGAAAGGCTTCGGACTCGGACTTGCCTACGTGAAGCGAATGGTGACGCTCTTCAGCGGTTCGATTTCTGTGGAGTCGGAACTCGGAAAGGGATCGGAATTCACTATAATACTTCCGCTTGCACAAAATAAATGACAAAAATACTCACAACACGCAGGAATAAAGTCCGGATAGATGTTTATATAATGAACGATCATTAGTGTTAGTTATACTAAATTTTGAATTATTAATTTTTAAAATATAAGACATGGAAGAGAAAATTAAAATACTCCTTTGCGAGGACGACGAGAATTTAGGCATGCTTCTCAGGGAATTCCTACAGGCGAAAGGATTCAATGCCGACCTTTTCCCCGACGGAGACAAGGGATACAAGGCTTTTCTGAAGGGCCAGTATGACCTCTGCGTGCTTGACGTGATGATGCCGAAGAAAGACGGCTTTACCCTAGCACAGGAAATCAGGAATGTAAACAGCGAAGTGCCTATTATTTTCCTTACTGCCAAAAACCTTAAAGACGACATTCTCGAAGGTTTCAAACTCGGGGCTGACGACTACATCACCAAACCCTTCTCGATGGAAGAACTCGTGGTGCGCATCGATGCCATACTCCGTCGCGTCAAGGGTAAGAAAGATCGTGAGAAGACACTCTACAGAATCGGCAAATTCACATTCGACACCCAGAAGCAGGTGCTCGTAGACGGAGATAACACTCAGAAGCTGACCACCAAGGAGTCGGAACTTCTCGCCCTTCTCTGCTCGCACGTGAACGACATACTGGAGCGCAACTTCGCACTCAAGACCATCTGGGTAGACGACAATTATTTCAACGCCCGCTCGATGGACGTTTACATCACCAAGTTAAGGAAGCTCCTCAAGAGCGATCCCGCCATAGAGATCATCAATATTCACGGCAAAGGCTACAAACTCATCGCTCCCGTTCCCGCCGACGAATAAGCCCCGGTCCAACGCGATTAGCTTTCCAACTTTCCAGTAAATTCAGATGAAACTGTTGATCTACCGTATCTACCAGTGGCTGATAGCAGCCCCGCTTTTTGTGATAGCAACCCTCATCACCTCGATCCTGACCATTGTGGGTTGTGTGGTCGGAAATGCCGAATTCTGGGGCTATTGGCCTGCCCACTACTGGGGAAAAGTCTGCTGCTTCCTCGCCGGCATCAGAGTGGAGGTCAGAGGCAGGGAAAACATAGACCGTTCCCAGTCGTATGTCTTCACAGCCAATCATCAGGGCGCATTCGACATCTGGTCGATATTCGGATATCTCAACCACAAATTCATCTGGATGATGAAGAAGGAACTGGAAAAAGTCTTCATGGTGGGTTGGGCCTGCAAGAAATCTGGCGACATTTTCGTAGACGACACCAGCATAGCCAATATTCGACACACCATTCAGGAAGCGGAGCAGTTGCTTAAAGACGGTCGCTCGCTCGTCATCTTCCCCGAAGGAAGCCGCTCATGGGACGGCAAGATGATTCCCTTCAAGCGCGGGGCATTCATGCTTGCGGCTGAGTTCAGGCTGCCGGTGGTGCCGATCACAATCGACGGAAGTTTCAGAGCCATGCCCCGCTTCACCTATAATATTCGCCCTGGAAAGATCATCCTCACCATCCATGAGCCGATATTTCCGGGAGAGAAGGGCTTCAATACCAAAGTTCTCATGGCCCAATGCCGTGAAGCCATCGAGAGCGCCCTCCCTGAGGAAGACAAGGGAATCTCTTCGGAGGAGATACGCCCTAAACAATAATCATTAATCTTTCGTCTCGCTACGAGACCTGAAAAACTATAAAACACATGCTCCAATATATTACCGACAACAACAGCCGACGCGCTGTGGAAGACCAGATAAAGGAAGTGCTCAACGCGGGCTGCGGATGGATAGAGATAGCCACCGACGGCCTTTCTGACGACCGAATACGCAAGATAGTGGAGAGCGCCATGCCTCTCTGCATCGAGAAAGAGGCATTCCTCATTTTCCGCGATAAGGTGGATCTCGCCAAAGAAATCAATGTGGGCGGAGTATGCCTGAGCGAAGGATCTGAATTTCCATCACATGCCCGGATGACACTCGGGGCAGCCGCGGTGGTTGGAGTGGAAGCCCATGACACTGATCGCATCTCAATGCTTCAGGGTCTTGACGTAGACTTCGTGATGCTCACCCCATATAAAGCCATAACAGGATGCAACACCACACCACTCGGGATTGCCGGAGTGGCCGATATATGCCGCTTCATGGACTCGAAAGAGATTCTTCTGCCGCGTGTTGCAGCCGGTGGCGTCACCTACAACGACATAGCGCAGCTTATGGATGCCGGCTGCAACGGAGTGGCGATGTCGGAAGCTCTCGCCGATGCCCCGGACATAGCCGACGAAACGGCGCGCGCCATAGCCCTGCTCAAAGTTTATGAACAGAAAGAACAGGAAAAACTCAATAAATAACAATAATATATTTAAATCCTTAAACTTTTGATATTATGATACAACAACCGAAACTGCCCTATCCCCCCGATGCACTCGCCCCCTACATCTCGGAGCGCACAGTGAGCATACATTTCGGGAAACACACCAAAGCCTATTTCGATACAACCAACAAGCTGATCGAAGGCACCGAATATGAAGACATGCCGCTCGAAGACATAGTTCGCCACAGCGAAGGGCTGCTCTTCAACAATGCCTCGCAAGCGTGGAACCATATCTTCTATTTCTTCAGTTTTGACCCTGAGGGAAGGCATGAACCCGATGGAATACTGCGTAAGAAAATTGATGAGGAGTTCGGAAGCATTGACAATCTGAAAGAGACCATGAACGAGGCCGGGAAGACACTGTTCGGCTCGGGATGGGTCTGGCTGTCGTGCGATGCCGATGGAAAACTCATCATCACGCAGGGCAAGAATGCAGAATCGCCCTTGAAAGACGGCCTCACTCCCCTGCTCTGCATCGACGTTTGGGAACACGCCTATTATCTCGACTATGAGAACAGGCGCGCAGATTATCTCGAAGCCCAATGGAACCTTATCGACTGGAACATAATCGGCCAAAGATACAACACTATCTTTGAAGATCTCTGATTTTCTAAAAATTTAACTAAAACGCGTCAAACTTTTGGCGCGTTTTTTGTTATAATCAGGGGGAGTGTGCGCATCTATGCACACTATTAAAATATCACCCAACACATAAAATATTATATGAACCAGTTTGCAGAAATCATCACAAACGCTATAAAAGATAAAAAAGGATCGGACATCGCCATTCTTGATCTGGAGAAAGTAGACGGAGCTCCGACCGGACAGTTTATTATCTGCACAGGCAAATCCACCACCCAGGTAAGCGCCATCGCCGACAATGTGAGGGAGGAAGTGCAGAAGCAGACCGGAGAGAAGCCCGTGAACTACGACGGCTACCGCAACAGCCAGTGGATAGTGATCGACTACGGCGACTCGATGGTGCACGTTTTTCTTCCAGACACAAGGAGTTTCTACCGCATAGAGGATCTTTGGAGCGACGCAAAGACCACCCGTCTGCCCGACGAGATCTGACCATATCCGCAAGCGCAACCTTTTCTTCACTTTTTCACTAAAAATTCGACATGGGATTATTACCGAATAAAAACGGAAAAAACAACCGCAAGCCCCTCTTCGGGATGTACTGGATGTATATCCTCATAGTGGCATGCCTCTTCGGACTTTATTATTTTCAGGATTCGAGCCAGACACGCAATGTGGACTGGACAGACTTTGAGACGGCGGCAAAAGCCGGCGACTTCAGCAAGATAGAAGTGATTCCGGAATCGGGCACAGCCATAGGTGTGCTCACAAAAAGCGGGGCAAAGCACCAGAACATGAAGGACGACGTGCAAGGGCCCGACTCAGAGAAACGCCTGCGCACCACTATCCCCAGCGCAAGCAAGATTCAGGACAAGATCGACGCCTGGAACGAGCATCTTGTGTCGGAAGGAAAGCCGGAGATGGCTGTGAAATATGAGCAGAAAAGCAATCTGATGAATATTTTCTGGTATTTCGGCCCAATCCTCATCTTCATCATTTTCTGGGTCTACATGACCCGCCGCATGAGCAACGGCGGCGGAAATGGTGGAGGAATATTCAACGTCGGGAAGTCGAAGGCCCGCATCTTCGACAAGGACAACAGCACCGACGTCACATTTAAGGACGTGGCCGGACTTGCCGAAGCCAAAGTGGAAATAGAAGAGATTGTGGAATTTCTCAAGAATCCCCAGCGCTATACAGAACTTGGAGCAAAGATTCCTAAGGGAGCCCTCCTCGTAGGCCCTCCGGGCACCGGCAAGACTCTGCTTGCAAAAGCCGTGGCCGGAGAAGCCGGAGTACCATTCCTATCGCTTTCGGGTTCAGATTTCGTGGAGATGTTTGTCGGCGTGGGAGCAGCGCGTGTGCGCGATCTCTTCAAGCAGGCAAAGGATAAGGCTCCCTGCATCGTATTTATCGACGAGATTGATGCCGTGGGCCGTGCGCGCGGCAAGAATCCCAACATGGGCAGCAACGACGAGCGCGAGAACACACTCAACCAGATGCTGACCGAGATGGACGGCTTCGGCTCCAACAACGGCGTGATCGTGCTGGCGGCCACCAACCGCGCCGACATGCTCGACAAGGCCCTGTTGCGTCCCGGACGCTTCGACCGTCAGATCTACGTAGACCTGCCTGAACTCTCAGACCGTGTCGAGATTTTCCAGGTGCATCTGCGCCGCATCAAGACCAATTCCAATCTTGACGTGGAGCAGCTTGCCCGCCAGACCCAGGGCTTCTCAGGAGCCGACATCGCCAATGTATGCAACGAGGCTGCCCTCATCGCGGCCAGACGCAACAAGGAGGCTGTGGAGTGGGACGACTTCATGCAGGCCATCGACCGCATCGTAGGCGGCCTGGAGAAACGCTCACGTGTGATCACAGACGAAGAGAAAGTTGCAATCGCCACCCATGAGGCCGGCCACGCCACCATAAGCTGGCTCACTGAATATGGCAATCCCCTTGTGAAAGTCACCATAGTGCCACGCGGACGTGCTCTCGGAGCTGCATGGTATGCTCCTGAAGGGCGCCAGATCATTCCCACCCAGGCTCTGCTCGACACAATGTGCGGAATGCTCGCAGGGCGCGCGGCTGAAGAGGTATTTCTCGGGAGCATTGGCACAGGTGCCTCAGACGACCTTGAGAAAACCACGAAAATGGCACGCGCTATGGTAATGATGTATGGCATGAGCGACAAACTCCCCAACATCAACTACAACGACTCCACGGGTCAGGACTATGGCTTCACCAAGCCTTACTCAGAGGAGACAGCCCGCAAGATCGACGAAGAAGTGGTGCGCATCATCAATGAGCAGTATGAGCGCGCGAAGGAAATACTGCGTCAGTATGCTGCCCAGCACAATGAGATCCGCGATCTGCTGGTGAAGAAGGAAGTGATCTATAACGAAGACGTGAAAGCGATCCTCGGCCCCAGAAAATGGAAAAGCCGCACCGATGAAATCATAGAGATAAACAGAAAGGATGAGTCACACCGGAAGGCCATTGATGTTCCGGCCACCGAAGTGAAAGACACGCCGGAAGAAGACGACGATCCGGGCACTCCTCCCCCTTTCAATCCTAATAAATGAATCAGCGGTCAGGCTCCACAGCCTGACCGTTTTAGTTATCTTAACAATATTTAACCCCGCCCATGCATGATTCTTGCATGATTCTTGCATGATTCTTGCATTTTTTGATTAATTTTGCAAGATAATATATTTTGGAGAAATCACATAATTTGATTGAAAACAACTTAACCTAAGAATAATGAAAAAGATTTCCGTTTTTCTGCTATCCGCAGTGATTGGAAGTTGCGCTCTCCCGGCAGATGCCGCTCCCAGACCTCACAAGGATCAGCAGCATCCGCTCAGCCGCATGAGGACAGCAAAAGGCCCCGCAGCCGCATGGAGCCAAGCCGGACCGATAGCGGCAGACGGCGCCCGCAAGATCTCCCCTTCATTCTCAACGCCCGGAGCCGATACATTTCAATATCTCGAAGGCCCCGACGGAACGACATGGTATGCCACCTGCAAATATGAGACCGAACCTCATGAACTGGAAGGCGGAATGGTCACTGAGCATCTTCTGAAAGGATACTCTTTTACCATCTATGACAATAACTTCAATGAAGTAGGCACCGTCACCGATGCCATCAAATTCGAAGACGACGAGACACGTTGCGCTCAGGCACAGCTTGATGTGGTAGTGACACAAAAATTCTTCAATTTCGACAGTAAATATGAGGTAATGGTCGCTCTGGCCATGAATACACCCGACTATACGGTGAACACGCGCACCGTAGTCTATTCGATCGGTGGTGAACGCTCCGGCGAATACGACATCCCTGTGTCGGTGATACCAGGAATGCCGGTAGACGCAATCAACCTTGCCTCCAACCCCTGGGTGGAAGAATTCTTCATCACCTTCCTCACCGAGAAAACTCCCGATCCGAATGTGGAATATCACGAATACATTGATTTTCTCTCACAATATTATCAGGTGCTCACCACCTACACCAAGGCGGGAAGCAGCGGTGGGGCAACCGTGATAAAAGAGAAGGAGATTCCTATGCTGTGTCTGCCCGGCGACCAGATGTCGACACCCACCATGCTGTCGAAGAATGTAGACGGCCGCCTGACGCTCACCTATGCCCGCTATGAGAAATCACTCTTCATCGACCCCTCCGGAATGGGCGGAAATGAAGATCTCACGCCTGACAACCGACTGCTCATCGAAGTGGAGCAACTCAACGACAACTATCCGAAATCGTTCGACACTGTCTATACGACCTCAATCGAGACTTCGAGACGCAACGACAATCCCGACGTGCTCTATACCTTCTACGGCATAGGAACACTCAATTATGACGACGATGTGGACTTCGAGCACTATTCAGCCGATGGCACACCCTGCTTTGTGGTGACTGTGGACGAGTATCTTATCAGCGATGATGACAACTATAATTCATCATACTACGTCTATGACTCGAAAGGAAATCGCATCAAGACCCTTGCTGAAGACACCTTCAACTTCGCAAGCCTCTCTGACGTGCCCGGCTATGAACCCCAGACCATGTTCATCCACACAGGCGACGAGATGATCTTCGAATTTGTTGACCTGTATTCTGCAAATTCGGTCTGCAACGTAGACCAGATGTATCGCGGCTATCCCCTGACGCTTACCATCGACCGCGTTTCGACAGGTCGGGGCTATGCCTACGCCATCGCATCAGGCTACGGTGATTATGACGAAGAGGGCAACCTCTCGGCTCCCCTTCTATGGATCGACATGGAGGGTGAACTCATAAGGGTCGATAAGATCCCCGCAGGTCAGGGCGTGGAGCTGGCGCAGATCTACGTCTCGCAAGATGCACTCTCACCTTTTGTGTTCAACACCGACAAGGATATAGAATACATGATGCTCGTGAAGCGCAGGGTCAATCCTGAGGATGTGGCTCTGAGAGAGGAATTCCTGATCGCCACAGTGAAAGACGGAGCTATCAATACCTTCCTTCCTGATGAGGAGAAGGGTGAGATCTCTACAGTCTACCTCTTCGGCACCGACAATAAGAAACTCGTGATAGCATATTCGCTCGACAATGCCGTCACTGCCGATTCATACGATCTCCCCTTCTCTAAATTTGAGGGAGGAAAAGGCACAGCCGAAGATCCCTACCTCATCGCCACTGCCGGCGACCTCTGCCAGATACATAACTATCCTTCCGCACACTATCGCCTGACTGCCGATATTGACTGCGCCGGAACGAAAGTGCCCATGACTGACTATTTCACCGGCTCTATCGACGGCAAGAACCATACGATCTCAAATCTGCATATTAAGAGCAGCCGTAAGACCGGCCTCATCGCTAATGCCCAGTATGCTTCTTTCAAGGATTTCGATTTCTTCGACTGCTCAATGGAACTCAGCGGAGGCAACGATGCCGCCCTTCTATGCGTAAATCCCATCGAATGCACGTTCGACAACATCAATGTGCGTCGCCTAAGAGTATATGGAGATAAGTTCGACGGACTCTTCGGAAGCATCGTAGGAAAGGCGTTCACACGCTCAAAAATCACCGGATGCATGGTGGCAGATGCTGAAATCAATCTTCCCAAAGGCAACACGGTCGGAGGCATCGCCGGAGAACTGCGCACAAGTTCCGACATCAAGTCAAGCGCCTTTATCGGCAACATAGTAGCCGACAACACTCTCGGCGGCATTGTCGGAACCACAACCACAGGCGACGAAGTTATCTCTGACTGCCACGTAGACGCATCGCTGAAGGCTAAGAACACTGTGGGAGGAATCGCAGGATTCCTCAACCGCTCCACCGTGACCCGCTGCTATGTGGAAGGCTCGATTGAAGTGTCGGAGCCTAACCGCTGGACCAAAGCGCTGGCAGCCGGAGGCATCGTAGGCGAAATGGAAGGAGACTGGCAACACAAGAGCGACACACCGGTGAGCAAGAACCTTATCGGACTTACCGAACTGAAATATCCGGTGCTCACCATTCAGGAGTCTTATCCTCACCAGCTTGCTACCGTGCATCGCGTAGTGGGCCGCACATCCTACAATGCCGAGCCGGAAGTGGATCACTATGATGCCAGCGGCAATCCGGTATATAAGGATAAGGTGATTTATGAATACGGCGTGAAAGACAATCTCGTGCTTGACAATATCGCATGCATCGATCCCGACTTCCTGGAGAAGACTGTGGAAGGCACCTCAATCAATAAGAATGAGATTGATGTGGACTTGCTTAGTGAGAAACTCGGATTTGCCTACGGCACAGATAATAAAGCTCCCTGGAGCCTTCATGCATGGAACGCATGGGATCCGATGCTCTATTTCGAGAATATCGTGTATCTTCCCGGCAACAGCATAACTGTGACTGAAGGCGATGTATTCCAGATTGAGATAGCCATTGTCTCGCGTGAACAATTCACGGAAGACGAGGTGATGGACGGATTCATCTGCGAATTCAACGATAAAGTGTTAGAGATGACCGGCAATAAGCACTTTGCCGACAACCTTCTGCAGATTGAGTTCAAGGCCATAGCCGAGGGACGCACGAGAGTGAACCTGTCGATACTCAACGGCAATAGTTCATGCAGCGTGATCGTGAAAAATCCTGCATCGGGAGTAGACATCGTGACTGAAGAAAGCGGAATCGCCATCAGCGTGGCCGACGCAACAGTTTCGGCTCCGGGATGCTACCTGCAGATCATAGACCTTCAGGGTCGCTGTGTGGCATCCGGCTCATCGGCCATCTCCACCGCCTCTCTTCCCAAGGGAGTCTATATCGCGGTAGCTAAAGACTCTGACGGCAATATCGCTTCGTCCAAATTCAGAAAATAATCAATAATTCCAAAACTCTAATGATGCGCCGCCCTATCTCAGGGCCGGCGCATCTGTTTTTTGGTCTGTTTTTCCTTTTTTTATTGACATAATAGATGATGTCTCAAAATTACCGCCGTTTTTGATTAACTTTGTCCTGAATAAAGTGTTTACCTTAATAAATGCTTACTGAAGCACGATTCCCTATATCGTTTTTCATGAAATGATAATAATTATTGAACAATAACGACATTAATCGAAAAAATATGAAAATGACACTTAAAACCGTAAGCGTCTGCACGCTGACGACAGCATGCTCCATGCTGTGCCTGTCATCATGTAAAGGCAATGACAACGCCGGGCAACAGAGCCAGCCGCCGCAGATCGCTACCCTGACCATCACAGAGTCAGATGCAGACCTCAACACTACCTATCCCGCTACGCTCCACGGCAAGAACGACGTGGAGATACGTCCGCAGATATCAGGTTTCCTTACAAAGGTCAATGTTCAGGAAGGCCAGCGAGTGGCCGCAGGACAACTGCTCTTCACCATCGATCAGGTTCAGCTCCAGGCTGCCGTTGATGCAGCTCGTGCAGCGGTGGCAGTGGCTCAGGCCAATGTCAACACCATGCAGACCAACGCTGACAATAACAAGATACTTCTTGATAAAAACATTATCTCCGCTTCAGCCTACCAGACAAGCGTAGACCAGCTGAACGCTGCCAAAGCTCAGCTTGGGCAGGCTCGCGCGAACCTTACCTCGGCAGAGAAAAACCTTTCCTACACACTCGTGAAAGCCCCCGCCGCAGGAGTGGTGGGCACTATCGACTATAAGGAAGGAACTCTCGTCAGCCCCTCCACTCTTCTCACCATTCTCTCAGACAACGGACAGATGGAGGCTTATTTCTCGATGACCGAGAAAGAAATTCTCGCACTCACTGATGAGGGGCGCAGATCGATGACTCAGGTGCTCGATTCCCTCCCGGGAGTGGAACTGAAACTGGCCAACGGCGAGATGTATTCCCAGCCCGGACGCATCATATCAATCTCAGGTGTGCTTGATCCGGCCACCGGAAGCGCCACGGTGAAGGCGTCTTTCCCCAATCCCGACGGAATGCTCCGCAGCGGAAACACCGGCCAGGTGCTTCTCCCGTCGATCAATAAAAACGTGATCTCGATTCCGCAGAAAGCCACATTCGAGATTCAGGACATGAAGTTCGTCTACGTAGTGGGCGACAGTTCCAAAGTTCACCAGACACCGATACAGATCGACTCTAAGAACGACGGCACTAACTACATAGTGACCAAAGGCCTGAAACCCGGCGACGAGATAGTGATCGAGGGCGTAGGAGCCACGGTGAAAGACGGCATGACAATCTCAAGGAAAAAGTAACAGCCACGCATAATGAGACTTGACAGATTCATAAATAAGCCGGTACTCTCGACGGTGATCTCCATTTTCATCGTCATTTTCGGTATCCTTGGCCTCAACGGGCTTGCCATTGAGCAATATCCCGATATCGCACCCCCTACGATCTCAGTCAGCACATCCTATACGGGAGCATCTGCCCAGGCGGTGCTGAATTCAGTGATAGCGCCTCTTGAAGAGCAGATCAACGGCGCCGAGAACATGGACTACATGGTTTCTTCGGCATCCAACAACGGTTCGGCCACCATCCAGGTATATTTCAAACAGGGCATGGATCCCGACATGGCTGCCGTCGATGTCCAGAACCGCGTGGCTAAGGCCGCGGCGTTCCTCCCGGCGGAAGTAAACCAGGTGGGTGTCATCACCCAGAAGCGACAGAGCTCCATGCTTATGGTAATGTCGCTTTTCGACGAGACCGACACATACACGAGCCAGTTTATCGACAACTATATGTCGATAAACATTATCCCTGAAATCAAACGTGTCTCCGGCGTAGGCGAGGCTATGGCATTCGGCGCAGACTACTCCATGCGAATTTGGCTGAAGCCCGATGTCATGGCACAATACGGCCTTATGCCGGCCGACATCACCGCTGCCCTCGCAGAGCAGAATATCGAGGCTGCCCCCGGTAGTTTCGGAGATCAGGGCAATCAGACATTCCAGTACACGATGCGCTACAAGGGACGCCTGCAGGAGGAGTCTGAGTTTGAAGACATCGTGATCCGCGCCACCAAAGACGGAGAAATCCTCCGACTCGGTGATGTTGCCGAAGTGGAACTCGGCAAACTCAGCTACGGCTTCGCAAACCGCGACAACGGACACATAGGCTCCGCAGCCATTATCTTCCAGTCAGCGGGCTCTAACGCTACTGAAGTGATCAAGAATATTGAGAAACTTCAGGATCGTGCCCGCAAAGACCTGCCTAAAGGACTCGTGATAGAAACCACAATGAGCGTCAACGACTTCCTCTTCGCTTCTATTCATGAGGTGATCAAGACCCTGATCGAGGCATTCGTGCTCGTATTTATCGTGGTGTTCATCTTCCTTCAGGACTTCCGCTCCACCCTCATCCCTATGATTGCCATCCCGGTGGCCCTCATAGGCACATTCTTCCTTCTCTACATCTTCGGCTTCACCATCAACCTTCTCACCCTCTCGGCATTGGTGCTTGCCATTGCGATTGTGGTCGATGATGCGATAGTGGTGGTGGAGGCAGTGCACGCCAAGCTCGATCAGGGCTATAAATCGGCACGTAAGGCCTCTATCGACGCCATGAGCGAAATCGGATCGGCGCTCGTATCAATCACTCTCGTGATGATGCTCGTGTTCATCCCGGTGTCTTTCCTCCCCGGCACTTCGGGAATCTTCTATCGGCAGTTCGGCCTCACGATGGCAATGGCCATCGGCCTCTCAGCAGTGAACGCCCTCACACTCTCACCCGCGCTGTGTGCGCTCTTCCTCAAGCCCCACAAGGTGGAGGAAGGTGATGAAGACCCGGAAGGCGGCTACGACATTCCGAACAGGACTGAGGCCAAGAAAGAGAAGATGGGCTTCATGCGCAGATTCTTCTACTGGTTTAATGTCACCTTCGATGCCATTCTCTCAAGATACAAGACAGCGGTGGCATGGCTCATCAATCATAAACTGATCTCCTTCGGCACCGTGGCAGCCTCAATCGGTATTCTGTTGTGGCTCATGAATATCACCCCGACGGGACTTGTGCCTACAGAAGACACGGGAACCATAATGGGTGCGGTCACTATGCCTCCGGCCACATCGCAGGAGCGCACCCAGGCCGTGATGGACGAAATGGACTCCATCATCGGCTCTATTCCCGAAGTGAAAAGCCGCACCGCGATCACCGGATATTCTTTCATCGGTGGCCAGGGTAACACCTACGGTTCGTTTATCATCAAACTGCGTCCGTGGGACGAACGCAAGAAACCGGGACAGTCGGCTTCGGGAGTGCTTCAGCAACTTTTTGCCAAGAGCGCGACCATCAAGGATGCCAACATAATGTTTTTCCAGCCCCCTATGATTTCGGGATATTCAGCCACCAACGGCTTCGAGCTCAAACTTGAAGACAAGACCGGAGGCTCGCTCGACGATTTCTTCGGCGTGTACCAGAAATTCATCGGCGTGCTCAACGCTCAGCCGGAAATACAGATGGCATATTCTACCTTCAACCCCACCTTCCCTCAGTATCTCGTCGAAATAGACGTGCCGAAGGTGAAACAGGCGGGACTGACTCAGAATGCCATACTCTCTACGCTTCAGGGCTACTATGGAGGTATGTATATCTCAAACTTCAACTCATACGGTAAGCTTTACCGCGTGATGATGCAGGCCTCACCCGACGCTCGCGTCAGCCCCGAAACTCTGAAGCAGATCAAGGTGCGCAACGGCAATGAAATGGCCCCGATCGACAACTTCGTGAGCCTCAAACGCATCTACGGCCCCGACATCATCAACCGCTTCAACATGTTCACGTCTATACAGGTAACAGGAACTCCTGCTGCGGGCTATTCTTCCGGACAGGCACTTCAGGCCATCCAGCGTGTAGCACAGGAGACTCTTCCCCGAGGATACGACTTCGAATATTCCGGCATGAGCCGCGAGGAAGCATCGGGCAGCAGCGGTGGCACAGGCATGATTTTCGTGCTCATCCTCATGTTCGTATATCTGATCCTTTCGGCACAGTATGAAAGTTATCTGCTGCCGTGGGCAGTGATTCTTTCCGTTCCTTTCGGACTCATGGGCACGTTCATATTCGCATACATACGCGATATTGCCAACAACATCTACCTGCAGATTGCGCTCATCATGCTCATAGGCCTCCTTGCCAAGAATGCCATTCTTATTGTGGAATATGCGCTCGACAGGCGACGCACCGGCATGAGCATACTCAAGGCCGCCATTCAGGGAGCTGAGGCACGTCTTCGCCCGATTCTGATGACGTCGCTCGCACTCATCATCGGCCTTCTGCCCCTCATGTTTGCCAACGGCGCAGGAGCCAACGGTAACCAGGCACTCGGAACGGGAGCCGTGGGAGGCATGCTCATAGGCATGATACTTCAGGTGCTTGTGGTGCCCGCACTCTTTGTGGCATTCCAGACCTTGCAGGAGAAATTCACTCCCCCGACGTGGAAAGACAAGGACACCTCGAAGATCAAGCGTGAACTTGAACAGTATACCATTAATAGAGACTGATTCACGATGAAGAATATTATCAGACTGACCTATATGGCCGCCTTCTCCCTAATGCTGAGCAGCTGCCATATCTACAACAAATATCAATTGCCTGACGACAACGCTGCCGTGGAAGCCTACCGCGTGGCGGTGGAGCGTCAGGACTCGACGGGCCCTGCTTATCTGGGCTGGCGCGACGTCTTCAGCGACCCCTTGCTGCAGAAATATATAGAGCGGGCACTCACCGAAAATACGAGTCTCGACAATGCGCGCCTCAATGTCGAGATGGCAAAGGCCCAGCTTCAGGGAGCGAAACTCTCCTACCTTCCTTCGGTTGCCTTCACGCCCAACGGCGGCACAGCCTCATACGGCGGAAGCCACATGAACTGGAGCTATACCCTGCCGCTCGCGGCCAACTGGGAGATAGATGCTTTCGGCAAGATACTCAATCGCAAGAGGGGAGCGAAAGCGAGCCTCGAGCAGACACAGGCTTACGAACAGGCAGTGCGCTCCCAGATTGTATGCGGTGTGGCGTCGGCCTACTATTCACTGGTGCTTCTGCACAGGCAGCTTGATCTTTCGAAGCGCACCGCCGAAATCTGGAAAGACCAGGTTGCTACAATGGAGCAACTGAAAGCAGCAGGCGCCACCACAGAGGCAGCCGTAGTCCAGAGCCGTGCGAACTACTACAGCATCGCTGCATCTATACCTGATCTGGAGCAGCAGATAGCGCTCGTCAACAACTCCTTCTCAGTGCTTCTCAATACTTATCCGGAAAACTGGGAAGTGGGCACAAGTCTGGAAGTGGAGATGCCCGCCCTCGCAGAAAACGGCATCCCGATGAGTTATCTGGCCACTCGCCCCGACGTAGCGGCTGCCGAGAGAGGACTGGCTGTAGCATACTACAATGTATCGTCGGCTCACGCCAATTTCTATCCGTCGCTCGCAATCTCGGCTCAGGGAGGATTCACCAATCTTCTTGGATCGATGATCACAAATCCCGGTAAATGGTTTATTCAGCTTGCCGGCCAACTCTCCGCACCCCTCTTCTCAAGGGGGCAGAACATAGCGCAGCTTAAAGTTGCCAAGGCCCAGCAGGAGCAAGCCATCAACAACTTCGAGAATGCCGTGATGTCGGCCGCCGCCGATGTGAGTGATGCTCTCGTGAAGTTGGATAAGAGCCGCGAGAAGCACCGTCTGGTGAGTCTGCAGGTTGGTGAACTGGAAAAGTCGGTGGAATACACCAACGAACTCTTCATCCTCAACCATCAGACGAGCTATCTCGAAGTGCTTACCGCACGGAGCGGACTACTACAGGCCCAGCTTGCCGAACTCAGCAGCAGCCATGCCACCAGCGCTGCCCTGATAAGCCTGTATCAAGCCATCGGAGGAGGCAGATGAATAAACCGGCTAACCTAAAATCCATATTATGAATAATATCTCACCTCTGGCTTTCGTGCACCCCGAAGCCAAGCTCGGCGACAATGTCACCGTAGGAGCATTCGTCTATATCGACCGCAACGTCGAGATCGGCGACGACTGCTTCATACATTCCCATACCAGCATCCTGTCGGGAGCGAGAATAGGTAAAAACAACCGTATCTACGAGGGATGCATCATAGCAGCCACTCCTCAGGATTTCCGCTGGAAGGGAGAGGAATCCTACGTAAGGATAGGCGACAACAACAAGATACGCGAGCAAGTGATCATCAACCGAAGCATCCATCAGGACAAGGCCACCGTGATAGGCAACGGCTCCTGCATCATGGCGCAGTCGCATATTGGCCACGACTCCTCAATAGGCGACAAGTGCGTGCTCGGCAACGGCGTGAAGATAGCAGGCGACTGCAAGATAGGCGATTGCTGCATATTCTCATCCGGAGCCCTCGTGCATGAAGGCTACGAAGTGGGCGACTTTGTTCTCGTGAAAGGAGGCTGCCGCGTCACCGGCAATGTGCCGCCATACGTGGTGATGGCCCATAATCCTATCTCTTACTACGGCGTCAACTCCTTCATTCTCTCGAAAGCAGGCCTCCCGGATAGCATCATCGATGACATAGCGAAGTGCTACCGCCACATCTATCAGAGCCATATAGCGATGACCAACGCCTGCCGTCGCATAAAGGAAGACGTAGACTCCGGCAAGGAGCGCGACAACATCCTGAACTTCCTGAAGCGCAACAATTTCGACGTAGCCGCGCGTCAGGGAAGTGAAGACTTCGAGTGATAACGTCTATACAGAGTAAAGAAAATGTTCCGGCACCTTATTGCTGACAGGTGTCGGAATTTTTTTTGCATTTTTGGCATGAAAATTTGCAGATGAAAAGTTTTTTATGTAACTTTGAAACCTTAAATATGAAATAATCAACACGACATAACAACAGACATGGAAATAGACGGCAAAATCATCCTCGACCTCGGAATGCAGTCGGGCACGTCGAAGGCAGGACGCGATTGGAAGAAAAAAGAATATGTTCTCGAGACATTCGGCTCCTTCCCAAAAAAAGTGAAGTTTCACATCTTCGGTGACAAGGCCGACACCATCAATCTGGAGGTAGGCAACTCCTATACGCTCTCGGTGGATTTGGAAAGCCGCGATTTCAACGACAGATGGTATACTGATGTAAGCTGCTATGCAGCGCGCCCCTACGCTCCGGGCGCTCCTCAGCAGCCCGGTTACCCGCAACCGGGTGGCTATCCTCAGCAGCCTATGGGTTATCCGCAGCCCGGCGGCTACCCTCAACAGCCAGCAGCCTATCCACAGCAGCCGACTGGATATCCCCAACAGCCGGTGGCTCAGCCCGGATTTGACGCCAACGCTTTCCCACCGGCTCCGACAACACCCGGAGGATTTGACGGCGGAGACTCGTCAGACGATCTGCCTTTCTAAATTTAAGAAATCACGACTCTGCGGAATCCGCAGGGTCTTTCTTTTTCCCGGAGATGATGCCATGAGTATTATTTCCGGTTATTAAATATCAAAAACTCTTAAAATAAACTCTATATTTCCCATTAACTTGCAAGATACGCTTTTTTTTTGTAATTTTGCACTCGTGTAATTAATATCGATCAGGATTTATGATCGATTTTATACAAGCGATATGAAAAAAGAAAAAAAGTCACTTTCCTCTCCGAAACCGAGCAAAGCCGCAAAATCGGTAAGCAAAGAAACGAAGAAAAGCGAATGCAAAACCTCGAAAAAGGCAGCCGCTCCCAAGCCTGAAGAAAGCCACAAGCTCCTGTTTGAGACAAGTTGGGAAGTCTGCAACAAGATCGGGGGAATATATACAGTTCTTTCCACAAAGGCCCGCGTACTCAAGGAGCAGTTTGGCGATAATCTAGTCTTCATAGGCCCCGACGTCTGGACACCTGAAAATCCATCTCCCTACTTCAAAGAGTCGAAGACCCTGCTGAAATCAGCTAACAAGCTACAACTTCCTTACGGCATCACCATGCGCTGCGGCCGCTGGAACATTCCCGGCTCTCCGATCGTAGTCCTCATAAAATTTGACGGTGTCTATCCGATACTCAACGACGTCTACGGCGAGATGTGGAGAATGTTTGGCGTGGACTCACTCAATAACTACGGCGATTATCCCGAGGGCTGTGCCTTCGGAGTGGCATCGGCCATCGTAATGAAGGCACTTGCCTCTCATCTGGGAGCCGACAGCCGCAACGTGCTCGCCCATTTCAACGAGTGGACCACCGGCATGGGGCTGTTATGGCTGCGCAAGATCATGCCCGAGGCAGCAAGCCTCTTCACCACACACGCCACCTCTATCGGCCGTTCGATCTGCGGCAACGGCAAGCACCTATATGAATATTTCCGCGGATATGACGGCGACCAGATGGCACGCGAGCTCAACATGGTGGCCAAGCATTCGGTGGAAAAAGCGGCAGCCATAAATGCCGACTGCTTCACTGCGGTGAGCTCACTCACAGCCGATGAATGCGAGCAACTACTCAGCAAGCGCCCCGAAGTGGTGACGCCCAACGGTTTCGAGCCGGATTTCGTGCCGGGAAGCCGCACCTTCGCAGCGCTTCGTGCACGCGGCCGCAAGCATCTTCTTGAGATAGCCTCAAAGATGACCGGACGCAGATGGAGCGATGAGACCCTGATCGTAGCCACTTCAGGCCGCAACGAATACCGCAACAAGGGGCTTGACGTATTCCTCGACTCAATGGCTCAGCTTTCGGCAACAGGAGCGGCAGCACGCCGCGACATCCTGGCGCTTGTGCTCGTGCCCGCATGGGTGAAGGAACCAAACGGAGAACTCCTGATCGATCTGGCACAGCACGGCTCGCTCAAAGTGAACCATGACTTCTCCACCCATCGCCTCAATAATGAGGAGAGCGACGCGGCATTCTGCCGTGTGGCACAGCTCCAGCGCGAGGGCCGCACCGGAGGCGAGAAGCAGGTGAAGACAATTTTCATTCCGTGCTATCTCGACGGAAACGACGGAATTGTCAATATCTCATACTACGACATTCTTCCGGCTCTCGACATCACAGTCTTCGCTTCATATTATGAGCCCTGGGGCTATACCCCGCTCGAAAGCATAGCGTTTGGCGTGCCCACCGTCACCACCGACAAGTCAGGCTTCGGCCAGTGGGTGGAATCAGACGTGGCTCACGCGCGCATTCCCGACGCAATGGAAGCACTCGAGCAGACAGGTGTTTTCGTGGTGGAGCGCGACGATAATTCCTACTGGCAGACAGTCAATGGCATAGCCTCGGCACTTGAGCGATTCTCTTCAGCCGACAAGAGCCTGACTGCAGCCTGCTCGAAGGCAGCAACGGCCACTTCCGCCCTCGCCGACTGGAAAAACTTCATCACGGCCTACGACAAGGCTTTCGCAATTGCGGATGCCAACCGCGACAAGCGCATGAAATAAAAACAAACTGAAACAATCTACACTTATAATATCAATATGAAACTTCAAGTAAGCAACACCAATCAGCCTGTATGGCATAATATGGTGGTATCCAATTCTCTCCCCGAGAAGCTTCGTCCGCTTGAGGAAATCTCCAAAAACCTCTGGTGGGTATGGAACAGCGA
>CAYPGW010000003.1:0-95308 GCA_964410515.1 uncultured Sangeribacter sp. | reverse complement strand
TATAGAGGTCGATGATGTGGATTCCGTTGCGCTCCATGAAAATATACGGCTCCATTGCCGGGTTCCATTTGCGCTTGAGGTGGCCGAAGTGGCATCCTGCTTCCAGGAGTTGTTCGAATGATGGTGTTGCCATTTTTCTTTTTTGTTTTTGTTTGTTTACGTTCTTTTTTTGGATTTAATCCCAATCATCAGGTAGGTCATGAAGAGATATCCTCTGGCATCCTGACGATTTAGATACTAAACTCTATGCTGCAGTTTCCTTGCGCTGAAAAATATTAACGCTTGGAGAACTGGAAGCGCTTGCGGGCCTTGGGCTGACCTGGTTTCTTACGTTCTACAGAACGTGGGTCGCGGGTCATGAAGCCTTCAGCACGGAGAGTGGCTTTGTCTTCGGGGTTGATCTTTACGAGGGCGCGTGAGATAGCGAGGCGGAGAGCCTCAGCCTGACCCTTGTAGCCGCCACCGTCGAGGTGTGCGTAGATGTCATATTTCTCTTCGCAGTCAAGAGTCTTGAGAGGCTGCTTCACTACATACTGAAGAATCGAAGAGGGGAAGTACTCGTCGAGAGAGCGCTTGTCGATTGTGATCTTACCTGTTCCTTCGGTGAGGTAAACGCGGGCTACTGCTGCTTTGCGGCGACCCAGTGCATTGATTTTTTCCATCTTCGTTTATTTCAGTTTGTTGATATCGATTACTTCCGGATTTACTGCCTCGTGTGGGTGCTCGCTGCCATTGTAGACATAGAGGTTCTTGAGCTGAGCTGCACCGAGTTTTGTCTTGGGGAGCATGCCCTTTACCACTTTAATGTAGAGAGGGTGCTTGCCAGCCTTGATAGTCTTCTTGAAAGACTTGTTCATAAGGTCGCGCGGAGTGTAAGCACGCTGTCCACCGGGATAGCCGGTATAGCGGAGATATTCGTGCTTGTCCATCTTAAGGCCGGTCATGATGACCTTGTCTGCGTTGATGATGATCACGTTGTCGCCGCAGTCCATGTTGGGGGTGAAGTCGGGCTTGTTCTTGCCGCGGAGAATTTTGGCTACTACGCTGCAGAGGCGACCGAGTACCTGATCTGTGGCGTCGATTACGACCCACTTCTTGTTGATGGTTTCCGGAGTTGCGGAAAGTGTCTTATAACTTAAAGAATCCACTTTGGTTGGTTTTTGGGTTGTTGATTTTTAAATTCCTCTTGATGAGCGGATTATGCGGCCTAAGACTCCGCTTCCTCGCGCTCTGTCTCACTGCTCGGCAGGGGCGGGGTGATCGGCCAAGATCCCGTTCCTTCCTGAGCTCGCAATGAGAGTTGGATAAAATCGGCTCGCAAAATTAATAATTTTTTCTGACATAGCAAAATATTTCTCTTTTTTTCATTTAAATTCTTTTTAATGCCGAGATTCAGACCCGATTCCTCCCGCCGCCACATCGTCCTGTCTTTGCCTGAAGCCGGTGCAAGTTCCGGGCAGATATCACGATATTGCCTCACGCTTCGATACGAAAAAAAAGAGAATCCCGAAACATCAGGATTCTCCTTTCACTATAAATATATATGAGGAATCAGTCTTTCTTCTCAGCCTTTGCAAGCTGCTCTTTGAGAGCCTGGAGTGCGCCGAGGTCGCCGAGAGTAGTCTTCTCGATTGCTGGAGCCTCTACGCGTTCCTCTTCCTGGCGGCGAGCGTTGCGCTCTGCGCGTTCAGCGCGGTTAGCCTGACGCTCAGCACGCTGTGCGGCGCGGGTAGCGTCTTCAGCGATGCGGCTGTGGCTGAGGATGATGCGCTTGCTGTCTTTGTTGAACTCGATCACCTTGAAGTTGAGTTTCTCGCCGAGCTTAGCCTGGCTGCCGTCTTCCTTCACGAGGTGCTTGGGAGTAGCGAAGCCTTCTACGCCTCCGTCGAGGGTGATGACTGCGCCCTTGTCCATTACCTCGGATACGGTGCCTTCGTGGATGCTGCCTACAGTGAAGCGGCCTTCAAACTCCTCCCAGGGGTTAGACTCAAGCTGCTTGTGGCCGAGGCTGAGGCGACGGTTGTCCTTGTCGATTTCGAGAACCTGAACTTCGATCTCGCTGCCAACTGAAGTGAATTCGCTGGGGTGCTTCACTTTCTTTGTCCAGCTGAGGTCGGAGATGTGGATAAGGCCGTCTACGCCTTCCTCGATCTCTACGAACACGCCGAAGTTGGTGAAGTTGCGAACTTTTGCAGTGTGGCGGCTGCCGATAGCATATTTGGTCTCGATGTTCTCCCAGGGATCGTTCTTGAGCTGCTTGATGCCGAGGCTCATCTTGCGGTCTTCGCGGTCGAGTGTGAGAACCACAGCTTCGATTTCGTCGCCAACCTTCATGAAGTCCTGAGCTGAGCGCAGGTGCTGGCTCCATGACATTTCGCTGACGTGGATGAGGCCTTCAACGCCGTGGGCCACTTCAACGAATGCGCCGTAGTCAGCCATAACGACAACTTTGCCTTTGACCTTGTCGCCGACCTTGAGGTTAGCGTCAAGAGCATCCCAGGGATGGGGCTGGAGCTGCTTGAGACCGAGGGCGATACGCTTCTTCTCGTCGTCGAAGTCGAGGATAACGACCTTGATGTCCTGGTCGAGCTTAACTACCTCGTGAGGATCGCTTACGCGGCCCCAGCTGAGGTCTGTGATATGAACGAGGCCGTCAACACCGCCGAGGTCGATAAATACGCCATAGTTGGTGATGTTCTTGACCTTGCCTTCGAGCACCTGGCCCTTCTCGAGCTTGGAGATGATCTCCTTCTTCTGAGCCTCGAGTTCTGCCTCGATGAGTGCCTTGTGGCTTACTACCACGTTCTTGTATTCCTGGTTGATCTTGACTACCTTGAATTCCATTGTCTTGTCGACGAATACATCGTAGTCGCGGATAGGACGAACGTCGATCTGGCTGCCGGGGAGGAATGCCTCGATGCCGAATACGTCTACGATCATACCGCCCTTGGTGCGGCTCTTCACGTAGCCCTTGATGATCTCGTCGTTTTCGAGAGCCTGGTTCACGCGATCCCAGCTGCGGGTCTGGCAGGCTTTCTTGTGGGAGAGGCGGAGCTGACCGTTCTTGTCCTCGAGAGTCTCGATGAATACCTCTACCTCGTCGCCCTCCTTGAGGTCGGGATTGTAGCGGAATTCGCTCACGGGGATGATAGCATCGCTCTTCATGCCGATGTCTACACGCACCTCGCGCTTTGAGATCGACTTCACGATGCCGGTCACTACTTCATTGTCTTTTGCCGTCTTGAGAGTTTCGTCGTAAGTTTTTTCAACTTCCTCGCGGCTCTTCTCGCCGGCGGCGGCGCCTTTTTCATAGGCATCCCAATCGAAATCTTCGATCGGGCTCTGAACTTTAAGTTCGCTCATTAAAAAATGTTGGTTAATAAGGTTAATAAATCTCTGTCAGTGACGTAGATGCGCGGCAAGCCCCTTGTAGTTTCCTTGCGGACACGCAGGGGGTGTCGTGGCATATCTGTCTGAATGACGCCGCAAAATTAATATAAAATTCACAAACTTCCAAATATTCAGTGCGTTTTACCCCGGAAAATCAAAAAAAATCGGGCTACGCGCATGGTGCGAAGCCCGTGGTGAGGTTTCAATTCATGCAGGAATCGAGTGCTTCAATTACTTTGTCAGTGCCTGTGTCGGAGAATATGATCTTGCGGTCAGGGTCAATGAGGAAGACTGCTGAACTCGAGGCTCCGTGTAGGTCGAATACGTTGAATTCATTGTTAAGATCTACAAGAGTAGGCCATGGATAGTTGTCTTTTTCTATAGCCTGTTTCAGGGCTTCCGTGTCGTTAAATTCTCTCGTGAGCGCAAACACGTTGAGCCCTTTCTTCAGGTAAGGGTCAATGCGTTCCGCTATCTCCTTTGCTTCCCTACGGCATGGTGAGCACCATGTGGCCCATAATATCACAAGGTTGTAGCCCGGCCTCATATAGTCTGATGCGCGCACTTTCTTGCCGTCGGGTGTACGCACATCGTAATCGTGATACTCCCCTCCGAATATCTGCTTGCCGGCCTTCTCATTTTCAGCTATTCTTTGATGCGCGGGATGCCCCGGGTATCTATCGGTGTAATAATCGTGGTAGATCTTGAGTTTCTGCATCAGTTGATGATCATTGAATCTGTGCATGTCCAGACTGTAGTCGAGGTCGAGCAGAAAGCTGATCATCGGATTCCGGGCATAGTAGTCGTTTTCCCATGGTGCAATCTCCTCCCTCCACAGCCTCTGATACGTTGCAATGGCTTCATCCTCATCCTCTATCTTTCTAATTGCCTCATTCTTTGCCTCGAAAGTTTCCTTCTTGAGGCTTTTCATTCTCTTTGCGGCAAGGGCCTCCACTCCGGTGGATTCAGCTTCAATCCTGTCGTCAAATAGAGTCAGGGTTATTTCTGCGCCGTCTTCTATCAGGAAATCGGCTACACGTGAAGTCATACCCTTGGTTGTGATTTGAGTCCAGTCGTCGATGGCATACGCCTCTATAAAGTCAGTCTCTATATCTACCTCATATATGCCGTTCTCAAGATTTGTCCTGTATTGGCTGTTGGCCGGATCCTCTCCCACCTTAGCGATGACGAGTTCAGTCGGAGCTACATTTTCGGCCGTCTTGACGGTGATATGAGCTTTCATGGACGCCATTACCGACACTGAGCCGCAAGATATGATGACGGCGGCCGCAATCACCTTTTTTATTGCAAATAAAATATATTTCATCAGTTCTTTCTCTTTTATAATGTATAATATGGAATCACCTTATACTTCCAGTGCCTTTCTGAGCAACGTCTCGTCCATGCGGATATTGAAACTGGACTTCACAATATTTCCTTGCCTGTCGATGAGGACGCCGAAAGGTATGCCGGTGAAGTTGAAGAGTCCTCTTAGCCGCTGCCAGTCGTCGCCCGACACGAAGATATGCTCTCCCTTTATCTCCTCTTTTCTGAGCCATTTCTTGCAAGCGTCCATGCCATCGTCTGCATTGGCAATATATAATGCCTTGAACGGTTTACCGGCCAACTCCTCTAAAAGCGGTTTCTGATCCATCATGAAGGCGCGGCAGGGGCCGCAGCCGATGCCCCAGAAATCAAGAAACAGGACATTGCCTTTATATGGCTCGATTATTTTGGAGAGCACATTGCCCTCCGGACTGTCGGGAATTATTATTGATGTGTCTTCTTTTACTCCGAACTGATTTTCAGCTATCATCACATCTTTCACGAAATCATTATACTCCGACATTAGTATTTCATTAAGCTCATCGTATTCATTATGCTTAATCACTTTCGCCACCAACAGGTTGTTTCGATTCAGTTGTGCCGTTGATGGCGTGTCGGTGGTGTGAAAGTTGTCGATCAATGTGACGTTGCGAACAAACTGGGCTACGAAACAATTGCCAAGACCAATGGAATCGAGATGATTCAGGTCTGTAGCGTATGGCTTCGTGAGGTCATCTGAAGAAATATATATGCCTGCGCCGGGCACTTCCTCCATGCCGTATGCTGCCATGGCCGAAGGTCGGAACTGCGAGTTGAATCTCCATCTGTTAGGCAGTACCCATCCGTGGCAGATCAAAAGGGGATTATCATATATCAGGTCTTTATGTTTCATCCACGGCTTGAGCAATACTGTCTCATCAAGAGCGTCTCCTTCAATATAAGTGGCGTTCCCCTCATCGTCCTTCACGTAGGATGGCCCTTTAGCATATCTGAACTCGGTCTGTAGATCTTCCATCCGTTCACATATCTGTCCGATAGCATACGTGCTTAGAATATCTTTGGCGAATACACTCACCGGCATATCCCCGAGAAGTTTCGGCAAATCGGTGATTACGGAATCAAATAAAGCCGCAAGTTCTTCCGATTGCTTATAAGTCTCGGCCTTCATCGAGTCATTTTTCTCAGCTTTATATCTGGTGAAGAGGGTATTGAGCCCATATCTGCTGTCTATGCTGTCGGCAAGCATGTTGATGACGACTGCGTCGTCCGGCTCCCCTTCATATCCGAAATACTCGGGGGCGTGTCCTCGTTTCGGGTCCGGCCTTGAAGCCATGCACGTAGTGATGTTGAGTGTGTCACCCGGTATCAGGAAAAGATTTTTTGATATGTTTCCGAGCTGGAAGTAATCAAACTGCGGATAGGATAGAGGCATATCTATTGCGAAAGTTCCGTCGGGATTGATATCGCCAACATTCATTTTCTCATTGTCGGTGAAGTCGTCTTTGGTGCGTATGGAAAATGTAGTCACTCCATACTTGGGAGAGTAATCCGTGATGCGGCCGCGAATATGCGCCATGCCGTCCTTGTCGTAGAATTTCAGATCGGTATAACGCTTCGGATCCTGCCCGATCCATTCTTCCGCAGGTTTCTTGCCTTTGTCAAGGATGTCTGAGAGTGTGATGAGATTGGGTGTGACAGTGGAGGCTTCTTCTTCAAGGTGAATGCCGAAAGTGCAGTTTGCTGCTTCAGAGGGATTTGTTTCCACCAAATCCACCACCTTTACGTCTGCCGGTACTTTCTCGAAAACCAGTACTCCTTCATGTTGTCCTGACTCGGGCATCCATATCTGCGAACCGAGCTGAATATTCTCGGTTGTTATCAATTTATATTGCAGTGTAGTGTCTTCGGTAGCCATGAGGCGGGTGTCAGGACTTACCATGACCCAGAAATGGGGAAAATTCTGAAGTCTGACTCCTACGCGTGTGGAGGAGTCTGTGCGTTCCACATCGGTTACCCTCATCCAGCGGCAGGTGGTCTCCGTTTTGGGGACGATGGCGTAAGCCGACATGAACATGGCAGGGAGGCACAGCATAGAAAATAGACGGTTGATTTTCATGGAATCTGATGGTTATATTATTATATATGTCATATATATCATATAAAATATAGACGCAAGTAAATCTCAAAAAGATTCAAATTGCCGCTGTTTTTTTTGAAAAAAAGTAAGGAGGCCTTCTCGAGCCTCCTTACTTGTAGAGCCTTGTGCGTGGCGGAATCTTATTTCACCATCACTTTCATTACTGTTCCGTCGGGTTCAATCACAATGTTGAGACCAGACTGCATCGAGCTTATCTTTATGCCTGTCGGTGTGTAGATGCCGGCCGGCATGCGGGGGGAGTCGTCGCTGATCTGTCCGATTCCGGAGACGCCCTTGTTGTTGAGTTTGCATTCGAGCAGCAGGAACTCATGATAGCCGCCCACGTTGGTCTGATCCACGAACTGGATAATGTAGTTTCCGGCTTCGGGCAGCGTGAACTCGAACTCGTGTTCAGGCTCTGATGAGAGATCGGCCGAGGTGTTGCCGTTGGCATTGGCCGAAGTCTTGAAAACTTCAGATTGAGCCACCACGTTGTTTGAATCTACGCTTCTGATCACTACTTTATACGACGGCTGTTCTTTCCAAGCAGCCATTGCGAAGGTGAGTCGGTAGGATCCGGCTTCAAGATTGAGGCGATAGTCGCTCTGCGCACCGTATTCGGCACGGTCGTTGCGCCAGTAGAGAGCCTTGCCCTGATAGCCCTTGAAATCTTTGAAAGTGCGTGCTCCCATTCCGTAAGACTCGGGATACTGGTGAATTTCATTGTTCTCCTGAACGCAGCGCCAGCCTTCGGGTATGCATCCGTTGGCCACATCGGTGAAGTCAAGTTTGTAGACAGATGAGGTGTCTACGAATACGGGCTGAATGGTTACGTTGTCGTCAGGCATCGTGAACGATATCTCGCCCGAATCATCTATCTCTATTGTGGCTGCCATGGTGTAGAAGACGGAGTTTACTATCTTCAGTTCCTTCAGGGCGAAACCTTCTTCAGGATGCACGCTGAGTGTCACTTTCTGCCCCTCGGTGGCTTCACTGACATCGGCTGCCACAGTGCCGTTGGCCGCCTCTTTCACCGTCACGAGGAATTTCTCTTCAGGTGTGCCGGCGGGCATGTAGATGACCTGGTCGATTGTGGGCGCAGTGGCTCCGGTGTTTGTGATGACGAGAGTGTTCGTTCCCGCTGTCAGTGATGCCGGAATCCTTATTTTCTGCCAATCGTTCTTGTTCACTTTGTCGAGGGTGACATTGGTGACCTCTCCGTTGATCGAAACTTCCAGATCTCCAGCCTTCGAAGTGTTGCAATAGCGTATGATCACATCATACTTGCCCGGCTCGTCAAGATTGAGTTCGTGGCGCAGTGAGGCGGTCTTGTTCGTGCCCATCTCCACAAAGCCCATGGCGGAGAATTCCTTATAGTCGGGAGCCCACCATCCCGAGTGGGTCAGCGCGAGTTTGGCCACATTCTTGTAGTCCATGTTCTCTGCCTCGATGATAACCGGGCCTCTGAAGGCCTCCGGCTTTTTGGGCAGGGCGAGAGGCGTGGCCGAAGGAATAGCATCGGTCATCGCGCTCCTGTCGGCCTCACCCTTGCAGAATACCGAAATATCAAGCGGCCCGAGATGGCTGACGTTGAGAATGTAAGTCTTGGTGGCCGGTATGTAGTCATCATCCACCATTACCCTGTATGAGTCGTGTTTCTTCAGCTTGTATGTTGGCGGGTAGGTCAGGCCCTCTATGCGGATCACATCTTTCCTTAGGGTTGTGGTGTCGTTACGGTAATTGTTGAGGTAGAAATCGATATGATCTTCATATTCTCGTATAAGACCTGACGAGAGCACGTCATATTTCAGTTCAAGTGTGTCGCACGTATTATACTTCAGCGGAATCCTTGCAGATGCCGATTTCTTGCCGTTGATGTTTGAATAAGGAGTGTAGGTCACGAGCTGGTTGCGAAAGCGGTTTACGTAAAGATCTCCTTTCGATACTTCGGGATACTGCTCGTCAAACTCAGCTGTTTTCTTGCTGACTGATGGCCAACGCGATGCATGTCCTGATTTGTTCACCAGCACCGGAATCTGCGAGGCTGCTTCGTCGGCAGGCTCAAGCATCACCGGGATTGCGCCGTAGCGTCCGCTTTTCTTGAAGTAGCAAAGGTTGTCCATCCAGGTGCCGTCGTTCTTGTTAAACGGGTCAGCCTGCTTGTAAAGTCCGTCATAGAGTGAGCCCCAGGCCGCGTATTTATCCTCGTCGTTGCCGTTGCTGACATCGTTGATTACGGCAATCTTAGTCTTCCCTACCACTTCTTCTCGGCTGGGAATATACATGGTGCCGTCGATTATCTTTCCGAACATGTCGAGCCAGATGCCGTCGAAGTTAGAGAAATGTCCCCAGTTGCGTCGCTGATATCCGTCTACTACGGTGTTCGGGAGGTTCTGGAAGTCTTCTGTCCATATCAGCTCGGGGCCGTCCCAGACGGCACCGCCGTTGACACATGTCTGCTCCATAACTGTTCCGATGCCGGCAGCCCCGGGATAAGGCTTGCCGTTGTTGTCGCCAAAGACGCTGCTCAGCGCGCCGTTCCAGCCGCAGTTGTCGTAACGCACACCGTAATTCTTGGCCAGACCTGCGATATAGGGCCCCCATGTCACACTCTCGTTGTTGTAGAAACAGCTGCTCGTGGTATACTTATAGAGCCAGAGAATAGCTTCGGGATATTTCTTGCATGCTTCGTAGAGATCACTGTTGCGCTTCATCATGCCCACAGGGTTGAGAAGATGGCTCCAGATGTTGCCACAGAAACTCACCGTCAGGAATCCGCCGTATTTGTGAGACATCTCCACCAGTTGAGCGAACAGCGCTATGCGTGTGAGCTGGGTGCTGCTGCTCTTGTCGCCGGCTTCGTCAAATCCCCAGAACTGCTCGGCATAGTTCCATCCGAGGAAGTTGGGATATGTCTTGAAAAAATACTCGAAAGTCTCGAGGTCGTCGTCCTGAATGTGGGTGTGGCCACCGCTGGCCGGCTGGCAGGTGAACCAAAGGCCGTTGTGCTGGCACACCGAGGCCCACGACTTGTAGGTGCGCACTGCTGAGCGCGGCATGCGATACATGTTGTCTTTCGTATCATATCCGCACGAGAGTGATAAGTTCATGCAGACGTAGGGTTTGATCTCGTCGGGAATGAGATCGATGATCTTCTGCGGATCGGCGGCGTTCCACACATCGACATGAATAAGCCACAGAGGATTGTTGTTGTCGATCGGACGCCTCTGCTGTGCCGGAAGCGACAGGCAGAGCAGGGAGAGGAGAAGACAGAATAATGTTCGTTTCATCATGAGATATTGGTTTGAATGTGTGTTAATTATTCTTGTGTGTGAGTCGTCTGAAGCGGGCGTTGATGTCGGCTATGATCTCGCTCCAGTGGTAGTTGCGGATAAGTCCTGCAATCGTGGCGATGGCCATGATGATGCAGCTCGTGAAGCAGAACACCGCCAATGCCGCTACGAGCAGGGCAATTTTCAACGCGGCTATCAGCGGCCCGGTGCCGTCGTCTGATCTTGTGGTTGAGCCGTCAGACCATTTGGTGATGATCTCTGTAAACTGCAATGCCGCGGAGCCGGCCACGAGCGCTCCTGAAGCCCAGAGCCCGAATCTCTGAATCACGTTGAGGGCATTGCCCATTGTGCTGTATTTGTTGAGCGTATAGCCATGAGGGCGGCAGGCGAAGATATAGAGAGGTATGCAGATTATGAGAAACCAGAACCAGAAACGTGCCGACTTTTCCGACCCCTTGTGTCCTTCAAGCACTTTGCCGGTCTCTTCAAGCGCCATTGCCTTTATCTCCTCATAATTCATTGCGCTGATTTTCTCAAACCTCTCCTTGGCCTCCTTCTCTTTTTGAGGCTGCTCGGCTTGAAGCTTTTCAAGTGTTTTCTTAGCCTCCTCTATCTTGTCGGCTTCGGTGAGGGTGGTGACGCGTTTTGAATAATAATCGATATTTTTCTGCACGCCATAATACTTGCGTGCGGCGTCCTGAAGCTGATAAGCTTTGTAGAGGGCGGGGCGGGTCAGGCGGGTGCTGTAGCTGATACGGTCAGGGTGCTCCTTGAAGATGCTCATGGCTAAGGTAGTGTCGCCCGGAGTCCATTTCTCCACAGACTCCACTACCACCTTCTGCTCTTCAATATCGGTCTTCTTGCTGTTGCCCCACCAGTTGATGAGCAATACCGAGATGATGGCTCCGACGATTATGACCCACTGGAATGTCCAGTGGCGCTCGTCGGCGGCTATTACAGTGTAGTTTAGTCGTTTGAGCATTTCCGGGTCTACCGTGCCGGGTTCATCATCGTCGAGAACTATAGCCTCGTCGAGGAGCCATTTGGCATCTCGAAGTTCACATTTTGAAGTTATTATAGGCATAGGATAGCCACTTGCCACCCATTGTCTTGCCATGTCAAGATTGATTGCCATAAGTCGTATGCTTGTGTTTGAATTATTCTTGTGTCTTGAGATAGAGTGAGCCTGTTTCACATTGCCGGAAGATGCCGTTCATGATGTATGGCTCATGCAAGCCTGTTGCTTTGATTTTGAGTTGTTTTGTGTTTGAGAATATGCAAAGTTAATAATAAATTATTATATTTCAAAATAAAAAAATTATAAAGCCGGTCAATATCTTTTTTTAATCATGACTTTTCAATAATCTTGTTTTTACTGACCACAGGCATCTATTTGTAGAGTTTAGATTCAAACCTTATATGGAGTGGATTGTTGTATAGGTAAATCAATCAGATATTAAGATTAGAAAATACTATGAAAAAGACTTTTTTACTGCTTTTCGCTTTTGTTGCGGCTCTTACGGGAATGGCGCAGGTGCAGATTCCTTATCAGGAACTTTCTTATAATGTGCACTATCACTTTGGCCTCGTCGATGTGAACATCGGGCATGGAAAGGTGACGCTTTCTTCACAAGGAAATCAGTATAACGCTACTCTCGACGGCAACACTATTCCCTGGGAAGGCCGAATATTCTGCGTGAGTGACACGCTGAACGCTACTATGACGCCCGGATCTCCACTGAGTCGTGAGCGGGTGGATTATGAAAACGGATGGTACCTGAAGCCTAAGGTGATGGAATACAGAAACGACGGGTTTGTTGCTTCCAATCCTGCAAACTATAAGAATATTCAGGGTCAGGGCTATCTTGATGCCGATGCCCAGACCATGGAGGCGGTGACGGTCACCGCCGATATGCTTGGAATGTTTTACTATTTCCACGAGATAGACTTCAGCAGCATGTCGCCGGGTCAGCAGATCACCATACCAATCGTAGGCGGCTACAGCCCGTCGGCTACAGTAACCTACAATGGAGTTTCGTCATTCGCCGGCTGTCCGACTTATTCAGTGACTTTCGAGTATTCCTACGAGGGAGCCTCGACAGGCTATCCGGTTCAGGCGCAGGTGGATCAAGGCAGCAGGATTCCGCTGCTCCTGAGTGCTGAACTCGCCATCGGGCATGTGGAAATGATCAGTGAATAATTTTGAACGAAGAATTTATAATAATCCTACTAATAAGTGCGGTTTGCTCCCCTCAAGCAAGCCGCACTTATTCGTCAACATAGGAAGTGAAAACGTGTCAAGTACGGAAGCAAAAACGTGTCAAGTGCGGAAGTAAAAACGTGTCAAGTACGGAAGCGAAAATGTGTCAAGTACGGAAGCGAAAATGTGTCAAGTGCGGAAGTGAAAACGTGTCAAGTACGGAAGTGAAAACGTGTCAAGTGCGGAAGCGAAAACGTGTCAAGTGCGGAAGTGAAAACGTGTCAAGTACGGAAACAATTTGCCTTTTTGTGTTGTTATACTACAAAATAGTTCTTTATTATGGAATCATATCGTCCGCGAATAATAGACAGCATACTCCGCGATGAGCTTGATGCTATGGGGGCAGTCTTACTTGAGGGCGCGAAAGCCTGTGGCAAGACGTCGGCTGCCGAGCAGGCAGCAAATAGCGTCATATATATGGATGATCCATTGCGCCGAAATCAATATCTGCAGTTGGTAGATACCGACATCAATCAGATATTGGCCGGGGCTGCGCCCAGACTTATCGATGAGTGGCAGATAGCTACGAAAATTTGGGATGCCGTCAGGTTTGAGGTTGATCATAGAAGAAAAGACGGTCAATTCATACTGACGGGGTCGGCGGTGCCTCCTCCCAAAGAAAAGATGGAGATGAGGCATAGCGGCACAGGCCGGGTGTCGTGGCTCACCATGAGGCCGATGACGCTGTGGGAGTCGGCGGATTCGTCGGGTGAGGTGAGTCTGGAGAGCCTGTTTGCCCATAAGGACGCGGAGGTGAGGGGCACCAACCGGCACTCCCTGTCGGATATCGCCTTTCTTGCCTGCCGGGGTGGATGGCCCAGAGCTATCGGCAGAGGTTTCTCAAAATCCGCGCTCCGTCAGGCTGTGAATTATTACGAGGCTATAGTGCGCACCGACATCTCGAGAGTGGATAATGTGGAGCGCGACGAGACCAGAACACGCAGGATAATGAGGTCGTATGCCCGGCATCAGGGCACTCAGGCAAGCGCCACGACAATCCTTCAGGATATAAAGGAAAACGACACGATGGATATTAGTGATAAGACTATTTATTCCTATATCAATGCTCTCAAAAGCATATTCGTGATTGAAGACATGCCGGCATGGAGTCCGAATCTGCGTAGCAAATCCGCAATCCGCACCCTCGACACGCGCTATTATGTAGACCCTTCCATAGCGTGCGCCGCATTGGGTGTAGGGCCGCAAGATTTGATCAACGATCTCAATACATTTGGCTTCATCTTCGAGTGCCTATGTGTCAGAGATCTTAGGGTGTATGCGCAGCCGCTCGATGGCAAGGTGTATCATTTCAGGGATCGTACGGGTCTGGAATGTGATGCCGTGGTGCATCTGCGCAATGGCAATTATGGTCTTGTGGAGATCAAGCTCGGTGGCGATAGGCTGATAGAGGAGGGAGCGGCAAATCTGATAGAGCTCCGCAACCGGATTGACACCTCGAAAATGAAAGCCCCTTCGTTTGAGATGGTGCTCACGGCTGTGGGCGATTTTGCCTACCGGCGCCGCGACGGTGTCCTCGTCGTGCCTGTAGGCTGCCTCAAAGACTGACATCCACACCACTCGTTTGATAAATCGGACTTTTTGAATTTGTAAGTTAAAACCCGGAGGGAATGTGATAAATCCTCCGGGTTTGCGTATAAGGTTAAAGACGGAAATTACGATTCAAATAATTTGCCGTTGAAGCTTAGTGGGTTATTATTCATTGAATTCAATGGCCGATAAATTCAATGACAGTGCCCGTAGCAATAGCTTTGCTTTTGCTGTAAAAAAATATAATTTTATTTTTGTAGGTGACATTGACATTGATCACCGCGCGTGCTTTGCCTTCAAGCTCGGCGTTCTTATACATGTCTGACATAGCGGCTTGTCCCATTGACTTCTTGGAAAGACCTCCAATACCAAACCAGTAATTCTGAGAACTTTCACCGCTCACGGTGCCGATTACCTTGTAGTTTTTCTGGGATAAAACAACATTTGTTTGCGCAACATTGGAGTTGGAAGTTGCTTCACGGCTTATTCCACAGCTTGTGAACAAAACGCCCATACAAGCGATGAGCAAAACGAGATATTTTTTCATCTCCTATAATATTTTTAGACCCTTGCTCTCTTTAAGGTCATTGGTTAAAGAATCAAAGCGTGAGAGCCGTTATCTGTTGTCTCATTCTTGACCGAAAATGAATTTATCATGGTTTCTGGTAACTAAGAAAGGGCGTTAGATAAACGCTTGAAAATAAGTGGTTACCGGCGCACGCAAGGGCGCGACGCTACAGTTCCCGCTATCATCGGCCCGGCACCGGACTTCAGAATGGCAGTCTGCAGTTGCAAAGTTACACATTTTTTGAGTAATTACCATATTATTGGTAGAGAAAATTGAGTTTGACGCTTGTTTCTATATATTTCCGGAAAATGACGGATATTTGTGCATTCCGAAATTTTGTGTTATCTTTGCAGTGGAAAAGTTGTCGCCTTGTTGCAATCTGAATGTTTCCATTGCCCGAAAAGATCATGTCATGGCATAGAGGGTGATTCGGCGGCGACACTTTCAAAGTGAGAATAATTCATGTTTTTTTATTAACTGCTGCAAAAGATTTATCAATTTATGAAAATCAGCAATTTAAAGAGAGTGTTTGCTGCAGGCGTCCTCATCGCATCCGGTCTCACGGCGATGCATGCCGACGAGGCTCGGCTGGTCATCACCACCAAGAGCGGAACCACTGCGGAATTCCTGATAGCAGACTCTCCTGTGATCACTTTTCAGGACAATCTTCTGAATGTGACCGGAGGCGGCTCGGAAATTTCTGTGGAGGCGGATGCCGTGGGCAGTTTCGATTTCGTTCCCTCAGAGGGAGCCGGGGTAGATGAAGTCATGGCAGATGGATCCCGTTTCAGCGGGTTGCGTCCCGGCACACGGGTGCAGGTCTTCTCTTCAGACGGCCGGCTTACCGCAACTTTCATCGCCGATGACTCGGAGTCCGTATCGGTCAACCTCAAATCACTCGCACCGGGCATCTATATCATCAGCACTCCCGACGCTTCATTCAAAATCAAAAAGTAATAACTATCAATTCACAATAAGACAATGAAAAAGACAATTACAGCAGTAGTGGCCGCTCTCGCTATGTTGATTCCCGCATCGCTCCGCGCTGAAGAGGCCACACCGGAATACAATATGGTGATCACTCTCCAGAACGGAACCACCATCACTCTCGGCCACAACGATATAAAGAATATCACATTCAACGGCGAGGAAATCGAGATCTCAGGCAACGTGGTGAACACCATCTCCGAACTTGATGAAAAGGCAGAGAACGCGCTTCAGCGTACCTATATGCTGGAGGAGTATGTCGATGCATCAAGAGCCGAGATGATGGACAAAATCGATTTGGCCAATGAGTATCTGAATCAGTTAAACTCCTATATTCAATATAAGATCGATGAGGTGAGGATGGAGGCTGCCGTGACCCAACAGAGTGTTTCGGCTCTTGAATTGGATGTCCAAGACCTGAAGGATAAGTCAGATATGACCACAGATAGGCTCATAAATCTTGAAAACAATGTGGCAGAGCTGAGGGGTTTGGTTGGGTCGATTATGTCTCAATTGGGTATGTAAGCCCCATCTTTCACGAAAGCCGAAACGGGACTTTATCAAATAAAAAATACACTCCGGAAGTATTCATCAGGCTTCCGGAGTGCATTTTTTTGTCTCTACAGGAGTGACTTATTATTTCAGTTTCGGTTTTAACTCGTCAGGCGTTTCGTTGGTATACATCTCCACCGGCGGCGTCTCCTTAATGAAGAAATCGGTGATCACTTCCGGGTCGAGCTTCATTGTGGGGTTGAAATCAGCGCTTTCCATATAGCGTAGAATAGCGTTTCTCATCCTTTTTGCCACAATTCTCTTGTCAAGATTCGAGTCTATGTCCATAGTCGTCATAAAGAGTTTTCCGTTCAGCACTTTGGCCTCCACCACCATGCCGAGCTTGCGGCTGAGGTGCCAGGTGTCGATCGGCTGTATCGGTGACTGATAGTTGGCCGGAAGTTCAAGAAGGTTCATCACCTGAGCCTTGTTGAGCAGTTCCCACCAGTTGAGGTTGCTCCAGTTGTCGGTGGGAAATCCGTGGGCGAAAAGCGGGTGTGAGGTGTCGATATAGGCGCCCGTGGTGTGAGGTGGTCGCATCTTAAACCAGCTTGTGTTCCAGAAGACAGGCAGATAATTCTGCACGATATCCTTTCCGAGTGTTACGTTGCCTCCTGCGGTGAGAAGGACGTTGCCCCCTTGTTCAAGCACTTTGATAGCCTCGTTGTCGAGAGTATTGGTGATAAGGATATTTTTCGGTGTCTTCACAATGGTTTCCTCAGGATAAACCCAATATTCCCATTTGTTGTGTCCTCTGTCTCCTACATTCACCGTAAGGGTGAAACGCGATGGTTCTCTCACGTTAGAGAAATCAAGGTTGATTGCTCCTACAGAGTTGTTCTTGCCTACAGGAATGCTCCGGTAGTCGAGCATGCCGAATGAGACGGTATCTCCATCGGCCTGAGTTACGCTATATGAGATGGGAATATATCTCAGGCTTCCCTCCGAGGCATTGATCACCTCAACCGGGATCGTGACTGATTCCTTGTCGGTGAATATGAACTTCGGAAACCGGGCCAATGGCACAACCTCGCTGCAGAATTCTCGCCATTCCTCACCATCGACATATCCTTTCTCTTTCCAGAATACGTTGAGCACTCCTTCGAGCGCGGTGCCCTGACCACTGTAGTCGTTCAGCGCGAGGAGCTGAAAACCTGTATAGTCGGGGGTGCGGAGATTGCGTTCTATCTCATATTTATAGCAGAGGGTCTGGAGTTTTCCGCTCGACATGAGAAACTTCCTGTCCATACCCTTCATTCCGTTTTTCTCAAGCAGGTCGCGGAAGATCTCGAAGTTGCGCGCTTTGTATGGGCCGGTATAGAGCGAAGTCTCCTCCAGGTCGGGGAATGCACACCATTGTCCCTGCTCGTGGGCGAGGATGGGGGATAGGTTCTCAGGGAGCGAGTCGGTAGGCTTGAAATTTCTTGGCAGCCTGATGTCTGCCGTGAAGTCGTCATCGCTTGAGGGCATACGGTTTTTCCAGTCGAGGCCACGTCCGCCTCCCTTCACATGGTATTCGCTGCCACCGTCCCATGCCCATCCGCCGCCGACGGATGCTCCGCAATAGATCTTGGTCGGGTCATAATCTTTCATGATGCTTACCCATTCATCCGTATAAGGCACCCAGTTGCCCGCAGGCTCATTGCCGGCGGCAAACATCACGAACGACGGATGGTTGCCGTAGGCGTCGATTATAGCTTTCCCTTCATCTATCAGATATTGGTCAATAGCCATACCGTTGCGCAGCTTCACACCGTGATTGGGCCATGAGGGGCCTTCGGGCTGCAGATAGATTCCTGCCTTATCCGCGGCTGCGAATGCCGCCTCGGGAGGACAGTAACTGTGGAATCGCATCATGTTGATGCCATATTCCTTGCATTTGGCGAATACCTCCGCCCACGACTTCTCATCGGTCGGGGCATAGCCGGTGAGCGGAAAGCAGCAGTTCTCCACAGTGCCGCGCACATACATAGGCCTCCCGTTGATAAGGATGTCCCTGCCAGCAACGCTGATATCCCGCATGCCGAATGTGGTGGAGGCGGTATCATCGCCGAAATAGACCGTGGCCCGGTAAAGGGGAGTCGAGAATTCGTCCCACGTCTTCATCCGCTCGCCGAAATCCACGGTGAATGAGATAGTGTCTCCGCTGATGGTCCATTGCGGAATATTGAATACGTCTTGCCCGTCGGCTGAAACAACCTGAGCCGACACTCTTCCGATCTTTTTAGCGGAATTGCCCACTATGGCTTTAATTTCGGCTTTTTTCCCTTTCACGTCCGGATAGACGCGCACATTCCTGATGAAAGCATCTTTTGGAGTGGCCTTCAGATATATCTCGCCTGCTATTCCGTTCCAGTTACCCTGCGTCTGATCGGTTACGCTGTGCGAGTCCTGACCTACGCATACGTTCTCAATGCCGTTGTAGACCTTTATCTCAATCCGGTTGTCAGAGCCGGGCTCTACGAACTCCGTTATGTCGTATTCGTGAGGAGTGGAGAGCGACATCTGATGCCCCGCTTCTTCGCCATTTACTGTCAGTGTCGTCTCGATGTGTGGACGCTCAAGATGGAGAATGATTCTTTTCCCTGACCATTCGCGCGGTATCTCAACGCTTTTCCTATACCATGCGTTGCCCACATATTCCTTGTCGGGTGTCAGGAAGAACGGAAACTTAATATTGCCCGGCTCCCGGTAGGGGGCATATAGGTCGCTGTAATAATACGACATGTCGTAGAGCGAACCGGTCCATTTTGTGTCCGTATTCACATGGTTGCCCTTGCCGTTGGTCAGCATTGAGCCGGGAAGTGAGATTTCGTCATTATAGGTTGGATATTCCCCATAGCCGAAACTCCATGAGCCGCTAAGGTCTATCTTCTCTTCCATTGCCTGGGCACTCGCGGCTGCAGTGAGTGCCAAAGCCATTATCCAATGTCTCATGATGTTCATTTTTTGTCACGCCGCTCTTTTTCCGGGCCGACGTAGTGTATTTGAAACTTTTTTAGTATCTTTGCAGAGTGATTCACTCGCTAATTCTCCTCGTTATATAGGTTCCCTTCATCATTTAAAACTCCTGCATATATGTCAGCACGCGCGTTTGTCTCCATACTCGAAAGTCCGGTCACCAAATTCTCCTACCTCACAGTGGAATGCTGTCTTATCTCCAATTGCGCCGCCCTTGCGCTGCAGAGAACATGGAGGGGAATGGCAAGCAATTCCATCTTCATAGCTGCCGGTGTGTTCATCGCTTGGGTTGCGTGGTGCGTCTATATGCTGATGTCGAAAAAGGAGATCAAACCCATAGTTCCACGGGCAGGCCGACTCATTGACAATTGCAACACCCTTCTCTTCTTCTATTATATCGCTTGCACTCTCTTCAGGTCGATCAATAATATGCCGATGGTCTGGGTGTCATGGGGCGTGCTCGCCATCTGCCTCATATTCTTCATCGTCTCCCACTCACGTAGTTTTAAGGAGTGATCCGGTCTGCTTTATAGGAGGTTGCGGTCAGTTTATTGCCAGCAGGTCGATATCGAAGATGAGGGTGCTTCCGCCGGGTATTCCGGGCTGTGAGCGCTTTCCATAGCCTTGATCAGCCGGGATATAGACTTCCCACCGGTCGCCGGGCCGCATCTTCCGCATCGCTGTGATCCAACCCGGAATCAGGTCGCGCAGACGGAAGGCCGGAGCCACTCCGCCCCGGCTGGAATCGAAGGTTTTGCCGTTGATGGTCTTTCCGGTATAATGCACTGTCACCACACTGTTGAGGTCGGGATGCTTTCCGGCCGGGTCGCCTGCATTGATCACTTTGTAGCAGACTCCGCTGTCAAGACGCATCACTCCCGCTTCCTCGGCTTTCTCGGCCAGCCAGCGTGTGTTGCTCTCCATATATTCCTGTTTTGCCATATCTTGATTTAAGTTCAGTGCTGCAAAGTTACAACCAATTTTTCACATTTCAAATTGAATAGGTGGAAAAATGATTGACCCGGTCCACGCTGATGATGAGCCGGAGGGTCATGCGTAGGAATGCAGACCTTTCAGGAGATAGTTGGCACCGAAATAGGTGAAGGCTACTGTCAGCACCGCCAATAGCAGATATATATTCAGCACTTTGTCTTTTCTGAAAATCCGCAACGGCCTGCAACCTTGATGCAACGGGAGCGCATAGACAAGCCACATCACCAGGGCGCAGGTTTCCTTCGGATCCCAGCCCCAGTAGCGTCCCCATGTCTGGTTGGCCCAGACAGCCCCGATGAAGATGCCCGCTCCAAGAAGGCAAACAGCCGGAGCGAGAATGATGCGGTTGAGCATTGACAGTCTTTGACTTTGAATTGCTGATTTTGATATAAGGGCGAGTAATCCCAGTATTGCCATCAGCATGAACATGGCATAGGCAGCCATCACCACCATGACGTGAACCGAAAGTAGTGGGCTCGCCAGCACGGGCATCATGGAGCCGATCTGAGGCGTGCGGCCTCCCATTGCGGCTACGCATAAAGCCATACCCGCCACCACCATCAGCGCGCCGCGAATCGTAAGGTTTTGCCATATCGCTGCGCCTGCGAGTGCTACCAATCCCAGAAACATCATTGTCTCCGGCCCATTGGTGACCGGAATGTGGCCGCTTACATACCATAGCAGCCCCATACAGTAGCAGAGATACGTCAGGAGTGCTGCCACCGATATGCTGCCTGCCATTCGCAGCATCCTTGAAGGCTGCATGAAAAAGGGAATGATGAGAAGAGCCAGCCCTATCAGGAGGGAGGGCACGGCGCATAGGACGGGGCGAACCGAATCGTTGTATAAGATTTCAGCACTGATCTTAGCCTGAGAGGGGAGCGCTCTCCCTCCGTATAGCCGCTGGCCTGATTGCAGCGCAGCTACAGTTTCGTTGGCCTTGATATTTTTTCCGTTGATGAGCAGGCTTTTCATCTCAGGAATAGCGGTCTGCATAAAAGTCCATTGCTCGATAGGCATTCCTGAGGGTTTGCGGGTTGTAGGCGATAGCCATTCCATGTGTCCGTCGGCGGTCTCGTATGGGAATATCCTGAACGCATCTCCTGTGCCCATCCAGCTTATAAGCGACAGACGTTCCGCATTTTTCCGCTCCTTGCTGTCGGTGCTGTAGAAATCGACAGTTTCGAGTTCGGGATATTGTCTCAGATAGTCTCGCAGCCATTGGTCATAATAAAATATCCAGCCCGAAAGAACCTGTTCGGATGTAAGGCTTCGGTAAGAGTCAGTGCCGTATAGAAGCTGTGTGACATCGCGGGCCATTGTCTGCATCGGACAGATACGGTCGTTCCAATAGATTAGGGTTTTCCCGAAATTCGCGGCAAGAGGTCGCTGCATGGCCGGAAGCTCGCCTTCCGATGCGTGTGCCGGCAGAGCGGAAAAAAGAGTTAATGCGGCTAAACCTTTAAGATATTTCCGCACCATAGCCCTCCAGCGAGTCTTCTTCTGAAAGAAATACCCGATCATCCCTATCCCCAGCAGAATGTAGCCGGTATAGGTGATTCCCGTGCCCCAGGAGTCGCGGCTCACTGAAAGTGTGGAGCTTTCTTCGCTCATTCCCGATTGGTAGAATCTCCAGCCATCATATTCGCCTACATGGTTCATGGCAATCGCAACGGATTGTCCTTCTATGTTGAGTACACTCCTGAAATCCATAGGGGTAGTGGTTCCGGCATAGTAATCGATGTTCACGCTCTCAAGCCGGATGGAGAATGGAAACCTGCCGGGGCCCGGGCCGGATTCTTTTTCGAAGCGGTCTGTCGGTGGCGCTTCCGTATAGAGGGTGACGATTCCTTGAATGCCGCAGAAATGAGTCACTAAAGCCCCGGCCAGAATGATGACCAGGGCTATATGGAGCAGGAGTGTGAATGGTTGATGTCTCATTATGATGTCCCTTAAAGAAAAGACAGCATATCGTTTTCTATCGCTATCTGTTGAAGGCTTTGTTTGCGATCTTGATCAATGAGCGAATCAAAATCGGCGGCGCGAAGCGGAGAGAGCCCGTCGGTCTCAATGCGTCGTTTCATTCGCCCTTCAGCCCATGCCTTTTCGTAAGTCTCCGTGCTTTCTGCTGCGCGATCAAGAGCCTTTTCCATCTCCGTGATGCTTCCGGCATTCATTATCTGCCTTAGGGTCGAGGCCGGGATAATCATTCCGGCAAGATCCACCCATCGTTCCGCAGCGTCAGGGGCGACATCTGCAGCCGGTGCATTCGCTTCGCTGAGTATCTGAAGATATTTGCAAAGGGCTCTCCTATACATTTCACGGCCTTTCTCAAGCGAAGATCGCTTCATCGTCAAGCCTTTATAGTCAATGGCCGATTCTTTTACGGAGTCTTCGGTGAGAAGGCTGTCAATGATATCGAGCGAGTTGAGAATCATGTCTACCGTATAGGGATTCAGTATGCGGTAAGTGATCCGGTCGTGGAGATGATTGAAGCGGTTTTGACGGCGGTCGCGGCGCGGCCATTTTTCTTCATCACGCTTCAGGCCGTAACTTTTCAGCATCGCGCCCGGCACCACCACAGTGTGGCCGGCATCATCATCGAAAAGATATGAGAAAGGAAAGTCTGATGTGTCGGCATGGGTCTTGTGTGAACCCATCACCAGAGAGAAGGCGCCTATTCGGCTCCCATGCATCAGATATGCGTTTGAAGCAGTCTTCACCCCACGCTCCAGCACGCCCCAATGAAGCGGGCCGTGCTTATACATGTGATTGCTCATGTTTGTGCCCGAGCCGGCATTCATAAAGGCCGTCTGGCAGCCGATGAGGAGCGAGCTCTTGTGCATGCTCACTGTGTAGGGGCCTGCAAGCACGGCGCAGGCCTCACCGTTTTCCATGCTGCAGTTGGCGAAGAAAAGTGAATCGTGCGATGTGAATCCTTTGTCGAGAATCGCTCCCTGGCCCACGTATGTGTTTTGGATGAGGGTACCATTGCTCACATAGCCGTCTTCGATTATGAAATTCCGTGCGTAAACTCCGGGGCCTACGTAGGCCGGCTCGCGTTCCGGAAGGTGACTGCTTATGATGCTGCCGTTATGAAGCGAGGCCACGCCCTCCACCTTCGCGCCCGGCCATACGCGCACGTCGGTGATGGGGCCGCAGTCGAGTATCTCGGCGCCGTCGCCGATCTCGAAGTCATATTTCAGCTCCTTGATGTGGCTGTCGATCAGTGGCGATAGATGACGCCGCGCATACTCCGGCATCCTTGCCGCGAGAGCCGCTATCTGTGCCGATATTCCCGGATAGATTTTTACAGGGCGCGATCCGGTCTCGTCGAGTACCGCTATCTCGGTGCCTGTGCCGAATGTGGTGTCGGCTGAATTCTCAATTCTCGCCACATTCTCGATCCTTACGTTCCGGCCTATCCGCACGTTGCTTATACCGCCGGGCACATTGACTATCGTGGTGCCCTCGCCTATTGTGACGGGGCCACGAAACCACACATTGCGGATGCCGCCGAGGTCGGTGCCCCCGGCTATCTCCACAAGGCTCCAGTCGCTGCTGCGGCAGCCCTGTCTCTCAAGTTGCTCAATCTCGCTTTTCTTCATATCAACGCGCTGCTCGTCTTCATTCACTCGGAAAGGTCTTCGTCATATTTCTGGAAAAGGAAGTCGTTGTAGGGGAATCTCTCAACGTGTATCTCTTTTGCCTTCTCATAGAGTAGCTCCTTGAGCCGGTCAATGTTGATTTTATCCTTTGCAGAGATAAAGACGCAGTTGTTGTTCATCTTCGCCATCCAGGTCTTCTTGAAATCTTCCAGGCTCATGTTCTCGCGTGTGGCCGGAGTCAGATCGTCAGGATCTTTCGGGGTGTATTTGAACGCGTCTATTTTGTTGAATACCAGGATGGTCGGTTTCTTCGCTGCTCCACACACCTCGCTGAGTGTCTTCTCCACCACTTCTATCTGCTCCTCAAAGTTGGGATGGCTCACGTCTACCACGTGCATCAGCAGGTCGGCCTCCCTCACTTCGTCGAGAGTCGATTTGAATGAGTTCACGAGATGGGTGGGCAGTTTGCGTATGAATCCCACAGTGTCTGAAAGCAGGAAGGGGAGATTGTCGATCGTGACTTTTCTCACCGTGGTATCTAACGTGGCAAACAGTTTGTTTTCGGCAAAAACATCGCTCTTGCTCAGCAGGTTCATGATGGTAGACTTCCCCACGTTGGTGTAGCCCACAAGGGCTACTCTCGTCATGTTACCTCGGTTCTTGCGCTGGATGCTTTTCTGCTTGTCGATATCCTTCAGTTCTTCTTTCAGGCGTGAGATCTTATCGAGAATGATTCGGCGGTCGGTCTCGATCTGAGTCTCGCCGGGGCCCCTCATTCCGATACCGCCGCGCTGGCGCTCGAGGTGAGTCCACATGCGGGTGAGGCGGGGAAGAAGATATTGGTATTGGGCAAGTTCCACCTGAGTGCGAGCCGTAGCCGTCTGAGCCCGCTTTGCGAAAATGTCAAGGATAAGGCTCGTGCGGTCGAGAATCTTAACCTTCAGTTCTTTCTCGATGTTGAGCACCTGTTTCGACGATAGGTCATCGTCGAAGATCACGAGGCCTATCTCGTGGTCTTCGACATATTTCCTTATTTCCTCGAGTTTTCCTGTGCCGACGTAGGTGCGTGGATTCGGATATTCGAGTTTCTGGATGAAACGCTTCTCGGGCTCGGCTCCGGCTGTCTTGGCGAGGAAGTCAAGTTCATCGAGATATTCGTTCATTTTGGCTTCGCTCTGCTTCTGAGTCACCAGGCCCACGAGCACCGTGCGTTCGTTTTCTTCTTTATTTATGATATTGTCTTCAATCATAGTATTTAGTAATTCTTCTCAACTGAGGAGCCTCAGCAGTTCGGTAAGGAATTTCCAGTATTCCTCAACCGACGGCACGTAGGCTTTCTCGTTGGGACTATGTATGTCTTTCAGTGTCGGACCGAAAGAGATCATGTCCATTCCGGGCATTTTCTCGAGAAACAGTCCGCACTCGAGGCCGGCATGTAAGGCTTCCACTTTAGGAGCGTGTCCGAATAGGCTCTTGAAGCAAGCCTCGGCTTTCTTGAGAAGAGGACTCTCGGTATTCGGTTCCCAGCCCACGCTCGGATCGTTGGTCTCCACTACGCATCCGATGTTCTCATAGAGAGCTGTGATGCGGTCGGTGATTTCCTCGCGCCGGCTGTCGATCGACGATCGCTGATGCGTTGTGATCACCACCTTGTCGTCGCCTTCCTTGTGCACGCTTGCAAGGTTGCTCGAGGTTTCTACAAGTCCGGGCACCGCCAGGCTCATGGCCTGCACTCCGTTGGGAGTGCCGAAGATTGTCGAGATAAGGGGAACCACGTATGCTTCCTCTATAGTCTTCTCAGGAGCTTCGCGCAGGGCCACCCCGAATGTGAAGTCATCGCCCTCTGCCAGACGGAGTTCATCGTGGATGGTGTTGTTGAAAATCGATGCGAGCTCCTCAAACTCTCCGGCGTGTGCCTCGGGTATGCCCACGAGGGCGTGTGCCTCGCGCGGAATGGCGTTGGGAAGTCCTCCGCCACAGAAGTCGCTCAACTGAATGCCGAACTGGTCGCCGGCAAGCCAGAGGAAGCGGGCCAGAATCTGATTGGCGTTGCCCCGGCCGAGATGTATCTCCATGCCTGAATGGCCGCCCTTCAGGTGATTGATTTCCACTTCATACCATACGTAGCCTTCCGGAGCCGGCACTGTTTGGATGGGATACTCGGCCACTGTGCAGATGGAGCCGGCGCATCCTATCACTATCATGCCATGCTCCTCTGAGTCAAGATTCAGAAGTATGCGGCCGCTGATAAGTTCGGGATTTAGGCCGTTGGCCCCGGTGAGTCCCTGCTCCTCGTCGGTAGTGAAGAGGGCTTCGATAGGGCCGTGCACGAGGTCGGGATCGGTCATCACAGCCATAGCCGAGGCGCATCCCAGTCCGTTGTCGGCTCCGAGGGTGGTGCCTTCGGCTCTCACCCAGTCGCCCTCCACAACTGTCTTGATGGGGTCGGTCAGGAAGTCGTGGACCACGTCGCCACGCTTCTCAGCCACCATGTCCTGATGACCCTGAAGCACTACTGTGGGCGCATTCTCATGGCCCGGTGTGGCGGGGCAATATATCACGACATTTCCGGCTTCGTCTGTGGCATATCTCAGATTATGCTTTTCGGCCCAGCCTGTGAGGAATTCCTTCATCTTGTCAAGATGGAATGTGGGGCGGGGCACTTTTGTTATCTCATCGAAGCATTCCCATACGAGCTTCGGCTTCAGGTCGGTGATCTTCATCGTCTTCTACTACTTCTTTTTTTATAGGTCCGTTTGGCAGTGGTCTTTCCGCTTGCTGTCTCGGGCTGTGATTTATTTATCGTGTCGGTCTTTGCCGATGTCTTGGTGCCGGCTTTTGAAGCCGGTTTTTTCTCTTTGGCTTTGAAAGCCTCATATTCTTTGGCCATACGTGTGTGGTATCCACGTTTGGCGTAGGAGCTGCCGTTATATTTTCTGGCAAATGTGGTCCAGTCTTTCTTTCTCAGGCTCTCAAGCATTCCGGTTTTGCGGACGAATTCGGCAAAGAGCTCAAGCTGGCTGAATTCCGATTCGCTCATGAGAGCAACCATCTCGGCTATCGACTCGCAGCCGCAAAGCTGATAGTTGTAGCCGCCGATCTGGAACATGCCCCAGTAGCACGACATGTTGGCTGCGTCCTCATTGATTTTTCTGGCTCTTGTGAGCGATGTCCACTCTTTCAGGGCATATCCCGAGAGGCCTTCAGGCACTTTGGCATCTTTGGCCTTAGGCCCCTTTATCTTGGCGTTATACTTGTTGAAGAGCGACTGGGCGTAGTTCACCACAGGCACTCCCGGCGCCCAGAAGCCGCGCAGAGCCGGCCCGGCCTCGATCTTCACCACAGCCTTGATTGCGGCAGTCTCCACTCCGAGCTCGTCAGCTATAACCCTGAAATCCTCATCGGAAAGAGTCTCGTAGCGGTCGGCACTCTTTTTGTCGGCGTCGGCCTGTGCAAGCACACTCTTTATGAGTTCGCTCATCTCGGCTACCAGTGAGTCGGGCACTTCCTCGCCCGTGGAGGCATACGTGACGCTGTCGGTGGCAACTGTGTCAGGCTCCGGAGCAGCGGCAAATCCGGCGGGCGTGTCGGCTGTGAGGGCCGACGCGACCGCCAGTGATATTGCTGCCGGGGTCAGAAGACCGCGCATCATGATTTCGCCACTTTTTCAAGAGTGAGGCAGAGATGCTTCCAGAATTTATCTACCGTCGGAATCAGAAGTTGCTCGTCGGGTGAGTGCACACCGGTCATGGTGGGGCCGAAGCTTACCATGTCGAGGTGAGGATATTTGTCGAGGAAAAGTCCGCACTCCAGTCCGGCATGTATGGCTTTGATGGCCGGTTTCACGCCAAACAGTTCTTCGTAGGCGTCGGCTGCGATCTTCATTATGGGTGAGTTCATGTTCGGAGCCCAGCCCGGATAGCCGTCGGAATGATCCACTTTAGCACCCGCAAGCTGGAACACAGCCTCCACCTGGCCGGCGATGTCGTATTTGCGGCTTTCCACGCTCGAGCGCTGTGATGTGGTCACCTTGATGCGGTTGCCTTCCTCCATCTTCACTGCGGCGAGGTTGGTTGAGGTCTCGACGAGTCCTTCCAGATCGCGGCTCATTGAGATCACCCCGTGGGGTGCGCAATAGAGTGCGCGTATCAGGGCGATGGAGGTGTCCTGATCTATGGTGTAGTCGGGTTTCTCCACGTCTTCAATCGTGATCTCGAGCGAAGGCTCTATGCCGGCATATTCTTTCTTTATCTGATCGGCGTAGCAGGCGAGCTGAGCCTTAACGTCGTCGGCAAGTTTCGTTTCTATACCGAAGATGGCGTATGCCTCACGCGGGATTGCATTGCGCAGATTGCCGCCGTCGAATTCTGAAAGTTCCACATTCCACTTCTGTGCGCATTCCCAAAGGAAGCGGGCTGCAAGTTTATTGGCGTTGGCGCGTCCAAGGTGAATGTCGCCTCCGGAGTGGCCTCCGAGCAGTCCTTTCACCTGAATCTTGAGATAAGAGAAATGTTCGGGAGCGAGCGAGCGCTTGTAGTCGAACCATGCGGTGGTGTCGATGCCTCCGGCGCATCCCACGAAAATCTCACCGTCGTCTTCCGAGTCGAGATTGAGCAGGATATTGCCTCCGAGCATGTCTTCTCCGAGATTCTGAGCCCCTTCGAGGCCGATTTCCTCATTCACCGTGAAGAGGGCTTCCACTGGCCCGTGCTTCAGGTCGGGATCAATCATCACGGCCATGGCGGCAGCGATGCCTATGCCGTTGTCCGCTCCCAAAGTGGTGCCTCTGGCTTTCACCCAGTCGCCGTCGATATAAGTGTCGATAGGGTCTTTGTAAAAGTCATGTTCCACATCTCCGTTCTTCTCGCATACCATGTCCATGTGCGACTGAAGGATCACTACAGGTGCGTTTTCATATCCTTCGGAGGCATCCTTGTGCATCAGTACGTTGCCGCATGCGTCGGTCTTCACCGCTACATTGTGGCGCTTTGCAAAATCGATCAGGAAGTTTCTGATCTGCTCTTCATGGCAGGAAGGGCGGGGCACTTTGGTCACCTCGTCGAAACACTTCCATATCAGTTCCGGTTTTAGATCCTTTACTTTCATGTTGTCTTTCGTGATTTTGGGTTTCTGTGGGGATAGAGAGATGCCTGAACAGACATTCTCTCCCTATATTATAAAACGTAATTCTTGCTTTTCAGGCCTCAAAGATATTAAATTTATTTCATTTTAACAAATCTTTTAGGTTTCTTATCGTTGTAATCATCTTTTTTTATTAATTTTGCATCCGGAACGTGACTCATCATGCGTCAGGCTCCTTACGATACGTATCAATAACTACAAATTCTATATAATGAAAAGAAAACTCTACTCAGTCCTCGCCTTCGGGCTTGCTCTGTCGCTTGCTGTAGGGGCATCTTCTTGCGATGGCAAGAAAGAGGCGAATGAAACTCCCGCAAAGAAAGAGAAAGCAGCCGAAACTGAGGCTCTTCCCAACTACAGATATGTAGACCTCGACACACTCCTCACCAAATATAATCTTGCCAAGGACTATAATGAGGAGATGATGCGCATGCAGGAAAATCTTGAGAACGAGACAAAACGTCATCAGACCTCACTGCAGTCGTTTGCATCGCAGATTCAGAACAAGGTTCAGAACAACTCATATCTCTCGCAGGAAAGTTTCGACACCGACCAGCAGAAACTGGCTTCAATGCAGACAAATGCGGAGAAATCCGTAGGCATGATGCAGCAGAAATATGCCGAGGCGGCTGCCAAGGCGCAGCAGGCCGTAAACGATTCTATCGTGGCTTTCGTTGAGCAGTACAACAAGAAGCACGGCTACGACGCCATCTTCAACAAGGCTGCCGCTCTCCATTTCAATAAGGATCTCGATATCACCGACGAGATTGTGGAAGGCCTCAACGCCCGCTACAATAAGGTGAAGAAATAAATAAGCCATCCTGTCAGATTCCGATATGATCCGGCGTCTCCGCTCAGTTGTTTTAGCAGTGGCCCTTATGGCCGCGGCCGCCCTTCCCGCCTCCGGCGCCAAGGGTTGGGAGCCCGTGCGCTCCGACGTGACCGCGCTCAATGTGGCCGCCCGCGATGCGGAAGTGGAGATAAGGGTGACTTCGGGCTATGTGGTGGTGGTGGCCTCGCAGCCCACGCAGATCAAGGTCTTCACCATTCTCGGGCAGACCGTGAGCAGCGAAAATATTCCGCAGGGCGTGAGCCGCCTACCCCTATCGCATGGCGTCTACATAGTGAAGGTGGGTGATCTTACATGCAAGATCGCCGTCTGATGGGTCTGGAAAGCATATCCATATATAAATAGTTTACAGTAATGGATGCAATAGATTGGAAAAATCTTCCGTTCGGTTATATTCCGACCAAGTTCAATGTGCGCTGCACCTACAGCGACGGTAAATGGGGGCCGGTAGAGGTTTCCGATTCAGAATACGTGCCCATGCACATCGCTGCCGCCTGCCTTCACTACGGGCAGGAAGCCTTCGAAGGCCTCAAGGCTTTCCGCGGTGCCGACGGCAAGATCAGGGTCTTCCGCATGGACGAGAATGCGAAGCGTTTCAGGCGTTCGGCCGAAGGCATAATGATGGAGCCTCTTCCCGAAGATATTTTCTGCGATATGGTGCGCAAGGTGGTGGCTCTCAACTCGGAGTTCGTGCCCCCTTACGGCACCGGAGCAAGCCTCTACATCCGTCCGCTCGAGATAGGTGTCTCACCTCAGGTGGGCGTGAAGCCATCGAAAGACTATATGGTGGTGATGTTCGTCACTCCGGTAGGGCCTTATTTCAAGACCGGATTCAGCCCGACTAAGGTGTGCATGAGCAGGAAATACGACCGTGTGGCTCCGCTCGGAACGGGCTCGCTGAAGATCGGCGCCAATTATGCAGCGTCGCTGAAAGCCGGCGAACTCGCCCATGATCTCGGTTACTCCGTGATGCTCTATATCGATCCGAAAGAGAAGAAATATTTCGACGAGAGCGGTGCGGCTAATTTCTTCGGCATCCGTGGCAACAGCTACATCACGCCGGCATCAGACTCAATCCTGCCCTCAATCACCAACAAGAGCATCTGCCGCCTCGCCGAAGACCTCGGAATGACAGTGGAGCGCCGTCAGATTCCTGTGGAGGAGCTCGAGACATTTGAGGAGGTAGGCGCTTGCGGAACTGCCGCGGTGATTTCGCCAATAGGGGTTATCGACGATCTCGACACGGGACGCCGATATGAGTTCGGAGATGGTAAGCCGGGAGAGAAGTCTACAATTCTCTACAATAAACTGCGCGGCATACAGCTCGGTGAGGAGCCCGACGTTCACGGATGGGTGGAAATCATCGAAGAAAACTGAACTTGATCAGGCATTTGCATTATGCATTATGAATTGATTAAAAAATACTACGAGGAGGGCTCAGCCCTCCTCGATTTGCTTCTGACCCATTCTGAAATGGTGGCAGGCAAGGCGCTTGCCGTGGCGGAAGCCGCTCGCCTCGATGTGGACAGAAATTTTGTCAAGGAAGCCGCAATGCTTCATGACATTGGTATTTTCCAATGTGACGCTCCCGGCATATATTGTCATGGACATGAACCTTACATAAGGCATGGGGTGATAGGCGCTGCCCTGATGAGGCAGGAGGGGCTGGAGTCGATAGCTCGTGTCTGCGAGCGTCATACAGGCTCCGGACTCACGGCAAAAGAAATAGCGGAAACGGGACTGCCGCTTCCGCATAATGATTTCCTGCCTGAGACTCTTGAAGAGAAACTTATCTGCTACGCCGACAAGTTCTATAGCAAGTCGGGCAACCCGAGAGAAGAGAAATCTCTCGAAAGAGTTCGCCGCTCGATGTCGAAGTTCGGTGCTGAAGCGCTTGAGCGCTTCGACGCGCTGCATGCTCTCTTTACTCCTGTCTGACGGACTTGGAGTGGGTTTCGCACCAGTCGGCTATCACGCATTCGCTGCATTTCGGCTTGCGGGCTGTGCAGGTGTAGCGGCCGTGAAGTATAAGCCAGTGATGGGCTTTGGGCAGCAGTTCTCCGGGAATGTTGCTGACGAGTTCTTTCTCCGTAGCGTTGGGGTTGGGAGAGTTGTGGGTTAGCCCTATTCGGTTTGAGACCCTGAAGACGTGGGTGTCAACTGCCATGGCCGCCTTTCCCCACACCACTGCAAGCATGACATTGGCGGTCTTCCTGCCTACACCGGGAAGTTTCATCAGGTTGTCGATGTCGGATGGCATTTCCGAATTGAAATCTTCCACGAGCATACGCGCCGCCTTCAGCAGGTGGCGCGCCTTGTTGTTGGGGAAAGTTACGCTGCGTATATATTCATACACTTCTTCTTCCGTGGCTTTTGCGAGCGAGGCTGGGTCGGGGTATGCGGCGAAGAAAGCCGGAGTGACCATGTTCACCCGCTTGTCGGTGCACTGTGCCGAGAGTATCACGGCAAGCAGAAGATGGAAAGGGGAGTCGTAGTCGAGTTCCGTCTTCGGATCGGGCATCACCTCTTCAAAGGCTGCCATTACCCTCTCATATCTTTCCTTTTTCTTCATTACAGTGCGTCAATCAGTGGGCGGCCACGAATTCGTCGAGGAATCTTACATCGTTCTCGCTGAAGAGCCGGAGGTCTTTCACACGATATTTCAGGTTGGCGATACGCTCCACACCCATGCCGAATGCGAATCCGGAATATACTTCGGGGTCGATTCCGCATGCCTTGAGCACATTGGGGTCTACCATGCCGCAGCCGAGAATCTCTACCCAGCCGGTACCCTTGCAGAGGGCGCATCCCTTGCCGCCGCAAATGCCGCAGCTTATGTCCATCTCGGCGCTCGGCTCGGTGAAGGGGAAATAACTCGGACGCAGACGTATCTTAGTCTCCGGGCCGAACATCTGCTGGGCAAATTCGAGGAGAACCTGCTTCAGGTCAGCGAAACTGACGTTCTTATCAATATAGAGCCCTTCCACCTGATGGAAGAAGCAATGAGCTCTGGCCGAGATTGCTTCGTTGCGGTATACGCGGCCCGGGCAAACTATTCGGATGGGTGGCTGCGCGTGCTCCATGACGCGTGTCTGCACGCTCGATGTGTGAGTGCGCAGCAAAATGTCGTCCTTGCCGTCGCGCTCGATGAAGAAGGTGTCCTGCATGTCGCGCGCGGGATGGTCGGCCGCAAAGTTGAGCGAACTGAACACGTGCCAGTCGTCTTCAATCTCCGGCCCCTCGGCTATTGTGAAGCCCATGTTGCCGAAGATGTTGATGATTTCGTTTTTCACGAGCGAGAGCGGATGCCGGGTTCCCAGGGGGAGGGGAGTGGCGGTGCGGGTAAGGTCGATATTCCCTTTTTCGGCTTCGGCATTAGCGGCCAGAGCTTCTTTCAGGCAGGCGAGTTTGTCGGTGGCTATTGTCTTCAACTCGTTGAGCCGCTGTCCCATCTCACGCTTTTGCTCGGCGGGGATGGTGCGGAACTCATTCATGAGTGCCGATATCTCACCCTTCTTGCTCAGATATTTTATGCGCAGCTGCTCCAGCGCCTCTGCTGATGAGGCCTGAAGCGAGGCTATTTCGCTTTTCAGTTCTTCAATCTTGGAGATCATAGATGTCGTAATTGTTGTTTCAATCAGCAAAATTAATAAAAACTTTCCAAAATAAGAAAAGATTGCAGCCAAAATTGCCGTAATGAAAATTAATTCATTACTTTTCAGCCACGCCTGGCCTCGTTGCGAAACGTAAGCGGGCGTAGAGTATAGGCTGCCCCGAGGCTCGGTCTTCAAGCGAGAACCTGAAGAGGAGAGGCGCGGTTGCAGATGGCTCGCTGTTGATTCGTATCTCCATGCCGTAGCTTGCCTCGTGAAGGAACGACAACTCGAATCGCTCGATATAATTGCGGTCGTAGGTCTCCATGTCAAACTGGTTGAGCAGAAGATCTACATAGCGCACAGTGTTGACGTGGCGATAGAAGTCTATGTCGCAATACTTGAAGCGATAGAGAGGCGCATCCGGCCCCGATTCAATCTTCTGATGCTTCTCCTGCATCGCTATCGGGCATGGCAGATCGCTCACCCATTCCTTCTTGAAATTCAGCCCGGACAGGCCCGCATTGCTCCGGTCGGTGGTGTTGAGCACCATCCATATCGACCTGGCGTAGCCTAAGACTTCGCCGTTCTGGTCATGAATGGAGAAAGCCCTGCGCGAGAAATGGCGGTTCCAGTCTTCAACCCATGTGGTCACTGTATACTCCGAGTTTTCTTCGGGCCATCGCTTCATTTCGATACTAAGCCTTGACAATACCCATCCCATTCCGGGCTCAGGCATGAACGGGTTGCCTATGCCCAGAATGTTGGCGTGCTCGGTGGCAACATCGATCAGTTTCTGTACGAGCATCGGGACGCCGAGTTCCTGCTGGGCGTTGCAGTCAGCGGCCGATATATAGGATGTCTTTCTGAATACTGTCACCACATCCTTTTGTTTACTTTCTGTCTCTTTCACGATTATTATCAGTGGATGATTGTCGGGTTCTATAGCGCCTAATCAATCTTTGTGAAGTGATATGGGGCTATATATAAAACCGCATTCTGCCATCTTTGGTTTTGGCGGCTGAATACTTGCGTAATAATTCCGCACATCCTCCCATGCTTCATGCTGACGAGCATTTTTCCAAAAAAAATCATTGCGTTTAATGGTTTATTGAAAAATTTAATGTAAATTTGCAGTCGAAAGAGCATGCCGACCTTATGCTCTACAACATTTGCCTTATAATCGTCTATCAGAATGAAAAATATACTTGTCATCGGAAGCACCGGGCAGATCGGAAGCGAACTGACAATGAAACTTCGTGGCCTTTATCCCGAAGGGAATGTGGTAGCCGGCTATATTCCCGGTGCCGAGCCCAAAGGACGGCTTCTCGAATCGGGCCCCTCGGCCGTGGTGGACATCACCGATGCCCGGCAGATTGCCGACGCCGTGGAGCGATATGACGTCGATACCATCTATAACCTCGCAGCCCTTCTCAGCGCAGTGGCTGAAGCAAAGCCCCAGTTGGCTTGGAAGATAGGGCTCGGAGGCCTCTTCAATACGCTGGAGGTGGCACGCGAGAAAGGATGTGCTGTGTTCACTCCGAGTTCTATCGGAAGTTTCGGCCTCTCCACTCCTCACACCAAAACGCCTCAAGACACCATTCAGCGCCCCGACACCATGTATGGTGTAACTAAAGTATCAGGCGAGCTGCTGAGCGATTACTACGCAAAGCGATTCGGCGTAGATACGCGGTCGGTGCGATTCCCCGGTTTGATAAGCTACGTGGCCCCTCCCGGCGGAGGCACCACCGATTATGCAGTTGAGATCTATTATGCTGCTGTGAAAGGTGAGACATTCAAATGTCCGCTCAAGCCCGGAACTCTCATGGACATGATGTATATGCCCGATGCGCTGCGCGCTGCTGTAGAGATAATGGAAGCCGACCCGGCGCGTCTGAAGCATCGCAACTCGTTTAATATCGCCTCGATGAGTTTCGGCCCGGAAGAAATATATGCCAAAATCAAAGAGTATGTGCCGGATTTCCGGATGGTCTATGAACTCGACCCCCTGCGCCAGCATATTGCTGATTCATGGCCTGATAGCCTCGACGACACGTGTGCCCGCGAGGAATGGGACTGGAAGCCTGAGTTCGATCTCGACTCCATGACCCAAGACATGATTGAAAATCTTAAAATTAAACTTTCCGCCAATAATTAGCTGAAAGTGCAATAAGATTGGTCAAAAACACTGATTCCTTTTCATGAATCGGTGTTTTTTTGTAATTTTGTAACCAATTTTTTCAGGTAAAAATACAAATCTTACACAATGACAACTCGAAGACATCTGTCGCTGTTGATGATCGTGTGTTTCTTTGCGGGAATACACACATCAGTTGCGCAGGAAACTGACATGCCCGCACCCGCGGCCGCCATTGCGTCGGGCGTCGATCCGGACAGTGTGCTCATGAGCAGAGAGGAATGCCTTGAACTGGCACTCTCTGAGAGCCCTACCGTGAAAATTGCCGATATGGAGGTGAAAAGGGTAAACTATGCCAAACGCGAGACTATCGGTAATCTTCTTCCGCAGATCGGATTCTCGCTCGCCTATCAGCGCAGCATCGAACTCCAGACCATCCGCATGAACTTCGGAGGAGAGAGCCAGAAACTCAAGATGGGATCTGACAACTCGTGGAACACCGGATTCTCCCTCTCGCTCCCGATCATCGCTCCTACGCTCTGGAAGGCTATTTCCATTTCCGACACTCAGATTGCACAGAATCTCGAGGCTGCCCGCTCAAGCCGTCTTGAACTGATCAATCAGGTGAACAAGGCTTACTATTCACTCATGCTCGCCATTGCTTCGCGCGACGTGATTAAGGAGAACTACGATATAGCCAAGTTCAATGCCGACATCTACCGGAAGCAGTTTGAGCAAGGCACTGCCTCGGAGTATGATGTGCTCCGTTCGGAGGTGCAGGTGAAGAATATTGAGCCTTCACTCCTCGATGCGGACATCGCCGTGAAGCAATGTCAGCTCCAGCTCAATGTCCTGATGGGAATTGACTCGGATTTCAATATATATCCCACCACCACTATTGCAGAAATGGAGAAGGATATGTATGCAGTGCATCTTCAGAACCGCAGCCTTGCCGACAACTCCACGCTGCGCTCACTGGAACTGCAGCAGAAGATGGCGAAGCAGAACGTAGACATGAAGAAGCTCGACTGGCTTCCCACCCTCGGCGCAAGTTTCAATATAAGCTGGATGTCGCTGAGCAACGGCCCGATGTTCAAGGATCTTGATTTCTCACCCTATTCGTCGGTTGGGCTTCAGTTATCTTTGCCCATCTTCTCAGGTGGCACAAAACTGTATGCTTACCGTCAGGCACAGGTGCAGCAGAAGGAACTTGAACTGCAGCGCGAAAATCTTGTCAACAGCCTTAACATGCAGGTAGACCTCGCTCTCGACAATATTGGAAAGCAGGTGAAGCAGATCGACTCCTCTAAGGAAGGCATGCGTCAGGCCAAGAAGGCGCACGAGATCATGCAGAAGAGTTTCCAGATCGGAGCCGCTTCCTATCTTGAACTCCGCGACAGCGAACTCGCCGACACAAGTGCTCAGCTGTCATATCTGCAGGCCATATATAATTATCTCGTCTCGGCAAGCGAGCTCGATCTGCTCCTCGGACGCGACAACTCACTCAAGTAATTACATAATGATGAAAACTTATAGATATATATCATCAGCGCTGGCGCTCTTAGTGGCGTGCGCCTCATGCGGCAGCAAGGGAAAGGCTGACGCATCTGAAGAGAAAGAAGACCTCCCTATTGTGAAGACTGCCAAAGTCAGCGAGCAGGACGTGGATCAGGTTGCTGTCTACACTGCCACAGTAGAGCCTGAAGTGATCAATAACATCTCGGCTCAGATGGCCAACCGCATCAAGGCGATTTACGTAGACGAGGGCGTGCGCGTGAGCAAGGGCCAGAAACTGGTGGCGCTCGACGATGTGAACACCACTCAGTATGAGCTCGCGGTAGACAATGCGAAGGCTCAGCTGCAGAACGCGCAGACCAACTACGACCGCGCTGTAGAACTGCTCAAGATCGGCGGTGGCACCCAGCAGGCCGTAGATCAGATGAACGTGACGCTAATCAATGCGCGCAATGCAGTGGCACAGGCCGAGCGCACCCTGAAAAATGCCCGCGAAAACACGGTGCTGACCTCGCCCATCGACGGAGTGGTGACAGCCAGAAATTATGATCCGGGCGACATGACCGGTCAGTTGCCGATACTCACGGTGGCACGTATCAATCCCGTGAAGGTGGTTATCAACGTGAATGAGTCGCAACTTGCCAACATCAATAAGGGAATGCCGGTAGATCTCACGTTCAATACATACGGCGATGAGCAGTTTAAGGGCACAGTGTCGTTGGTGATGCCCACCGTAGATGCCGCCAGCCGCACAGTTGGGGTAGAGGTCACAGTGCCAAATGCCGACGGCCGCATACTTCCGGGCATGTTCGGCCGCGCCTCGATCGCACTTGGAAATGCAACTCATGTAGTCGTTCCCGACCGTGCTGTGGTGAAGCAGCAGGGCAGCGGCGACCATTATGTGTATGTGCTCAATGCCGACGGAACCGTATCTTACAATAAGGTGGAACTCGGACAGCGTATCGACACTTCCTACGAGCTCATCAGTGGTGTGCCCAACGGCTCGGAGGTAGTGGTGGAGGGGCAGAACGCCCTTGCCAACGGCCGCAAGGTTAAGGTGATGAAATAATATGATAATCCCCCTAAAATAAGGAATAATGAGCTTATATAGTTCAGCGGTAAAACGCCCGATCATGACCACTCTCTGCTTTGTGACAGTGGTGATTCTCGGCCTTTTCTCGCTTACGAAACTTCCTATCGATCTCTTTCCCGACATCGATACCAACACCATCATGGTGATTACTATATATCCCGGCGCGAGTTCGGAAGATATAGAGCAGAACGTCACGAAGCCGCTCGAGAATGTGATGAACTCGGTAGAGCATCTGAAGCATATCACCTCGCAGAGCCGTGAGAACACTTCCGTAATCACCCTGGAGTTTGAATATGGTTATGATATCGACAATCTGACCAACGATGTGCGCGACAAGCTCGATATGGTTCAGTCGTCGCTTCCCGATGATTGTCAGAATCCGATCATCTTTAAGTTCTCGACCGATATGATTCCTATCTGCCTCCTGTCTGTAGAGGCCAAGGAGAGTATGGCGGGACTATACAAGATTCTCGATGATGCGGTGGCCAATCCGCTCGCGCGAATCGATGGCGTCGGCACGGTGTCGATATCCGGTGCGCCTAAGCGTGAGATACACGTCTATTGCGATCCCAACAAGCTGGAGGCTTATCATCTCACGGTAGAAGGTATCTCGGGTATCATATCGGCTGAAAACCGCAATATCCCGGGCGGTGCGTTTGATGTGGGCAGCAATACATTCTCACTTCGTGTGCAGGGAGAATTTGATGAGACGTCTGAACTCCTGAATATTCCTGTCGGAACCTATAATGGCTCGATAGTATATCTGAAGGATGTGGCGCAGGTTGATGACTCGTTTGAGGAGCGCACCCAGCATTCATATATAAAGGGAAAGGAGGGTGCGATAATCATTATCCAGAAGCAGAGTGGCGCAAATTCAGTCCAGATTTCGGAGCAGGTGCTGAAAATGCTGCCGAAACTTCAGAAGAATCTGCCGTCAGACATCAAGCTCGGTGTGATTGTCGATACGTCTGACAATATCCGCAATACTATCGCATCGCTCGAAGAGACAGTGCTCTACGCACTTCTGTTCGTAATGCTCGTTGTGTTCTTCTTCCTCGGGCGCTGGAGAGCCACCATGATCATCGTCATCACGATTCCGGTGTCGCTTATCGCTTCGTTCATTTATCTTTACGCTACGGGCAATACTCTGAACATCGTCTCCCTCTCGGCTCTCTCAATTTCTATTGGTATGGTGGTGGATGATGCGATAGTGGTGCTTGAGAACGTGACCACGCATATTGAGCGCGGATCAGATCCGAAGCAGGCCGCCGTGCATGGCACAAACGAGGTGGCCATCTCGGTAATAGCATCCACACTTACCCTTATAGCGGTTTTCTTCCCGCTGACGCTCGTCACCGGCATGACCGGTGTGCTTTTCCGTCAGCTTGGATGGATGGTCTGCATCATGATGGTGATTTCTACCACTTGCGCCCTCTCGCTCACTCCGATGCTCTGCTCGCAGTGGCTGCGCCGCGTGAATCATCATGGACCGCTCTTCATTAAACTTTATGGCCCGATCGAAAGGGCGCTCGACAGATTCGACAACTGGTATGCCGGTGTGCTCCGAAAGGTTGTGGCTCACCGCACGGTTACTGTTATTGTCTGCCTCTGCATATTTGCCGGCTCCATCTTCCTTATGAAATTTGTGGGCACGGAATTCTTCCCCACGCAAGACAACGGACGTCTCGGCGTAAGTCTTGAGTTGCCTATCGGAAGCCGTGTGGAGCGTGCTTATGACGCCACTTATCGCCTTGACTCACTTTGGCGCGTCAAATATCCTGAGATAAAGGTAAGTTCATTCACTGTGGGTCCGGCATCTTCCGACAATACTTTTGCATCGCTTAGCGAAAACGGAGCGCACATTGTCTCCATGAATATCAATCTCTATAATAAGACTGAACGTAAGCGTGGCATTAAGGAAATTGCCGATGGAATGCGAAAAGACATAGAAGAGCAGTTCCCTGAGTTTGTGAAGGCACAGGTTAATGTCGGTGGCGGACGTGGATCAGGTATGGGTGGTCAGTCTGTAGTGGACTTTGAAATTTACGGATATGATTTCTCTGCTACCGACTCAGTGGCCCGAATGCTGAAACAGGCCCTCTCCGGAATTGAGGGAACTGCCGACGTTATGATATCACGTGGCGACTACCAGCCTGAGTATCAGGTGGATTTTGATAGAGAGAAATTGAGCCTGTATGGATTGAACCTTTCGTCAGTTGCCCAGATGCTGCGCAACCGTGTAAATGGCGCTACCGCCTCGCAGTTCCGTGAAGATGGTGAGGAATATGACATTAAGGTGATGTTCGACAAGCAGCATCGCACGTCGATTGAGGATCTTGAGAATATTATGGTGACAACTCCTTCGGGCGGACAGGTACGCATAAAGGAGCTGGGAACGGTAGTGGAGCGTTTCACACCTCCTACTATCGAGCGAAAGGATCGCCAGCGCATCGTAACTGTGTCGTCGGTAGTCGATGGAGTTCCTATGAGCCAGGTAGTGGAGCAGGCGGAAATTCTCATTAATGAAATGCATCTGCCCGCCGGCATCACGATCCAGCTTGCCGGTAGTTATGAAGACCAGCAGGATTCTTTCTCCGATCTTCTTATGCTTGGCATCCTTATAGTGATTCTCGTCTATATCGTGATGGCCGCTCAGTTTGAAAGTTTCACTTATCCGGGCATCATCATGACATCGCTCCTGTTCGCTTTCTCCGGCGTGTTCCTGATTCTCTGGTTGACCGGACACACGCTCAACGTGATGTCGATGATCGGCGCCATCATGCTTATCGGTATTGTAGTGAAAAATGGTATTGTGCTCATCGACTATATCATACTCAACCGTGAGCGCGGACTGAGCATACGCAATGCGGTGATTGATGCCGGACGCTCCCGTCTCCGTCCTGTGATCATGACCACAGCCACAACCATCCTCGGCATGGTGCCGATGGCCGTGGGCTCAGGACAGGGTGCCGAGATGTGGCAGCCTATGGGAACGGCGGTGATCGGAGGTCTGACTTTCTCCACTATACTCACCCTGCTGTTCGTGCCGGTGCTCTACTGTTCGTTTGCCGGCCGCGGGGTGCTCAACATCCGACGCTCTCTTCGCAAGGAGAAAAATAAGAATAATTAACACGTCAGGCAAGTCGGCGTCCCACATCGGGGCACGACTTGCCCGACGGCCTAAGAGAAAGACAACAAATTGACATGAAATCAGTATTCATAGCCTTCGACCAGGCCCACTACGAGAAGATAATCGACATCCTAACGCGTTCAAACTGTCGCGGATTCACTTCTTTCAGCGATGTTCAGGGGCGTGGAAGCCTGCATGGTGAGCCTCACTATGGATCTCATGCGTGGCCGGGACTTGCCTCTGCCATCCTTACCGTTGTGGAAGACCGTCAGGTGGATGCTCTTCTGGAAAAACTGAATCAACTTGACGAAGACCGTCCGATGCTCGGACTCAGGGCCTTTGTCTGGAATGTGGAGAAATCCATTTGAAGCATTTCCTATCGCTATCAAGCGCTCCTCTCTTCGGCAGGGGAGCGCTTTTCTCATAATTTTATTTGTCAGGTTCATCTTTTTTTTATAATTTTACGTCATATAGGCCGTATATGCCATGACGGTCTGCCAACTGATAACCTATACCGATATGTATAAAGACTTCAAAGATCATCTCGCCAAGGAACTCGACTCCATCAAGGATGCCGGCCTTTACAAAAACGAACGCGTCATCGTCACCCCTCAGAGCGCCGATATTAAAGTGGAGGGGAATGATGGAGAGGTTCTTAATTTCTGTGCCAATAATTATCTTGGACTCGCTGACAACTCTCGGCTCATAGAAGCAGCGCGGAAGGCTATGGAAAACCGTGGTTACGGTATGAGTTCCGTTCGCTTCATCTGCGGCACTCAAGACCTTCATAAGCAGCTCGAGAAGGCCATATCAGATTATTTCAAAACGGAAGACACGATTCTTTACGCAGCCTGTTTCGATGCAAACGGAGGCCTTTTTGAACCTCTGTTTTCTGAAGAAGACGCAATCATATCCGATTCACTCAATCATGCCTCGATCATCGACGGAGTACGTCTTTGCAAGGCGAAACGCTTCCGCTATGCCAATGCTGACATGGCCGATCTGGAACGTTGCCTGAAAGAAGCGGATGAGCAGGGATGCCGCTATAAGATCATCGCTACTGATGGCGTGTTCTCGATGGACGGAAATGTGGCTCCGATGGACAAGATATGTGAACTTGCCGATAAGTATAATGCCCTCGTGATGGTAGATGAGTCTCACTCAGCCGGAGTGGTGGGCCCGACAGGTCATGGTGTGGCGGAACAGTTTGACTGCTACGGCAAGATAGATATCTTCACCGGTACCCTCGGCAAGGCTTTCGGAGGTGCGATGGGCGGCTTCACTACGGGCCCCAAAGAAGTGATTGATATGCTGCGCCAACGCAGCCGTCCCTATCTCTTCTCCAACTCCGTAGCCCCATCTATCGTAGGGGCGAGCCTGGAGATGTTCAAGATGCTGAAGGAGTCAGATGCGCTACACGCCAAACTTATCGACAACGTTAATTATTTCCGCGATAAGATGCTGGCAGCCGGCTTTGATATAAAACCCACGCAGTCGGCTATCTGCGCAGTAATGCTCTATGATGCCAAACTTTCGCAGGAGTTCGCTGCCGAGATGCAGAAGGAAGGCATCTTCGTCACCGGCTTCTACTATCCTGTAGTTCCGAAAGGGCAGGCTCGAATACGAGTGCAGCTTTCTGCCGCGCATGAGCGCGAGCATCTTGATCGTGCTGTGGATGCATTCATCAAGGTAGGCAAGAAACTTAGTGTGCTCAACAAATAAGACGGATGCTTGTTTTAGTTATGTTAAAGCAACGTCAAACAAGTAAACGGCACATTATTATGAAAAAGATAGTATTTTCTTTGCTGGTGCTTCTTCTCTCGGCGTGTGGAGCGAAAGCCGGTAATCAGTCGGAAAAGCAGACTGCATTGTCGGAGACTACAACTGAAAGGGTAGCTGCTCCGGAGTTTACGCTTGAAGATATCAACGGCAAAAATTTCTCGCTTTCCGATCTGAAGGGTAAGTGGGTAATTCTTGATTTCTGGGGCTCCTGGTGTCCCTGGTGCATCAAGGGTTTTCCTGCACTGAAGGAAGCCTATAAGGAATATGAAGGAAAATTGGAGATTGTAGGTATCGACTGCGGTGATTCTAAAGAAGTTTGGAAGGCCTCTGTGGAAAAATACGAACTTCCATGGTTGCAGGTCTATAATCCCCGGACATCTGACCTCACCGACCGATATGGAATACAGGGTTTCCCGACAAAGTTCATAATTGATCCTGAAGGTAAGGTGGCCAACGTGACGGTTGGGGAGAATCCCGAATTCTTCAATATCCTGAAATATCTCTTAAAGTGATAATCTAAAAAATGAATCGACGCGGTAGCGGATGCACATTGAATTGCGAGTCCGTTTCCGCGTCGATATTATAAAGTCGACTATGGATAATGATTTGAAAGAAGGACTCAGATATCGCAGCAAGACCATTGTGGTGCAACATCTCACGGCTAAGGCCATCGGAAGCGGGGATCTTCCGGTGCTTGCTACTCCGGCGATGATTGCGCTTATGGAGAATGCCTCGATGCTTGCAGTGGCACCTTATCTTGGCGAGAATGAGACCACTGTGGGCGGATTCATCGAGTGTTCGCATCTGAAGCCAACTGCTATGGGCGATGAAGTTGAGGCTGAGGCCATCCTGAAGAGGATAGAAGGACGGTCGCTGCATTTCGACATTGCGGCTTACTGTGGCGGCATTAAACTCGGCGAGGGGCACCATATCCGCTACGTTGTAGATAGGGAACGCTTCCTCTCCAAACTCTGAGCCAATATAATGCAGAAAAGTACAGAATATACATGCAATTTTCTTATGTGTATTCTGTATTTCTGTCTAAAAGTCTATCATTTCTGGACTATCTGCCAGAACCCGGTCTTTCTCGAACCGACCCGCCTCAATTCCACAAACTTCTCCATCGAGCGTCTTTGTGAGCGCACAAATCCTTCTTTTACACCTAATTTTAGTGCAATCTCCGGAATTGAGATATATGGATCAGATTTTATCTCATCAAGTATCATTTCCTGAATTGGAGTGAGGCCATTGGTGCCGGCCTTCTTCGGCATTCCATAAGGAGCAGGTTCGATATCGCTTGCCACTGTTATCTCCTCTTCTTCGTCATAATAAGAGGGATATGTGCTTTTCTGCTTTTTATTCCTATATAGTGGTAGGGTCAGCCAAACTTCCGTAACGTCAGGCACTTCATGAATATCGGGTGAATCGAATTTCAGGCTATCCCAAGCCTTCATAATTTTCTGGAATCCGGAGCCGATATTGTCGCCGAAACCTACCATTCGCAGGAGTTTCTGAATTGTGGCGTTACGTGCGCGTGTATAGTCTCCTTCATATATTCGTTCGGGGGCAATTCTTAATGTTCCGGGGTTGCGCATTACGATTTTATCCGTCATTCTGTCGATACGCAGAACTCCTCCAAATTTGTAGTCGCAATAGGTAAGGCTATTGACCATAGCTTCCCTGACTGCATCGTAAAGGGCTCCACCATCTTTTCGGCTTCCATCTACGATTCTTCCTTCTGATGGGAGGGTGAAAAGGAGTTTACGAAGGGTGAGGATCAGGAAGTTGTAGAGGTTGTCTTCCCAGCGTCCGTCATCGGTCAGGCGGTCATTCCATTTTAGGTCATCTCCGGGCGTAATTCCGATCCGGTCAAGGTAGTCTACCCTGAATGATGGAAATACTTCATGGATGGATTGTCCTTTCCCAAACATGAGAAGTCCGGCCATGGTAAGCCCTTCCAACGATTTCTTCCTGTCGACTGCATACCCGCCCATTTTTATGAGAAATTCCTTGTCGTCAAGTTCTTCGTAGGCATGATGAGGATTTTTGTGAAGGAATGACAGTCTGTAATTTTTGAGTGTTTCTGCATCTATATCCTGCATGCCGTAACACTCGATTATCTGCGAGTCAATATCGTCAGAACTGTCACGGATAAGAAGTGTCAATTCTGTCATGCTCAGATGGCGGTCTCCTTCAAAGAGTCGTTTGTATGATCCGGACTGGATGTTGTTGTTTACATATATGGGTTTGTTGCGGTAATTTGCTTCCGGCACGTAAATATATATGACATCTTTCCCATTTACCTCAATGATACGCACATCGCTGTCCACCAGAACGTTGTAGCTGACTTTCTGGGGGTTGTTGAGCGTGTTGAAGAAATCGGTGACAACTTTGTTTGCATCACTCACTCCTGTGACTTCAAAGCGCTTGGGCACTGAGGGTGTTTTTTGTTCTGTCACTCCGAGCAGTATGACGCCACCGCGGGAGTTAGCGAAAGCGGAATATGTTTCCCATACGGCTGACGGCAGAGTTGTGCTGCAGGCTTTCATCTCAAGTTGAAATCCTTCGCCTTCCTTAATAAGTCGTATAATATCTGCTGCCTGTATCATCGTTATGTGGAATTTTATTTGTGTTTATATATTGTGCAGATATCTGTCTGTGCAGATAATTTTTATTGTGTGTAGATATCTGTGAAGATAAATTATCTGCGCTGTGAAGATATTTAATGCAAAGTTATATAAAATAATTGAATCTGCAAAATAAAAACGCATTATTTGTGCAGATAAAGTAATATTTGTGCAGATAAATGAAATTTGTGCAGATAAAGTAATATATGTGCAGATAAAGTAATATATGTGCAGATAAGGCGATTTTGTGCAGATATATTTGTGTGTGCAGATAGGACTAAAAAATAGTGTATTCTTTGCTTTTGTCTAAAAGAGGGGCATGGTTGCGGGGTTATCGATGTATTTCATCTTGAATTCTTTTTCGCTCATGCAGAGCATGAGTATGCCTTGAATTAGCATGACGGTGCCCCAGAGTCCGCATGTGACGCAGGAAAGGAGAATGGTGTAGATTCCGCCGGCGGTCTTGCCAAGCACGAAATACTGCACGCCGATGGTGCCCAGGAAGATGGCAAGGAGTCCACATATCAGTTTCTTGTTGGCCAGTTCATTGTCGGCGTAGCTGCCGCCACGCTGACGTAGGGCCATCATGAGTTCAGGGTATGTATATAGTGGTCGCCAATTGATGCCGTCGGTGCTGACGCTTGTGTTTTGGTCGATGTTGTATGCGAAGAGCTGGTGCTCGTTCATAGGGCCTACGGAAGTTCCGTTGATATAGATGTAGTAGTTCATATTGTATAAGAGTTGAAGAGGTAAAATCATTAAAGAAAGGTCTATTGGGTTAATTAGTCTGACTCTCCTATCAGTCAGGACATTTAGCCAATAAAACTCGTATCTATGAAAAATGAGACCCGGAGCGTGGAGCCGCTGCCGAGTCTCTGAAGGCGGGTGGAAGATGGGGCTCGAACCCACGACCTACGGAACCACAATCCGTCGCTCTAACCAACTGAGCTACATCCACCATGTTGCTTTACCGGAAGATTCCACTAAAGGCTTCGCAAGGTTTCTCCCGAAAAGCAATGCAAAATTACAATTTTTTTCCGAGCCCACCAAATTTTCACAGACTTTTTTTCAAAAAAATCATAAGTGTTTGCGTAAAAAGTTGAGAGTCAGGTCTTGCACGTGCTTCGGCATTTCATGTCCCATCGGCAGCAGATGGGTCTCAAGTTTATCGTCGGCATTCTGAGAGTGCCATACGTCGCGCATGATGCGGTAACATTCCTTCACGGCAACAGGCTTGAAGAGCTTGTCGGTTTCTCCGTTGATGAGCATCATGGCGTTGGGGCAGGCGAGGGTGGCTATGTGTGGATAGTCGAGAAGGTTGCGTACGCCTCCAAGATTGTTGGCATATCCACCTCTTTCATGTCGACCAAGTTCCCAGTGCATCATGGCGTCGGTGGTAGTCATCCAGCATACTCCAACGGTTGCCTTTATGAGTGGCGAAACCGCCGCGAGCATCCATGCGCGGTAGCCTCCCATAGAGACACCGGTGCATCCGATGCGTTCAGCATCCACTTCTGGCAGCGACGCGAAAAACTCGGTGGCGTAGGAGTCTTCGTAGGTCATCCATGAAGATAAGTTGCGTCCAAGCTGCAGCATATTGCCTGCTACCGATGCGAGGTGAGTGTTGTCGCTTCCTTCGGCACATCCACGTTCGCCCCACATGAGGGCATCGGTGCTGAGGACGGCATAACCGTTTTTTGCAAGGAAATCGCCTACATACTGGCCTTCATATAGGTTGTCGGCCCAGGCGTCAGCATCGTCCAGTATAGATTGATCCACTCCAAACGGTCGCACCATCTTTTCCTTGCCGATAGTGAAGTGCGCTCCGTGGTCGTGAAGGGCTATCACTCCGGGGTGAGGCCCCTCTCCGTCGGGTATGAGTAGATATGCCTTCACACGTGAATATCGTGTAAGGTTGAATTCAATTTTATAGGCTGTGTATCCGTCGCGGCGTTCGCTCTCGAGAATCTTCATGTCTGGTGCTTCAGCCTTGGGTGGAGGGGGAAGCATTTCTTCAAAGAGCCGATTGAGTGTGTAATCTTTCCACTCTGTGAAATCGGTTATATCGCTGTTGCCCCATGCGAGAGGGTAGGTGAGTTCCGATTTCAGGCTGTCGAGAAAGACCGGCATGTCGCGCCGGAATTCATGTCCCGGGGTCTGGGAGAAGGACACGGCAGGCGTAATCGCTACGACTGCCGTGGAAAAACTAATGATTGTCTTTATGAATGGAATAGTTTGCATGAATCTCATTGAGTTTATATTATCTTAGAAAGGTCTGCCACCTCCGAAACCACCGAAGCCGCCCGGAGGAGGCCCTGACGGGCGTTGGCCGCCGGGGCCCATCATACCCGGGCCCGGCATGGGCATATCACCTTCGGGCGATACATCCTTTTTCTTCTTCATCGTGGCCGAGTTGAAGCGCCAGCTCAGGCCGAAGATGAAATAGCGAGAAAGATTATTATATCTGCTGTCGACAATGGCGGCCGCCGATACTCGGCGTGATATATTTTTTGTGTCGGCCAGAAGGTCGTGGGCTTCGGCAAAGATGTTCAGGCCGTAAGTGCCAGGTATGGTATAGAGTATATTGGCGTTCCATATCCAGGAAGATGAGTCATATCCGGCTGAGAGGCCATTGGTCTTGGAATAATGGAGGTTGGTGCCCATCTCCAGCCCGAAGGGGAGTGTAAGGGTGAAATCCGTATCGAAGCCATAGCTTGAATTGGTGCGGTTCTTCTGGTTGGCGAGGGTGTTGGTGGCTAAAGACCATGAATAAGTAGGGTTGGCAGATATCTGCACCACCTCGGTTGAGAATGTGATGCCGGCTCTCGGAGCGAGAGCGTATTTGCCGCTTCTGTTATATTCTCCGTTTATATAACTTGCAAGAGACTGATAGCCAGCTTCGAGATTGCAGAAAACACGCCAGTTGCGGTTGCGGAAAGGTTGATTATACATTCCCCTCAGATTCAGGTCGAGGTCTCCCGATGTGTTGGTGTAGGTTGTAGTCCTTGCTCCTGTCATCGGATCGGTGGTGGTCACGTTCACCACATTATTGACTGTATATGATCCCATAAGCATGGCGAATAAGGATCGCTGGTTTTCCATGTCGAAGTCTCTGATTACGGCATTCAGTCTTTGGGTGAAAGTCGGTTTCAGGTCGGGATTACCTATGGTGATGTTCATGGGGTCTGAAACGTCCTTCACGGGTTGAAGAAGTGATATGGAGGGTTCTGATGAACGGGCATTGTAGAAGATATTCATCGACCTGGTTTTGGTGAATTTGTAGCGGAAGCGGAAGAACGGGGCGACGTTGAGCACATTACGTCTTGGAATGTTGCGTTCCGACATGATCAGGTCGGTGCTTTTGCTGCTTGAGGGAACTAATTCAATGCCGGCATTGAGGTTCATCTCTTTAGTGGTCTTCCGGTAGCCGAGACGAATGCTTTGAGTTAGGAAATCGTTGCGGAAACTGTTTGACAGCAACGGGTCATATTCCAGGCCGGCAACGGGAAGGATGTCATAGTCGGGCATTATGAATGCCGGCGAAGACGGGTCTATAAGATAGTCGGGAAGATTAAAGACATATTTGTCGGCGTTGTTTCTGCGCGAGTTGATGCGATAGGCAAATTCCAGGAAGTTTCCGGGACGACCTATTGGCTCAGTCCATGTCACTCGCGCGCTTACGTTGTTGTTCCAGGTCTTGTTGTCGGTGAAGCGGAAGAGGTCTTCATCTTTGTCTTCGTTCTCTATCAGATAGCGTTCTATTTCAGACAGGGAGGTGCCGTGTTGTTTGGTATTGGTGAAGGAGTATTCTGCCCTGATGCTTAAAGAGCGTCCTTTTTTCTGAGGGAATCGATGCACGAACGTCACATCGCCGGTGATGCTCCATGATTTTCCATGGTTGGAGCGGTCGTTTTGCTGGCTGTTGACAGGCGTGCGATTGGCATCACCCGCAAAAAGCTGTGAAGTTGAAGACGAGAAAGCATCGTTGGTGCTGAATCTGAACGATGGTCTGAAATCGAAAGTGTTGTTTTCGTCAATCTCCCATTTCATGCGAAGGCCACCTCCCACGCTGTGGCTTCCGTTGTTGGAGTTTGATTTGGAAGACTGATAACTCACTGAGTCGGGCAGGAGGTTCATGGTCTCGCTGCTGTTTTCCACGTCCTGGGAGTTGTGCATGTATCTTACATTGCCGCCTATGGCAAATTTATTTTCATCGCCTGCCGCGAAGTCAAGTGCGAGCATCTGCGAAGTTGTGATGCCTCCCATTCCGCCTCCCATGCTGAAATTGCCACCGCGCATGTCGCCTCCGCCGCGCTCGTTGGTGTTGTTTGCAAGACCTATAATTGTGAAGCGGTTGCCGTCGGCCATCCTGGTTATTGAGAGATTTCCCGCATATCGGTTGTCGGTGCCGTATCCTCCACGGACTGTCCCAAACCAACTTTCCTCCATACCTTTCTTCACTTCAAGATTGATGATGGTTTCGTCCTCACCGTCGTCTACACCCGTAAGGCGGGCCTGTTCGCTCTTCCGATCCACGACCTGCACTTTCGACACGGCTTTTGCGCTGAAGTTCTTGCTTGCCATCTGGGGGTCATCTCCGAAAAATTCCTTTCCGTTCACAAGAATCTTGGATACAGTCTTGCCGTTGGATGTGATGCTTCCATCGCTGCCCACCTCTACACCGGGAAGTTTCTTCAGCAGGTCTTCCACCACAGCGTTCTCCGTAGTGTGAAATGAATCCGCATTGAATTCGAGTGTGTCTTCCTTTGCTATCACGGCAGCCTTCACGCCTTTTACCACAAGGTCTTTGAGCAGAGTGGAGGTCTCGTGGAGTTTGATGGGGGGTATTGTCAGAGTGCGCGTCGTGTCGGCAATCTGGAAATCGTAAGTCTCTGTGTCCATTCCGGTCATTGAGGCTTTCAGCGTATATTTGCCGGCCTTTATCTTGCCGAATGTAAAGAGTCCGTCGGCGTCTGCCATAGATCCTCCTTTGATAATGGAGTCGGGAAGAGAGAGTAGTGTGGCTGTTGCTCCGATAAGAGGCTGCCCCTGGCTGTCGATGATTTTGCCTTTTATTGTCGCGGCGGCCAGAGCCGCTGCCGACAAGATCGTAATGGTAATCGCCGTTAAGATTCGTTTAGACATGAGACTGTTTTAAGTTGTAGTACGATATTTATGACTGATTACATTTGGAAAGGTTTATTCACAAATGTAAAAAAATCCGAAGAATTTTTATCTTCGGATTTTTTAGGTTGATTGTCAGTTAGAATCATGCAGGCTGATGAGTGGGGCGGAGTAGATCGTTGACCGTCTTCACGGGGTTGAAGGTCTCCACGGGCACTTCAACCATAACGGTGTTCCAGTCGCTCATGGCTCCGTTCCAGAGGCCGGGCAGCTCAAGCGCCTTTATCTCTACACCGTCGCGGCTCTTGACTGAAATGAAGCCGGTAGCCTTATCCACATAGTCGGGAAGATTGAATTTCTTTCCCTTGTAATCCTTGATGCTGACTGCCAGATCCACCGGATTGAAGTGTGTGGCTTCCTTTAGAAGTTTCTGCGCTTCCTTGTCGTGCGGATCGATCTGTGATGATTCGAGTATCTGGGGGCTGACTGTGCCGTCGGCATTGTAGCAGAGGAATGGGCCTCCTCCGGGTTCACCCTCGTTTTTCACCATGCCGCAGACACGGGTGGGACGATTGAATTTAGAGAAGAGATAGTCGCGGAGTTCTTCGGGAGTCATTTCCGAGGCCTTGTCATGGGTCACGCATAGTTTGCTGCGCAGGAAGTCGAGCATCTCCACCATGGCTTCGCCCGAAGGAATGCCCTTGGCGAGCGCTTCGCAATATTGGTCGATCTTTTTCTTTACTCCCACGAGGACTCCTCCGAGCACCATCTTGAAGCTGATAGTGGGCTGACGCAGGGCATCAGGCACGAGGTTGTCGATATTCTTGATGAATATTACATCGGCGTCGAGGTCGTTGAGGTTCTCGATGAGCGCGCCGTGTCCGCCCGGGCGGAAGAAGAGTTCCTCGTTCTCGCGGTAGGGCTCTCCGTGCATGGTTGCGGCCACAGTGTCGGTCGATGGCTTCTGCACGCTCAGTGTGATGTCGTATTCCACGCCGTAGGCATGTTCCATCACTCCTTTTATTTCCTCAAGTTTAGCCTGCACGAGGGGCACGTGGTCTTCCGATACTGTGAAGTGGAGATGAACCTTACCGTCTTTGCCGGCTGCATACTGGGCGCCTTCAGCAAGGTGCTCCTGCAGGGGTGTGCGGCTGCCACCGATCTCCTTATGGAATTCGAGGAGGGCCTTCGGGAGTTTGCCATAGTTCATTCCGGCGTTGGAGAGGAGTATGTCTACTATATCCTTGTAGCGGCCCAGCTTGATGAGGGAGTCGATGCTGTAGCCGAAAAGCTGGAGACAGAGGAAGTTGAGTTTGGGGAAGAACGCGAATTTCTCGATATTCTCGAAAAACTTCTTCATGAAGTCATTGTCGGGCTTGTCGCTCTTTCCATTTAGGAATGAGAAAAGGTCTTTAAACATACGCGAGGCGGCACCGCTTGCCGGCACCATCTTCATCACTTTGGCTCCTCCGGCAAGATACTTGAGCCACATTTCCTCGCTCTGGCGTATAAGTTCAGGCGATGCTACAGTCAGGCCGTGTCCGGGAGTTACGGCTCCCTCTATCTTCAGGTATGGAAAGCCTTCCTTGAGCATCAGTATCTGCTCTTCAAGTTTTGCTTCCGAGATTCCTCTTTTTGCGAGGGTCTCGAGGTCTTTTGCGGTCAATTGCATGTTATTTAGATTTTTGGGTTATGATTTATATGGATTTGAGCCGTCGTCATTCAGACTTCAGCGACTCGATTTTGGATGTGATGATAGCGCCTTTCTTAGCGAGAAGCGGAAGCATGCGCTCGTCGCGCGTTATCTCCCTGCGGGTGCTGAATAGTCTCCATGTCAAAGCCATGGCAGACTTGTCTTTTTCGGGATATGTCAGTTTGCCGGTGGTGCGGTCTCCTTCGAGATATATCAGCGAAACTTGTCCTTGCGCATCTGCGATCAGTTTGGCGCAGGAATTGGCTGCACTGTCACTGAAACATACGGTGTTCAGTCCTTCCATGCGGTAGTTGAGGGCCTGATCGTGAGCCACGACCGACGTTTCGGCTGTGAGATCTCCGGCTTCGACACGCAGACGGTCAAAGTGCGCTCCACCCGCCAGCGTCGCCACGAGTTCGAGGTTTTCCCCTTTGGTGAGACGGCCTCTTAGTCCGGTGGTGCTCATCGGATATGAGTCTTTCCAGACCTTGGCAATATAGTAGCCTTCCACTTCGCGGGGATTATCGACATATTCGAAGTCGGGGAGCATCGTCTCCAGCTTCTCGCCGAGCATGCTAATCTGCGAGCGTATGGAATCAGTCTGACGCTCTATGGCCTTGAGCGAATCGGGCAGCGACGCCTCCCACTTTTCCCGTTCAGCCTTAACGCGCTCCTTCGCCTCGTTGCTCCTTCGGCATCCTGCTCCTGCAATAATGGCGAGTGAGGCTGCCAACACCAGGACTTTCTTGATCTGCATAGTTTTATATTCTCAATATTTTATTCACAATTCTACATTCTTTCCACTTCCTTCACTCCTTTTACTCCCTTGATCTTCTTCATTATGGCATTAAGCACCGAGTTGTCGGCAATGCCGAGCGTGAGGTAGCCCTGGAAAAGACCGTCGTTTGAGTCCACCCTGATATTTCTCAGCGAGGCTTTTGTCTCCTTGCTGATTATGGAAGTAATATTGGCAATGATGCCTATGTCGTCCTGACCGAGAATACGCAGCTGCACAGGGAGCTCGGAGCCACCTTTTCCGCTCCATGTGACGCGGATGAGTCTATAGGGGTAGCGGCTTCTGATGTTGGCTGCATTCGGGCAGTCGATGCGGTGAATCTTAACAACTCCGTCGGAAGAGATGAATCCGAACACCTTGTCACCGTAGACTGGATTGCAGCATTTAGCCAGTTTGTAGCTGAGCCCTTTAATCGATTTCTCACCGATGGTCAGCACTTCGCCCGATTCCTCATAATTGTTATCGCGTATGAGCTCGAAATCCTGGGCTGTGGTGCGTTCTGCAGTCTCCTCGGGCGTGGTGGCGGCCTGATATTGAGCTATTATCTTTCCCGCGTCGAGGTTGTGATCTGCTATGTCGGCATAAAATTCATTGACGTATTTATATCCTTCCTTTTTGATGAGTTTCATCATGGAAGCCTCGTCAATCTCTATTTTCCGGTTTTTCGCGCGGCGCAGCAACTCTTCTTTCCCGAGTTCTGCACGGGCCTGCAGCGCCTCATGGAGTTTCTGCCTTATCTTGCTTCGGCTTTTGGAACTCACCACCACATTGAGCCAATCCGATTTAGGCGTCTGCGAGGCTGAAGTCAGAATCTCCACAGTGTCACCGCTCCTGATCACGTGAGAGATCTTGCGGTGCCTGCCATTTACGATACCTCCCGTGCAGTGGGCTCCCACATTGGAATGGATATAGAATGCAAAGTCAAGCACTGTAGCTCCCGCCGGCAGCTTGAAGAGGTCTCCTTTTGGTGTGAAGGCATACACTTCCTTTGAGTAGATATCCATGCGGATATCTTTCATCAGCTGCATAGGATCTTCCTCGCCGGCTTCCAGAATGTCGCGTATGTTGTTCATCCACTGATCGGTGGAGTCTGATTTCACACCCTTGTAGCGCCAGTGGGCCGCGAGTCCTTTTTCTGCCACGAGATCCATCCTCCGGGTGCGGAACTGCACTTCCACCCATTTCGACTCGGGGCCCATCACGGTGGCGTGTAGGCTCTCATAGCCGTTGCTCTTCGGAATGGAGATCCAGTCGCGCATACGTGCCGGATTCGGAGTATACATATCGGTCAGTATGGAATAAGCCAGCCAGCAGTCGCTCTTCTCCTTTTCGGGCGGAGTGTCGATTATCACACGAATGGCGAAGAGATCATAGATGCGGTCGAGATCCACTTTCTGCTTGCGCATCTTCGCCCAGATGGAAGAGATTGACTTCGTGCGTCCTTTTATAGTGAAGGTGAGTCCGGCTTCTTCAAGTTTCCGCTTCACCGGAGCTATGAATTTCTCTATGTAGGCATCGCGCGAGCGTTTCGTCTCGTTGAGTTTATGGGCTATCTGCTTGTATATCTCGCGGTTGGTGTATTTAAGGGATAGGTCTTCGAGTTCACCCTTTATCTTGTATAGGCCAAGCCTGTGGGCGAGCTGGGCATAGAGTACGTTTGCCTCGAATGCCATGTTGCTGACCCATTCCTGATCCGGATGATTATTGATATTGCGCATCAGCACAAGATCGCGCACTATCATGATGATGATCACCCTTATGTCGTCTGCCAGGGAGAGCATTAGCCCCCTGAAGTTGTCTTGATTCTGCAGATTGCGTTTGGCAGAGAATTGTGCCACGGTCTCGATGGCCTTCAGCATCGAGGCCACGTCGTCGCCGCATTTCAGGCGGATCTCGTCGGGAGATATAGATTCCCCGTAAAAGTCACAGAGAAGTATTGCCTGAAGGATGTTGGAGTCGGCGTCGATGAAATGCGCGAACGCGTCGGCAGTCTCGAGAGCCATCAGCATTCGTGGCAGCCCCTTGTTGTCGTAGGCTGATTTTCCTGAACGGCATGTGGCTCGGAAAAGTGAGAGCATGAGGCGATCCGTGTCATCAGAGAATGAGGCGGCATCCGCCACATTGCGGTAGAGATCGCGGCAGTGGCGCAGCAAGGAGAGAGGAAGCCGGGTTTGGGTAGCCTGTGTTTCTTCCATCAATGTGTTCTTTTACTGACTAAGCACAAAGTTACTAAATAAAACGATAGGAAGCAAATAAAAGTTACAACTTTTTTCCGGATATTGTATATCTCCTCCGGGCATCATGATTCTCACTGCGGGCTCGTTTTTCTGATGAACGAGAAGATTGAGTCGTAGGCCGCATCGCGGTGAGGCTTCTTGCTCAGGATGAGGTCGTGGAGGCCCGAGTCGATTGCGCAAACCGTCACCGGTCGCGGGCTTTTTGATTTGATTCTCTCTCCCACGCTTTGAATCATGAATGGATCGAGCACCGCATCTCCATATTGGAATGAAGGATCGTAGTTGCAGCCGTCTACCTTTCTGCTCGAGTGCATGATCAGCACGGGCACACGCAGCCTGTCGGCGTGTTTCTTCACCTTGTTCTGTGTGGATTGTATCTGTCCTACCCATGAGAATGTAACAGGCGGCGAGTAGGTCATCTTCCAGTCGGTGTTGTAAGTCCATTCTCCGTCAAATTCCTTCAGCAGAGAGTAGGCGTATCCGTCGCATTTTCCTTGCGGAATTTTGGCGTTCTTAATAAATGAGGAAAGATTTCTCACCCCGGGAATCAGCAGATGACGATAGAATGAGTTGAAATTCCACGCAAGGAATGGCGAATCCGTAACGATTCTCTGCACCGGAATGCTGTCTGACTTGTCTACTCCGTAAGCCACTACCGTCAGTCCGCCGGTAGAGTGTCCGCCGAGCGTGATGTCATCAATGCCGTCGCGCTTCATCTGGACCACCGCCGAGTCAATATCGTCGAAATATTTGCGCATGTCGCGTATGTTGTACGGATATTGCCAGGGTTCCTTGCTCCTTCCATAGCGGCGGAGATCTACGGCATAGAAGTGATAGCCGGAATCTACAAATCTCCGGCCCATCTCTGACTGGAAAAAGTAGTCGTTGAAGCCGTGAATGTAGAGAAACCCTCTTTTCGATGGCTTCCGACATTTCAGTCTCACAATCGTTGATCGGCAGGGGCCGTCGAATTGCATACCCTGGTCTACGTAGCGAGCCTCGTAGCCCGGCAGTATGTCAGGATGCCAGCGGGTGTCGGTGGTAGGGGTCTTTGGCCCTGTGTATTTGGTGTCAATATCCCAGGCGCGCGCTTCCGGGCGCACGAAAGCCATTGCAATGAGCAGGGGGATCGTTAAGGTGAGAATCTTTTTCATACACTTATAACGCCCCTGAATGAGGAAAGTTGTCAGCGGTTAGCAGCCGGGTGCGATTCGAGGAAGTGATTCACTTTCTGAAGCAGTGAGTCTTTACCCTGTGGAAGCACCCAGACCTGAAACTGAGTGAAACTTACGGGGGTGGAGAAATCGAGCCTCGGATAGCGGGCTTTCATCTCTTCGGCAGTCTTCTCATTGACCACGGCGTATTTCCACTCTCCGGTGGCCACCTTGATGGCTATATACTCTTCACTGAGGCCTTGCGCCTCTGCCACATGGATGGCGCCTCCGATCTCGCGGCTAAGATTCTCGATTCTGCGTTTTGCAGCGCTTCCTCTTTCCACGTAGACGGTGTCACCGTTAAGATCGAGAGCGCTCCTCACTTTTGGCTTTCCCTCTATAGAATCTATGTTCTGAAGCAGTACGAGGCGGTCGAGATAGACGTCGCCGGTGGTGAGAAATTCTTGTTTGATATAGTTATCGGCCGCCACCGATGCGAGTATGTCATATTGCGACGACTGTAATTTAGCAAGGGCCTCGTCGCGGTCTATTACGGGATGAAGCTCTATTTTGGTGTTCAGTTCCTCTTCGAGCTGCTTCAGAAGGTGATAGTTGATGCCTGTGATGGAATCGTCGCCCTCTTCAGAGATGAGCACTCTGTAGCTTGTCGGGCCGTAGACAATAGCTGCATGTATGGTGTCAGGCCCTTCGCCCTCTGAGTGCGAAGGGGTGGAGGCTGACCTGTGGCGCAGCCAAATCATGCACGCTACTGCCGCTGCCAGTATAACGATATAGAAAAGTAATTGTCCCGTTCGGGCTTTATTGTGATTCTTCATGGCTGCAGGTCATTAATTGGCGAAGTCTACCGCTATTCCGAGTTGAAACCGTCGGGGGTTGATGGGATATCCCGGAAGCGAGAATTCATTGTAGCGGCTTCCGAAAAGGCCCTGATTTACATGGCTCATCATGAAATAGAAGCGCGCGCGATAGAGTCGCAGGTTTATGTAGGCGTTGCAGAAGGGATACCCACCGAGCTGTGAAGTCTGTTGGGTGGCGAATGTCATTGTGGCCGGCTGGTAGGCGTAGCCCTTGTATTTGGTGTATAAGTCGCAGTCCACGCCCAGCTGTATGTGAAGCACCTTGAAAGCCAGCATCTGAACAAACAGGTTGCTATAAACTGTCAGCTGTGGCAATGGCACTACGTTCTGGTCGCTTGAGACCTGCCATGCTATGGAGTTGTTCCAGTTGAGCACACCCACCTTGAAATTCTGGTCAAGCCCGACGCGCATTATCTGCACGTTGCCGCCGTGCTGGCGCGGAAGGAAGTCGGGTCCGAAATAAATGTGATTCTGAATGTTTTCAACATCAACGAATGCGCGCGTGCGAGTCCAGGGCACTTCAAGTCCGCCTCCGAACTTCACAGAGCGAATCTTTCCGAAGTTGTTGTTCCAGATGAAATGGTTTGAGACATAGTGCTTCGATATCCAGTCGGGTGTTTTGTTGTGGAAAGCCCCGTGTCCTTCTATCGATACCGTGTCGCCGAAAAGAGGTATGTTGGTCAGAAGCTGGCCATCGAGCTCCAGATCGCCCGCTGCATCGCCGCTTAGTCCGAAGCGCACGTTGGCGTTATAGCGAAGTATTGCGCCCTGCGATTTGTCGAGGCGACCGCCGACATACAGAAAATTCTGCGAGTGGCGTGGATCAGGAAGTTGGACTCCTGGAACCGGGGTGCTGCCGGAGGCGTCAGATTCAGCCGGATCTTCGCCGGAATCGGCATCAAGGGTATAGCCGGCATTCGGGAGTGTGAATGAGTTGTGTTGGAATGTGGCGTAGGCCGACAGACCGAATTTCATCCATTTGCGGAAGCCTTCTATAAGGTAGATGCCGACGGTGTTGCTGATAGTGTTGAGGGTAGTGTTGTCGTAGGTTGATTTGCTGTCGAAGTAGTTGTCGGTCCAGAAGTCGGATGCTACACTCTTCTCGCTGAATGTATGACGGTAATGGCGATAGTCGAACGTGTAGAGCACTTTCATCACCGGCACGTAGATGTCGCGTGTCAGAGTGTCGTTGACCTGCTCGTCGCTCCAGTATCCTATCTTGTAGGCATGATTCATGTAGAATTGCGACCCGTTCAGGATGTTTTTTGCCGATGTGAGTCTTGTGGGAATACTTTTATATTGCACAGCGGTCACTCCACCCTGCACAGCAGCCGGATCGGTGATGTAGCGGTCGTCGGTGATTCCTCCGTTCTCCAGATTCTGGTGGGCATACTGCTGATAGAATGTCTGTAGTTCATAGCGGTCGCCATAGTAATAGCATGAAAGCCCGAAGTTGAAGTTTTTGGCAGCCTGATAGTTGTAGCAGCCCTTGGAGTGGAGGTAGTCTATAAATCCTCCTATGCCAATGCGTCGGTTTACGTTGCCGTAGAGATCGGCCTGAAGCCGGTCTTGATGATTTTCCGAATTGCCGCAGTAATTATATTGCAGTATGGTGGTGGGGATATACGAGTTGTGGAATTTCTGTTTTGCAAAACTCGGCAGCCAGAAGCCGAGTGCGTCATAGAATAGAAATCCGCTTGGCTTCTCACGTTCAAACCACAGGAGGTTGAGTCCCGGCGAGCCGAGGTTTCCGGTAATGGCCCATGCGTCGCTTGCAAGGGTAGGGATACTTCTTCGCTGATAGTTGTATTGCGCGGTGTCCACGCTGGCGGGAGTATGAAATCCGAGAGGGTAGGTGAGGGTCCACGCAGAAGGCTCCTTCACCGTCTCGGTCGGCTCCCCTTCGCCGGGCATGGCTTTCGGATTCCAGTCGCGGTCGCCCTGGGCTCGGGCAAGCGGAGCGGAATATGCCATTATTCCTATAAGGAGTATGAGGATTATGGTGTGAGGATGTTTAAGTCGAATCATTCTGCAAAATTACAAAATAATTTTGAATTGAGAATTGAGAATAGAGAATTATATAAAAAAACTACAGAATAAAGAGGATAGATGAAAATACTGAAATATCAGTCAGTTACTGAATACTAAACCTTTCAGCCGCTTGGATGGAGATTATTTGGCGAGCGATTAACAAAATATTAATAAAAATTAGTTAAAATGTCCTAAATATTTTGTAACTTTGCAGCGTCAAATGGCAAGTTATAGTCTCGCCGTTTGGCAAAAGTCTGATAGTCAGAAATTAAAAGACTTTTCTTTATGTCAGGAGTCTACAGGTATATTCTTTTTTTATTCTGTCTTGTAGCGGTTTCAACCGCTGCGGCTGAAGAGCTTCCACGCGGCAGCGTGAATTTCATGGTGGTCAGCGATCTCGGAGCATTCGGAGGCGCCGATCAGAAGGAAGTGGCCGCTACTATGGGCGACGTGGCATCTTCGTGGCATCCGACCGCGATACTGAATCTCGGCGACACTTTCCATTTCTGGGGAACTCAAAGCGTGGATGATCCGGGCTGGAATTCAAATTTCGAGGATATCTACACCAATCCCTGGCTTCATTCCTTATGGTATTGCGCGCTCGGCAATCATGATTATCAGGGCAACACTCAGGCGCTTGTGGACTATACGGCCAAAAGCCGCCGCTGGAATATGCCCGACCGTTATTATTCAAAGACATTCAAGGGCCGTGATGTGGAAGTGGAGGTGATATTCATAGATTCCACACCGTTTCTGCACCGCGCCTGCTCGCAGCCTGAAATTTACCCCGACGCCTGCCTTCAGGACACAACAGCGCAACTCCGCTGGCTCGATGAGACCCTTGCCGCTTCCACTGCCGACTGGGTGATAGTGGCCGCTCATCATCCTCTCTTCTCGAGCCGCAAGGACAGCGCCGGACAGCGTCACGACCTCCAGACATACGTAGCTCCCGTGGTGCTTCGCCATGAGCCTGACTTCTATCTTGCCGGCGACGTGCATTGCTTCGAGCATTTCACGGCACCGGGTGAGGCAGCCACCGATCTCCTGACTTGCACATCGGGGTCTGAGGCCTATCCTGTCGATACCCCCGATCCGAATGCCCTCTTCACTTCCGGACTGTCGGGTTTCTGCACGCTGGCCATCAGCAAGGACGAGGCCACCGTGGTCATGCTCGACAAGTCAGGAAAGGAACTTTACCGATTCACGCGAAAAAAGAAAACCCAAAAATAAGACAATCTTACAGGCTTTCAGGTATCTGCCGGGAAGCCTACATTTCTAACCAATCATAATTATTTATGAAAACAACCTTCAATTTCACGGCATCCGTGCGTCGCATGGTATTCGTGATCATGACGATGGCATTGACATGCTTCGGCATCAATGCCCAGGTGACAACCTCCTCGCTATCGGGCCAGGTGACTGAAAGCAACGGCGACCCTCTCATCGGCGCTACCGTTGTGGCTGTGCACCAGCCTTCGGGCACCCGTTACGGCACCGCTACCAACATCGACGGCCGATATGCCATCGAGGGTATGCGCAGCGGCGGCCCGTACATCATCACCTACAGCTACATCGGTATGCAGACCGTAGTGCTCGACGACATCAAGCTTGAACTCGGTGAGAACACCCAGCTCGACATTTATCTTGAGACAGGAGTGAGTGAGCTCGACGAGGTTGTGGTGCGTGGCAAAGGTTCAAACTTCATCCAGGCCAAGACCGGTGCAACCACCAACATCTCGACCTCGATGATCCAGACAATGCCGACCGTAAACCGCTCTATCTCCGACATTGCCAAATTGTCGCCCTACAGCAACGGCATGAGCTTCGCCGGTGCCGACGGACGTAGTACCAACTTCACTGTCGATGGTGCTAACTTCAACAACAACTTCGGTCTGTCGTCAGCACTCCCCGGCGGTGGCAATCCCATCTCGCTCGACGCTATCGACGAGATGCAGATCGTGATATCTCCCTTCGATGTGCGCCAGACTAACTTCATCGGCGGCGGCATCAACGCTATCACAAAGTCAGGTACCAACACCTTCAAGGGCTCTGCTTATATCTACTATACCAACCAGACATTCCAGGGCAACCGCATAGCCGGCGAGGAACTCAGCACACGTGCCGACGCCTCCAAGACTATCTACGGCTTCACCCTCGGTGGCCCCATCGTGAAGAATAAACTTTTCTTCTTCGCTAACTTCGAGCATGAGGCCAACCCCAACGAGATCATCAAATATATGGCTTGCGCACCCGGCCAGACACCCGGCGGAATGGTATCACGCACCACTACTGCCGACATGGATCGCGTGAAAAACCACCTCATGAGCAAGTATCAGTATGATCCCGGAAGCTATACCAATTTCCCCGGCGACGAGTCTAACAATCGCTTCCTCGTGCGCCTCGACTGGAACATCACCGACAAGCACCGCGCTGCTTTCCGCTTCAACTACACCAAGAACACCGCATGGAATGCCCCCAACGGTAACTCTGCTGATACGGGCTACCGCCTGAACGGTACTTACCGTGTAGGCACCCAGTCGATGGCTTTCGCCAATTCAATGTATTCGATGGATAATGAAGTGATGTCGTTCTCTCTTGACGTCAACAGCCGCTTCAACGACAAGGTAAGCAACCAGTTGCTCGCAACTTATACCCACATTAAGGATATGCGCGGCACCAACTCTGCCGACTTCCCCTTCATCGACATCATGGCCGGCTATGACGTGACCGGCAATCCTATCCTCGAGCCTTATATGAGCGCAGGTCTCGAACTCTTCACCTACAACAACGGTGTGAAGAATAAGGTGATTTCAGTCACTGACAACGTGAAGTGGCTCCTCGGAGCGCACCAGCTCACCGGCGGTATCGCCTACGAGCACCAGATGGCTTCAAACGCCTATATGCGTAACGGTACAGGATACTACCGCTACAACTCAGTAGACGATTTCATCAATGGCGCTGCTCCCGAGTCTTTCGCAATCACATACGGTTTCAATGGTGTGAAAGATCCTTCGGCCGACGTCGTTTTCAATCAGATCGGTCTCTATCTCCAGGACGAGTGGAACATCTCGAAGAAATTTAAACTCACCTACGGCATCCGCCTCGATGAGATGATCTTCGATAACAGCGCGCTCACTCGCAACAATGCTATCTATGAACTTGATTTCGGTGGAAAACATATCGATACCGGTCTCTGGCCGAAAAATCAGCTTCAGGTGTCGCCTCGCGTGGGCTTCAACTGGGACGTGCTCGGCGACAAGCGTCTGACAGTTCGCGGTGGTACAGGTATCTTCACAGGACGTCTGCCCCTCGTGTTCTTCACCAATATGCCTACGAATGCCAACCTCGTTCAGAATTCTGTGCAGTTCAAGACTACATATAAAGATGGTGTGCCTACGGGTCATGATGCTCGCCTCGACCAACTTGCAGGCGGCATGATCACTAATATGGATGAGATCATCTCCAAATTCGATCTTCCCACTACCAATACCAAGCACACTGCAAGCAACAAGATCTCAGGCGTGGCTTCAGATTTCCGCATGCCTCAGGTGTGGAAGAGCTCTGTTGGTATAGATTACCGCATTCCTGTAGGATTCCCCCTCTATGTAAGCGGTGAATTCATCTATATGCGCAACTTCAACTCTGTCAATATCACCAACTGGAATATTAAGCCGGAAAATGAATGGTCAGGTGCCGAGCACTTCGCAGGCAACGACAACCGTGTGATTTATCCTTCTGACAATAGTTGGCAGTATTACAAAGGCACTAACGCAGTGGTGCTCACCAACACCAACAAGGGTCACGGTTTCATCCAGAGTCTGACTGTCAATGCCCGTCCCATCGAGAACCTCGGCATCATGGCGTCATATACCCACACCACAAATACTGAAGTTTCAGGTATGCCGGGTAGCGACCCCGTTTCGACATGGCAGGGCTTGATTACAATCGACGGCCCGAACCTCGCCGACGTTCAGACTTCCCAGTATGTTGTTCCTAACAAGCTGATTGCTTCTGTAGACTGGAAGATTCCTTTCACCTACAATGGTCTTGCACGCAACACCAACATCAGCCTCTTCTACAGCGGTTACAGCTTCAACGGCTACAGCTACTGCTATTCAAACGATATGAACGGCGACGGCATCAACAACGACTTGATGTGGATTCCCTCATCAAAAGATGAGCTGAACTTCAAGACAGATGCAGACCGCGATGCTTTCTGGGCATTCATGGAGCAGGATAAGTATCTCAGCAGCCACAAGGGTCAGTATGCCGAGGCTTACAGCGCCCGCAGCCCGTGGACACACCGCTTCGACCTTCGCCTGAGTGAAGATTTTGATTTCAATGTAGGTTCGGCAAAGCACTCCATTCAGATTGCTTTCGACTTCATGAACATCGGCAACCTCCTCAACTCGAAGTGGGGCGTGAACCGCACCAACTATATTTGCAACAACAGCCGTGTGCTCAAATATGAAGGGATGGACAGCAACCGCAAGCCCATCTTCTCAATGAATAAGTACAACGGTGAATATCCGACTCAGAGCTACGACTATCTGCGCAGCAACAATCAGTGCTGGCAGCTCCAGTTCAGCATCAAGTACGTATTCAACTGAGAACTCCTTATCTCTGACAAATACGCGACCCCGGGGCCTCTCGCTCCGGGGTCGCCTATGTATATAGTGCTGCTGTCAGAATCTGTATTGAATTGAGGCGAGGATAGAACGCTTCCTTATGCTGAAAACATGTTCCGAGCGTGAGAGTGTGCCGTAGGTCACATATTCATATCTGCTTTTTCCGGGAAGGTTGGTTGCGGTGAGCGAGAGTCGCACTTTATCGCTGACTTTCCACACAGCCGATGCGTCAATAAGTACAAGATTGGCACTGTTTCCCTCAGGAAAACGGGTCAGGAAATGTTCCGCTCCTATGGTAAAATGCACTTCGTCGTTAGGAAGAAGGGTTACGAATAGCTTTTGATGCAGGTTATGGCTTCCGATATCTTCTCCGCTGAACCTCAGGCGGGAATAACCATATTCAACCTCGTAGACAGCTGACATCCATCTCAGAATGCTTCCCTTGAAATATGGCTTGATTCCGGTGGTCAGCTGGCGGAAGGGAATCACTACATTGTCGCGCATGGAGGAGGTGGAGACTACTGACGCGTCCATATCGAAGCCTACTACAATCTTGCTGTGTCCGAGTCCTTTGCTCAGACCGGCTTTCGCATACCATGAGTGATTATGGTTGAGATGATCAGTGTAAGTCGAGACGATGAAGTCTTCGACAAACAACTGGTTTGACATCACCGAACTGCGGCTATGATTATATGATGCCGAGAGGTTAAAAAACAGGGCTTTCAGCGGATTGCGGTAACGGTAAGAGAGCGTTGCCCCCACATTATGTGAATATCGATCGGCATTGTAGGCTATCTGAAGGTTGCGATAGTCTGATAGAATGGGAACCGGGATGTTCATATATGGCTGCGGTGAGCGCAGGTTGTAGGTTACAGTTCCGGATATGTCAGATTTAGCCGATAATTGACGCCTGACATATAAATTTGGAGATGCATTTAAATAATCATGCTGTCCTGAAATCGAATAATGAAGCCATTTAAGCGGAATTCGCAGCGATGCCCGCCATCCGTTGCGCTCGTAATCCACTTGATGTGTGGCGTAGAGATCAGACAGGAATGCCTCGTGCACTCCATGATTGTCATAGACGCCAAGCCCGGAAAGAGAACAGTTCATGCGGTGATAGTCAAGGTCAATACCTGCCGTGGCGTAATATTTCCAGAAGCGGGCTACCTTGCCGAATTTGGTTTCTGTGGTGCTTCTGAAATCAGTTGTTCCTATGCTCTGAGTGGCGTTTTCAGCCCCGCAGACGAGCAATCGGTCGGGATTGACAGTGAATCTGTTCCGTGATATCAGGGTGAAAAGTTTCTTTTCGTTCCGCTTCACGAGTTTTAAGTCGTTGCAGGCTGACAGATTCTTACTGTTCACACGCTGAAGAAGATCAAAAGAGCCTGTGATACGCGAGTCTGACCTGTTAAGAGTGCCGTCTAATGTAAACTTCTCTTTCAGGTAGTAGTCGCGTTTGTTTGTCTGGCTGTAAAACTGTGCCGAAAGGTCGTGTTTCTGTGTGCGTTGCGAGTTGTCTTGCACAAAATTGGGAATCAGGCTGCTGTAATAATTGGTGGTGACTCCCGAATTGCAGTCGAGGCGGTCAGCTGTATAGTTTAATTTCAGCCGCATCGAGGTCTCGCCTCTCTTCCATGCCGTGATAGTGTTAGCAAGCCACGAAAGGTTGTCGCGTGTCCGTTTCTCCGTCAGCGGGGCGCTTACTATGTCGGCCGATATGTATTCAGGCCATAGAGCAGATGCGTAGTCGGCAGAGAACATCTCATCGAAATCATGCTCCTTTATCTCATTGGCCGGATTCCACCCCGTGTTATCGGCCTTGAGGGTGATTATAGTCTGGGTCTTAGGTGCAATCCGCATCGCATATAGCGAGCCGTCGAATAGGCTGGGCTGCACTCCTGCGGCGGCCTGAGCCACGCCCACCATGCGGCTTCGCGCGTCATTCCTGAGACGGAGGTTGATGCCGGCCTCTTCCGGAAACTCGATGCCCTCAAGTGCTTTCACAGGCTGGTGGTTTTCCATAATCTCCACAGACTTTACATCCTTATGAGATATATTGTTGGTGGCGAGTCCATATTGTCTGCCGATGAAGTCATTGCCGTCAAGATAGAACTTGCTGATAGGCTTCCCCTGATACTCGATGGTGCCGTCTTCGCTGACCTTGATGCCCGGAAGACGCTTTATTACGTCGATTATGGCATTGTCTTTAGCGTTGGCATACCTGGCCACATTGAAGACGAGCGTATCACCACGGGCATATATATCCGGAGCCTCAACTATCACGTCGTTGAGGCGGGTGGCTTTCCGCTTCATCCGAACATCCGACAGGCCGGCCGTAGCCGGCAACGTCACAGTTTCATATCCCATGCTCCTGATCGTGACGGAGTCTGTGTCGGATTCAAGTTTCAGGAAGAATCGCCCATCGTTGCCGGTAGATGTAAAGGAGCCTTTGCCCTTCACTATCGCCCCTGCTACGGGCTCTCCTGTCTCTTCATCGCTGACCGTTCCGTGCAGTTCGGTGGGGTCATTCGCCCAAGCGGTCTGCAAGCCGGCGAGAATACAAAGAATAAAACTATAGAAGCGGTTCATTCCCTCCAGTCAGGCTCAATATAATCGTAAGTAAGTTCTATCGGATCGTAGGCATCGAGCGATGGGTTGCCGGCTTCGTCTGTCACGGTTACATGCTTGCCGCTGGTTGCCTCGAAATATGCGTATGGATTTATCTCGTAGCGATGTTTCGTGTCGTAATAATCCTTCCGTTTCACTTTGTTGAAAGGAACTTTATATATCGTTATAGGTCGGTCGGCCTTCGATTTTATACCGATGCACTCGAATGTGTAATATCCGTTTTCGTCAGAGGCCTTCATTATTAGTCCGGGTAGGCCATGCAGTTTCCAGGGGCCGTCCATGAGCGGTATGTCTTCGGTGTAGAATGCCGTCCATTCCTTTCCTCTGAAACTGCACTTCGCACTCCGGCACTCATAGCCGAGCACAACGGTGGTGGAATCGGTCAGTTGCCAGTTGAGTTTCGGGAGTTCTTCCTCATAGCGCAGCCAGTCCATGCAGATTTTTTCTGTGTGGGTGAGTTTCCCTTCCGGATAGTTCTTGTAGATGGTCATGAAATCGCCGTACTTTAGCCTTCCTTCACTGGCAGCCTTATATAACTGATCTTCTGAAGTGCGCATTATGATCGAATCAACCGTAAGGTTCTTGTAGCTTGAGAATTTCGAGAGTCCGTTCTGTCCTATCTGGAGCAGCATCTCGTCGCTCGTGAAATTATCTTCCAGCGTTTCGGTTGTGTCTACGCAGCAACGGTAGTCGTAGACAAACTCCATTGTTTCATTGGCGAGGGTTTCTGTTTCCGGCACCGAGTTCATTGCTATTGTGAGTGTGCGGCGCATCGTCTTGCCTGATGCCGAAGCAGCCATGATGGCGATGATGGACGTGACCAAAATGATTTTCTTCATGTCTGTTGGATTTTCTTTTATGGTTTGATACTCTTGTTCGATCGACACTGCAAAATTAAGTCGGAAAGCCGATTGCTGACGAAAATAATCATTACTGAATGATTATGGAATTATTACTGAATTATTACTCTGCGACAAATAAATACTGTGTGAATGGTATTTAATGGATCGATTTTTGTAAATTTGCCGTATGGATAAAAGAATAAAGGCACTTTATATAATCACTATACTTGCTATCCTTCTTTTTCTTGGAATGCAGGTTTATTGGCTTTATGGTCGCTATGTTTTCTCTTTGGCTGAGTATGAGAGGAATCTGATACAGAAGATTTCGCAAAGTGTGGAATTATACAATGGATTGAGAGACTCCGCTGATAATATATTCGCCGGCGGCGACAGTGTCGGTCAGAAAATGATGTTCCCGGTCATCAGCCTGAGTATAAGCAAAGACGACACAGTCAGGACTTCACGCAAGGTTAGTGTATATACTTATTCATATCACACTATATTGGGCCTGGACTCAAATGTGCAGCTGACGAAAGAAATGATGAAAAAGGCGGTCAATGAGGTCTATGATTATACCGGTCATAATAGGAAGATGGCGTCAGATTCAATTCATTATGACGCTTCCCGTGCCAAAGATGAGAACGAGACCTGGGCCGCCGCACACAACATTGTGACTGCGAAGGAGAGGCCCTTCACCCGCGAGGGAATAGATTCGGTATTGAGAAAAAACGGAATAAATGCCGACGTCCGTATTATGCAGCTCGACAGTATGGTATGGAACAATAGTGTAAGGCACGACGGCAGATTGTGGAACAGTGAATTGTCAGTTTCAATCCCATTCTCACAACTTGAAGGAAGGATTGTAGAAATTAAATGCAGAATAAATCCCTTTGAGGTTTTGCCGATGATGTGGTCCACACTTGCTGTAGTCTTCGTCATCACCATGCTTCTGATCATCTGCCTTGTTCTTCAGATCGGCACTGTATTGAGGCTGTCGCGTCTTGACAAGATGCGTAATAGTTTCATCACCACCATGATTCATGAATTGAAGCGGCCTATTTCTACACTGAAGATGTGCGTGTCAGGCCTTGATAATGAGCGGCTGAGCGATGACCACGCCATTAGAAAGGAGTTGCTGACAGAGACGCGCAATGCCCTCGACAACCTATCAGCCTATTTTTCAAAACTCCGCGACATCACCTTCAACAATAATGAGCAGATCCCACTCAATCTTCAGAGTGTGGATATCCGTTATCTTTTCGATAATGTGACTGAAGCCGCTGTGTCTCCTTCATGGAAGACTGTGGAGATTCACAATGAGATTGCTCCGGAAACTATTGTCACCGCCGATAAGACGCATCTCGCAAATATCATGAGCAATCTGATAGAGAATGCAGTGAAGTATTCCGGTGCTCACGTTGAGATTACGGCTCAGGCATCCGTCAATGAGGGAATGGTGTCTTTGCGTATCTCGGATACGGGGTTAGGAATTCCATCGTCTGATCTGCGCCGTATATTCCAACGGTTTTATCGTGGTAAAGCCGCCGGGGGAGATCAGCCCGGCATGGGGCTCGGTCTGGCCTACGTGAAGTTGCTTGTGGAAGCTCACGGCGGACATATTGAGGTGGAAAGTACGGAAGGAAAAGGATCTTGTTTCACTGTAATACTGCCGCAATGATGAAAAAAATCAAGATACTGCTGATTGACGACGATCTGAAAAATTCCATGCTCCTGAAGCGTTTTGTCGAGGCTGAGGGCTTTGAAGTGATATATGCCGAAAATGGAAGGTCGGGGCTGGAGATGTATGCAGCTGAGCGCCCTGACCTCATACTTCTCGACATAAATATGCCGGAACTCGACGGTTTCGAGACGGCCAGAATCATCAGGAAGACCGACAGGAGGGTTGTCATCTTTTTTCTCACGGATCGCACGGATAAGGTAGACCGTCTGCACGGCTTCTCGCTGAAGGGTAATGATTACATACCCAAGCCGTTTTATCCGGAAGAGCTTATAGCGAGGATTCATGAGAGATTCGACAGTGCCACAGTGAGTCAGGATGTGGAGTACGTGCTCGGCGACACTATCTTCAGGCCAAATCTTTCCACTGTCACTTATCGGGGAGAGACGCATTCTTTATCGGTGCGTCAGACCGAGATTCTGCAGATGCTTGCCGAGTGCGCCGGGCATCTTGTGGAGCGCGACGTCATATTGGAAAGAATTTGGGGAGTGGCCAGTTATTCCAATTCTTTGGCTCTTAACGTGCAGATCTCCTATATCCGACGGCTGCTGTCCGATCCGAAAATCCAGATCATCTCCATCAAGAAGAAAGGATATATTCTCTCGGTGGAGGATTGAGAGGGAATTACTCTGCAAGTCGATTCAGGAGCAGATGGGTGAACTGGTAATTTTTCATGCCCCAGCGTGGTGCCACTACCATACCGGGCGGCGAGGAGGCGAGAAATCGCTCTATGCAGATGTGACGGGGCACTGTCCTGACTATCCTGACGCAGAGTTCAAGATATTCCTCAGGTGTGAACGGCCTTACGTCGATCTCTCCTTTCTCCCATTTGCGAAGCAGGGGAGTGCCTTCCACTATCTGCAACTGGTGCATCTTGATTGATTCTATGGGGAGCGTGCAGGCCTTCTTCACAGTATCTATGACATCTTCCGGCGACTCGCCGGGAAGTCCGGCTATCAGATGAAGCCCTTTGCGTATGCCTGCGGCATGAAGCCTTGTCACCGCTTCCTCCACCTGCCTCCATGTGTGGTTGCGGTTGATCAGGCGCAGGGTAATGTCTGAAGAGGTCTCCGCCCCGATCTCCACGATTACCGGTTTTTCCTTATTGAGTTCCGAAAGGGCTTCCAGCAATTCGTCGGGTATGCAGTCGGGCCGGGTGCCGATGATTACGCCCACCACGTCTTCGGTAGAGGCTGCCTTACGATACATTTCCGCAAGGCTCTTCACGCTTCTTCCGAAAGTGTTGGTGTAACTCTGGAAATAGGCAAGATATTTCATTTCGGGATATTTTCTGCCGAAAAAGGCCTTTCCCTTCTCTATCTGCATCTCCACGCTGTCGCTCGGGTTGCAATAGGATGGTGTGAAAGAGGCGTTGTTGCAGTAGATGCAACCTCCCGTGCCGATGCTCCCGTCGCGGTTGGGACATGTAAACCCGGCGTCAATGCTCAATTTCTGAACTTTGACGCCGGGAAATATCTCTCCCATGTATTCGCTGAAATCCTTATACCAAGAGTTCATCGCAGATTGTGAGTGCTGCCATTGCCTCTACCACCGGCACGCCTCGCAGGGCCACACATGCGTCGTGGCGGCCGCGTCCTTTCAGTGTGGCCTCGTGCCCTTCGGCGTCGACAGTGCGGATATCTTGCAGTAGTGTGGGGGTAGGCTTGAAGGCCACGCGGAATGTGATGGGCATTCCGTTGCTGATTCCTCCCTGAATGCCCCCGCTGTGATTGGTCTCGGTCATGATATGGCCATCTTTGCTTGTGAATATGTCGGCATGCTGCGTGCCATACATAGCTGCGGCCGCGAATCCGTCGCCATATTCAAAGCCTTTCACGGCATTTATGCTCATCATGGCCGCAGCAAGACGTGAGTGGAGTTTCCCGAATACCGGATTTCCCTTTCCGGCGGGAACACCTTCTATGACGCACTCCACTATCGCACCTACGGAATCACCCCGCCTCATGGCCTCGGCTACAACTGCGTGGAGTTCCTCGTCAGTGCCTTTCACACCTCCAATCTCCACCACGCGGGCAGCTATCTTAATGTCGCGCATGCAGGGAATCTGACGTGCTATCGCGCCTCCGATCACCCAGTTTAGCGTCTCGCGCGCCGATGCCCTGCCTCCGCCTCTGGCCTCGTGCAGTCCATAGCGCATGTCGTAGGTGAAATCCGCGTGATTGGGGCGGTAGAGCCTCGCCATCTCGCGGTAGTCATCGCTCCGGTGGTCGGTGTTGCGCACTATGAAGCCTATCGGGGTGCCGAGCGTCACGCAGTCGTCGGTGAGGCCCGAGAGGAATTCCGGAGTGTCGGCCTCGTTACGTGCGGTGACGAGACTGTTCTGTCCGGGACGTCGGCGAGCCGTCTCGCGCAGAATGGCGTCCATGTCGAGGTGTATTCCTCCGGGCACTCCGTCGATGATGCCTCCCATCGCTTTTCCGTGGCTTTCGCCGAAGGTGGTCAGGCGCAGATTTCTTCCGAACGTGTTCATATTTCTTCGGTGTCAGATGATTCTTCAGTGTCGGCTATGCGGGCGAAAGTGGCCTTGGCAGCCTTCGCCAGATCGAGCGGCGAAAGCTTGAGTTGCAGCCCGCGCTGGCCCGCGCTGACGTAAACTGTATCGAAAGCGGCCATTTCTTCGCTGAAATATGTGGGATAATGCTTCTTCATCCCGATAGAGGTGCATCCGCCCCGGATGTAGCCCGTGTTAGGGAGGAGTTCCTTCAGCGGAAGCATCTCCGCTTTCTTATTGCCCGATGCTTTGGCCGCCAGTTTCAGGTCTACCTCGCGGTTTCCGGCCACCACGCACACGAAGAGCCCGGTCTTGTCACCACGCAGCACGAGGGTCTTGTAGACCTGCTCTATCGGCTCGCCGAGTTGCTCGGCCACATGTTCGGCGGCCAGATTATCGGGGTCGAAAGAGTATGGCACCAGTTCATAACTGATGCCTTCCTTATCGAGCAGACGCGCGGCGTTGGTCTTCTGAATCTTCATCATTTATCCATGGTGACGAGAAGTTCCTCATTGGTGCGGGTCATGTCCATGCGCTTTTTCATGAATTCCATGGCTTCCACCGAGGTCATGTCGCTCAGATAGTTGCGGAGCACCCACATGCGGTTGAGCACTTCTTCGCTCAGCAGCAGGTCGTCGCGGCGGGTTGAGGATGCAATGATGTCTACGGCCGGGAATATGCGCTTGTTGCTGAGTTTGCGGTCGAGCTGCAGTTCCATGTTGCCGGTGCCTTTGAATTCCTCGAATATCACCTCATCCATCTTGCTCGAAGTCTCGGTGAGGGCTGTAGCTATGATGGTGAGTGAGCCTCCATGCTCAATATTTCGCGCTGCACCGAAGAATCGTTTCGGTTTCTGGAGGGCATTAGCGTCCACACCACCGGATAGAATCTTGCCTGATGCCGGGCTAACCGTGTTGTAGGCGCGGGCCAGACGAGTGATGGAGTCGAGCATGATCACCACATCGTGGCCGCTCTCCACAAGTCGCTTCGCTTTCTCGAGGACTATGCCGGCTATCTTCACATGGCGCTCGGCCGGCTCGTCGAATGTAGATGCGATCACCTCCGCGTTTACGCTTCGTGCCATGTCGGTCACCTCCTCGGGGCGCTCGTCGATCAGGAGCATTATGATGTATGTCTCCGGGTGATTCTCCGCGATGGCGTTGGCTATATCCTTGAGCAGAATTGTCTTTCCGGTTTTCGGCGGAGCCACGATGAGCGCGCGCTGCCCCTTGCCGATAGGTGCGAACATGTCTACCACTCGCGTCGATATGTTGCAAGTCCGTCCTGCCGTGAGATTGAATTTCTCATCCGGGAACAGCGGCACGAGATGCTCGAAAGGAATGCGGTCGCGCACCACGTCGGGGGAGAGGCCATTGACACTCAGTACCTTGCAGAGTGGGTAATATTTTTCGCCGTCGCGTGGCGGACGAATGGCAGCCTCCACTACATCGCCCGATTTCAGACCATACTCCTTGATCTGAATCTGCGACACATACACGTCGTCGGGCGAAGCAAGATAGTTATAGTCGCTTGAGCGGAGAAATCCGAAGCCTTCCGGCATGATCTCAAGCACTCCGTATGTATTCAGAATGCCGTCGAAGTCAAATATGGTTTCCTGCTGCATCATCTGGCGCCTCTGCTGCATCATCTGCTTCCTCTCAAGGGCGCGCTGGCGCTTGGAGAGATGCTTGTTGCCCTGGCCGTTGCCGTAAGAATTGGGCATGAGGTTGGCTTTCGTAAACTGAGAGTTGGCGCCGGGCTCTGCTATCAGTATGGGCATCTGCGGTTCCGGCTGCACGGGAGCCTGCTCAGCGCCCTGCTCCGGCAGCGGTTGAGGTTCGGGTTGATTGTCTTGAGCGTTGCGCGGCTTGAAAGTGCGTCCCTTTGAGTTGCCGAAGAAACTGTCGAAGCCATCGCTGCTGTGCTGGTTGGGATTACGCTTCTTAAACTTGCCCTGGGGTTGCTGGTTGTCGCCCGTAGCCGGTTCTTGCGGCTGGTCTTCAACCGTTGCGGGAGTATCAGGAGTGGGGGCTGCAGCCGTCTCAGCGGGCTGCTCCGCGCTCTCGGGCTGTTTTGACTTTGAAGGTTTCCTTCCCCTTTTCTTGGGTTGCGGCTGAGGTTCCGCTTCGGCAGTCGTTTCGGCGGGAGCATCATTTGTCTTGGCCTCGGCTTGCTGAGCCTCTGCTGCCTGCTGAGCCGCGATAGCGGCAAGTTCGCTCTTCGACTTCCTGCCGCGCTTCTTTGGAGTCGGCTTCTCAGGTGTCTCAGTGGCTGTGACCTCGGTTTCTTCCGGAGTCGCAACCTCGGCTATATTTTCTTCTTCTGTCTTTGCTTTTGCTTTCCTGCCCCTTTTCTTGGGCTGAACAGTTTCTCCTTCCTGAGCTGTGGCTGCATCAGCAGTCTTGCGCTTGCGTCCGGGTTTCGTCATCTCTTTTGCAGTGGTAGCGGCTGCATTGTCGATGATGTGAAATATAAGCTCTTCATGAGTGGCGGAGCCGGTATTCTTCATGCCGTATTCTTCCGCTGTCTTTTGAAGACGCGCGTCTTCCCAGGAATTCAGTTCTTCGTATGTGAACATAAGTATATCAATGGGGATTTTTCCCGAAATGGGAAATAATTTGGGTTGTTCGCTTAATGTGTTTGATGATAAGAGATGGCCGCAATTATTCTGAAATAGTGTGAATCAACGAGCCGGGAATCTCAATGTGGAAGTTGTGATGCTGATTGTCGTAAAGTCTGCAATCACTCGTGTCGATAGGTTTACCCTGCAAAATTACAAAAATATTTTGATTTTCACAAAAAAATTATCCGTTATTTTATATAAATTCCACAGAAAAAGCAGATATTTTCCGGAGCCTTCTTGCACTTCTAAAAACGTAAATGACGTTATGCCCACGAAGAAATAATAATGATTTTAAAACAATAGAAACCCCGAAGTTGCGACACTCCGGGGTTTCGGTTCTATGCTGAGGTTCAGATCAATATTCCTGCCATGCAGTGATGCCGATGCTCTCTACGGGGCGCGACACGAAAGCCTTTACGAAGGCAAGGGCGAGGCGCGCGTTGGTGAGAAGCGAAATATTGTGGTCGATGGCCGCACGGCGTATCTTGTAGCCGTTGGTCAGTTCGCGCTTGGTGTGGTTCTTCGGAATGTTGATCACGAGGTCTACCTTATGCTGCGAAATGACGTCGAGCACTGATTCTCCCTCTTCGTCGGGCCAGCTCACGGGAATTGCCTTCACACCATTCTGTTCCAGATATGTGCAGGTGCCGTGTGTGGCGTAGATGGGATATCCTTTCGAAGCGAGGAGCCGGCATGCTTCGAGAAGGCTTGCCTTTCCTTTTGCATCGCCCGAGCTTACGAGTATGCCCTTCTCAGGCACGTGGTGGCCCACAGAGATCATTGCGTTGAGAAGCGCCTCATCGAAATCTCGTCCGAGGCATCCTACCTCACCTGTCGATGACATGTCGACACCGAGCACCGGGTCAGCCTTGTGGAGGCGTGCGAAAGAGAACTGTGAGGCCTTCACGCCGATATAGTCAATATCGAAAGTGGAGGTGTCTACCACAGCGGGCTTTTCACCGAGCATTATCCGCGTAGCGGTGTCGATGAAGTTCTTTTTCAGAACTTTGCTGACGAAGGGGAACGAGCGTGAGGCGCGGAGGTTGCATTCTATCACCTTCACATAGTTGTCTTTTGCGAGATACTGAATGTTGAAGGGGCCTGAGATGTTAAGAGCCTCAGCGATGCGGGCGCTGATGCGCTTTATGCGTCGTGCAGTGGCCATATATATGCGCTGAGCGGGGAATACGAGTGTGGCGTCGCCTGAGTGAACGCCGGCATATTCCACATGCTCGGAGATGGCGTATTCCACGATCTTGCCGTTGCGTGCCACGGCGTCGAACTCAATCTCTTTTGTGTTTTCGAGGAATTCGGAGATCACCACCGGGAATTCTTTCGACACTTTGGTGGCCTGACCAAGGAATTCATGCATCTGCTCGTAGTCGTAGCAGACATTCATTGCTGCTCCCGAAAGCACGTAGCTGGGGCGGATGAGAACGGGAAATCCTACTTCCTCCACGAATTTGTGTATCTCCTCCTCTGTGGTCAGCTCCTTCCAGCGCGGCTGATCGATTCCGAGCTGATCGAGCATTGCAGAGAATTTATGACGGTTCTCGGCGCGGTCGATCGAAACCGGGCTGGTGCCGAGCACCGGCACATGGCTGCGGTAGAGTTTCATTGCCAGATTATTGGGTATCTGGCCGCCCACGCTCACTATCACGCCGTAGGGAGTCTCGAGGTCGATTATGTCCATGACGCGCTCGAAACTCAATTCGTCGAAATAGAGGCGGTCGCACATGTCATAGTCGGTGGATACAGTCTCGGGATTATAATTGATCATCACCGCCTTATATCCGAGCTTGCGCGCTGTGGTGGCGGCATTGACCGAGCACCAGTCGAATTCAACCGAGCTGCCTATGCGGTAGGCACCTGAGCCGAGCACGATGATGTTGTTGCGTGCGTTCAGATCGTAGCGTATGGAGTTCTCGTCAGCGCCGTATGTGACGTAGAGATAATTTGTGAGTTCCGGATATTCGGATGCCACAGTGTTGATGCGGCGCACACATGGAGTGATGCCGAGTTCCTTTCTGCGGTTGCGTACCTTCAGCATCTCGGCCTCCATGTTGCCCGAAGGATTCTCCACAAGGCGGGCTATCTGGAAGTCGGAGAAGCCGAGTTTCTTGGCTTCGGTCAGCGTTTCTTTGTCGAGGTCGCTCACCGAGCCGCCGCGTTCGCTGAGTTTGCGCGCGAACTGCACTATGTTGTTGAGCCGGTCGATAAACCAGATGTCGATCTTAGTGAGTTCTGCCACTTTCTCGGGAGTGTAGCCCTCCTCAAGGGCCTGGGCTATGGCGAAGATGCGTGAGTCGGTGGGGTGGGTGAGGGCATGCTCGAGGTCGTCAACGTGGAAATCGTTGTTGCCTACGAAGCCGTGCATTCCCTGGCCGATCATGCGGAGGCCTTTCTGCATTATTTCCTCAAACGATTTGCCTATCGACATGATTTCGCCCACAGATTTCATGGAGCTGCCTATCTCACGGTCTACACCCGCGAATTTAGAGAGATCCCAACGCGGTATCTTCACAATCATGTAGTCAACCGAAGGAGCCTTTGCCGCGGAGTTGGGAGTGCCGGGTTCGCCTATCTGGTCGAGGGTATAGCCCAATGCGAGTTTGGCTGCCACAAAAGCGAGTGGATAGCCCGAGGCCTTCGACGCGAGTGCCGAACTGCGGCTCAGGCGCGCGTTGATCTCGATGATGCGGTAGTCGTTGGTCTCGGCGTTGAAGGCATACTGAATATTGCATTCGCCCACAATTCCGATATGGCGCACCACTTTGGTGGCAATCTCCTCAAGCATCTTTATCTGCTCGGGTTTGAGCGAGACGATGGGAGCTACCACGATGCTCTCGCCTGTGTGGATGCCCAGCGGGTCGAAGTTTTCCATCGGCACCACTGTGAAGCAGAGGTCGTTTTTGTCGCGGATCACCTCGAATTCGATCTCTTTCCAGCCTTTGAGCGATTCCTCCACAAGTATCTGCTTGGAATAAGCGAGGGCGCTCTCACAGTGCTTGATGAATTCCTCATCGTTGTTGCAGATGCCTGAGCCGAGGCCGCCGAGAGCGTAGCCCGAGCGCACCATCACCGGATAGCCGATGCGGTGTGCTACCCTTATGGCGTCGTCGAGTGTCTCCACTGCTTCCGAGACGGGAGTCTTGATGTCGATTTCGTCAAGCTTCTTCACGAAGAGGTCTCGGTCTTCGGTGATCATTATAGCCTCTACGGATGTGCCGAGCACCGTTACGCCATATTTCTCAAGAGTGCCGTCAAGGTATAGCTGAGTGCCGCAGTTGAGTGCTGTCTGGCCGCCGAAAGCGAGCAGAATACCGTCGGGACGTTCTTTCTTGATGACTTCCTCCACGAATTCCGGAGTGATCGGAAGGAAATACACCTTGTCGGCAACGCCTTCTGATGTCTGGATTGTAGCAATGTTGGGATTGATGAGAACTGATTCTATTCCTTCTTCCCTAAGTGCCTTCAGGGCCTGTGAGCCGGAATAATCGAATTCGCCCGCTTGCCCGATCTTGAGGGCTCCGGAGCCGAGTAGCAATACTTTTTTCATCGTTCGATGTTGAAATATGAAATTTTTTCCAAAATTAATGCTTTTTGCCCGATTATGCAAATATTGGTGCATAATCGGGCTAAAAAACATGTGTAAGCATCATGACTGAGACTTCAGATAAGGTTGAGCATTTTGATGGTGGCTTTCATGGCGGCCTCTGTCTGGTCAGCGTCCAGGCCGCGGGTGCGGTAGATTTTATCGTGCAGTTCCCAGGTGATCACTGCCTGCACAAGGGCGTCGGTGCGGCCGCCGGGCGGGATGCTGACGGCGTAGTTTGTCAGTTGGGGGAAATCGCGTCCGAGTTTTTCCTCATAAAGCCTGCGCAGTGCCTTCACGAATGCGTCAAACTGGCCGTTGCCTTTGGCCGAGACCTCGTAGGTGGAGCCTTCGATCTCGATGCTCAGCGAGGCCATAGGCTGCAGACCGTGGGCCGTGGTCACCATATAGCTCAGAAGTTTCACGTCTTCCTTCTGTCCTTCGGTTCGGAGCACGTCTGAGACTATGAACGGCAAGTCTTCCTGAGTCACCACTTCCTTCTTGTCGCCGAGCTCGATAACTCTGTTGGTGACCAGACGGGTTTGTTCAGGAGTCAGTTCCAGACCGAGCTCCTCCAGATTTTTCAGTACGTTGGCGCGCCCGCTGTTCTTGCCCAGTGCGTATTCCCTGCGCCTTCCGAAGCGTTCGGGAAGCAGGGCGTTGCAGTAGAGATTGGCTTTGTTGTCGCCGTCGGCATGCACACCGGCCACCTGGGTGAAGACGCTCTCGCCGGTGATCGGACGGTTGGGTGGGATGGCTATGCCCGAATAATTCTCCACGAGCCGGCTCACATCGTTGAGCCGGTCTTCATGAATGCTGGTCTTCGCGTTGAACTGATCTTTCAATATCGCCTGCACGCTTGCGAGCGGGGCGTTGCCGGCCCGCTCTCCGAGCCCGTTCACACTCGTGTGGATGCCCTTGCATCCTCCAAGCACAGCGGCAAGCACATTCGATATGGCCAGGTCATAGTCATTGTGGGCGTGGAAGTCAAAGTGCAGTCCGGGATAGAGTTTCGTCATCTTGCGCATATACTGGAGCATCTCGAGCGGATTGAGGATGCCGAGGGTGTCGGGCAGCATGAAGCGTCTTATTCCGATATCCTTTAGTGTGCGCATCATCAGGTGCACATATTCAGGAGAGTTCCTGATTCCGTTGCTCCAGTCTTCGAGATAAATATTGACGTTGATGCCCATGTCGTGAGCCAGAGCCACGTTTCTCTTTATGTCGGCGAAATGCTCTTCAGGAGTCTTTCCGAGCTGATTTCGGCAATGATTCTCCGATCCCTTGCATAGCAAATTGATGTTGGTGCATCCGCAGTCGCGTATCCATGAGAGTGAGACTCCGTCGTCGACGAATCCGAGTACCTCCACCTTATGGAGAAGCCCCTCGCGTCTCGCCCATCGGCAGATGAGGCTCACAGCCTCCTTCTCACCGTCTGACACACGTGCCGATGCCACCTCGATGCGGTCTACATTGAGGTCTTGCAGCAGAGCCCGGGCTATCATCAGTTTCTCATGAGGCACGAAGTTCACGCCGGAGGTCTGCTCTCCGTCGCGCAGCGTCGTGTCCATGATCTCTATCTCTTTCATCTTTTCTCCCAGGCCTCGGTCTTTTCTTTGTTTTCGAGCAGGAAATCAATATCGTCGAGGGCATTCATGAGGCAATACTTCTTATAGCCGTTGATCTCGAACCTCTCGCTTTCACCGGTGGCTTTATTGGTCACTTTCTGGTTTGGGAGATCCACCTCCACCTCTGTAGCCGGATCGGCTGCGATTGAGTCGAAAAGATTCTTCAGGAACCTTTCGCTCACCACAACCGGGAGCACGAAATTGTTGAGCTCATTGTTTTTGTGAATGTCGGCGAAAAAGCTGCTGATCACGACGCGGAAGCCGTATCCGGCTATCGCCCACGCCGCATGTTCGCGGCTTGATCCGCTGCCGAAGTTCTTGCCGGCCACGAGAATGGAGCCGGAGTAGGTGGGATCGTTGAGCACAAAGTCGGCGTTGAGTGTGCCGTCGGGGTTATAGCGCCAGTCGCGGAACAGGTTTTCTCCGAAGAAACTTTCTTCTCGGGTAGTGGCCTTTAGGAAACGCGCGGGTATGATCTGGTCGGTGTCTACGTTCTCAAGCGGAAGGGGAACGCATGTGCTTGTTATGATGTCGAATTTCTGTTTCATGTCTGATGATGCTTTATGCTTGCCGGTATCTTGGCCGGCCGGCTACTTCTCTGATAAAGTTCTTGAATCGGTGATGCATCCTGTCACGGCTGCCGCCGCAGCCGTAAGCGGGCTTGCCAGTATCGTGCGTGCTCCGGGGCCCTGACGGCCCTCGAAGTTACGGTTGGAAGTAGACACGGCGAGTTTGCCTGAAGGTATCTTGTCGTCGTTCATGGCCAGACATGCCGAGCATCCGGGCTGACGAATCTCGAAGCCGGCCTCTTCCAACACTTTGTCGAGACCTTCCTCCTTGATCTGCTCTGCCACCATCCACGATCCGGGCACGAGCCATGCCGTAACGTTCTCGGCTTTCCTGCGACCTTTGACAATACTTGCAAACGCACGGAAATCTTCGATTCTTCCGTTGGTACAGGCTCCGAGAAAGACATAGTCCACCTTCTCCCCGAGAAGTTTCTGACCCGGTTTGAAGCCCATATAGCTGAGGCTCTTCAGATATGATGCCTTTCCTTCCTCCGGTATGGCGGAGAGGGCGGGAATGCTCCCGGTGATTCCCATTCCCATTCCCGGATTGGTGCCGTAGGTCACCATAGGCTCGATGTCCTCGGCATTGAAATGAAGTTCCTTGTCGAATATGGCGTCATCGCCGCTCCGGAGGGTTTTCCAGTACTCTACTGCCTTGTCCCACTCTTCACCTTTGGGCGCATATTCGCGTCCTTTGATATACTCGAAAGTGACTTCGTCCGGCGCCACGAAACCGCCGCGCGCGCCCATCTCTATAGAAAGGTTGCAGAGTGTGAGACGCCCTTCCATCGAGAGCGAGCGCACTGCTTCTCCGGCATATTCCACAAAATATCCGGTGGCTCCCGATGTGGAGAGTTTTGACATGAGATAGAGCGCTATGTCTTTGGCTGTCACGTCCTTTCCAAGTGTGCCGTCGATGGTTATTCGCATTGATTTCGGTTTCTGCTGCAGTATGCACTGCGAAGCCATCACCATCTCCACCTCCGAAGTGCCGATGCCGAATGCCACCGCACCCATGGCGCCGTGGGTTGATGTGTGCGAGTCGCCGCAAACTATTGTCATGCCGGGGAGCGAGAGCCCGCGTTCCGGCCCAACCACGTGAATGATACCGTTTTTCGGATTTAGCATTCCGAAATGCGCAAGGCCGAATTCCTCGGCATTGCGGGCCAGGGTGTCTACCTGGGTTTTGCTGACGGGGTCTTCAATCTCCTTGTCCTGATCATGTGTCGGAGTGTTATGGTCTGGCATACAGAAGATTTTTTCGGGTCTGAAACACTTGATGCCACGTTTGCGCAGACCTTCGAATGCCTGCGGACTTGTCACTTCATGGCAGTATAGCCGGTCGATATAGAGTTGCTGAGGGCCGTCTTCCACGTTTTGCACCACGTGAGAGTCCCATATCTTGTCGAATAGCGTGTTCATGTATAAGTCGTTTGGGTTGAAAAATTCAGGTTATTCCGGCATCGTGAAATTTCGATGCTAAGCCATCAAGGTGCCCGGGAGGTCTCTCATATTATATTGGCTCGCCATCGAAGCTCCGTAGGCTCCGGCACTTCTTATGGCAAGTATATCGCCCCGGCTGGTCTGCGGCAGCATCTCGCCTGCGCCGAAAATGTCGCTCGATTCGCAGATAGGGCCCACTACGTCGTAGGTGCTGTCGGCGGCTTTGCCAGCTGCCGAGAGGTTCTGAATCACGTGGTGTGCTCCGTAGAGGGCGGGCCGTATGAGATCGGTCATACCGGCGTCGGTGATGATGAAACTCTTCTCCAGCCCGTGCTTCACGAGCACCACCCGTGTGATGAGCGATCCGCATTGGCCCACTATGGCCCTGCCGAGTTCGCAATGTACTTCCTGACCTTTGTCAAGTTTCAGATTGCCGAGAATCGTGGAGAAATAACCGGCGAAATCTGGTATCGGGTTGCCGTCTGGGTTCTCGTAGTCGATCCCCAGTCCGCCGCCCACATTGAAGAAGCCGAAGCGTATTCCCTCTTTCTCATATCGCTCTTTCAGGGCGTTGATTCTCTCGCAGAGGATTCTGAAAGGTTCGTTGGTTGTGATTTGAGATCCGATGTGGAAGTGGAGCCCTCCGAGTATCAGCCTCGGGCTCTCATTCACTTTTCTTATGGCGTCGTCGAGCAGCGCGAGATCGATTCCGAATTTGTTCTCTTTGAGCCCGGTGGTGATATAATGATGTGTGTGCGCGTCGATATTCGGATTGACCCGCAGCGCCACCGTGACGTCTTTGCCTTTCTGTGATGCAAGATCCGAGATAATACCGATCTCTTCCACCGACTCGATGTTGAAGCATCCGATGCCGGCATCAATGCCCGTGAGGATTTCCTCATCGGTCTTCCCTACGCCGGCGTAATAGATGCGCTCGGGCTTGAATCCGCACTCCACGGCAGCCTTTATCTCATTTCCGCTCACGCAGTCTGCACCGAATCCCCTCGCGGCTATCACTTTCAGCACTTCAGGCGCATGATTGGCTTTTATGGCGTAATGCACCTTCATCGGGGTTCCGGCCGTGCATTGCTCTATCACATCGAGAGTCCGCTCGAGCAGCGCCTTGTCATAATAATAGAAAGGAGTCCTGACTCCTTCGGCTATTTCGGCATTCATAGGATGAAAATCTTTAGAATAAATGATAGCTGAGCATCCTCAGGGCTTTCACCTTATCTTCTTTCCTGATCAGGAATGATATGTTGTAGTTGCTTCCTCCGTAAGAGATCATGCGCACGGGCACGTTGCAGAGCGCTTCAAGAGCCTTCGCCTCGAAGCCTCGGCGGGTCCATTCCAAATCGCCCACCACGCATACTATCACCATATCGCGGTCGATTGTGACCGTTCCGAGTTCCCTTAGTTCACTTTCTATCTCGGGCAGATGCTTTTCGTTGTCGATTGTGAGTGATACTCCCACTTCTGAAGTGGCTATCATGTCGATGGCTGTCTCGTATTTCTCGAATATCTCGAACACTTTCTTCAGAAAGCCGTAGGCAAGCAGCATCCTTCCCGACTTGATCTTTATTGCGGTGATGTTGTCTTTTGCCGCCACAGCCTTGATGGGGTCGCCTCCGAGCACATTCTCGATCAGGGTGCCTTCCGCAGATGGGTCGAGAGTGTTGAGCAGCCTCACCGGTATATTTTTCTCACGTGCCGGCAGAATGCAGGTTGGATGCAGTATCTTTGCTCCGAAATAAGCCAGCTCCGCCGCTTCCTCGAAGTGGAGGTTATGCACCGGGCGTGTGTCTTCCACAAAGCGGGGATCATTGTTGTGCATTCCGTCGATGTCAGTCCATATCTCGATCTCATCCGCACCGGTGGCTGCTCCGATAAGCGATGCCGTGTAGTCGCTTCCTCCACGCTGAAGGTTGCTGATGCGCCCCTCTTCATCGCGGCAGATGAAGCCCTGAGTGATATAGATGTCTGCTTCAGGATACTGAGCTAAGGCTCGGGCGGCGTATGTGGCAATATGCTCCTGATTCGGCTCGCCATGACTATCGGTCTTCATGAAGTCGAGCGCGTCGAGAAGCACTGAGTTGATGCCTTGTTCGTGAAGATATACATTCATGAGATTTGTTGACATCACCTCTCCTTTGGCCACTATCTCTTTTTCGGTGGTTTCATCGTAGGCCTTGTCATTCAAGACGCGAAGATCAGAGAATATACCGTCGATTATCTCCGAGGCTTCATTCCTGAAGGCTTCGCAAGAGTAGAGATCTTTGATCACTCCGGCATATTTGTCGGCAAGTTCATCGATCCGGGCAGCGGCGCGCCGCTTGTCGCCGGCTTTCATAGAGGCTGCTATTTCAAGCAGTGAGTTAGTGGTGCCGCTCATGGCCGACAGCACTACGATATCTTTTGAGCGTCCGCCGATAAGGCTCGCCACATTCTTTATCCTCTCGGCGCTCCCTACGGAAGTGCCACCGAATTTCTTAATCTTCATTACGTCTTTTGTTACCTGTAGTCGATTTTTACCTGCAATTTGCAATTGGACTGCAAAATTAACAAAATAATTTCATTTTTCAAAGAAATTGTTGCAATTGATTGCTTATATGCAATCGACAGTGTGGATAACATTAGGCTCAGTTTCATTACAAGAAGCAATGAAACTGAGCCTAATGGCATTGGGAAATGATATTATGGCCTATTTGCGAATAACCTTGCGATAGCTGCCATCTCCTGATTTTTCAATCAGTATGCCTTTCGATGCGCTTGATGCCGGTCTGCCATCAGTATAGAAAAGTTGCGTCACAGCATTGTCATCATTCTCATTTATCTCATCTATCGCGCTTTGTCCCGAATTGATGCTTAGTGAGCGTATGATTGATTCCTTGCCTGAATTTTTTGAATAGATATAGACAAATGTATCTTCATCAAGATTGAAGTCCACAATATTGCTGAGCAGTTCCCGGTTGGTGAAGGTTATTGGCTCTTTCCCGGCGATCTTCACCACCAACGATGTCTCCGGATTCTGAGAGTCAATCTTCATATAACCTTCACCTGCAGGCAGTTTCAAGACTATACCATAGAAAATTTGTGTCAGGTCATAATTAAATGGAGTCAGAATATCAAACAGAGCTTCATCACGGATCTCCCGCATTCCATCGATAACGAGATAATCCGCGTTACCGCCATAAGTTGCATTGCCTAACGAGTAATATATCTTCCCGATAATCGAACCGTCGAGCTGCAGATCTTCTATTGTGGTGAAGTCTGCGACAAAACCGTTTTTGAGATCAATAGTCATATCGTCGTCCATGACATATTTGTCAAAATTTTGCCATGACGGATTTGACAAATATTTATCTTTCGTTCCAAAGGGGATTCTCAGAGTCCAGTGACTATTATCTGAAAATATTCCATTTTCCGGAAAGATTACATCATCCGGATTTTCAATCATCGATATAACTTTGACATTATAGTTGGCATATTCAGGATGGATGCAGAACGCTTCTGTGCCAATTTCCTTCAGCTGCCGGGGTATGAAGATCCGATTGACGTTTCTGCAGTTGTAGAAAGCCCCTTTCCCGACTTTGACAGCGTTCGGACCAAGATTGATCTCATTGCCGAATGGCACGGAATAGAAGGCTCTATCTCCGATCTCGCTTATGAAAGCCGGAAGTTCCAGAAAACCCAAAAAGTAGCAACCTGAAAAGGCGTCATCTCCAATCTTCTCCACAGACTGAGGAATTGATATAGACACAAGATTATAGCATTTTGTGAAGGCTTCTGCCGGGATAAACTGTAAATCGGCAGGAAGAGTCGCTTTCGTCAGTGAATTCATTTCTGAGAATGCGCCTTTCTGCAAGTTGCAGCCATCGGGCAACGCAATCTCTGAGACACCATCCAATTTGCTAAAGAAATATGTTGAGATATTCTTTACATTCGGCCCAATAATCATGTTCTTACATGTAGATTTCATAAAGGGCCGGCCGAACGACTCATAAGGGCCTAACTGAGTTTGAACAATGCGATGATCAGTCTTCGCATCTATGCAATCATATTCGAGCGTTTCCAGAGTCGAAATTTCTCCAAAAGCATTATCCCCGATAAATTCGACATTCTCTTTAAGACTCAGTTCTGTGAGTTTGGTCCGATAAAATGCCTGGTTTCCGATATAAATAATTGAATTTGGTAGTTTTGCTGACGTAAGTCCCGTTTCTATAAAAGCGGAATTTCCAATATGCTCCAGACCTTCAGAAAAATCAACTGAAGAAAGCGAGTATAGACCTCTGAATGCGTTTGAACCGATGCTTGAAATTCCGGATGGGAGTGAAATTTTGCTGACATTGAATTTATTGTTGTATCCCATATTCATAAGTTCGTCAGGAATAGATATAACCCGAGGCCCGAAATTTAATCTATCACAACCGGAACCATAGAAAGGAGAACATGTAGCATCATAGAAAGACTTGCTCAAATCCACTTTGGCATCTATACAGTTGTAATTTATAGTGACAAGTGAAGTGTTATTTGAAAAAGCCTGACCACCGATATATTTCAGGCCTTCCGGAAGAGTGATGGCGGATAGCAATTGGGATGTGAAAGCCCTGCTGCCGATTTTTTCCAATTGTTCCGGAAATTCCACACTCTTTAAGGTTGGTGTGCCGCTATCCGATATAAAAGTTTCATTTCCAATTATGCGTAGTGTAGTTGGCAATGAAATGCTTTCAACCTGCACATTGGCAAAAGCTCGGTCTCCGATGCTTTCAAGACCTTCCGGCAAAGTTATTGATGTAATATTGGTGGAAGTAAAGACACCTTGTCCGATATGCTTCAAACTTGCAGGGAGTTCTACAGAGTTGACAATGCTATAAGCACTTACTGTAGTGGAAGAGCCTGGTTCTTTCAGAATACTAACGTTGAAGAGGCGGCCTGCGAGAATAGTCGTGCCATCTCTGAATGTGACATGAGAGGGTAGATAATTGGAGGCTTTATAGGCTGCAGTGCCGAAATAGGCTATCGAATTCTCAATGGGAAACGTTTTCTCAACTTTAGTGCTTGTGAAAACTTCGCCTCCAAGCGCTTCAAGGCTTGCGGGGAAGTTCACTTCTGATAAATTCTCGCAATCAGCAAAAGCAGAACCTCCAATAGACTTCACCGAATTAGGAAGATGAATGCTCTCAAGAGCACACCGGTAAAAAGCCGAAGCCCCGATTTCTTCAAGACCATCCTCAATAGTCACCACTTTCAGTGAGGTACATCCCGAAAACATACCCTGCGGAATCACCTTCAGGTTTTCAGGTATAGTTACTTCAGTAAGCTGTTGACATTCCGAGAACATATCAGGACTTAAAACAGTCTCTACATTGGGGAGAATAACTTTTGACACACCTGATTCTCTGAAACATTCCCATCCGAATCTGCTTACCGATGACAAGTCTAACTCAAGTCTTTTTCCGGCCTGCTCAAATGCGAAATCCCCGATAGAATCTACTGATTCAGGCAAAGATATCATCGTCAGTTCCTCTGCTGACTTGAAAGCCATGGAGCCTATATACTTTTCCTTGCCTCCCATGACGATCTCTTTTAGATTCTTCGCATTGTTAAATGCAGAGCTGCCCAGCGCGTCGATGGATTCCGGCAAAACAACCTTCTCAAATTTTGAATCGGTGAATGCGGCGGCAAGATTATTTCCCCAATGCACATGAACATACCCTTCCAATGTGGAGTATCCTGAGATGGAATCTCGCGGCCACAGCATATATTGGTTTATGTCGTTTAGACCCATGCTGCCGGAAGATACCGATGTGTCTCGATACATCCCTCCGTCAAGCACAAAACTCACCCGGCTTATATCAAGTGTCTTTATGTTGGCGACAAGTCCGGTTGCTGAACCGAGATATTCAAGATCAGACGCATTCAGTTGTCCTGAGACTGTCAGAGAGCCGATTATGTCACAGTCTGCATCAATCATCTGTTGCTTTAGCGTGCCCGGAACTTGAACATTGATGTCAAGACTATTATCTGCATAAGCCGCGCAATAGGTTATTAACCCTATAATCGCCGTAAATATATATTTTATCATATATCAATTCTTTATGGTTAATACTGTCAAGCGGACTCCGGAAAATACGGTATTCGCTTGCTTGCGGTTGAAATCAGATGTGAATTTCAGATGGATTCTGTATCAGGATCGGCTCCCGGTCAATAAGTTTAAACAGGTCTGCGTTTTTTATGGCTATGAATCCGCAGGCATCTCCGTCGGTGATCACGATGCTTTCTCTCGATGCCACATCTCTGTCCATTACGAAAGTCACATCCTTTGCCTCGGGGCGGAGAAGTCCGAAGGGTGTTGCTGCCCCGTGTGGGGTGCCAAGTATTTCCATCATCAGTTGCTCGTCGGCAAATGAGACGCGGGGTATCTGAAGCGAGGCGCCGAATTCCTTCGTGATGAATGCTTTCCGTGCGTGAGTCACGTAGAGCCAGAATTTATTTTTCTGGCGGTTGGTGAGCAGGATTGTCTTCACAGTCTCTATTCCGAATGCTTTGTCGATATTCAGGCAGTCGTCCATTGATACCCCCGGGTCGCTTTCAATTCGCGTATATGGCACCCCCCGGCTCTCGAGGGCATCGTAGATCATTTTCTGAGTTCCGGTCTTGAATTCTGATGGTGCCCCTGTCATTATCTCGCTCGTATAAAATCCCATATCTCTTGTCAGTTCTCTTATGTGTGAAAAATAATCTGGATCTTCAATGATCAAAGTTCGATGCAAAAATATAATTTTTTGCCGTATTTTACAAATTATGTTTCATCTTTCTCATTATAAAAGATAGATGCGAGTTGTCACAATATATAATGCCCGCAAAGTGTTATATAAGTATGAAAAAGATCATTTATTTGGCCGGAGGCTGCTTCTGGGGCACTGCCCATCTGTTTTCACTCGTTCCGGGCGTCTCAGAGTCTCAGGCCGGTTATGCCAACTCAATTATCCCGAATCCCTCATATAAGGAAGTCTGCACCGGTCTCACCGAGGCGGCCGAAACCGTCAAGGTCGTTTATGACCCCGATGAAGTGAGCCTTTCATCGCTCTTGCGGTTATATTTTAAGAGTATCGATCCTCTGTCGCTAAATCGGCAGGGGGGAGATGTCGGCACTCAGTATCGCACCGGAATCTACTATTCAGACCCGGAAGACGCTCCGGTGGTGGAGGCTGAACTTGCCACCTTGGCGCGGCGCCATAGTCAGCCGCTGGCCATCGAAGCAGGGCCGCTTCGTAATTTCTATCCTGCCGAGGAGTATCATCAGGATTATCTTTACAAAAATCCCGATGGCTACTGCCATGTGAATCCTGCTCTTTTCAAGGAGGCAAAAGCTCTCGGGAAGGGTGATGCGTCAAAAAGTGACGATGCGCGTGAGGAACTGCGCCGCCGTCTCACTCCGCTTCAGTGGGAAGTGACTCAGAACGGAGCCACGGAGCGACCTTTCATCAATGAATACGATCATGAGTTCCGCCCCGGAATCTATGTGGACATAACCGACGGAACACCACTTTTCGTATCAACCGAGAAATATGACTCGGGTTGCGGATGGCCTGCATTCTCACGTCCGATTGACGATGCTCTGATATCGGAACATACAGATACGAGCTACGGAAGGATTCGCACCGAGGTGCGGTCGGCCAAATCAGGCTCTCATCTCGGACACGTTTTCCCTGACGGTCCGGCTGAAAGGGGAGGCCTTAGATACTGCATCAATTCCGCATCGTTGAGATTTATCCCGAAAGAGGATATGGAGAGAGAGGGATATGGCGATCTGATTCCGCTTACCGAGTGATCTTTATGCACACGGCCAATTATTTCCACACGAATTATTTTCAAGATTTCTGAATTTTCATTAAATTTGTAGTTTGAAAGACCGCGCCTCGCATCGGAGGCGCACAAGAACTGACAAATCTGAGTTTTATGACTCTCGGCAAATTTAATAATCTTCATGACAGCAAGGCTGCCGGGCATCTCGCCGCTTTCATAGCGGTGTTGTGCTGGGGCTGCAGTTTCATATCTTCCAAAATCCTTATGGAAGGAGCCGGACTCACCCCGGTGGAGGTCTACGTATATCGCTTCTTCATAGCATATCTGCTCATACTGGCTCTCACTGCGAAGCAGATACGCTCACGCTCGCGTAGGGATGAGGTTCAGCTCGCACTTTGCGGCATCTGCTCGGGCACACTCTACTTCCTGATGGAAAACTATGCCCTGATGTATACTTCCACAGGCAATGTGTCGCTGCTCTCGTCGATATCTCCGATATTCACGGCCATTCTTCTGGCGTTCATCTTCAAGACGCGTATGCAGGCAGGCGAGATCTGGGGTTCGGTGGTGGCCTTCGCGGGCGTAGCGCTCGTGATTTTCAGCGAGCCTATCTCGCTCGGACTTGGGCTCGAGATTCACCCTTTAGGTGATATCCTTTCTCTCTCGTGCGCCCTCTCATGGGCTATATATTCCATCGCCATAAAGCGTCTTATTCCGATCTATAGTTCTCTTTTCATCACCCGAAAACTTTTCTTCTACGGCCTGATCTCATCGGTGCCGTTACTATTCATTCAGCACGAGCCTCTCCATTTACACGCTCTTTTCAACTGGGAGCAACCCGTGTATTTTTTCAATCTCCTTTTCCTTGCCGTGATGTGCTCTTCGCTGGCATATCTCCTCTGGAACGGGTCGATGAAGATGATCGGGCCGCTCGCCACCAACAACTATATCTATTTTCAGGCTCCGATCACTATGATTGCCGGCGCGCTAATACTTGGCGAATCAATATATCTTCTCGGATATGTCGGGTGTCTGCTCGTGCTTGGAGGTCTATTCATTGCCGACAAATCGAAAAAATAAAACTCTATGAATAATCAGGAAGCCCCGGGCAAACTCGACTACGGGTATATGCAACTGCCGATGAATGTGGATGAGATTCTGAAACGTGATTTCTGGATCTTCGACAATTTCACTGCAGCCATGCTCCCGGCGTTCAAAGATCCTGTGAAACTTTCCGCCACCATCTCGATATTTGTGAGGAGCGGAAAGTTTAAGGTGGCGGTGAACCTGATTCCCTACGATTGCGAGGGGCCGGCCATCGTCAATATCCGCAACGGCGAGACCATGCAGGTGCTGGAATGCACTCCTGACCTCAGGGCTTCATTCATAGTGATGTCGAAATATTTCGCCGAAGACATTTTCCTTCACATCAACGATATGCAGAATCTCACGGCTATGTCGCGGCATCCGGTGCGCACGGTGCCCGAAGATCTGCTGCCTAAATTCGACTCGCTGTATGAATCGCTTCATCTCGTTTCGGAAGATACAGCCAATCCATTGGTGATGAAGGCGCTCCACCATGCAGTGATTGCATTCTATTACAGATATGCCTATCGCCTGTTTGACCTTGCCGAGGCTCCAGGCGATTCTGCCTCGAGGCTCAGCGACAGATTCATAAAGCTGGTGAAGGAGCGATTCAGGACTGAGCGTTTCCTTGAGTTCTACGCCGAGCAACTCGGCGTCACTCCCAAGCATCTATCACGCACTGTGAAGTCACAGACCGGCTACACTGCAGCTTCATGGATAGAGCGGTTCCTGATTCTGGAGGCAAAGATTCTGCTGAAGTCCACAAATCTCACGGTGCAGCAGATAAGTGACTCGCTCAATTTCCCTACTCAGTCGTTTTTCGGTAAATACTTCAAGAAAAATGTTGGAATCTCTCCCAAAATCTACCGCAACACCTGACATAAATCATAATTCACAATCATAAAATGCTTCTCCCAATCTATTTATACGGGCATCCGGTGCTCCGTGCAGAGACAGAAGAAATCACTCCCGATTATCCCGATCTAAAGAAACTGATCGACGACATGTGGGAGACTATGTATAATTCCGAAGGAGTGGGACTTGCTGCTCCGCAGATAGGCAAGTCTATCCGGCTTATCGTAATCGACGGCAGTGTGCTCGGCGATGAGCTCCCGGAATGTAAGGATTCGAAAATGGTGCTTATAAATCCCGAGCTCGACGTGATTGAAGACATGGATCCCGTAACGCGTTCTGAGGGGTGCCTCTCCATACCCGGATTGTCGGAAAATGTGAAACGTGTGGAACACGTCCGTCTTAATTGGCTCGATGAAAATTTCGTGGAGCATGAGAAAGAATTCTTTGGCTTTCTGGCCCGCATCATCCAGCATGAATGCGACCATCTGGAGCAGACCGTCTACACCGATCGCATCTCGCCCATTCGCAAGCAACTGATAAGGTCGAAACTCAACAACATCTCAAAGGGTAAGGTGCGTTGCGACTATCGCACCAAAGCCGCCTCTAAATAATACCCAATTTCCAATTCTCGATTCTCAATACAATAATGGCAGACGATAAGAAAATTATATTCTCGATGGTGGAAGTCTCCAAAGTCATCCCTCCGCAGCGTCAGATTTTGAAGAACATATATCTTTCGTTCTTCTATGGTGCCAAAATAGGCATCATCGGTCTTAACGGTTCAGGTAAGTCCACGCTCATGAAGATCATCGCGGGCATTGACAAGAATTATCAGGGCGAGGTTGTGTTCTCACCCGGATATTCTGTAGGATATCTGGAGCAGGATCCCAAACTCGACCCGGACAAGACAGTGCGCCAGGTGGTGGAAGAGGGTGTGAAGCCCATCATGGATCTTCTTTCGGAATATGAGGAGGTGAACAATGCTTTCTGTGACCCGGAGGTGCTCGAAGACCCCGAAAAGATGGATAAGCTCATGCAGCGTCAGGCTGAACTTCAGGATAAACTCGATGCCACCGACGCATGGAACATTGACAATAAGCTTGAGCGGGCCATGGATGCGTTGCGCTGTCCGCCCGACGATCAGCCTGTCTCGCAGCTTTCAGGAGGTGAACGTCGCCGCGTGGCGCTCTGCCGCCTTCTGCTTCAGCAGCCCGACGTGCTTCTGCTCGACGAGCCCACCAACCACCTTGATGCCGAGTCAATCGACTGGCTCGAGCAGCATCTGCAGCAATACCCCGGAACTGTCATAGCCGTGACTCACGACAGATACTTCCTCGACCATGTGGCCGGCTGGATTCTTGAGCTCGACAGAGGCGAGGGTATCCCCTGGAAGGGAAACTATTCCTCATGGCTCGATCAGAAGACCAAGCGAATGGCCCAGGAAGAGAAGCAGGCCTCAAAACGCCGCAAGACTCTCGAGCGCGAGCTAGAATGGGTGAGAATGGCCCCGAAAGCACGTCAGGCCAAAGGAAAAGCCCGCCTCGCCAGCTACGACAGGCTCCTCAATGAAGACCAGAAGCAGCGTGAGGAAAAACTGGAAATCTTCATACCCAACGGGCCGAGACTCGGCAATAAGGTGATTCTTGCAAATCATCTGGCGAAGTCGTTTGGAGAAAAGACACTTTTCGACGATCTCAACTTCATGCTGCCCCCCAATGGTATAGTTGGCGTGATCGGACCCAACGGTGCGGGAAAGACAACACTCTTCCGCCTCATAATGGGATTGGAGAAGCAGGATAAGGGCGATTTTGAAGTTGGCGAGACCGTAAAGATCGCCTATGTGGATCAGACCCACAAGGATCTTTCACCCGATAAGACGGTCTATGAGGTGATTTCACAGGGTGTGGAATCTTTCAGGATGGGCGGACGCGACATGAATGCCCGCGCCTACCTCTCCAAGTTCAATTTCACGGGCGCTGATCAGGAGAAGAAGATAGGTGTGCTCTCGGGTGGCGAGCGCAACCGTCTCCATCTCGCTATGGCGCTGAAAGAGGAAGGCAACGTGCTTCTGCTCGACGAGCCTACCAACGACATAGACGTGAACACCCTCCGCGCACTTGAAGAGGGACTGGAGAATTTTGCCGGTTGCGCGGTGGTCATCAGCCACGACCGCTGGTTCCTTGACCGCATCGCAACTCATATACTTGCCTTTGAGGGCGATTCGAATATCACGTTCTATGAAGGCTCGTATTCCGACTATGAGGAATTCCGCAAGAAGCGTGACGGCGTGGAAGCCGAGACGCCTCACCGGATACGCTATAAAAAACTGATGTGATGCAGTGTGATCCTATCGAGATATGCTGCGCTTCCGATTCCCGTATACGTATGTTTGCGGGGCTAACGGAGGCGCAGCTTCGCAATTCGCTCCATCCTGAAGATGCCGTCTTCATTGCTGAAAGCCCCAAAGTGATAAAGGTTGCCCTCGATGCTGGCATGGAGCCGCTTGCACTGCTGTGTGAGCGCAGGCATATAGCCGGGGATGCGGCGGAGTGCATCTCGAGGATGCCCGGGGTTCCGGTGTATACCGGCGAGAGGGAAGTGCTTTCCGAAATCACCGGGTATAAGCTGACGCGTGGAGTGCTCTGCGCCATGCGCCGTCCGCCGCGTCGCGCGCTCGAGGATGTGTGTGCCAATGCCCGCCGCGTCGCAGTCATCGACGACGTGTCAGACACCACCAATATTGGAGCGATATTCAGGTCTGCGGCTGCACTGGGCATGGATGCGGTGCTTCTCACGCCTACTGCCTGCGATCCGCTCAACCGTAGGGCGGTAAGGGTCTCGATGGGATCTGTGTTCCTGATTCCCTGGACTCGTTTCGACGGGGGAGTGGAGCGTTTGAAGCAACTGGGATTCAAGACGGCCGCCATGGCCCTGCGCCATGATTCGATATCAATATCCGATCCGATATTGAAGAGTATACCTAAACTTGCCGTGATTCTCGGCACGGAAGGGGAGGGCCTTCCTGAATCTACCATCCTGAGTGCCGACTATGTCATTAAGATTCCCATGCATCATGGTGTGGACTCGCTCAATGTGGCCGCAGCCTCGGCCGTGGCATTCTTCGCCATCTCCGGCTGACCGCGCTGTCGGGCTTGATCTGATGCCTTCTCCCCGCTACTGATAAAAATATTAGGTTATGATAAACCATTTATCATGATATTTTGTTAAATCTTTGCCGGCGGATGTCGCCGGGTCTGCCCCGGATTATATAAGGCAGACGTAAATGTATAACCCTTTAAAACAATTATAGAAAATGGCTAAAGAATGGATCTGCACCATCTGCGGATATGTGGCAGAAGGCGAGAACGCTCCTGAAAAGTGCCCCCAGTGTGGCGCTCCTCAGTCAAAATTTAAAGAACTTGACAAGTCCGAACTTCTGAAGTTCGTCACCGAGCACGTTGTCGGTATCGCAAAAGACACCGACGAGGAGATGAAGAAAGACCTCAACAACCACTTCACCGGTGAGTGCACCGAAGTTGGCATGTATCTGGCTATGGCCCGTCAGGCCGACCGCGAGGGATATCCTGAAATTGCTGATGCCTTCAAGCGCTACGCGTGGGAAGAGGCAGAGCACGCTGCCAAGTTTGCCGAGCTTCTCGGCGACATGGTATGGGACACCAAGACCAACCTCGAGAAGCGTATGCATGCTGAAGCAGGCGCTAACGAAGACAAGATGCGCATCGCTAAGAATGCGAAGGCCCAGAACCTCGACGCTATCCACGACACCGTGCATGAGATGGCAAAAGACGAGGCTCGCCACGGTCAGGGCTTCTATGGCCTTTACCAGCGTTTCTTCGGCAACAAGAAGTAAGCAATCAGATGATTTTGTAATATCATTTTCAGTATAAGTCCTTCGGAGTCTTTGGCTCCGGGGGACTTATTTA
>CAYPGW010000002.1:0-126579 GCA_964410515.1 uncultured Sangeribacter sp. | reverse complement strand
TTTCAGATCGGTACCTCCGAGGGGAATCGAACCCCTATCTAAAGTTTAGGAAACTTCTATTCTATCCGTTGAACTACAGAGGCTTTTTCACACTTCATGAATCATCACGCCGATGCCCTGAAAAGGGCCCTTGACGGAGTGTGAGATGCGTTTGGATGTGCAAAGGTAATATATTTTTCTCATTTTTGCAATTATTAATCTTACCTATTTCAAATAAATTTGTTAATACTATAGAAGATGAGTTCCGGCTGAAAAGCAAGTTTTCGGAGGAGTCGTCTTGAAGATATTAGTTAATAATATGATTACCAATAAGATAGAAATAACATACAAGACCTGTGCCATCTCAGAGCTTCCTGAAGAAGACCGTGAGCTGATCAAGAGGGCAAAAGAGATGACCTTCCGCAGCTACGCGCCCTACTCGCGGTTTCATGTAGGCGCGGCCATACGCATGGCCGACGGATGCATCGCCACCGGGTCTAATCAGGAGAATGCCGCCTATCCTTCCGGAATATGCGCCGAGCGCACTGCGTGCTGGCACGCATCGTCTGAGAAGCCCGGAATTGCAATGACGAAAATTGCCATAGCTGCACGCAATACGTCAGATTTTCCTATTGATGAGTCGGAGAAAGCACCTTTCCAGGCTGCACCCATCTCGCCCTGCGGCGCATGCAGGCAGGCGCTGCTTGAATATGAAAAACTTTACGGGCCTATTGAGGTGCTACTCTTCGGAGAAAAGGAAACTTATGTCTTTCCCTCCATATCGAGCCTGCTCCCCTTCTCCTTTACCGAATTTTAATTGAAAAACACATATATGAACATGGAAGAAAACAAAATCATGCCGGAAGGCGAGAATAATGCCGCCGTTCCCGCTTACGAAGGGTCGCATCGCGCCGGATTCGTAAATATCGTAGGCAACCCTAATGTGGGCAAATCCACGTTGATGAATGATCTCGTGGGTGAAAGAATATCGATCATCACCTCCAAGGCCCAGACCACGCGCCATCGCATCATGGGCATTGTGAACACTCCGGAATATCAGATCGTATTCTCCGACACTCCCGGTGTGCTCAAACCTAAATATAAGCTGCAGGAGTCGATGCTGGAGTTTTCCGAGGGTGCCCTCACCGACGCCGACGTGCTCCTATACGTCACCGATGTGGTGGAGGATCCGGAGAAAAACAAGGACTTTCTCGATCGCGTGGCAAAAGAGTCGGTGCCCGTGCTTCTCGTCATCAATAAGATAGACCTTCTCAAAAATAATGAGGAGCTTGAGAAGATTGTGGATGCATGGAAGAAGCGTCTCCCCAACGCCGAGGTATTCCCTACGAGCGCTATGGAGAACTTCAACGTCAGCAATCTGAAGAACCGTATCGTGGAGCTCCTGCCGCCGTCGCCTCCCTTCTTCGGGAAAGATGCCCTCACCGACAAGCCGATGCGCTTCTTCGTCACCGAGATCATCCGCGAGAAACTTCTCCTAAACTATGAGAAGGAAATTCCTTATTCAGCCGAAGTGCTCGTGGAGAAATTCGAGGAGAAAGAGAACTCGATCCATATCATGGCCGTGATCTACGTGGAGCGTGACACCCAGAAGGGTATCATCATCGGCAAGGGAGGAGAGAAAATAAAGAAAATCGGTATCCAGGCCCGTCAGGACATAGAGAAATTCTTCGACAAGAAGGTATATCTCGAACTCTTCGTGAAGGTGGAGAAAGACTGGCGCAACCGCGAGAACAAACTCCGCCAGTTCGGATACATAGAATAACATTAATTGAGAATTGAGAATTCAACATAACAAATTCTCAATTCAAGATTCTCAATTCACAATTATTAAAATTATGAGCAGATTAGTAGCAATAGTAGGGCGGCCCAACGTGGGAAAAAGCACGTTGTTCAACCGTTTGACGCAGACCCGGGCCGCTATCGTAGACGACACGTCGGGCACCACCCGCGACCGCCAGTATGGTAAGGTGGACTGGGACGGCCAGGAATTTTCAATCGTCGACACCGGAGGCTGGGTGGTGAATTCAGACGATGTCTTTGAAGAAGAAATCAACAAGCAGGTGCATATCGCCATAGAGGAGGCTGACGTGATACTCTTCGTGGTAGACTCATCGGTAGGTGTCACTGATCTTGACGACAGTGTGGCGGCTATCCTGCGCCGCAGCAAGAAGCCGGTGATTCTCGTGGCCAATAAGGAAGACAAGAGCGACTCGCGCTATAACGTGGCGGAATTCTACTCGCTCGGCCTCGGCGACCCCGTGGAGGTGTCGGCCGCAAACGGCGCCGGCACGGGCGATCTCCTCGACGAGGTGATCAAGGACTTCCCCGACACTCCCGACCGCGACGAGGCGGAGGAAGACATAGCCAAATTCGCCATCGTGGGGCGCCCTAACGCGGGAAAATCGTCGCTTATCAACGCCTTCATCGGCGAGGAGAGGCATATTGTCACTGATATAGCCGGAACCACCCGCGACTCGATATATCACCGCTACAATAAATTCGGTTTCGACTTCTATCTCGTCGACACCGCCGGCATAAGGAAGAAGCAGAAGGTGAACGAAGACATCGAGTATTACTCGGTGATACGCTCCATACGTGCCATAGAAGCCTCCGACGTGTGCATCCTGATGATCGATGCCACGCGTGGCATCGAAGGGCAGGACGCCAACATATTCTCCCTGATTCAGAAAAACAAGAAGGGACTCGTGGTGTGCGTCAACAAGTGGGATATCGCCGAAGACCGCAGTCTGGAAGCCCAGAAGCGCTTTGAGACGGCCATACGCACGAAGTTCGCGCCTTTCACCGACTTTCCCATCATATTCACTTCCGCGCTCACCAAGCAGAGAATCTATAATGTGCTCGAGACGGCCGTGAAAGTTTATGAAAACCGCAAGAGAGTCATTCCCACCTCGCAGCTCAACACCTATATGCTCGAGGAGATAGCCGTGACTCCGCCCCCCAGCAACAAGGGAAAATTCGTGAAGATAAAATACGTCACGATGCTGAAAGATTCGGTGATCCCGACATTCGTGTTCTTCTGCAATCTGCCGCAGTGGGTGAAGGAACCCTACAGGCGCTTCCTTGAAAACAAGATACGCGCCAAATGGGACTTCAACGGGACTCCCATCCAGATATTCATGCGTGAAAAGTAATGCTATTGATATGGAAAAACCTAAATTAGTGATCAGTTCCGGAGCCGGCATCAGTGCCGAGTCCGGAATTCGCACGTTCAGGGATGCCGGCGGCCTTTGGGAAAACTATCCCGTGATGGATGTGGCATCTGCCGACGGTTTCCGGCGCAATCCGGAGCTCGTGCATGAGTTTTATAACCAGCGCCGGCGCGAGCTTCTAAAGGCCGAACCTAATGCCGCACACCGAATCCTCGTGGATCTTGAGAAAGACTATGATGTGTGGATCATAACCCAGAATGTAGACGATCTTCATGAGCGTGCCGGGTCAAAAAATGTGCTCCATCTTCATGGCGAACTCATGAAGATCCGCTCAATAGAGCATCCGGAATATGTGGAGACCCTTTCACCCGGAAATCTTTCCACCACTCCCGAGACGCGTGGAGCCAACGGCGACCACATGCGTCCGCACATCGTATTCTTTCAGGAAGCGGTGCCTAATATTGAGAAGGCCATGGAGCTGGCCCATGAGGCCGACATTTTCTGCGTAATAGGTACGAGTCTGGCAGTCTATCCCGCTGCGGGCCTGATCTATAGCGTAAGGAAAGGAATCCCCATCTACTATATCGACCCTCATCCTGCCGCCACTCCCGACATCCCCAATCTTACGGTGATTCCGGAGCCGGCCACAAAAGGACTGGAGAAATTAGCGGGAATCCTTCGCCGGAAATAGAGCGCGTCTTTATAAATCCGTAAGAAATACCTCCGAATCCATCAGTGTGATGAATACGGGATATAGCAGGTCGTGATCACATTTCGTGGACGCGGCCTCTTATTTTTTTATTCGTATTCTTTTGCTTTGCGCTTGATGGAGTCCCATGCCATCTGGATCGGCACAAGCGCAAGAAAACTGCTGACGAAGATCAGCAGGATATTCAGAAATATATTCATGCCTTTTTCTTATTTTTGAAAATTTTGAAATACGCATACGCTCCCAATTGCATCAGGCCGGCTATGGCAATGCCACTAACTAAGTAGAAGACGCATTGCTTCACGAATAACTCAAGAGTTACCGGTGTGTTTAAACCGTCGAAAAAATCCATAACAGACTATTTGTAGATTTATGTGGCACAGCCTCAGGCGCCAACCTGAGGCTGTGTGTCACGAGTATAAGGAGAATTACAGTTCGAAGTCATCGCCGAAGAGGTCTTCGGCTGAATCGGGTGCCGGCTCGGCAGCGATGTTCATGTCGTCGTCACTCTCAACCACCACATTGTCCTGACCCGGCAGGAACGGATTTCCGGCGGGGCGGCGCGCGTCGCGGCTCTCGTTGAGCTTTGCCATGATTTTCTCGGCCAGTTCGTCGGCCAGTTCGGGCTTTTCCTTCAGCACACGTTTCACTGCGTCGCGGCCCTGTCCGAGCTTGTTGCCGTTGTAGCTGAACCATGCGCCCGACTTGTTGATGACGCCGGTTGAAGTGCCGAGATCCACGATCTCACCTACACGCGATATTCCTTCTCCAAACATGAGTTCGAACTCAGCCTTCATGAAGGGGGGAGCCACCTTGTTTTTCACCACTTTCACCTTTGCGGTGCGTCCGATGGCCTGCTCGCCGTCTTTTATGAAGCCGCTGGCGCGTATCTCAAGACGCACCGAACTGTAGAATTTCAGGGCGTTGCCGCCGGTAGTGGTCTCGGGGTTGCCGAACATCACGCCTATCTTCTCGCGTATCTGGTTGATGAAGATGCAGCATGTGCGCGTCTTTGATATGGAGCCGGTGAGTTTTCTCATGGCCTGGCTCATGAGGCGGGCGTGCAGGCCTACGTTCTTGTCGCCCATCTCGCCCTCTATCTCGGCCTTCGGGGTGAGGGCCGCCACAGAGTCTACCACAAGCACGTCGATGGCTCCTGAGTTGATCAGCTGCTCGGCTATGTCGAGTGCCTGCTCGCCGTTGTCGGGCTGCGCTATCCAGAGGTTATTGACGTCTACGCCGAGTTTCTCGGCATAAAAGCGGTCGAACGCATGCTCCGCGTCCACGATGGCGCAGATGCCGCCCATTTTCTGGGCTTCTGCTATTACGTGGATGGCGAGTGTGGTCTTTCCGGAAGATTCCGGGCCGTAGATCTCGGTGATTCGGCCGCGAGGCAGGCCTCCCACGCCCAGGGCGTAGTCAAGTCCGATCGATCCGGTGGGGATCGCCTCCACATCCTGCACCGATTCGTCGCCGAGGCGCATGATGGCGCCCGCTCCGAAGTCTTTCTCGAGGTGGGCCATAGCCACGTTGAGCGCCTTGCGCTTTTCTTCCATGTCGGCGATGCGGCCGCCATTGGCCTTCTTTCCGGTTGCTGCTGCTTTCTTTGCCATATCTTTAGTTTTATTTTATTCAGTTTTCGTTTACGGGTTGAGTGTGAAGTGCTTCCTTCACTTCCTTAACCCGGATGCAAAGGTAGCGCAATTCAGCGCATGCGGCAAATTTAAGGCCTTAAAAAATGTTAATTTTAATCACATTGCTGCAATTATCTTGCAGTGAGCTTCTGATATTTTACATTATTTATCTTATATATAGTATTTTATAATATATGAAAAAAGTCAGGCCGAAGACCTGACTTTTTTAACGGATATGGTGATTTTCTACTGTTTTCAGCCTACCGAAGCGCCCGGAGCCACATCAGCCGATGGCGAGATCACCGTGAGCCTGCCGTCTGGGTTTACGGCCGAAAGAATCATGCCCTGGCTCTCGATGCCCATCATCTTGCGGGGCTCGAAATTGGCGATGAAGCATATTTCCTTGCCCACGAGCGCCGACGGATCCTCGTAGCTTTCGGCTATGCCGCTGAGGATGGTGCGCTTCTCCATGCCGTCGTCTATGAGGAATTGGAGCAGCTTCTTCGATTTCTTCACTTTGGAGCATTCCAGCACCTTACCCACGCGGATATCGATTTTCTCAAAGGTCTCGAAGTCTACGTTAGGTTTAACCTCGGCCGGCTTCCAGGCAGCGAGTCTGTTTTTCTCCTTCGCGTCCTTGAGTTTCTGCACCTGAGCCTCCACCACAGAGTCGTCGATCTTCTCAAACAGGAGCTCCGGCTGCCCTATCACGCCACCTGCAGGCACGAGATCGAAGCATCCGAGCATATCCCATGAAATCTTGTCGCCGTTGAGGATCTTGAGCAGTTTTTCGGCCATGAAGGGGAGAAACGGCTCGAAGGCGATGGCGAGGTTGGCACATGTCTGCAGGGCTATGTTGAGGATGGTGCCTGTGCGCTCCATGTCGGTCTTTGCCACTTTCCAGGGCTCGGTCTCCTGCAGATATTTGTTGCCGGCGCGGGCCATGTCCATAGCCACCCTGAGGGCCTCGCGGAAGTGGAATGTGTCGAGAGCCTCGGTCATCTCGCCCTTCAGGCCGGCAATCTCCTCCATCAGCTGCGTGTCGGCCGTCTCGAGAATCTTCACCGGCGGAACAACGCCGTCGAAATATTTGTGGGTGAGCACCACGGCGCGGTTGATGAAATTGCCGAGAATGGCCACCAGCTCGTTGTTGTTGCGGGCCTGGAAGTCTTTCCAGGTGAAATTATTGTCTTTCGTCTCCGGAGCGTTGGCCGTCAGCACATAGCGCAGAGTGTCCTGCTTGCCGGGAAGTTCCCTGAGATATTCGTGGAGCCATACGGCCCAGTTCTGCGACGTCGAGATTTTGTCGTTCTCAAGATTGAGAAACTCATTGGCCGGCACATTGTCGGGGAGGTTGAAAGAGCCGTCGGCCATGAGCATCGAGGGGAATACGATGCAGTGGAACACGATGTTGTCTTTCCCTATGAAATGCAGCATGCGCGTCTCCGGATCCTTCCACCATTTCTCCCAGCCATCGCCGAGAGCCTCGATGGTGTTTGAGATATAGCCGATCGGGGCGTCAAACCATACGTAGAGCACCTTTCCATCGGCACCCTCCACCGGCACGGGTATTCCCCAGTCGAGGTCGCGGCTCACGGCCCTGGGCTGAAGGCCGAGATCGAGCCATGACTTGCACTGGCCGTAGACGTTGGGTTTCCACTCCTTGTGCTGCTCCAGAATCCACTCGCGCAGTTTCGGCTCCCACTTGTCGAGCGGCAGAAACCAGTGGAATGTCTCCCTGAGCACGGGTGTGGATCCCGTCAGGGCCGATTTCGGATTGATGAGGTCGGTGGCGTTGAGCGACGTGCCGCACTTCTCGCACTGGTCGCCGTAGGCCTTCTCGTTGCCGCAGTGGGGGCATGTGCCGGTGACGTAGCGGTCGGCAAGGAACTGGCCTGCTTCCTCGTCGTAGAGCTGCATTGAAGTCTTCTCGAGGAATTCACCCTTGTCGTAGAGGCGGCGGAAGAAGTCAGATGCCGTCTTGCGGTGAGTCTCCGAGGTGGTGCGACCGTAGACGTCGAACGAAATTCCGAATTCCTCAAAAGAATCCTTGATGATCTTGTGATAGCGGTCTACGATGTCCTGGGGCGTGACACCCTCTTTCTTTGCCTTGATGGTGATTGGCACCCCGTGCTCGTCGCTGCCGCCCACGAAGAATACCTCCTCCCCTTTCAGGCGGAGATATCGCGCGTAGATGTCGGCCGGGACGTAGACGCCGGCGAGATGGCCTATGTGGACAGGGCCGTTGGCGTAGGGGAGAGCCGATGTGATGAGCGTTCGTTTGAAATTCTTGTCCATTGCTGATATCTAATGCGTTGTCATCGTTATCATGGTCATCATCGCCTTTCAGGGGAGTCCGGAAGTCCGGACTCAGCCGCTTCTGAGCGATGACAACGCCGACAACGATGACAGCGATGACAAATTAAAAGGTTTATTTTTCCTGATTCTTGAGAATGTCGCGTATCTCGGTGAGGAGCTTCTCTTCAGCAGTAGGCTCGGCGGGAGCCGCGGGGGCTTCCTCCTCTTTCTTCTTGAACTTCATGATCACGCGCAGGGCCACGAAGATGGAGAGCGCGATGATGAAGAAATCCACGATATTCATGATAAACGTGCCGTAGTTGATCGCTACCTCCTCCATGGCGGCAACCCCGTCGGCCGTGGCGGCAGACCCTTCGCGTATCACGTATTTCAGGTTGCGGTAGCCGTCTCCGCCGGTGCAGAGGGTCACCAGAGGCATGATGATGTCGTTGACAAGTGAAGATACTATCTTGCCGAAAGCACCGCCAATGATCACACCGACAGCCATGTCGATCACGTTGCCTTTCATGGCGAACTCCTTGAAATCAGATAAAAATTTTCCCATTTTTCTTCTTTTATTTAGTATTACAGTTTATAGCGGAGACTGATACACGCCAATCGTGTGTGCAAAATTAACAATTATTTTTGTCATTTAGTTTAAAAAAAGCGAAAATATGGATGGCAGAACGAAAATATTTTGTTATCTTTGCACTGTAAAACCCCAAAAGGCATCTCCATAACGGATGGAAAAATCAAATTTGAGGGGTAACTTGCAGTTTTACAGGCGATAAAAGAATTCAACCCAATAAAGTTAAACAATTAGGTAATATGACAAAGATTGGTATTAACGGTTTCGGCCGCATCGGTCGTTTCGTTTTCCGCGCTTCCACAAAGCGTGACGACATCGAGGTAGTTGCTATCAACGACCTTCTCCCCGTAGACTACATGGCCTACATGCTGAAGTATGACACAATGCACGGCAAATTTGACGGCACTGTTGACTACGATCTCGAAAAGAGCCTTCTTATCGTAAACGGTAAGGAAATCAAGGTTTCCGCTTGCCGCGACCCGAAAGAAATCGGCTGGGGCGAGAAAGGTGCTGAATATGTAGTTGAGTCTACAGGCCTCTTCCTCACCAAGGAGAAGGCTCAGGGCCACATCGATGCCGGCGCTAAATACGTGGTTATGTCCGCTCCTTCTAAAGACGACACCCCCATGTTCGTTTGCGGCGTAAACCAGGATTCCTACGTGAAGGGCACTCAGTTCGTATCCAACGCTTCCTGCACCACCAACTGCCTCGCACCCATCGCTAAGGTGCTCAACGACAAGTTCGGTCTCAAGGAAGGCCTCATGACTACTGTTCACTCCACTACCGCTACCCAGAAGACCGTAGACGGCCCCTCTATGAAAGACTGGCGCGGTGGCCGTGCCGCTTCCGGCAACATCATCCCCTCTTCCACCGGTGCTGCAAAGGCTGTAGGCAAAGTTATCCCCGCACTCAACGGTAAGCTCACCGGCATCTCGATGCGTGTCCCCACCCTCGACGTTTCCGTTGTAGACCTCACCTGCGTGCTCGAGAAGCCCGCTACCAAAGAAGCTATCTGCGCTGCCATGAAAGAGGCTGCTGAAGGCGAACTCAAGGGCGTGCTCGGCTACACTGAAGACGCTGTAGTTTCAAGCGACTTCCTCGGCGATCCCCGCACTTCTATCTTCGACGCAAACGCCGGTGTATATCTCACCGACAACTTCGTAAAGGTAATCTCTTGGTATGACAACGAGATCGGCTACTCCAACAAGGTGCTCGACCTCATCGCCCACATGAAGAAAGTAAACGGCTAATCATAACCGTTCACGCAATATCGGGAGGCGCCCCTGCAAGGGCGTCTCTCTTTTTTTCCCGCACCCGCCCACCCTACCGTGACGTTCAGAACGCGGGATAAGTCCGCGAGCGATCTCCGAGCGCTCGCTCACCGTTAGAATTGTGGCTTGCTTTAGCTTGAGCGTAGCTAATTGTGAATTTCAGTACGCGGGATAAGTCCGCGAGCGATCTCCGAGCGCTCGCCCACCGCACCAGGAATTCAGAATTAAAGTGTAGGGACGTGGCGTGCCACGTCTGCAGTGAAACCCCGTCACAAGGCGCCTAACTCCGGCAGCCCACCGTAGCGGATGCACCGGGGGTACATCCCTACATCCCACAGCAGACATCGCACGCGATGTCCCTACGTATATATCTGTGAATCAAACTCAAAGTAGGGACGTGGTGTGCCACGTCTGCAGTGAAACCCCATCACAAGACGCCTGACTCCGGCAGCCCACCGTAGTGGATGCTCCGGGGAGCACACCCTACATCTTTCAGCAGACATCGCACGCGATGTCCCTACGTATATATCTGTGAATCAGGCTAAAGTAGGGACGTGGCGTGCCACGTCTGCAATGAAGCCCCACCGCAAGGCGCCTGACTCCGTCAGCCCACCGTAGCGGATGCTCCGGGGAGCATCCCTACAGATTCAGCGCTATTTAAGGATGTTCGGAGGCTCGGAGAGCCTGGATTGTGACGAAACCCCGCGTTTCAACGCGGGGGAAATGATGAAAAGAGCAGACAGCCTCGGAGAGGCGCTTTTGTGAAGAGTCCCTAACTCCGCCCCGTGGAAAGGATTCACCATTAATCGGGTACTTATATGGTCGCGCTCGGAGATCGCGACAGACCTATCTTGCATTGTGAAAATGTAGGGATGCACCCCGGTGCATCCGCCAGCGTGACGGATGTGCAAATGGTGATTTTTCGGTTCAAACCGAAGAATTGTGCACGCCCTACATCTTTCAGCAGACATCGCACGCGATGTCCCTACATATATGTCTGTGAATCAAACTCAAAGTAGGCACGTGGCGCGCCACGTCTGCAGTGAAACCCCACCGCGAGGCGCCTAACTCCGCCAGCCCACCGTAGCGGATGCACCATGACGATTCACAATGCACAATGCACAATTAGCTGCGCTCAAGCTAACCTCAATTCTAAATTCTAAATTCCAAATTCAAAATTATTCTCAATTAGCTGCGCTCAAGCTAAAGCAATTCTCAATTATTAAAAGGAATGGGAACGTACCCAGTCAGGCGCATCCCCACTTCTTCATGAAAACAGTTATTATTGAGTGTTATAGCAGAAATCCTGCACTTATCTCAGCAACACTTTCTTCTTGCCGTCCTGAATGTAGATCTGTCCCGGCACCGGATCGGTCATCTTCCTGCCATAGAGGCGTTTACTCGTACTTCTTCGCCTTGCGCTTGATGTAATACCATGCAGTCCACACCGGAAGCAAACTGAGGAAAACGCTGACAAATAACTGAAGTATGTTCAGGAAAGCATTCATAATATTTTATGTTTGAATACTTTAAAATATAAGAATGCTCCCAAGAGCATGACTGCGGCCAGAACTATACCTCCCGCCAAGTTCAGAAGGATGAACATCATGAATGAAGATGCAGTTACCGGCATCCCTAAAAATTCCATAACTTTTTTATTTATTAAATAATTTATATCTTACTCCTCAATCTCCGGCAGTGAATACTGCGTATATTCCCAGAAATAGGGGGTATATTTTTTCTTTCCCGTATATGGAGGGTTATACTCCTTATATGGATTCCCTTCCTCATACCATTTGCCATTCTTTGTCACCAAAACGTTGAGTCTCTTTCCTTCCGTAATGTATTCACCATTCTCCTTCGGATTCACCAACACGACGATTACTACCGCTTCTTCGGGAAGATCCAAAGGTTCCGGGAAAACATATCTGAATGCGCGATCCTTTTTATCAACCTGATCCAGACTGTATTCTACCTTTATGGGAGGATAGATTGGAGTTGGAATAGTTATGGTATCGTTAGGATCATGACCTGCTACATCATAAATTGAAATATAATAATCAATTCTGGTCAGCATTGAATCGCTTGGCAAAATATTGATTCCGAATGCACGAAGCCTGAATAATTTCTTTTCCGGTGTCTTGAACTCAAACCCATAGTGAAAATGAAATTTGCCTGATATGGAATCTCCTACATCTAAATATGTGGAATCATTCATCGGAGCATATAATACTCCCCGATTAAATAATCCAAGGTTTAGTTTTTGTCGCCCCATCTTGATATCCTTGTCTTTCTTCAGCGGGCGAACGATTGCTTCCTTCAGACTGACAGGAGATTCCTTCAGACTTATCAAAATAGTATCAGTAAAATTTTCAGGAATTACCATTTTTTTTGGATAATGACCGTATGATGCGACCGTGTATTCCTTTCCCTGGAGAGAGGATCCCGTCACAGACGCAATGCCTTCTTCATCTGTATATATCAAGTCCTGATTCTGTATCCTTATAATGGAAAAAGGTAAAGGATCTGAAGAATCCTCTCCGACAACCTTGATAATCAACCTTTCTCCGAATGAGAGGAGTGGCAACCCTATCATCAGAATAAGAAAAAAAAAGGTCTTTTTCATCATGCAAAATAATTCTTGATTATGTTATTCCCTGAATTATAAATTATGGATACGGCAGCAAAAACTTTGATGTTAATGCCAAGACCGTATCCATGATAATTCAGATTACTGATTAATCATCGAAATGTGATACCACAGATCATAGCTTGCTGCACCAAGCCCAACCATTTCAATTACGTATTGCTTTAAAACTTTATTAATTTCTGAATCCGTAAAGAAGGTGTCATTCTCTATCGTTTCTATATAATTTTTTGTATATGACTTTACTGTTTCTGGAGAATTAAGCTGTTGTACGTTTTCAAGATAGTTATCAATGAGATACACTGCCCTATCATTTTCGGTGGATGGTTTTGTAGTACCACTCAGATTACTATAATTGTTGGACATGAACTCATCTACATAATTTGCGGACTCCTCAGGAGATTTGTCAAGAGTTGTGATTCCCAATTCTATAACTGCATTTCTTATTCCGATGACTGTATTGAGTGTACTATTCGGGTCAAAAGAATTTGACTTTATCATACCAAGTACGGCTGCATTGTGTGCTCTTGCGATAGAATATTTTTCTTCAGCATATGCATAAACTCTTGATAAACTGTCTACTGTATTGATGACATTATCATCATCATCGTATACAGGAATTATAAAACCTTCATTATAATATGCATTCGATGAAGCAGCGCTCGTATCCTGAATAGGAATAACTAGCGCACAATCTGGATGAGGATGCCAATAATTCCAGTTGGTTATTACCTTCACGTCTGCTTTCACAGCATCCCAAAGTCTACTAAACCAATTCTTTCTTGTTGTCGGGTTATTATTAGCAAGCATAAACGCTTCAGTCATTTGCTGAAGATCATTGATTAAATTGTCGAATGATTCCTCTTGAGAAATCTCATCCGATACCTGAGACTTCTCGTGCTCAAATATATTGGCACATGATACGCATACTAAACCTGCTATTATGCATACTGCTATAGTTGAAATAGCTATGCCTAAATGATTTCTTTTCATTTGTGTTATTTAAAAATTGTGTCAAACACTTCCCAAAACATCAGGAAGAGAGAAAATTGTTAGAGAGAGTTTATCGCGCGTGCGTGGACGTTGACATAATAATTTAAGATGAATTCATAATCAAAATATTTAGAATGGCACAGATGTCTTTTATTTTATAAGTAGATCTTAGAGTCATTGACACTAAAGATTTTACAAATTCGTGTTTTCTTGTTTAGTTAGTCCAGCCGTAGAGGATGAAGTCGGCGAATAAGATCTTTATGAGTACCTGTTCAGTCTGCGACAGAATGAAATCTGTAAACTCATATTCATCGCAAAATTTTTCGATGCATTCTTCAGAATCGTTATACACCTCGTAGGCAAGAATGCCAGTCTTGTCAAAGTTGGCAAGATTTACGCCGGTTCCCTCACTTATTACCATTGTGAATTGATGAGATTGGCTGCGGTGTCCTTTCGAATATAAATCTATTGGATAATCAGAGTCTTGCGCCTTTTGCATATATAATATGACAATGCGGTCATTTCTGCTGGAAGATCCATAAGCGGGCAGGGATAGCAGTGCTGTCTGAATGAGGAGGAGCAGCAGGGTGAGTTTTGATAAATGTTTCATGGGAGTTCCGTTTTTTAGTTTGCAGCGAAATTAATACGATTTTCCATGAAATGCATAAAAAAAGAGTGCGGAAAAAGTGCGGAAATGCATCCGCACTTTTCCCGAACCGAAAGAGTTAGACCGTAATGTTGTTATAATAAGCGAATTATGCCGTCGATAACCTCGATGCCCATTTTTTTGTCAAAAACCCTCAGGCAAAGCGATTGTCGGCGTGAGACGATGGTGCTCTTCGTTCTCCCGAGCAAGGATGACATCTTGGAGGGCGAGATATGACATTTCACGAGCAATGCCGTGTGGAGGTCAATGGAAGTGAGTTTCCCTCCGGTGAGGAGCATCAGGTTCGTTTTGAATTCCGGCGAGGCGAGCAAGACGAGCCGTTCAAGCTCAGCCCAGAATGGATCATTGTCCTGCAGGATACTTCCAAAATTAATTTTATCTTGCAATTCGCGGTAGACCGGCGATTGCAGGATGGTCTTGGAGAGCGCAGCGGAAGGATTCTGCATATATAAAGAGTATAAGCCGTTTTTCAATTCTTCCCTCAGTTGATTGGCACTCTGTTGATAATTGCTTGTTGCAAAAGTGTCCCGTTTTAAAGCGGCATCGGCTTCAGGAGAGTCTGAATTGCGGAGGTCGCTGATATTTGTATCGGTCTCGGCAATGCTCAGACGTTGTTTCAGTCTGGCCACATTGTCGATGGCCTGACTCAACTTTATAAAGGTTGTCTTATTCTTGTTTTTCAGGTAGAGGATTATGATTGCCATAATCATAACAAGGAAAAGAATGGCTATGATGGCATATATCAATTTCTGATTGAATGCCTCGGCCTTCTCCCGTTCCCTCTCGTGGAGATCATAATTGTAGATGTTCTGGCGGTCTAAGGCAAGCTGATTCTCATTTTCATTGAAATAGCGGTTGACGATATCATTATATCTTCTCGCATATACCGGCACCGAGTCGGGATTGACCACACCGCTCAGTTCGGGAGAGAGAAGAATGTGATAGGCGATTGTCTTGTTAAGATTCTCCGGATGCCTGATAAGTCTCTCTGCATAGATTAATGCGGTGTCTGGAATGCCAGCCTCCTTATATATTCTTGCGGCGTAGGCCAGGGCGCTGCTCTGTGCAAGCAAGGACACGGAGTCGGGTGTATTCCTGACGAGCAGGAGCGCCGAGTCGATATCTCCGGTATAATATTTGATGGCGCCGAGAAGCATCCTTGCCATCGTGCGCTCTTCTGTATCGATATTCTGATTTATCTTGAGCGACTGCCTGAAATGCTTCTCCGCCTCGCGGTAATTGCTGTCGCGCAGCTGAGTCGAGCCCAAGAGTTGCAGGTCAAGAATCTCGTTCAGGGTGTCGTTGAGCATCCTGTCCATTCTCAGTGATTCCTCAATATAGGGAATCGATTCCTTATATAATCTGAGATTATCCAGTAGTCTGCCTGTCTGGCTCACCACGCAAGCCCGCAAGGCGGTTTTGTCGGTTGTCTCGGGCAGCAGATCGAGCGCCTGCTGGAAATAGCGGAGTGCGGTGGGCTTGTCGCCGAGATCGCAGTAGACCCTGCCGCCGTAGTATAGTGCGTCGGGATAAAGGCCATATTGCGGATTGGCCTCATACCATCTTATGACGTCGAGCACGAGGCTGTCGGAAGTGTGATCGATATAAGCCTTGTCGCTCGCCTTTATGCGCAGGAAATCGTAGAAATGGCGGTCGTGGGTGGCGAGGGCCGGATAGTCGATGCTGTCGAGCGCGGCGAGAGCCTTCCGGGGCTGATTCCCTACGTATTGCGCTATGCGCTCAAGCCTCGCGTCGGTGCTCCTGCGGGTGCACGATGCGGCGAGCATAGCGAGAATGGCTATGCCGGCTATGAGGAGGGCCTTAGGGCGGAAGTGGGCCGCGATGGATGGCTTCGGGCGATTCATGATGCAAATTTACATAAAAAATTCCGTTTTCCGGACAATTTGTTGCTGAAATGTAGGGATGCACCCCGGTGCATCCGCCCCGGGGAATGGATTCAAAATTATCCGGATGCCTATATGGTCGCGCTCGGAGATCGCGACAGACCTATCTTGCATTGTGAAAATGTAGGGATGCACCCCGGTGCATCCGCCCCGAGGAAAGGATTTACCATTATCCGAGCGCTATTGTGATGTTCAGTACGCGGGATAAGTCCGCGAGCGATCTCCGAGCGCTCGCCTACCGCACCGTGAGTTTCAGAACGCGGGATAAGGACTCAAACCGAAGAATGGTGCACGCCCTGCATCCCACAGCAGACATCGCACGCGATGTCCCTACGTATATATCTGTGAATCAAACTCAAAGTAGGGACGTGGCGTGCCACGTCTGCAGTGAAGCCCCACCGCAAGGTGCCTGACTCCGGCAGTCCACCGTTGCGGATGCACCGGGGTGCATCCCTACAGATAATCAGCACTCCGCGCTGTTTATGGGTGGTCGGAGGCTCGGAGAGCCGGGATTGTGAAGGAACCCCGCTTTGTGCCATAATTCGGGTTGCCCCCTTTTAAATGATGATATAAATAAAAAAGAGAGACCGCAAGGACTCTCTTTTCAGTGTATCGTATGGGAAAGACGAGGGTGTTTACTTCGGGTCGATGGCCCAAACAAGATACATGGCTCCCCATGTGAAGCCTGCTCCGAAAGCAGTGAGGATCACGTTGTCGCCTTTCTTGAGTTTGTGCTTGTATTCGTCGAGGCAGATGGGAATGGAAGCGGCCGATGTGTTGCCGCGTCGCTGGATATTGACCAGAATCTTCTCTTCGGGGAGCTTGATGCGCCCTCCGATGGCCTCGATGATGCGGAGGTTGGCCTGATGGGGCACGAACCAGTCTACGGTCTCGGCCGTGAGCCCGTTGCGCTGAATCACGGTGAGCGATGAGCGCAACATGTCGAAGACGGCATGCTTATAGACGGCCTTGCCTTCCTGATATACGAAATGCTCGCGCGCGTCAACCGTGTCGTGAGATGCGGGCTTTACGCTTCCGCCGGCCTTCATGAGGAGGTGGGGCAGTCCGGCTCCGTCTACGTGGATGTCGGCATCGATCACTCCGAGTTTCTCATCGTCGGTGGGCTCTACGAGCACTGCGCCGGCGCCGTCGCCGAAGAGCGGACAGGTCTGGCGGTCTTCGTAGTCGGTCATTGAGCTCATCATCTCGGCGCACACCACGAGTATGCGCTTGTAGAGGCCCGACACGATGTAGGCTCTCGCGTCCTGCATGCCCACAATGAAGCCGGCGCAGGCAGCCTGAATGTCGTAGGCGTAAGCCTTCTTCAGGCCGCACTCGTGGGCTATCACTGAGGCTGTGGAGGGGAAACGATAGTCGGGGTTGGAGGTGGGGCATATCAGCAGGTCGATGCTCATCGGGTCTATGTCATAGTCTGCAAGGAGCTTCTTCACTGCATTAATGCCGAGATAACTCGAACCCTTGCCCTCTTTGTGGAGGATACGACGCTCCTTGATCCCGACGCGGGTCGTGATCCACTCGTCGTTCGTATCCACCATCTTCGACAGCATTTCGTTGTCGAGGATATCCTCGGGCACGTAAGACGCTATACCTGTGATTGCGGCGTGTGTCATTACATCACAGCTTTCTCGATCACGAGTTTTCCGCGATAATAGCCACACTCACCGCAGATGGTGTGCCATACGTGCCATGCTCCGCAGTTGGGGCAGATGGCGAGTGTCGGGATCAATGCGAGGTCGTGGGTGCGACGCTTCGCTGTTCTGGTGTGCGATTGTCTACGTTTAGGATGTGCCATTTTTATTAAATGTTTTATTGTTTTCCAATATATGTCGCTTTATTCCTCCTCTTCCTGACCGGGGTCTTCGGCGGCGGAATGCTGATTCATGATTTCTTCCATCTCTTTGTTGCATTCCCCTTCGGGATGCACATGGCGGAGCGGAATGGCGAGCGATACGGTGTCGGCAATGAGCGGGGCGATGTCGAAATTCACCTCGTTTTCGGGGAGGGTGATGGTGTCGTCGGTCTCATCATAATCCTCGCCGTATTTCACGCATACGTCATAGTCCTCGTCTATTGCGAGGCGCATGGGGTCGAGGCAGCGATCGCAGGGAATGTCGATCCAGCCCTGACATGTGATGCCGATATTGTAGGCTCCGTGTCTAACGTCGATGTCGATATAGGCAGTGATGTCGGCATCAGTCACATCCGTGCCGCCCCGACCCGAAAACAGGTCTTTGCCTGCCTTCAGTTCGAGTTCGTGATGCCCTTCGCCGAGTGTCGGGAGAGCTATTATGTACTGCTTAATATCACACATCTCTGAAAGTGCGTTTCAATTGCGCCGCAAAGTTAATGATTTTTCCCCGATTTCACAAATACTTACTCCGTTTTTTTGCAAATTGAGCCAAAAAAAGGGTTTCCGCCGCGTCAAGTGTCGCCTTATCTTTGGTCAATTCAGGGTTCGGGGCTCTGTGGCGGCAGCGTCGCGGGGAGGCGGGCAGGGGGAGGTGAAGAGGCGGTCGAGGTGCTTCATGGCCGCGAATTGCTCTCTCGCTTCGTGGATGAGGTGAGGAGGGTCGATGAGGGCCACGGTGTCGCTCATGCGGGTGGCTATCTCCACCTCATGGGTGGAAAAGATGATGCACTTTTCTTCCTCGCGCGCCAGTGTCCGGAGCAGTGAGGCCAGTTCGTAGCGGCTCGGCATGTCGAGAAAGGATGTTGGCTCGTCGAGCAGTATGGCGGGTGTGTCCTGGGCCAGAGCGCGGGCTATCATGACGCGCTGGCACTCGCCGTCGCTCATGCTGTCGAGCGTGCGCGATGCAAACGTCGACATTCCTACCGCTTCGAGGGCTCTGCCTACGGCCTCGCGGTCGTGCTCCTGCATCCGGCCTATCCAGTTGGTGTATGGCGCCCGGCCCATGGCCACGGCGTCGGATGCGCGCATGTCGGGCACACGTGTGCGCGCGGTGGAGACGAACGCCACCGTGCGGGCGAGTTGCGGCGCGGGCATTTTGCGCAGCGGCTTTCCATCTATGATGATCTCACCGCTATAGCCGGTGTTAAGGCCCGCGAGGGCGCGCAGCAGGGTGGATTTCCCGGTTCCGTTTCGCCCGATGAGCGCAGTGAGCTCACCGCGCCTGAACGATGTGGCCACCCCTTCGAGCAGGACGCGCCCGCCATATCCCATGCTGAAATCTTTGAGTTCTATCATATCGTCATTTTCTTATCAATATGTAGATCACCACCGGAATGCCGAGCAGCGCCGTGATGGCATTGACGGGGAGGGTGAGCGCCTTCGACACTATGTCGCAGAGCAGCAATGTCGAGGCTCCGGTCAGCACCGTGGCCGGGAGCAGCACTCGGTGGTCGCCCGAGCGGAAGAGCATTCGGGCCACGTGGGGAATGGCCATGCCTATGAATCCGATAGGGCCGCAGAAGGCCGTCACGGTGCCTGCAAGAAAGGTGGTTGACATGAAAAGCAGAGTGCGCGTGCGCCTGATGTCGAGCCCCATGGTGCGGGCGTAATCCTCGCCGAAGAGCAGCAGATTGAGCGGCTTCACCGTGGCCACGGCGAGCACGAGGCCCACCGCCACCGCTGCCGCGAGAATCACAAGCTGGCCGGGGGTGACATCGCCCAGCGAGCCCATGGTCCAGATCACGAAAGACTTCAGCGACTCGTCGCGGCTCAGATACTGGAGTATCTGCACTATGGCGCTGACACCCGAACTGAACATCATGCCCAGAATCAGGATCACCATGATGTCTTTGATGCGGCTGCCCACGGCTGCTATCAGCAGGAGAATGGCCGCCGCTCCCGTCCATGCGGCTCCCGCTATGCCGAGAGAGGCGGCAGCCGAGGAGAGGCCGGCCAGGGGAGCGCCGAGCAGCAGCAGGGCCACGCCCAGACTCGCGCCGGAGCTGATGCCGAGCACGTAGGGGCCGGCAAGGGGATTGTGAAAAAGGGTCTGCATCTGCAGTCCGCTCACAGCCACCGCTATTCCGGCTATCACGGCCACTATAGCCTTCACAAGGCGAATGTCGATCACAATGCGGCGTGTGGCCTCGGGGCAGTCGCCCCCCGTGAGTGCATTCCAGACTTCGGCGGGCGCTATCATCACGCCGCCTATGGCGAGGTCGGCCGCGAAGAGCAGCAGCGTGATCACGCACAGTGTCGCTATCAGAGTCTTGGTTCTCATTCCAGTTGCCTGTAGTAATATAGATTCCCGTCAGACAGCGCCGGGTGGAAAATGCCTATCAGATCGCGCAGGATTATGTCGGGATTGACTATTCCTGACTCGAAGAAGTCGTTGCCGCCGGCATCGTTGACGCGCAGGGTATTGTTGTAGAGTCTTCCGCTCCTCACCGCGCCGGTGTCGGCAAAGCGCGGCCAGCGGGCCTTCAGCTCGGCGGCTGAGGCAGTGCGGTCGAGATTGAGCCAGACGTCGGCTTCCGAGGCGAGCAGATACGCTTCTTCCATCCCTATGGGGCGCGAAGAATTGCCGGTGTCTTTCCGATATACGTAATCTCCGCCGGCATCTTTGATGAGCTGCGCCATGTAGCTTGAGGCCGAGGGCATGAACCAGGAGTCGCCGTAGGGCACATTGAGCATCACCTTCGGCCTCTCCGCGGCATCGGCTTCCACCTCTTTGCGGAGCGCTTCGTAGCGGTCTGCTATCCGTGAGAAAGTGTCGGTTCCCTTGCTGCCGAGGCCGGTGATCTCTCCGAGCGCCACCATCCATTCGGCCTTGCCGAGAGGCGACTGCTCGAGATAGTCGCCGATATACACATAGGGAATGCCTAAGGTGTTGAGTTTGCGCTCCATGCTGCTCGCTCCGTTCACTCCGTAAAGAAGCACCAGATCAGGCGATGAGGCTATGATGGCTTCGAAATTTACATTTCCCTCATATCCGGCGTCGGCGAGGGAGTCGCGTCGGGCGCGGATGCGTGGATTGGTGAAATAATCGGGCCCCGACACCGCCACTACCCTGTCGGTGGCTCCGAGGGCATCGAGCATGGCCACGTGGGTGGACGACATCGCAACTATGCGCCTTGCCTCTCCCCTGAGCACCTGGCCGTCGAACCCTTCGGGCACATCTTCTCCGCCACGCACTATCAGGAGCCGCTGCACCACGCTGTCGGCACCCTGCCAGGGATTGCTGACGCGGATCATGACGCTCTCGCGCCCCTCTTTCCCCGAGATGGAGAAGCCGGTGGCGTAGGCCGGCTCATATAGTATGCTGTCGAATGTCTCGCCCTCGGGCGAGCCTGTGCTTCTGCCGGCGCAGCCGGCCAATATGCATAAAGCGATAATGATGATTAAATATTTCTTCACGGCTTGTCAGATTCTAAATTCCAGAAATGCTTCAAAATTGCGTCCTGCCATCGGGCGCCCGGCCACGGTCTGATACTCCTTGTCGAAGAGATTATAGACCGATATCTTAATATTCAGTTCCGTATTCCTTATTGGCAGCGCACGCTCCGCAGTGATGTTGCAGATGCCGTAGGCGGGGAGCACACCCGAGATTCCGGGCTCGTTGCTGCTCTGTGTCCAGCGCCGGCCGTAGCCCATCCATTTGGCGAGAAGACCCCACCGGTGCCATTGCAGGCGGAGTGTGGCGGAGCCGGCTATGCGGGGCACGTAGGGAAGCTGCTTGCCCACCGAAGCGTCTCCTTCCGAAAGCGCGCTGCCGCAATTCACCGAGGGTGTCCAGCTCCAGTTGCCGTTGAGCCGGGTGCTCCAGCCGCGGCCTAACTGCAGCGATGCCTCTCCGCGCAGTTCCACACCGTAGGCGTGCACAGTCTTCACGTTTGCGGGTGAGAAAAAGCCTTTGGTCGTGGGCAGCCATAAGATCCAGTCGGAGATTCTGCTGTTGTGCCATCCGGCCTCCAGGCTGACAGTGGCTCGCCCCGGCATATCGAGATTCCAGACCGCTCCGCAGTCGCAGGTCAGCCCCTTCTCACTCTTCAGGTCGGGATTGCCACCCGGCATGAAGTAGAGGTCGTTGAGTGTGGGATAGCGGAAGTTGCGGCTTCCGGATGCTTTCAGTGTCAGCTGCCATGTGCCGTTTGAGGCAGTGCCCCTGAAGGCTGTCCAGTCGGCGAAAATGGCAGGTATTGGAGGAGTCAGCTCGCTCCCGTAAGATTCCTCGCGCAGCACTACGGCCAACCCCACGCCGTCGGCGGGTTGCCATCGGGCAGTGGCTGTGAGGCATGTCTCGGGGCGCTTCTTGCGGTAGCCCACAGTCGCGTCGCTTCCGGCTGTGGAGAGCCGCTGATCTGAAGAGCGCACGTCATGATGCCGGGCTGTGAACGAGGCTGTGAAGAGCCATCTCTCGGCCGGCCACCAGTTGAAGGTGCCGCTCACGATAAAAGTATTGATGAGCGATCGTGCGCGTGTGAGTGTGGCCCACACGTCGCTTCCGGTCTCGCGTCGGTAGTCGTAAGCGCTCCATGTGTGTATGTAGCCGCCGCGGGTCTCGAGATTCCATGCCGAGCTCCTGTGCTGCCATGCTGCCGTGGCGCGCAGGGTGTTCTCGCGCTGACGGTTGTCCACTCCCCTCTCGTCGCCGTAGTCTGTGGTGATCATCGGCAGCTGTCGGTTGGATGATGTATACCATACGCTGAGCGCCACCCGGTTGGCGCGGCTCCATTCGTAAGATGCCTCCTGAAGCAGATGGAAGTCTCTGAATGCCCCGGAGCGGTTTTTCTCCACCGGATGATACTGGCCGATGATATTGTGCTCCTCATCGTAGATGTTGAGTTTCTTGTCGCGGTTGATATAGGTGAAATCATTGGCCGAGGAAGAAAGCGCTACCCTGATGCCCGCGTGCCAGCGCCGTTTGCGGTAGGCCGCGCGCAGGAACTCGTCGAAAGTCCTGAAACTGCCTGCCCCCTGCGTGTAGGCACCCGAGAAGCCTTCCTTCAGGGCCTCGGGCGACGTGGAGAGTGCCACCGCTCCCCCGAGTGCACCCGAGGCTTCGGAGAGCGAGGCGCTGCCGTGGAGCAGTGATGCTTTGTCTACGAAATAGGAAGGAATCAGAGAGAAATCGGTCATTCCGAGCATGGGGCTGTTGACGGGCAGGCCGTTCCATGTCACTCCGGTGTGGCCGGGAGATGTGCCGCGGAAAGAGACTGTTGAGAGGGTGGCGCGGCCGTAGTTCTTGACATATACTGATGAGTTGAAGCCGAGCACATCTGCCATCGAGAGCGCCACATTCTCCTTGAGGGCCAGCGAGTCGAGACGGCTCCTGCGCACTCCGATCTCAGTCATCGGGCGCCGGGCCGATATCGTCAGTTCGGGCAGCCCTATGGTGTCAGGCACGGCTGCGCCCGCAGAGAGCGCAGTCCCGATAAGATATATCAAAACTTTTCTCATTTCAGTATTGTCAGAATTATCCCGTCCGGGCAATACAAATCTTGTGTCGGTATCTCACGCAAAGTCGCGGCAGGTTTTCTGACTCATCTCCAGCCTGCGTCCGCGCCTTCTCAGGAGGCGTCGGCGTCTCCCAATGACATAGTGCGGCGGCAGTGGGGGCGGCGCTTGCTCGGCGTCCGCTCGCCCGGAGAAATACAGCAGCGGGTACTGTCCCGGATTCTCACCGGCTTCCCTTTCCTGGCTTTGCAACGGCAAAATTAATAAAAAATCATGGAAGAAATCTCAAATCACACGTAAAATCGGCAATATCACCGCATTTTTTTGATTTATTTCCACCACTTGCTGAGGAAGAGGCGCAGAAGGAAAATGGTGCCTCTGAACATCAGTTCTATACACATGGCCATCCATACTCCGCGCAGCCCCAGGGTGCCGGCCATCCACCATGCCAGCGGAACCCTGACAAGCCAGATGCTTCCGAAGTTCATCACGGCGGGGAGGCGCGTGTGTCCCACTCCGATGAAAGCGCCGTAGGCCACTATCGAGGCTGCGAACATAGGTTCGGCCCAGGCCTCGATGCGCAATACCTCGGCGCCTAACGCGCTTATGGCTTCCACCGGGGTGATAAGCCTCATGATATCGTCGGCGAATATATAGAGCAGAAGCCCCATCGCGGTCATTACAGCCATGCCCAGCCCAACCGCCATATATCCGAACTTGCGCACGAGTTGCTGCCGGCCCGCGCCGTGGCTCTGCCCGGTGAGGGCCGTGGCGGCGTCGCCTATGCCGTAGCCGGGCATATAGCAGAGACTCTCGGCTGTGACTGCGAAAGCATTCGCGGCGATGGCCACTACTCCAAGCGGCGCCACTATCATGGTTATGGCTATCTGCGCCCCGCAGATCACGGCATGCTCCACGGTCATCGGCACCGATATGCCGACGGCCCGGCGGGTCACGTCGCCCGTGAGCCTCCACGAGCCATGATGGCCGGCAAGGCGTATCTCGGGCTGCCGGCGATAGGCATACCACAACATCAGCATCGCGCATACGGCCTCGGCCCCAACTGTGCCCAACGCGGCTCCGAGCACCCCTAATCCGGCGCCGGGGAGCGTGACGCTGATTCCTCCGATATTATAATGATGAGTAGGAAAGATGAGCAGGAAGTTGAAGATGCAGTCGAGCGCGCACATCAGTCCGCTTATGATGCTCGGTATCTTCATGTTTCCCGCACACCGCAGCATGCCTCCGGCAAGATAATTGATCGAGAGCAGAGGCAGCGCAGCCACGAACACCACAAAATAGAGTGAGGCTGCACTGCAGATCTCCGGCTCGCCTCCGAGCCAGTGAGGCAGATACCACGAGATGGCTATGCCTATTATGGCGATCACGCCGCTGAAAAGCAGCGAGGCCACAATGCCCTGCCTGAATATGCGCCGGGCTCCCTCGCTGTCGCTCGCGCCGACTTTATGGGCCAGCTGCACGGAATAGCCCGACGTCATGGCCGAACATATACCCCAGAAGAGCCACAGGCTTGTCGACACGAGGCCTATGGCGGCGGAATCGTCGGCACCGAGGCGCCCCACCATGGAGGCGTCGATATATTGCATGGCTATGCTCGAGAGCTGTGCGAGCATGGCCGGGAAAGAAAGCGACAGAGTGAGGGCAAGCCGCTGTCGCCATGCGATCGGCTTGCCCTCGCGTATCAGTCGGATATCTGTAGTCACGATTAAGTAGCGGTAAAGTGAAAAAAGAGCCTTCTCAGATGGCGTTTCAGATGGCGTTGACCATTCTTCGGAGTGCCTCGTCAAGGCGCTTGCGCGGGCAGGCGTAGTTGATTCGGATATATCCGCCGGCTCCGTAATCGGCTCCCGAACTTATGCGCACTCCGGCTTTATCGAGCAGCAGGCGTTCCATAGCGTTGCCGTCCATGCCGCTGCGGCTTATATCGACCCATGCGAGATATGTGGATTCTGACCTGCAGATTCTCCAGTCGGGTATTTTCGCCGATATGACGTCGCGCAGAAACGTATAGTTGCCGTACAGATATTGCCGCAGTGCCTCAAGCCAGTCCTCGCCATGATTGTAGGCCGCTATGAGCCCCTCCACCCCGAAGGGGTTCACGTCGCAGACCTCGTTGTCGTTTATTGCCCTGTCGATGCGTGCGCGGATATCGGCATCGGGGCATATTATCGCGGCTATCTGGAGTCCGGCCGTATTGAATGCTTTGCTTGGCGAGCAGCACACTATGGCGTGGTCATCTACAGTGGCGTAGGGGGTATAGGTATATCCCGGATGGGTCAGCTCGCAGTGTATCTCATCGCTTATCACCATCACTCCGTGCCGGCGGCAGATGTCTCTGACGTTTTCAAGTTCGGCGCGCGTCCATACTCTCCCCGTGGGATTGTGCGGATTGCATAGAATCAGAAGCTTGTTGCGCGGATCGGCTGCCAGGGTCTCCAGATTCCCGAAGTCGATGGTATAGGTGAAGTCCTCGCCGCAGTCCGCGCGTAGTAGCGGATTGTCGGCCTGTCGGCAGCCGTTGTTCCTTATCGAGGAGAAGAAGCAGTTGTAGGCCGGTGTCTGCAATATCACTCCGTCGCCCGGAATGGTAAGGGCCTTGATGATGGCCGAAACGGCGGGTACGACTCCCGATGTATATATCACGCTGTCGGGGTTGATGGCCCATCCGTGGCGTCGTGCGAACCATCCCGTTAGGGCAGCGTAAAATTCATCGGGAACATCTACATACCCGAATATTCCCGACGCCACCCTGCGCTGCAGCGCTTCCGTCACTGCAGGAGCCGTCCGGAAATCCATGTCCGCCACCCAGAGGGGTATCACATCATCGGCGGGCATCGTATCCCATTTGAGCGACGATGTGTGGCGTCTCAGGGTAAGTTCGTCAAAATCAAACTTTGCCATCGGTGATAATCTTTACGGGATCTATTGCCTTTGAATGACTGTCGATGATTGTCTCGCCTATTGAGGAAGCCCTGATGATTCCGGCTGCCGGGTTCTTGACACTTGTGATGTGGCCTGTCACCGTGGCATTCACCTCGCTGTCTTCAAACGCCAGATCGCAGTCGGGGGCGAAAGTGCAGTCTTCAAGCACGAGATCGCGGGCATAACATAGCGGCTGCGTGCCCGAGATGCGGCACCTTACGAGATGCAGACGCCGGGAATGCCAGCCGAGATATTCCCCGGTGATCTCAGAGTCGTAGATCGTGACATTCTCAGTACCCCAGAAAGCATCTTTGGAATGGATCACCGCATTGCGTATCTCCACATTACGGCAATACTGGAATGAGTAGTTGCCTTCCTGATACCACTCGTTGATCGCTATGTCGTGAGAGTGCATGAAAAGGTAGTCGGCGTTGCGGATTTCCACCTTATGTATGTCTACATTGGCGCAGTGCCACAAGGTTTCCTCGCCGTCGGGAATAATTACATTGTCGAGTTTGATTCCGTCCATCTCCCGAAACATCTTCGGGGCGTCTACACGGGTGTCGCGCATCTCCAGATTACGTGAATACCACAGGGCTGCCCTTGCTCCGGGTGTGAATTCGCAGTCGTGAATGCGGAATCCATCCACATGCCAGAAGGGATATTTCCCTTCGAAGCGGCAATGCTCGGCATCGATGTTGGCGCAGTATTTCAGCGCTGATTCGCCGGCATGAATCGTGACGTTTTCAAGTTTAAGGTTTCTTGATCCGAACAGTGGACGTTCGCCACCGAATTCACAGTCTTTTATTGTTTCCATAAGTGTTGTTGTGGATAAGCTATCTAAAATAACAATTCAAATCCGGATTTTATTCAGCCCCTGAAAGAGTTCAGGATGAATGCAACCGTGTTGCAGACATAGTTGCATGATGTTCCATTATGGCGGGGTGTCGTGTTATATTATAAAATCACACAAACCCCGCCGCCGTAAGGTGAGGCATATTAAAACAGATATCACAGTGAATCATACTCATTCAGATGGTCATCATCACCATCATCATCACGAACATGCCATCGACGCCTCGTCGCTCAATACGGCGTTCAGGCTCGGCATAGCCCTGAATGTGGGATTTGTAATCGTAGAAGGCGTTTTTGGTTTCGTATATGACTCCATGGGTCTTCTTTCAGATGCGGGCCACAATCTTTCGGACGTTTTTGCCCTCATCCTTTCGATGATCGCTTTCAAACTTATGTCGAAGAAACCTGACGAGCGCCATACCTACGGATATAGGAAGTTTTCGATTCAGGCATCGTTGCTAAACGCTCTATTGCTCTTTGCGGCGGTAGGCGTCATTCTCGCGGAATCTGTCGATAAACTTCTTCATCCCACGGCTGTAGACGGAGATGCCATAGCATGGGTGGCCGGTGCCGGGGTGGTCGTAAATGGAATCACCGCGTGGCTTTTCCTGAAAGATAAGGAGAAGGATCTGAATGTGAAGGGCGCCTTCCTTCACATGCTTGCCGACACTCTCGTCTCGGTAGGCGTGGTTGCGGCAGGTGTGATAATTCATTTCACTGGTTGGTATTTCATTGATCCGGTCATCGGAATCGCCATCGCCATCATGATAGGCTGGTCTACCTGGAGCCTGCTGGCTGAAAGTTTCAGGCTCTCGATCGATAGCGTTCCGGTGGCGATAGACATGAAGAAGCTGGCTGCCGATCTTCAGGCTGCCGAGGGGGTGAGCAGCATACACCATCTTCATGTATGGGCATTGTCTACGACCGAGAACGCCATGACAGTCCATGCCGTAATAGAATCGGGCGATATTCTCGATACGGTAGTAGCCCGGCTTCGTGAGACGGCGCGGGCTGCCGGAATAACCCATTCCACCATTGAGGCCGAGACTGCGGAGTGCGAATGTAAGGATCGTGACATTATCGCTGACGATTAAGCCCGCTGACACACGCTTTTTTTGACTGAATATTAATTTTATCAGCAGAGAATTTGCATATCCGGCGGGAAATTTGTAATTTTGCAGCGTCTTTTGAAGAAAGGGAGCGCCTACACAGGGGAGAGAGACCCCGGCGAGAATCCTTTTGAAGAAAGGCAACATATTTTCTTAACCTTTAAACTCTCACAATCATGCATCTTTCAGCAGAAGAAAAGCAGGCCATCTTCGAGAAGTATGGCCAGGGCAAGAACGACACCGGAAGCCCCGAAAGCCAGATCGCACTTTTCTCGATCCGCATCAAGCACCTCACCGAGCACCTGAAGGCCAACCACAAGGATTACGCCACAGCCCGCGCGCTGAAGGCTCTTGTAGGCCAGCGCCGCAGCCTTCTCGACTATGTCAAGAAGAAAGATATTGAGCGCTATCGTGCTATCATAGCCAAGAAAGAACTCGGCATCCGCCGGTAATGAAATTGCGGCTCCATTTGCAAATGGGGCCGTTATTTTTTGCTTTACAGGGGAAAATCGATTGTTTTGAGCAAAAAATTGCCAAAAAATTTGGTGGATTAAAAAAAGAGCATTAACTTTGCACTCGCAAAAACGCCCTGAGCCCCTTCGGGCCTGCGGTGTGTTGCGCCGGGAGGCCCATTCGTCTATCGGTTAGGACGAGAGATTTTCATTCTCTAAAGAGCAGTTCGACTCTGCTATGGGCTACTAATAACAATAAAGAACATAAGAAACGAAATGGCAAACCATAAGTCATCACTCAAAAGAATCCGTCAGGCTGAAAAGCGCAGACTCGAGAACCGCTATTGGGCAAAGACTGCTCGCAATGCAGTGCGCAAGGTGCGCAAGATGGAAGATGTAGCGGAAGCTACTGCTGCCTACAATAAGGTAAGTGCTCTTCTTCAGCGTCTCGGCCGCAAGAACGTAATCTCGAAGAATAAAGCTGCCAACCTCTGCAGCGGTCTTCAGATTTATATCAACAAGCTTACAGCTGCCGCAAAGTAATTTCGGTAAGCTGAGTGTCGGCCCATTCGTCTATCGGTTAGGACGAGAGATTTTCATTCTCTAAAGAGCAGTTCGACTCTGCTATGGGCTACTCCCCAAATCCATCCTATCCCCGAGACCCGTTGCCTCCCCCCGGAGGCGCGGGTCTCTTTTTGGTCATATCTCTTTATGAAGCTGATATGTGTTTCGGAGGTCTTCGAAGCTGTGCGGTGAATCTTTAAGCCGCGACGTGATTTGTGAGGGGTCGAAAGAATTCACTATGAGTTCAGGCGTCAGCACTTCAGGTGACTGATAGGGCGCGGCCAGTCCGGTGACATCCACATCGGTCATCAAGGCCTCTCCTATCGCCTCCAGAGCCATTCGGGTGGCTCTCTGCTTCCCTTCCACGCTGTAGCCCGCGATATGCGGCGTAGACACGTCTGCGAGCCCCAGAAGGCGCCCGCTGATGTTTGGCTCGCACTCCCAGGTGTCAATAATGATCCTGCCTGTGCGTGCGCTTTCAACGGCGCGACAGAGGGCCTCGGTCTCAGTCACCTCTCCCCTCGCCGCATTTACAAATATCGCGCCCGGTTTAAGATGTCTGAGCGATTCTTCATTGATAAGGTGAAAAGTCGGGTAGGCCCCTGAGCGGGTGAGCGGCGTGTGGAGAGTGATTGCGTCGCTATTCTCAAGCAGGTATTCGTGCGAGACGTAGTTGCGGTCGGTCATTCCGCTTTCCTGCCTCGGAGGGTCGGCCACCAACACGCGCGCGCCAAGCCGTTCACCCCATTCCGCCACTATGCCGCCCACATTTCCGCATCCGATCACTCCCAGAGTGTGGCGAGAGGGGTCGAATCCGTTTCTCAGCAGCGATCCCCACACGTAGAGGGCCACTCCGGGCGCGTTGCAGCCCGGCGCGTTGCTCACGGCGATGCCCTTGCTCCGGCACCATTCCTTATCGATATGGTCGGTTCCGATAGTGGCCGTGGCTATCGCCCTGACTGATGAATCGTGAAGCAATGCAGCGTCGCACCGGGTGCGTGTGCGCACTATGAGGCCGTCGGCATCGCGCACCGCGTCGGGTGTGATTTCCGAGGCGGGGAGAAGTATGAGCCGGGCACCGGGAAGGCGTCCTTCAAGAAAGGGTATGTTTTTGTCAGCGATGATTTTCATTTCAGACTGCGAGGAGCATCATGAGGAAGCATAGTATGAAGATAGAGAGCACGCTCCATAGCCACACAGCCCCGTGTGGGATGTGGCGCAGGGCAAAGGCATTGGAGATCTGCACGGCTGAGGCGAAGCAGAATGTGGCCGCGTATGCACCGAAATTGTCGAAATCGGCCACCATGAAGATAAGACATGCGAATCCGAGAAAATTGATGATCCTGTTGAGGGTGCGCACCCTCATGTTGCCCGAATAGGTGAGCATCGCATTGTTGAGCACAGTGAAGAGCCCGAGCAGCGCAAGAGTGCCGAGCGAGACGAAGATGCAGAGCATCAGGCCGCCGTCGGCGACGGGAGGTGCCATGGGGAGCGACGGGAGCCGGAAATCGGCCACCGATACGAGCCCGAATCCGTAAGCCACCCAGTAGGGCGCCACAAGGCCCATCAGATAGGCTATGATCTCCTTTATGCGGAAAGCCTTGATCATGATGGCCATCACCGGATAGACAAGCATCATGAGCAGAAATGCATACTGCACCATCGAGCCGAAAGAGAGCCACGTGGCTATTGCGAAGAGTGAGGTGGTGGCATTCTGGCTGTGGTACGACCTCATGATGATGTCGAGGCATATAAGGTTCACTATGAGCATGAACACCGGCGACCCCAGATAGGATGTATTGACCGGATTGGAGGCCAGAATCACGGTCATGGCCGTAGGGAGAATCGGATCCGAACTCCTGACGAACGAATATTTCTTATTGAGCAGGCCTGCTACGATCACAGCCGCAGCTATCAGGACAGTGTTTGCAAGTATGGAATACTCGTGAGGCATCCATACCGACGGGAAGGAGAAAAGGAGTCCGAACTCCGCCTCCGGAGTGAGAGGTGGGATGAGGAAGGCTGTCGCGGCAATCATAAGAAGCGCCACGATCCAGCTTCCCGCTACCGATCCCGGGCCGGCTGCGGAGTAGTTTTCGTCTTCCTTACTACTGTTCATTCATCATAATCGTTTGAGGAAAAACGCTTTGCATTCTTGCGTGCGCGCATTTTGCCGGGAGCGCGTGTCTCTACGAAGTCTGTCAGTCTTGGGCCGCGGTCGAGTATCTGTCTGGGGCCATCGTCACGCCTCGGTCTGTCGCTTCTGAAAGACTTATCGTCGCGTCTCGGCCTGTCACTTCTGAAGGGCTTGTCGTCGCGTTGCGGTCTATCGCTTCTGAACGGCTTATCGTCGCGTCGCGGTCTGTCATTTCTGAAAGGCTTATCGTCACGTTGCGGTCTATCGCTTCTGAAGGGCTTGTCGTCGCGTCTCGGCCTGTCACTTCTGAAGGGCTTGTCGTCGCGTCTCGGCCTGTCGCTTCTGAAGGGCTTGTCGTCGCGTTGCGGCCTGTCGCTTCTGAACGGCTTATCGTCGCGTCGCGGTTTGGCGTTGCGGTCGAATTCTTTCTTGCGGCTCTTGCCGTCGAATCGCTTGGCTTCGTCTTCCCATTCGCGGTCAGACATACGCTTCATCTTAGGAGCTGCCTGACGCGGCTGATGCTTCACCACGCCCCCTTCTGCACGAAATTCGCGGTATTCGCCCTTAAACATCACATATTCGTTGAGAGTGCATTCAAGGCCGCCGTTCATGAGAGGATATTTCGTGGAAGGCTTCAGGCCGATGTCCTGCATAAATCCATCGGCGAGGCCGATGATCCATGCATCCCAGTTCTGGAAGTTCTCTTTCAGGCAGGTTCCGAGAGTGCGGTAGAATGCTTTTGCCGTCATGCTCTGCGGGTTGAGTCTGACTCCGTAGGGAGGATTGGTCACGAGTATGCCCTCACGTCCGTTTTCGTCCCATTCCTGAAGGTCGCGGCAGTATAGTTCCACCATCTTCTCCACTTTGGCGTTCCTGACGTTGCTGCGGGCTATCCTGACAGCCTCAGGGTCTTTGTCGCCGCCGTAGATGAGCGGATAGTCAATCTCACGCTCGCCGCTGTCGTCATTATAAATCTCCTCAAAGAGGTCGGCGTCGAAATCTTCCCATTTCTCAAAAGCGAACTTCTCGCGGTAGATGCCCGGATTGATGTTGGCGGCTATCAGCGCGGCCTCGATGAGGAAAGTGCCGGAGCCGCACATCGGGTCGGCCAGGGGGCACTCCCCTTTCCAGCCCGTCAGCAGCAGGATGCCTGCAGCAAGCACTTCATTGATGGGCGCCTCGGTATTCTCCACCTTATAGCCGCGTTTTGAAAGGGGCTCGCCGCTTGAGTCGAGTGAGATTGTGACGCGATTGTCTGAAATATGCACGTTCAGCTCCACGTCGGCATCCTGAAGGCGGATGGAGGGGCGGCGGCCGCAGATGTCATTGAAATGGTCTGCGATGCCATCCTTCACGCGATAGGTCACGAAGCGTGAATGAGTGAAGTCGGCGCTCGTCACTGTGGAGTCGATCGAGAAAGTGGAGTCGGGAGTCATGTATTTCTCCCAGTCTATCTCTCTGACGGCATCATAGAGCTCATCGGGGTTGGAGGCTGTGAACTTCACGATAGGTTTCAGTATGCGCAGTGCGGTGCGGCAGCATATATTGGCCTTATACATGAGGGCGAGATCGCCTTCAAACTGCACCATTCTCTTTCCTATCTCGATGTTTTCAGCGCCCAGGTCGATTAATTCATCGCGTAGCACCTCTTCCAGACCCTGAAACGTCTTCGCTACCATTTGAAATTTATCCATATTCTCGTTGCCACCCTGTCAGGGCGTGAATATTTTTAGAAATTGATTATGTTTGAATTAGGTTTTTCTTTCTGGGCAGCGCGCGCAGGCTGGGGAGTGGGGCGCTGCTCCTTGCCGTCGGAGATCTTGCGGAGTTCGTCGAGGACTTGCGGGCTTCTCTTGAAAGTGGGGATTCTCTCGAGCAGAGCCACCACCTCGTGGTTGTCGAACTGCGAAGGCTCGAGCACGGCATATTTGGCGCGGTTCACCTCGCGTATCTGCTGCTTCAGTTTGTCGATGCCGTAGACTTCGGCTATCTGCTTGTCTACCTCTGCCGAACGCTGAGCCTCCACAGCCGGATCGTCGTGTCCGGTGCCGAATATCACGAGCTTTTCATCCTGCTTGTTGTTTTCACCCTTTTCCTTGCTGTCGGTGAGGGTGAGATCGAAACCGGATGCAAGGATTGTCACCTTCACCTTGTCGCCGAGTTCCGGATTGTCGGCGATACCCCATTTCACGTCGATAGTATCGGAAAGTTTCGATGTGAATTCCCTTATCTGGGTTATTTCCGTGGTGGTGATGGGTTTGTCGCTGTTTTTATGGCACGAGAACTTGAATAGCAGGCGTTGGCTGGTGTTGATATCGTGCTTTTTCATCAGAGGCGACCTCAGGGCGCTCTGAATCGTGTTCCAGATTCTGTTTTCCCCTTCGCCGTATGCTGTGGAGATGATTGCCGTGCGCGAATCGCGCAGGGTGGTCTTCACATCCTCGAAGTCCACGTTGATGTAGCACTCCTCGCTGATGATCTCCGAGATGGATCGCGCGGCGTTGGCGAGTGTGTCGTCTGCTTTCTCGAATGCGTTGAAGAAGTTCAGGTCAGGATAGATGTCGATGAGGTTCTCGTTGTTGATGATGAGAAGGGCATCTACGTGCTTCTGCATCTCGGTTGCGCCCTCGATAGCCTTCACAATTTTCTTCTTTCCTTCAAACATGAAGGGAATCGTCACGATGCCGATGGTGAGTTTTCCGGCTTCCTTGGCGAGGCGCGCCACTACGGGTGCGGCTCCCGTTCCGGTGCCACCGCCCATTCCGGCGGTGATGAATACCATTTCCGTATTCTTGTCATAGAGCGCCTTGATCTGCTCGGCCGAGGCCTCGGCACACTGCCGCCCCTTTTCGGGGTCGTTGCCGGCACCGCGGCCGTGGGTCACGCCCCAGCCCAGTATCAGCTGGTTGGGAACGGGCGACATCTTCAGGGCCTGCTCATCGGTGTTGCACACCACGAAGTTTACGTTAGGTATGTTCTGGCGATACATATAATTGACCGCGTTATCTCCGCCACCACCCACGCCGATCACCTTGATGATTGCGTTGACGGCGTCGTCGGTAAATTCAGTCGAGTTTTCAAGATCGTCGATATAATCTTCCATAAGTTGCAAATGTGGTAGTTGAGATAATGTCAGTTGAGTTCTTCGCCCTCATCGTCGTCGCCGATGGGAGTGAACATCTTTCCGAAAGTGCTCCCGAGGCGGGTGAAGAAAGAAGGTTTTTTCTGTTTGGTCTCTCTCTCTGCTGCAGGCTCAGTCTGGACGTGTGCGGTTGTAGTTGAGTCGGGAACTTCTGCAGGGGTCTCGGGCTCGGGTATCATTAGGCAGTCTGATGCGTTCTTCTGTGCAGCCGCGTGGATGATGGCCGCTACCTGAAGCATCTCGAGCCCTTGAGTCCGAGCGTCTTCAAGATGGATGAATGAGGGGAGCGATGCCATCCTCACCTTCAGCCCGGAGAATTTCACGAGGAGCTCCACCATTCCGTTGAGACGCGAACCCCCTCCGCAAAGCACTATTCCCTCCGGGATGTCTTTCTCCGATAGCCCGGCGTAATGAATCTGCTCCACTATGTTGGCGGCGATCTCCTCGGCGCGTGCCACCACGAGGTTGCTGATGTCGCTCTGCTTGTGGCGTCCAACCTGCACCTGCGAGGGAATGGTCGGCGCTATGGCGTTTCCGACGGAGAGTTTCAGTTCCTCGGCTTTCTCCTCAAGCTCGTTGAGCGATGTGAGGTCGCGCGTGATGTTGCGTCCGCCGAGTGGAATAGTAGCGAAATAGGCGAGATTGCCGCGTGTGTAGATAGTGACGGTGGTGGTCTCAGCCCCTATGTCTACGAGCATGCAGCCGAGTTTCTTCTCCTGCTCCGTGAGCGCTATGGCTCCGGTGGCGAGCGGCGTCACTACGATTCCTTTCAGTTCAAGACCGAGCTTGTCGGCTATCACGCGGCGCAGATTGTTCTGAAGCGCGGGGCGGGCCACTATGAGGTCGTAAGTTGCCGATATGCCGTTGGCGATGCTTCCGATAGGGCGCTGCGTGTCGGTCTTTCCGATGTGGAATATTCTCGGCACTGCGTCAATAATCTCGAGAGAACTCTCTATTTCGGCTTCGAGCGCTTCCTTTTTCAGGCGTTCCACGATATTTTCAGAGATTTCCGTGTCGTCGGGTAGACTGAGCGAGACATCGACAGGTATGCTCTTGAGCGAGCGGCCCGAGATGCCGGCATACACTCCCGAGATTTCGCGCGGCGAGATGTCGGGGCGCCTCTCGAGGCGCTCCAGCACGTAGTTGGTGAGTTCGTAGGTCTCCTCTGTGTTCTGCACCTGACCGTATCTAACGGTGTCGGTATATTTCTCCTGCTCGGCGGCGATGATGTGAATCTGTCCGCTCGAACCGATGATTCCGACAGCCCCGATCACTTTGGAGCTGCTGATCTCAAGCGCTGCTATGTATGTCTCTTTTTTCATGTTCTCTTATCGGTTGGAATCTGCTGAAGTCTTGGTGTTGATGTCGGCCACTTCCGGGAGGGTAGCTTCTTCGAGGTCTATTCCGTCGTCGTCAACCGAGCCGTGGTTTGAGATAGCCTTGTCTCGGCGGCTTGCCACTATCTGGCTGCTGAATTTGACGGATATTGTGTCGTATCTGTTCCAGCCCTTTACGGGCAGGATGCGGCGGTAGGCTGTCAGGAGTGCCGCGCGTTTCTCCTCCAGGCGCGTCGAGTCGCCGAAGTTCACCACGTGGCCCTGGATGCGGGGGAGCATGATGATGTCGTTGGGGCCGTCGATCTTGTAGGCGGAGATGAGGCGGTTCAGTTCCTTGTCGGCGGCTGCGTATCTGATCACTGCCAGAGCCGAGGGGAGATATTTCTCGGTCTTGGCCGACACCAGAAGCACCGGCACGTCGATGAAAAACTCCGCGTCGGCCTCTATGCGCTTTCCGGCGCGGTTCACGTAGTAGCTCCTGCCATTCTCCACAAACACCCTCACCTCCGGACGTATCGGTTCTATCGTGATGCGTAGCCTGTTGTCCGGATTGAATGAGCATTCCACAGACTCGAAGTTGGAGAAATGCCCCAGATAGTTTTCCAGTTTCTGAAGATTGATCTTCCCTATGGGAGCGCCCACAGCGGGGGCTTTGTATTTTGCCAGTTGAGCCTTCACACCCTGACGCAGTATGCTGTCGGGGAGAGTGTTTCCTTCAATGCGCAGGTCTATGTCGTGGCAGATGCGGCTGCTGTGGTCGTTCCGGGCGTAGGCGAATGCAAGCGCCACGTAGCACAGCAGCGCCAGGCATATCACTGCCTTCGCCGCCGTCTTCCAGACCTGCTTCTTTCCGGTATCTGCCATGTCGGGTGTAATTTATTGAGAATTAAGTGTTTGGTGTCACTATACGACAAATGTCGGGCAGCAGGACGTTGAGATCAGCCGCGCCGAGAGTCATAACAATGTCAAAATTACGATTTTTTATGTAATTAAGCAAATTTTTTCGCTCACAAAATACTTTATTTTCGCATTTCACATCATCGAGCACCATTCTGGAGTCCACACCCGGTATGGGAAGTTCCCTTGCGGGATAGATCTCGGTCATGATCACCTGGTCGGCCCCGGAGAGGGCTTCGGCAAATTCAGGTGCGAAATCGCGGGTGCGGGTGTAGAGGTGAGGCTGGAACACCACCGCCAGTTTCTTTCCCGGATAAAGTTTCTTGACAGACCTTATCGATGCCTTCACCTCGGCCGGAGAGTGCGCGTAGTCGTCGATCACCACTGTGGAGCCGGGCTGGGTGCCGTCGAGCCATATATGGAAGCGCCTCTCGGCCCCCTTGAATGTTGACAGGCCGCGCCTGATATCTTCTTCGGTAGCGCCGGCGTGCCATGCCGCGGCTGCGGCTGCCACTGAGTTGTCGATGTTGATCTCCACCGGCACACCTAGGCTTATATCCCTGATATGGGCCTCAGGGCCATGGATGTCGATGGTGAGGGTGCCGGTGCCCCAGCGCACGTTGTCGGCATACCAGTCGCCCCTCTCTTCCGAAAGGTGGTTGCTGTAGGTCTCCACTTTCACGGTGTCGGCCACACGGGGCTTCAGTTTGAGTCCGGTGTGCATGATCAGCCATCCGTCGGGGCGGATTAGCGACGTGAAATGGGCGAAGCCCTCGAGATATCCCTCTTCGTCGCCGTAAATGTCGAGATGGTCGGGGTCGGTCGAGGTCACCACGGCGAGCCAGGGCCGGAGCTGATGGAAAGATCGGTCGTATTCATCAGCCTCGATCACCGAGAAGTTGCTGCCGCGCGAGAGCATGAGGTTGCTGTCGGTATTTCGCAGAATTCCTCCGAGGAAAGCGTTGCAGCCGCCCGGAGTCTGCTCTAAGATCCATGCCGTCATTGACGAAGTGGTGGTCTTTCCGTGAGATCCGGCCACGCAGATGGCGTCGGTGTGAGCAGTGATCATACCGAGCATCGCCGCGCGCTTCACGGGTGTCACCCCGGCAGCGCGGAGCGCGCCGAGAATGCGGTTGTCGTCTCCCAGGGCCGGCGTATATACGGCCATAGTGCTCTCAGGACGGAGCATTTCGGCCGGAATGAGGGTGGGATCGTCGTCGAAGACTATCTCCGCGCCTTCTTCGCGGAGGGCATCGGTCAGCAGGGTAGAGGTGCGGTCGTAGCCGGCCACGCGGCAACCCTTGGTGAGGAAATATCTCACCAGATTGGCCATGCCTATTCCTCCGGCTCCTACGAAATAAATGTTTTCGGGAATATTCATCGTTCAAGTATTTTCACTACCTCGTCCACAATCTTTTCGTCAGAATCAGGAAGGGCGAGTTTTCTGATTTCACTGCTCATCGCTGCCAGCTTCTCAGGATCGGAGAGGAGCGCCACAATCTCGTCGGCGAGGCGCGTACGGGCCTCGGCATCGGGAATGAGCACGGCTGCCCCCTTGTCGGAGAGTGCGCGGGCGTTTTTCGTCTGGTGGTCTTCGGCCACATTGGGGCTCGGCACGAGCACCACCGGCTTTCCGAGAAGTTCAAGCTCGCTTATCGACCCGGCTCCGGCTCTCGACACCACAAGGTCGGCGGCGGCGTATGCCGAAGCCATGTCGGAGATGAATTTCGTCACCACCACTCCGCTCAGGCCTTTGGCGGCTGCGGCAGCGCGGTCGCCGAAATTCTTTCCGGTTTGCCATATCACCTGTATGCCATGGCTGTTGAGCATCCTGATGTTGGCTTCGAGGCTCTCGTTGAGGGTGAGGGCTCCGAGGCTTCCACCCACCACGAGCACCGTGGGGAGTTTCGGATTCAGGCCGAATCTCTCCTTAGCCTTATCGGGTGAAATGGTATTGGCGAGGAGGTCTTTCCTGACCGGATTGCCTGTCATCACGATTTTGCCGGCAGGGAAGAATCTCTCGAGATCGGGATATGCCACGCATATCTTCTCTGCCTTCTTTGCCAGAAGCTTGTTGGTGACTCCGGCGTATGAGTTCTGCTCCTGAAGCAGCGTTGGCACACCTGCCCTCTGAGCTGCCTTCAGAGTGGGGCCGGAGCAGTATCCACCCACGCCGATGGCAATATCGGGCCTGAACTCCTTCACTATGTCGCGGGCCATCGAGATCGACTTCCTCAGTTTGAGCAATACGCCGAAGTTTTTCAGCAGGTTGCGCCGGTTGAAACCGGCCACCGGGAGGCCTTTGATGGGATATCCGGCCGCCGGCACTTTCTCCATCTCCATGCGGTTGTCGGCACCCACGAAGAGTATCTCGGCATCGAGCCGTTGTTTCAGGGCGTTGGCGATGCTGAGGGCGGGAAAGATGTGTCCGCCGGTGCCTCCTCCGCTTATGAGTATTCTGTATTTTTCTTTTTTCATGGTTATGAATAGTCAGTCTAAATCTTCGGTTTGCGGCGCAGCCCGCGTGAGTCGGCTGCGCCTGCAGTCATCATTTCTCCGCCGAAGCGTTGATAGCGCCCATTGAGTCGCCCAGATGGCGCGCTTCGTCAGAGTCGAGGGCCGTCTTGCCCTCGTTCTGTCGGGTGGCGTGGCGCGACACTGAGAGCATTATGCCGATGGCCGCGCTCATCACTATCACGGAAGTGCCTCCTTTCGAGATGAGGGGAAGCGGCTGCCCGGAAACGGGGAAGAGCCCTGTCACGATGGCCATGTGCACGAGCGCCTGAAACACTATGAGGATGGCGCATCCGAGAATCAGGAATGCGGGCAGCGCCCTGTTCACGTTATAGGCCACGAATCCGGCCCTGCCGAGAAGGAAAAGATAGAGGGCCATAAGGAATATGCCCCCGATAAGGCCGCTTTCCTCAATCACGATGCTGTAGATGTAATCGGAGAAGGCGAGCGGCAGACGCACACTTTCGCGTGAGTTGCCGAAACCGGAGCCTACCAGACCGCCGCGGGCCTGGGCCAGTTTCGACATGATTACCTGGCGGTTCTCATCGGTCAGGGGGTCGTCGGGATGCACTCCCTCAAAATGGCGCAGTATGCGGTTCACCTGAGTCTTGGAGCCGAGAGAGTGGTCGCCCGAGCCGTTATTGGCCACAACCTCGGTCTGCCCTACGGTGTCGAATTCCGTGGAAGACCGCATCATTTTCGTGGTGACATAAAACATTCCGAAAAGCACTCCGTAGACGCCAATTACGATGCCGATTTTCTTGAAAGGAATGCCGCAGATGAGAAACATCGAGACGCTCACCACCATCACGAGCAGCGTGTTTGTGAGTCCGTTGAGTGCCAGCAGGCCGCCGAATAGCGCCACAACGATGGCTGAATATACGATGCCCCATGTGGCCACATCGTGCCGCTTCTGGCTCTTTGCCAGAATAGCCGCAAGCCAGATGATGACTGTGAGTTTCACAATCTCGGGCGGCTGCACGGTGAAGGGGCCTATCATGAAGGCGCGCTGTGCGCCGTTGATCTCCACGCCGGCAAAGGTGGATATGAGCAGCGCGCCAAGCGACAGCAGGCCTATCGGCACTGCGAAGCGCGCTATATAGCCGTAGTGCATTCTCTGCAGCAGATAGAGCAGCGCGAAGCCGATGCCGAGAAAGAGGCAGTGGCGAATCAGCGGGCCGTAGACGTTGGTGCCCACGACTTCAGTGGCCGATGCGCTGTAGAGCTCGATTATCGACACGATGACGAGAAGTATGTATGTGCCCCAGATGTAGGGGTCGCTCTTGCGGGCCGGCTTCGCGGCGTCAGCCCCGCGTCGCGACGACCTGCGGGGTGCCGAAGGCTTTTCGGTGGGTACTCCCCCGATTGTCTCGCGTATGTAGATGCCTCCCGATGCGGAAGTGTTCTGTTTTGACTGGCTCATCTTTCCTAATTCACATTGTCAGGGTTTAAAGTTGCCTCATTCGCCGTCGAGGGCGCGCACGGCATCTTTGAATTTCCGGCCTCTGTCCTCATAGCTTGAGAAGAGGTCGAAGCTGGCGCAGCATGGCGACAGAAGCACCGTGTCGCCTTCCGAGGCGAGCTCGGCGCAGGCCTCCACAGCCTCGGCCAGTGAGTGGCAGTCGCGCATCTGCACGTCCTCGGCTCCGAAGAAGTCGAGAATCTTTGCATTGTCCTTGCCCATGCACACGATGGCCTTAACTTTCTCCCTCACGAGCGGAAGAATCTCGGAGTAGTCATTTCCCTTATCTTTGCCGCCGAGAATCAGCACCACAGGCGTGCGCATGCTGTCGAGGGCATACCATGTGGAATTGACATTGGTGGCCTTCGAGTCATTGACCCACCTCACGCCGTTAAGGTCGCGCACGAATTCAAGTCTGTGCTCCACAGCCTCGAAGTCGCCGAGAGCCTCGCGGATGGTGTCGCTCTTGATATCGAGCAACGTGGCCGATATGCCGGCCGCCATGGAATTGTAGAGGTTATGGCGTCCGGGCAGCGAAATGCGGTCGCGGGGTATGTCCCATACGGAGCCGGGGATATCGAAATGCACCACTCCGTCTTCATCTTCCCATGCCACAGAGCCGTCTTCGCGCGTGTCGGAGAAGGGCATGAGCCGGGCTTCGGTCTGAAGCGCCTTCACCTGGGCCGAGACTATCGGGTCGCCGAGCCAGTAGATGAAGAAGTCGTCGGCCTCCTGATTGCGTGTGATCCTGAACTTGGCGCGCGCATAGTTCTCCATCTTGTGGTCGTAGCGGTCGAGATGGTCGGGCGTGATATTGAGCATCACGGCTATGTTGGCCTTGAACTCATACATATTCTCAAGCTGGAAACTTGAAAGCTCGATCACGTAGATATCGTGCGGCTCCTCGGCCACCTGCAGCGCGAGGCTCTTGCCCACATTGCCGGCCAGACCCACGTTGAGGCCCGCTTTCTTCAGGATATGATAGGTGAGCAGTGTTGTGGTTGTCTTTCCGTTGGAGCCGGTGATGCAGACCATTTTGGAGTCGGTGAACCACCCTGCAAATTCTATCTCCGAGAGGATGGGAATGCCGGCGTCGGCGGCTTCCTTCACCATAGGAGCAGTGGGTGGGATGCCGGGGCTTTTCACTATGTAGTCTGCCGCCAGCACGCGCGAGCGGGAATGTCCGTTCTCCTCAAAGGGAATGCCGCGTCGCAGCAGCTGTGAGCGGTATTTGTCGGGCACGGTGCCGCTGTCGCTGACGAGCACGCGCATCCCGAGGCTGTCGCCGAGCACGGCTGCGCCCACGCCGCTTTCTCCGGCTCCGAGCACGATGAGTGATTTATCTTTGAAGTCTTTTATATCTTTCATGTCTGAATGCTTGTGTTAGCGTATCTTTAAAGTGACGAAAGTGAGGGCTGCCAGCAGGATGCCGATGATCCAGAAGCGCACCACTATCTTCGATTCCGGGATTGGGGCTGCAGGGAAGTTGAGAAGGCATTTGATGGAAGGGTCGCCGGCCTTCTGGAAGTGATGATGGAGCGGTGTCATCTTGAAGATGCGCCGTCCGGCCCCGTATTTCTTCTTTGTGGCCTTGAAATAAGCCACCTGCACCACCACCGAGAGATCTTCGATGAAGAAGATGAGGCAGAGAAGCGGAATCAGGAGCTCCTTCCTTATCAGGATGGCGAACACCGCGAGAATGCCGCCCAGCATGAGTGAGCCGGTGTCGCCCATGAATACCTGTGCCGGGAATGCGTTATACCACAGGAAGCCTACGAGGGCCCCGATAAACGCACCTGCATAGACCACGAGCTCCTCAGAGCCGGGTATATACATTATGTCGAGATAACCCGAATATATCACGTTGCCTCCCAAATATGCCATCACGGCGAGGGCGGTGCCGATTATGGCCGATGTGCCGGCGCAGAGTCCGTCGAGGCCGTCGGTGAGATTGGCGCCGTTGCTGACGGCAGTCACTACGAAGATGACCACTATCACGAAGAGTATCCAGCCGGCGGTGGCGGCAGCCTCATCGCCGGGAATCCACGACGTGAGCCACTGATAGTTGAAGTTGTTGTTCTTCACGAAAGGAATGGTGGTCTCGGGAGTCTTGTAGACTTTTACGGGGTGCACAGCGCTTTCCCTGTCAGTCGGGTCGTAGGTGCTCGAGGCTATGACCACCGTAGGGCCGTCGCCCGGGATAAATTCAGCCTGTGCAAGCTGCGACGCGGCTTCCTTCTCTGTCGACATGGGCTGATTGCTCATCACCACCTGAGGCGAGAACCACATGGTGAGGCCCACGATCAGTCCGAGACCTACCTGGCCGATGATCTTGTATTTACCCTTGAGGCCGTCTTTATTGTGATATTTTATCTTGCGGAAGTCATCGAGAAATCCTATCGCTCCTGTCCACACCGTGGCCACGAGCATGAGAAGCATGTAGATATTAGTGAGGTTGCCGAGAAGAAGGCAGGGAATCAGGATGGAGATGATGATGATGATGCCGCCCATGGTGGGCGTTCCGGTCTTGCTCATCTGCCCCTCGAGGCCCAGATTTCGCACCACTTCTCCCACCTGCATGCGCTGCAGGCGGTCGATGATGCGGCGGCCGAACACGAGCGCTATCACCAGGGAGAGGGCAAAGGCTATTGCGGCGCGAAATGAGATATAGGTCATCAGATGGCGCCCGGGGAAGTCGAAGGTGTCGGTCTGCTGTAGGTAATCGAAAATGGTATAGAACATTTCTTCTATATTTTGCAGAGTGTATTACTGTTGGTTGAAAAATTCGGTCACTTCCTCGCGGTCATCGAAATGATGGCGCACGCCTTTCACCTCCTGATAAGGTTCATGTCCCTTTCCTGCAATAAGCACCACGCCTCCGGGGGGACAGGTGGATAGAGCAGCCTTTATGGCCTCGCGGCGGTCGGTGATGCAGAGTGTGCGGCGCAACTCTTCCGCGCTCAGTCCGGCTTTCATGTCGGCTATGATATCTTCCGGCTTTTCATCGCGGGGATTGTCGGAAGTCAGTATGAGCCTGTCTGAGCGGCATGCTGCTTCCTGAGCCATCATGGGGCGCTTGCCGTGGTCGCGGTTGCCGCCGGCTCCCACCACTGTGCAGATGAAGCCTGAGTCGCCGAGCACGTCGCGGATGGTGTCGAGCACATTTACAAGGGCGTCGGGCGTGTGGGCATAGTCCACGATGGCCGTGACGCCGTCGCCGCCGCGGAATGTCTGGAATCGTCCGGCCACCGGCACAAGACGGCTCATGTTCACGAGAACTTCATCTTTCGGAAGCCCTGAGAGCACCGCTGCGCCGTAGACGGCCGTAAGATTATAAGCGTTAAACCTTCCGGTGAACTGCACCTCCACCTCCTGGCCGTTGATGGAAAGGAGAGTGCCGTCGAGCCGGCTTTCCAGCACGCGGCCCCTGAAGTCGGCGTCGCTGCGGAGCGAATAGGTATATTTAGCGGCCTTGGTGTTCTGGAGCATGTATAGGCCGGATTTGTCGTCGGCGTTCACCAGTGCGAAGGCCGAAGAGGGGAGCATGTCGAAGAATGCCTTCTTGGCGTTCATGTAGTTCTCCACCGAGCCGTGATAGTCGAGGTGGTCGCGGGTGAGATTTGAGAAGATACCTCCGGTGAAATGCAGGCCCGCTATGCGCTTCTGCTGCGCGGCATGGCTCGACACCTCCATGAAGGCATATTCACATCCGGCATCCACCATCTCGGCCAGCAGTCCGTTGAGGGTGATGGGGTCGGGAGTGGTGTGGGTGGTGGGTATGGCGCGGGTGCCCACATAGTTGCACACCGTCGATATCAGACCCGCCTCATACCCTTCGAGGCGCGCCATCTCGTAGAGGAGCGTAGCTGTGGTGGTCTTTCCGTTGGTGCCGGTGACTCCCACGAGTTTCAACCGGCGCGAAGGATGTCCGTAGAAAGCCGAGGCAAGGCGTCCGAGGGCATCTGCGGAGTCTGCCACGCGGATGTAGGTGATTCCGGGCTCGAACTGTGCCGGCATCGTCTCGCAGACGATGGCTCCCACATGTGCCGATGCCACTACGGGGATATATTTATGGCCGTCGGTGGTGACGCCTCTCACCGCCACGAACATAGCCTCTTTCCTGACCCGGCGCGAGTCGCTTTCGAGCGCCACGATATTTTTGTCGAGGTCTCCCACAGTTTCGAGAGGCTCGATGTCCTTTAGGAGGGTGGATAGTTTGGTTGTCATTGTATGTAGTCGTTATTTTTGTTGTCTTTCATGATTGCGGTCAGATGGCGAGAGTTATTGTGATGTTTGTGCCGCGCTGTGCTTTGGTGCCCGGGCTCACAGACTGGCCCACTACCTTGCCGGCACCCCTCACCTTCACGTTCAGGCCTCGGCTCTCGAGCATGTCTACAGCCGAGCGGAGGTCAAACCCTGTGACGTCGGGCACCTTCCCGGCCGGATATTCTTTGCGTGGGGTGGTTTTCCTCACGGTGTGGCCTATGGTCTGGGCTATTTCCTCCTGCACCTTTCCGTGTGCGGCCGCCACAGTAGGGCTTTCACCCTTCGCTGCCGCCGTGAGGCGCGGCGTGTCGGTCAGCATTCCGCGGGCGTGCATTTTGAGGGCGATCTGCTTCATCACTTGCCCCGACGTGCGGTTGGCACTGAGGCCGGCCATGCCCTGGATGAGCACCATGCAGCTGTATTTGGGAGTCTCGTAGGGAAAGAATCCGGCAAATGCGAAGCGGCGCTTCGCGGTGTTGTATTGTCCTTTTTCCACCGGATATGCCGTACCGGTTTTTCCTACTATCTTCACGCGGTCGTCCCTGACAAGGCGGGCGGTGCCGTGATCGCCCCACACCACTTCGTGGATGCACTGCTTCACCTTCTCGGCTGTCTCGGGCGAGCAGATGCGGTCGCGGATATAGCTTATCGGAATCACCGAGTCGCCCTTCTCTGAGCGAAGGGCGCGCACGAGATGCGGACGCACAAGGCGGCCGCCGTTGGCTATGGCGTTGTAGTAGGCCAGCGTGTAGAGGGGAGGCACCATGGTGTTGTAGCCGTAGGCCTGGCGCGCGAGGTCGAGATGCCGCGACACCATTGAGATCTTGCGCCCCTGATTGTCGGTGGGCAGAAGTTTCCTCACCAGAGGAATCTGCTCTCCGGCGATTCCGGAATTGATGCGGTCGAAGAATCCGATTGAGGCCAGCCTGTCGTGATAACGGGCCGGGTCGGCGGCATATTTCTGGAATATGATGCGGGCTATGCCGGTATTGCTCGACATCTCTATCACCTGCTTCATTGTCTTCACGGTAGGGGCGTGCGGATCGTGGGTCTTCTGGAAAGGTGAGCAGTCTACGGTCTGGTTCACGCTTTTCACGAGTCCGTCTTCAAAGGCTATCATCAGCGATATAGGCTTTATCACCGAGCCCGGCTCGTAGGGGAGCACTGCCCTGTTGCGGGCTTCTCCGTAGGTGTTGTCTTCGAGGCGCTCTATGCTCGAGAGGGCCTTTATCTCTCCGGTGGCGACTTCCATGAGGATTGCCGTGCCCCATTCGCTGCCCGTCTCCGAGCAGATGTTCTGCAGGCTTTCCTCCACTATGTCCTGAAGGTCGATGTCGATGGTGGTGAGCAGGTCGTAGCCCCGTGTCGGGGGAGTGGTGATCCAGTTGCCGTAGCCCTTCGTGAGAGGCACTTGCTTGGCGAGGCCCGGCTTGCCGTAGAGCATAGAGTCGAGGTCTTTCTCAAGTCCGGAATATCCGTGGATCTCCCCTTTCAGCTTGGTTGAGTCGCGCACCACTTCGTGCACGCGCCCTATGCTTCGGTTGGCCATCTTTCCGTAGGGATAAATGCGGCGCGAGTGTTCCTCCTTATAGAGTGGGCATCTGAAGCCGGCACCCTTGAAGTCGCGTATGAAGACGAGTTTCCGGGCCGAGTCGAATTCCTCGAGCGGTCGGTTTCGGGCTATGGTGAGTGAGCGTGTACGTTTGTCGGGGTCTTTTTCCAGTTCTTCACGCAGGCGTTTGCGCCACGATTTGGCCTTTCTTGTGGCTGCGTCAGCCTTCAGGGGGTCGAAGCGTGGATAGAGCATGTCGAGAGTGTCGGCCAGCGAGTCGAGTTTGGCTTCGAGCTTTGCAGGCGCCATTTTCTTGATTTTATTATGGCGCATGTCGATCTTTATGTCGCATACCTTTACGTTGCAGGCGAGGATGTTGCCGTTTGAGGCCAGGATGCTTCCCCGCTCCGGAGCGATGGTGTCGATGCGCGAGAGCTGCTTGCGGGCGCGTTCATTCCATGCGTCGGCTTCGATCACGGTGGTGCGGAACATCACGAATACGATGGCCCCCGCCATCAGGAAGAAGAGGGCGACTATCATCCCGTAGCGGTTGAAGACAGTAGATTTATTTCCTTTCTTTGCCATTTCGTGCGGAGTTTATTTGCCGGAGATAGCGTCGGCGTCGTATTCGATGGCCACCGGTGGTTCTTCCTGATATTTGAGTCCGAGATGCTTTTCGGTTGTGAGCCGGGTCAGTTCCGTCTCGCGTATGAGTGTCATGTAGCGGGCTTTCTCCTGCAGCTTGAAGCTTTCGGCCCGTTGCAGTTCGCGTGTGAGCTGCTTTATCTCGGCCATTCTTGTCTTGGTCTGGTAGCGCAGGCCCATCACAGAGATAAGCCCGGCTATGAAGAGTATGATAGGCCAGGCGTTGTGTCTGAAAAAGTCGATTGATACGGTGCGTCCGTATTTTAGGTTTTCGGTGTTCTGCTTTATTGAAGTCTTCACCGCTGAGGTGAATCCCTTCTTTTCGGCAGGTTTCCTTTTCCCCTGTCTTGTATTTGCCATCCTTTGTATATTCAGTATTTTCTGTTGGTCGTTTTCGCTTCTTCTCCGCCCAGAAATGCGGCTGCGCGAAGTTTGGCGCTTCTGCTGCGCGGATTCCGCTCCACTTCCTCAGGGTCGGCCGTGATGGGAGAGCGGTTGATTATCCTCCAGTCGCATATTACCTTTCCGTAGAAATCTTTCTCAATATTTCCCTCTACATTTCCGGAGCGGAAGAAATTCTTTACAATCCTGTCTTCCACCGAGTGATAGGTCAGAATCACGGCGCGTCCCCCCTCTTTCAGCACGTGCGGCATGGCGGTGAGCAGATCGGTTAGAGCCTCCATCTCTGAATTGACCGCGATTCTGAGCGCCTGAAACACCTGAGCCATCTCCTTTTTCTCGCTCTTTGGATTGAGGGCCGGGCGCACGGCCTCGGCCAGTTGGAATGTAGTCTCTACCGGGCTCTTCCGCCCTGCTGCAATGATAGCCCTGGCTGCCTTTACGGGGTCTTTGATGTCGGTATAGGTGCGCAGCAGCGAGATCAGATCCCGGTCTGACATGTCGGCAAGCAGGCTTGCGGCCGTGAGCGGTGAGCGGCGGTTCATTCTCATGTCGAGCGGGGCGTCGGCGCGGAATGAGAAGCCGCGCTCCGGATCGTCGAAGTGATGAAACGACACTCCGAGGTCGGCCAGAATGCCATCAACGCGGTCGATGCCGTGATATCTGAGGAAGTTGCGTATGAAGCGGAAGTTGCTCCTCACGAAAGTGAAGCGCGGGTCGGCCGGAGCGTTGGCCAGGGCATCCGCGTCCTGGTCAAATCCCAGCAGCCGCCCCTCGGGGCCGAGCATGCCGAGTATGGCGCGCGAGTGGCCGCCGCCGCCGAATGTGGCGTCAACATATATTCCATCGGGCTTTATGTCGAGGCTCTCGAGGGTCTGGGGCAGCAACGCCGGTATGTGATACACTTCTTCGCTCATTTATGGGGTGGAATGAATTCAGTCGTAAAATTACAAAAAAGTTGTGAAATTTGCGAATGCAAACTCCAATAATTTGCGATTTTTAATAAAAAACTTATCTACACCCCTTTCCCGCCCTGCGTGGGCGAGTGTGGCGACACTCTTGTAAGATACCTTTCAAGATGCTGAACGGCAGGATATTTCTGCTTTGTGACGTCCGAAAAATTTGTCGATGATAAGGGCGATGAAGCCGTCGCCGGTCACGTTGCAGGCTGTGCCGAAGCTGTCCATGGCGATGTAGAGGGCTATCATCAGCGCCTGATCCCCCTCGGTGAAGCCGAGCATCCCGGCGAGCACTCCGAGCGAGGCCATGATGGCGCCTCCGGGCACTCCGGGAGCTGCCACGATCGATATTCCGAGCATTGCGATGAATCCGGCCATCATTCCGAACTCATAGCCGTGGCCCTGCATGATCATGATGGCAATGGCGCACGCCACTATCTTCATTACGCTTCCCGACATGTGGATGGTGGCGCAGAGTGGTATCACGAACCCCGCCACGTCTTCAGAAACTCCCATCTTGATGGCCTGGCGCAGCGTGACCGGAATAGTGGCGGCCGACGACTGGGTGCCGAGTGCCGTGAAATAGGCCGGCATCATGGTGAGCAGTAGCCTGAAGGGGTTACGCCTCACGAAAAGCGCCGCTATGCAGTATTGGAAGATAAGCAGCCCTATGTGCATGGCGAAGATCACGCCTATGATCTTGGCGAAGGCCGAGAGCACTCCCATCACCTGGCCCGATACCGTCATGTTGAGGAAGATGCCGAAGATGTAGATCGGAAGCAGGGGAATGATGGCTTTCGCTATGGTCATCTCAACGATGGTGCGGAATTCATAGAAGCATTTCTTCAGCGTGTCTCCCTCCATGCGCGAGAGGCATATACCGGCTACAAAAGCGGTGACAAGTGCTGTCATGACGCTCATGAGCGGAGGTATCTCGATAGAGAAGAAGGGTATGAGGTCGTTGCCCTCGTGAAGCCCCTTGAGCGAGCCCGGGTGTATGATGTGGGGAAACACCGTGTCGCCCACGGCATAGCTGAGGAAGCCCGAGGAAAGCGTGGCAGCGTAGGCTATAAGTGCTGTCCACACCAGCATCTTCCCGGCGTCTTTCCCGAGATCGGCTATGGCCGGAGCCACGAAGCCGAGGATGATGAGCGGGATGAGCCAGCCCAGAAACTGGCTGAAGATTGCATTGAAAGTGATGAAGGCTCTTCCGGCCCATTCAGGGAAGCAATATCCGGCTCCTATACCGAGAGCCATGGCTATGAGGATCTTGACGAGCAGATTGACGCGGGGCAGTTTCATATTTAGGGATTTATTATTCTGCAAAGATAATAAACTTTCTCCAATAATCGACAATATATGATTTATATATGACTTATATATCTCATTCCCTCTCCTCTGAGACAGGAAGAAGGCCGGCCCTCGGGGTGAGGGTCGGCCTTCTATATTTCGGTAAGTGGAATTTATTCGTAAGCCTCGAAGAAACTGTATTCGAAGCCCAGGTTGCCGCCGGTAGAGAGGTAACTCTGGATGCAGAAGAATGCGTTGCCGTCTTCATAGAGTCCGCTTTCATAGCCGTAGTCGGTCACGAATGCGGAGTTACCCTGCCAGTAGCCGAGGTCTCTCACACAGATGTAGCCTGATTCGCCTACATAGAGGCCCGTATTTGTCGGGGGCACACGGAAATACTGATACTTGCCGTCCTCGTCTTTGCCGAACTTGTCGAGCAGTTCCATCTTGAGCGAGGTGTCTGCGCCGAAAGCGTCCTTGATGCGGTAGAGATTCTCGTCGGTGGTGCATACCTCGAGCGATGCTTCCGACTCCCTGTATCCTGCAGAGAAGATATTCTTGTTTGCGTAGACGAATGTGCCCTCTTTCACCAGCTCCCAGTCGAGACCCAGGAAAGTCACACGGTTGCCGAGTACGTTGCCGTTGGCCACGGCTGCGATGGTGTAGTCGCCGTGGATGTCTTCCAGAGTCAGGTCAGCGAATGCGTCGGCTCCGAGTCCTTCCACAGTTTTTCCGTCGGCTTCCACCTTCGAGATGAGTGCCTTCTCGCCTCCGTTGTCCATGAGAGCCTTGATGTCGGCAGTGGGAGCCAGCAGATATTTCACTGATGTGGCCTTATTGTTGGTCACAAACCTCACCACAACGTCGTTGTCGGGGTTATTGTTGGGGTCGGTGGGTGCGTATGTGTAGAGAGTCACAGCCGCCTCGGGGTCGCTGCCCGGCATCGAGCCCTCGTCTGCGCTGCATGCCCAAAGCATGGGCATTGCAGCGAGAATGGTCATATATTTTTTGATAGAGTTCATTTGTCAGTGTGCGGTTTAGAATGAATAGAGCGGTGAATCAGCTGTGGGAGCCACCGGTGCCGGGTTGGGCTCGGTGATGCCCTTGTTGAAGTTGGTCTCTGTCTGTATGATGCAGAAGTTCATCCAGTTGGGCACTCCGTTCACATTCCAGCGATAGCCTTCTATGTGGTTGGTGCCGACATAGCTTCTGATGATGCCCTTCTCAAGACGCTTCACGTCGAACATGGCGAGGCCCTCGGCCCAGAACTCTATGCGGCGCTGCCACCAGATCTCGTTCCGGAAAGCTGAAGTCTTGGTGTTGTAGTAGGCTTCGTTGTGGGTGCCGTAGACGTATTCCGGGTCGCGTGTCTTGGCAAACTGCTCGAGCAGTGCCTTTCCCTCGCCCTCGTTGAGCATTCCGGCGGCTTCAGCCTCGATGAGCTTCATTTCCTCCACGCGCATCAACGGGATGTCCACACACCAGCCTACATACTGCGGGTCGGAATGGTTGCCGTCTTTTGAGCGGAACTTCAGCGGCAGACCTCCGAACTGATCGTTGGCCAGACCTGTGCCGAAGACGTATTCCGGCACGTCGGTGTAGGCCTTCAGTGCTTCGATTACCTCCTGCTGAGTCTCGAGCTCGTCGATCGAGAAGTCGATGAAGCACTTCTTGCGGCAGTCGGTGGCCGGCACGGTCTCGTAGAGGTGACGGTCTATGATGAGGCTGCCGCCGTAGGCGTTGTAGTATCCCAGACCGGTATCGTCAGAGGGGAACTCGCAGATCATCCATGTGCCCCAGCTGTTGTCGCCGTCGTTTACGGTCTGGCAGGGGTCGGTCGGTTTTGTCTGGAGGGCAAACATCCAGCTGTTGCCGTAATTGGCGTCGTTGAAGCCCTTGTTGCGGTCGGTGTATTGTTCTGCGGTCAGCACTGTGTAGCCCTCCATGGCCTTGCGGGCGTAGGTCTTGGCGTTTTCCCATTCTCCCATCACGAGATAAGCCCTTGCCTTGAGGCCGTAGGCCACGGAGAGGTCGGGGGTATACTTGTCGGGGCGCTCGTAGCCGGCGAGATATTTCTCAGCCTGATCGAGGTCTGTGAGAATGAAGGCAAACATCTTCTCGTTTGTGGCGCAGGGATTGTCGGAAGACTCCTCGTTGGTGGTTTTCTCGGTCACGATGGGCACCGTGGGAGCGTCTTTGTCTGTGCAGTAAGTGCGCGGAGCGAAGGTCTGTGCCAGTTCCAGATAGTAGAGGGCGCGCAATGCGTAAGCGATGCCGAGGCCGCTATACTGGTCTTCTGCGGGCTCGTCGCCGGCCAGACGAATCACCTGATTGCAGGCCTTGATCTGCGAGTAGTAGAAAGTCCAGGGATACTGGCAGTTGAGATATGTGGGGCCAAGTGTGTAGTGGGCCTCATACCATGTGGAGAACCAGTTGGTGTCGCCTCCCCAGGGCACGATGTCGTTGCCGGTCACGTCGCGACGCAGCATCATCGATGCGTAGCCGAAGTCGTTGGCATAGTGGTCTGTGGCTCCGAAAAAGAACTGACCGTTGTTGTTGTCGGTGATGCCGGAAACGAAGTTGTCGAATGCTCCTGGCGCTTCGGCAGCCTGGTCTGTGGTGACATAGCCGTTCTGCTGAGCCGGAAATTCCTGAATGCAGGAGGTGGGCAACAATGTCAGTGCGGCTCCGGCGATATATAATGTGAGTTTCTTCATTGCTTTTCTTCTTTTGATGTTCATATCATCATTTGCATTAGAAAGTGATCTCTACGCCTCCGGAGACGTTTCTCATCGGGGAATATGCTCCGAGCGAGGTGTTGCCGTCGAATGAATAGCGCGGGTCAAGACCCTTGCGTGCCGACCAGAAGCAGAGGTTCTCTCCTGAGCAGTAGAAGCGCAGTTTCTCGATTTCCTTGCAGAACTTGGGCACTGTGAAGCCTATGATAAACGATGAGAAGTTGAAATATCCGGCATTGGTCAGGAAGCGGTCGGAGCGCACGTAGCCCTGGCTGTCGCCGAGTTGCCAGCGGGGCAGGTTGGAGGTAGTGTTGTTGGGGCTCCATTCCTTTATGTAATCCTTGTGGATGTTGGTGACAGCGGTTGTTTTTGAGATGTTTTCTTCCGGAGCCATCAGGCTCGCGTAGCGGAGATCCATCACCTTGCCGCCGATCTGATAGTCAAAATTCAGAGTGAAGTCAAACCATTTCAGGCGTGCCGAAGTGCTGAGACCGCCATATACGCTCGGAAGGATCGAGCCGCAGGCATAGCGAGAGGCCTGGGTGGTCTGGGTTGTGACGTAGTCTTTCGATTTCAGCGAGCCGGGCTTTGCCGTATTCATCGCGCCTGTGGAGGGCTCGATAAGGGCCGGATCGTAGTAATAGAGAGCCTCGCCCTGCTCGTTAAGGCCTGCGAAGGCGTAGGTCATGTAGTTATACATCTCGCCACCTTCCTCAAACCAGTGGTAGTCTTCGTAGAAACCGCCGTAGTTGCGGGTTTTGGTCTCGGGCAGCTTGAGAATCTTTGTCTTGTTGGTGGTGAGGTTGGCAGTCACAGACCATTCGAAGTCTCTCGTCTGCACGGGGATGCCGGTGAGCGAGACCTCCACGCCGCGGTTGCGGATCGTACCGAGGTTTCCGTAGTAGCCACGTGCACCCATCGATTCAGCGATTGAGATCCAGAAGAGCAGGTCGCTCGTGTTCTTGTTGTAGAAGTCGATCGTTCCGAAAAGGCGGTTCTTGAAGAGTCCGAATTCGATACCTGCATTGAGGTTGGTCGAGGTCTCCCAGGTGATGTCCTGATTTCCGAGCGAGCGGAACACGGGCGAAACAGTGGTCGCGGTGCTTGACACGAGTGTGTAGTTGTCGGTCCAGTAGTAGCTTCCACCGAGGTTGTCGTTACCCTGCTGTCCGATGCTGAATTTCACTTTCAGGTAGTCGAGCCAGTCTTTGGTGTTGTCCATGAAGTTTTCTTTCGACATCATCCATGCGGCACCGACGCTCCAGAAGTTACCCCAGCGGTGATCTTTTGCGAAGCGTGAAGATGCGTCGCGGCGGTAGGATGCCGAAGCGTAGTATTTCTCGCGGAAGTTGTATTGAGCGCTTCCAAACCATCCTTCCACATTGTAGCGTGCCTTGTAGGATGTGTTCGACGGGAAGTTGTGGTTCGAGAAAGCGAAGAGTTCAAGAATGTCGGTCGAGAATCCGCCCTCGGCGTAGCCCTGAAGCACGTTGGTGTCCACACGGTAGTATTCATGGCCGGCCAGCACGTTGAGGTAGTGGTCGCCGAAATACTTGTAGAAGGTCAGAGTCTGGGAGTTGTTGGTGCGCACCGCGCTGGTGTCTCTCTTGGTGAGCTTACCATTGACCGAGGTGTTGAGGTTGTTGTAGATGCTGCCGTAGTAAGTGTACTGGTTCACACCCCAGTTCACATTGCTGAGCACGTCGAGTTTCAGATAGTCGGTGAAGTCGATCGTAGCGTTGAATGTGGCGTTGAGGGCATTGCGGGTGGTCTCGGCCTTGTCGAGCGCCTGTGCTCCGATGGCGTTACCCGGAGAGGCGAAGGGGCGAGAGCCGTTGACGTAGGTGCTGATACCGAAGTCGTAGACCGGATTGCCGTTCTTATCGGTCATGATGTAGGGTGTGCCGGGTTTTCCGTCTACTTCATCGTAGGTGCGCACATACATCGGGAAGATCGGTGCTGCCATAGAGGTGAAGTAGAGCACGTTGCCTGCTCCCAGGTTTTCATCGTCGATGTCGGAGTTGCCCTTGGTGTTGGAGTGGGTGTATGCCACGCGCGCTCCCACCTTCAGCCACTTCTTAGCCTGATATTCGGCACGCACCTGAGCGGTGAGGCGGTCATAGTTTGAGGGCTTGAGGATACCTTCCTCGCCCAGATAGCTCATGCTCGCGTAGAAGTTGGAGCGGTCTGTGCCTCCGTTGATGCTGAAGTTGTATTCCTGGCGGAAGCCGTTCTGATAGGCGATGTCGTTGAAATTGTCGGGAATCAGATAGCGGTTTTCACCGTTGAGCTGATAGTAGCGGCCCAGTGTGGCGTTCGGATTCAGCTTGCCGTTCATCATGATGAGTGACTCACCTTCGGGAACAGTATATGCGTTATACTGCAGCATGTTGAGCAGCTTGGTGTTCGATGCGGCGTGAGCCTCCTCGGGGGTCATGCCCTGACGGTAGAAGTTATAGTTGTAGATCTGGGAGTAGTATGCCTCGTAGTATTCGCCCGGATCGGTGATCACGTCATAGTCCTGCACGGCGCGGCTGTTTGAGCCCCACTTGGCGTTCACCTTGATCTGGGCCTCACGGTTGGCACCCTTCTTGGTGGTGATGATGATCACGCCCGCAGCGCCACGTGCACCGTAAAGAGCTGCCGATGCGGCATCCTTGAGCACAGAGATCGAGGCGATGTCGTCTTGAGAAATATTGCTGAGGCTCTCAGAGTAGGGAGCGCCGTCCACGATCACCAGCGGGTTGGTGTCGGCATATACTGAAGATATACCGCGAATGGTGATGGCGCCGGCGTCAGAGCCGGGAGCGCCGGTGGTGGAGCGCATCTGAAGGCCGGGCACGCTGCCCACGAGGGCATTGGCCACATTGGCTGTGGTGCGGGCTTTGAGGTCGTCGGCGTTCACTACAGAAGCGGAGCCGGTGAAAGCCTCTTTGGTCGTGGTGCCGAAGGCCACTACCACTACATCGTTGAGTGCGGTGGAGGTGGTGTTCAGTTTCACCACCATGTTGTCTGTCAGCGGGAGTGTCTGAGGCGCATATCCCACATAAGAGAACTCGGCCTGTGTCACGTAGTCCGGCACGCTAAGCGTGAAGTTGCCGTCTACATCGGCCGCGGCACCCTGGCCTCCTCCGATGGGCAAAACTGTAGCTCCGATTAGCGGCTCGTTGTTGTCCGCGTCCAGTATGACGCCATGATAGGTCTTGGTCTGGGCTGAGAGCCCGAGACTCACTGCTATCAGTGACATCATAATAAGAAACAATTTTCTCATAGTTAATTATTTGTTGTTTAAGAATTACCTGTAGACGTCGTTGTGTGAGGAATGGTTGAGACCCGTTGTAACGGTGCGCTTTATGGCTATTATGTGTTACCCCGGCACAGGGATCGCAATCTTCTCTTACCCAAAGATTTTAAATAACAATATGGTTAATTTTTGATGTTGAATTTTACCTGTAAATATGTATATGTGCATAGGATTCGTGCGATTCTCACCGCACAAGTCCTTAACATAAAAACACAATTTAGTTAAAAAAGTTTTAAAAATTGCATTTTTCTCGTTGTTTTCATTAAAAAATATTATAATTCCAGTAGTGGTCTTCGGAAAATGTTATCGGTTTGTTACTCTCTTTTCGATAATAATTCCGCAAACATGAGTAACGTCAATCTTCAACCAAAACTTAAAGAGCCCGTAAGGCTCCGTGCAAAAGCGCTGGCCGACGGCAGCCGCTCGCTTTATCTCGACACGTATTTCAAAGGAAAGCGCGTGTATGAGTTTCTGAGACTCTATCTTATTCCTGAACGCACGGCGGCCGACCGCAGGGTCAATGCCGCCACCCTGCGGGCCGCAAACGCTATCAAGGCTTCGAGAATACTCGATTTCGTCAACGGCCGCGCCGAAATCCGCCCCCCGGAATTCAGGATGTCGGTGTGCGAATGGATCAGCCATATTGTAAAAGTGAAAGCGGAGCATACGTCCAAATCAAGCATTTCCCTTCTGACGAGGCTCAGGCGCCACCTCTCCATCTATAGCCCCTCGGCGATATTGGGCGATGCCGACAGGGAATATTGCCTCGGATTTGCCCGCTATCTGCGCTCGGCCAGGGCTTTGAACTCGGTAAGGCCTCTGATGCAGGCCACACAGTTTGAACTGCTCAACGCCCTCTCCATCATTCTGAACGAGGCAGTGAGGGCCGGTCTGATTCCCTCCAATCCCATGCGCCTGCTCAACGCGGCTGAGCGCATCAGGAAGCCGGAAAGCAAGCGGGCCTATCTCACGCCCGGAGAGGTGATGGCGATGGCGGCCGGGGCCTCGGGCAATATCGCGGCCGGCGATGATGTGGCCGCGTTTCTTTTCTGCTGCTTCTGCGGGCTGCGCTATTCCGATGTAAGGGCGCTGAAATGGGGCAATATCGTGGACACGGATGCAGGCAGGATAATCACGACAGTCATGAAGAAGACAGGGCGCCCGGTAGAGATTCCTGTCTCGGAGCGGGCGGCTTCATTCCTGCCCTCGGCCGGAGATGTCGATGAGAAGGTATTCACATTTCCGGCTTACGGGGTCACCGCCAAGCGGCTCAGGAAACTGGCACAGGCTGCAGGAATAAGGAAGAAAGTGACATTCCACGTCTCGCGCCACACTTTCGCAACAATGATGCTGACCGCCGGAGCCGATCTATACACCATCAGCAAGCTAATAGGGCACACCGACGTGCGCACCACGCAGATCTACAGCAAGGTGGTGGATAAGAAAAAGCATGCCGCCATCAGCCTTCTCGACAGCCTCTTCTGAGAAGACAGTCACAAATTGTCCGGGCATTTATGTCACCGGTCTGTGACTCCGCTATGTTCAGCGTGGCTGATTGCCAGAGACTTCGCTTGATTGATGAAACAAAACCATATTGTTTTGTCGCGTCGCCCCCCTTCAATGTGGCTTCCGGGTCAGGAATATCCGGCTTTTCTAATGCTTCAGGGATAGGATGTTTTTCAGGTATTGCTTTCCTGCATGCGCTCTACATCGGCGAGAGTCGCTGAGAAAGGCCCTTTCGAGCCCAGTTTGATGCTGCACATGGCGGCTGCGAAGGCCCCGGCCTCGTCGGGAGAGGCTCCGTGGCAGCGCTTGTAGAGATAGCCGGCCATATAGGTGTCGCCGCACCCGGTGGCGTCAACAGGGTCTTTCACCGGGAAGGCCGGGATGGGATGGAAAGTTCCGTCGCGGTAGATGAGGCTTCCCTTGTCGCCAAGTGTCAGCACCACTTCCTTCACTCCCCATGCGGCAAGAATTCTCGCGGCTTCATGCGGATTTTCAGTGCCTGTGAGAGTGGCCATCTCCATCTCGTTGGCCTTCAGGATGTCGATGTAGGGCAGCGATTCCAGTTTGTCGGCATAGTCCACTGCCACCACGTGCTCATCCTCTACCTTGCGGAGATAGCCCTGCACGTCGACCGACACTGTTCCCTTCGTGCTGAGGTATTTTATCGTCTCCTTGTCGAAATCGTCGGCAAGGAGGGTGCCGAGGTGGATTATGCCGCTCTCCACGTCCTGAAGTTTTTCCTTAGTGAAAGGATCGGCTTTGGCCAGGACGCGCTGGGTGCGTGAATTCATATCGTCGCCATATCTGTTTTCAAAAACCACGGATTTTTCCGACGCTATCGCCCTCACGTCTATTCCCTCGCCGCGCAAGGCCTCCACCTCGTGCATCTCGCTCTCGGCCAGCGATGTGATGAGCCTGAAGCCGCGCGGGTCGATGTTCCTGATGGCTTTGGCGAAATAATAGGCTGTGCCTCCCGGCATGTCGGCCGTGAAGCGCGGTGTGATGATCTTATCGAGAGTGATGTGGCCGATACATGTAAGTTTCATAGAGCGTGGGGGAATTGGTGATGGTATTGTTTCAGCGGCGGTGTCGGCAGAGGCCGATGGCGTAGGCGAGCACGAAGGCGTAGGCGGCGGCCGGAATGGTGAATGCTGCCGGCAGGGAGACGGCATCGGCCACGCGGCCCATAAGAAGCGTTCCTACGGCGCCCCCGATAGGAGTCATCATGAGGAAAGAGGAGGCTATCTTCACCGATTTCCCCGGCGCTCCCGTGATGGTGATGGCAAAAATGGTGGGAAACATTATCGCTTCGAAGGCATAGCACATAAACACTCCGCAACGTGAGATCCATCCGGCATCGGCCACCACGAGGAGCGCTCCCGCGAGGGCCAGCGCCCCGCATGCCACAAGCACTTTCTCCGATGCTATCCGGCTCATCACCCAGCTGCCCGCGATGCGGGCGAGCATGAAGAGTCCAAGGGCTCCGAAAGAGAGCACGGCCGAGGCTGTGGTCTTGTCCATCCAGCCATCGGTGGTAGCATAGTTTATGAATAGGCTGTTGATGGAGATTTCCGCTATTTCGTAGAAGAAGAGTGCTATCATCCCGAGCCTGAATGCCCGCGAGTTCCAGAGGCTGCGGATGGCGGGCACGAGGGCTTCGCTCTCCGGCCTCTCATCAGGCTGCGCAGAGGTGTCGTCGGTAATCTCGGGCAGGTGCACGCGTGTGAAGAGGACTGCGATGGCGAGCACCGCGATGCCCATGATGCCGTAGGGCACGGCTACGCTTGAGCCGGGACTTGAGAATAGAAAGCCTCCCACCAACGCGGGTGCCAGTATGCACCCCAGCCCGTTGGCCGACTGCGCGAGGTTGAGCCGACTTGCGGCGGTGGCCTTGTCGCCGAGTTCGGCGGCGTAGGGGTTAGCCGCAGTCTCGAGTATCACCAGGCCACACCCGATGATGAAGAGAGCTGCCAGAAACATTCCGAACGACATCATGGCCGCGCCGGGTATGAAGAGCAGCGACCCGAGGGCGAAAAGCAGCAGTCCTGCCACCACTCCCCTGCGGTAGCCGGTGCGGGTGATGAGGATTCCGGCGGGGAGAGCCATAAGGAAGTAGCCGAGATAGGTGGTGGCCTGAATGAGGGCAGACTGCGATATGGATATGTGAAGTATCTCCTGGAAATGTTTGTTGAGCACGTCGAGGATAGCCCGCGCGAAGCCCCACAGGAAGAAGAGGCCGGTGATAAGGATGAAGGGGAGCAGGAATTTCTTAGTGACGATACGGGTCATGATGGAGGTGTTGTATTGTCAAATCTTGCTCTCTATGATCTTGAGGATAGCCTGCTCGCGCTCGGCGGCGAGGCGCTCGATGTTGGCGGCTTCATCGAGCAGTGCGGTTGCCGCATCCCGGTCTTTCAGGCCGGCGGCGTTTACGCGTACGTTGAGTGCGGCTCCGCGCACAGCCGCGCGCGCGGCCAATGCTCCCACGCCGGCATCGGTCACCGACGCGCTATTCCCATCGCATGCCATCTGCTCCACGAGGTCGAACACCTCGTATGCCTTTTTCATGGTGAGCAGTGGCACCTGCGTGGCATAGAGAGTTGCCGCTTCCAGAGCCTCGGCGCGCAGGGCCTTCTCTTCATCTGTCTTCTTCGGCATGGCAAAGACGGCCATTATCCGGTTGAAGGCTGCGGTGTCATCGTCTACGAGCCGCAGCAGTTCATCCATAAGGTGCTGTCCGATTTCAGCCATGTCGGAAAATTCCTCCCAGCGGTCGTCGAAAGCCGCCTTGTGAGCCGACAGGTTGGCCACCATAGTGCCCAGGGCGGCTCCGAGAGCTCCCATGTAGGCCGATATGCTTCCGCCGCCGGGAGCGGGCGATTCCGAGGCTGTCTCTTCGGCCAGGTCGCGTGCCGTGAGATCTGTCAGATGCCTGGCTGAATTATCGGCGATCATATATTCGATCACCTTCTTTTTCGGATCGAAGGCCGAGAGCTCGTCGAGCCCCATCGACCTGACGGCGATGCGTATGATCTCGCTTTCGGGTATACCAGTGCTTCGGTGCTGTTTCCTCAGGAAATGTTTTCCGGCCTCGATGAGGGTGCGTTTGGGCACCAGGCCCACGATTTCAGTACCCGTCACGCGCACGCCCCGGGCATCAGCCTTGCGGCATACTTCGTCGAAAGCCACGTGGAGCGGAACTCTCGTGATGTCGGTGATATTCATAGAGACCTGGGCTATACCGTATTCGTCGATATACCAGCCGATGGCTTTTGTACCCGGCAGGGAGCCGGGAATCATAACGGTGTTTCCGTTCTCGTCTTTCACGGGCTTACCCGTGACCTTCCCTCCCTCGCGCATCGGGCGCCCTTTCTCGCGCACGTCGAAGGCTATGGCGTTTGCCCGGCGTGTGGAAGTGGTGTTGAGGTTGAAGTTTACGGCGATTAGGAAGTCTCGCGCGCCGATGGTGGTGGCTCCGGTTCTGGCCACATCCTCATCGAAGGGGCGGTTGCCGAAATCTGGCCCTTTATCGTCTGATCCCATCTTCATGCCCAGCGCCTCATACTCACCCTCGCGGCACACCGCCAGATTCTTGCGTTCAGGCTGCAATGCGGCCGCCTCGTAGCAGTATGTGGGGATATTGAGCTCTTCAGCTACGCGCCGCGCGAGCTGCCGGGCAAGTTCGGCGCACTCCTCGAGCGAGATGCCCGACACCGGGATTAGCGGGCACACATCTGTGGCTCCCATGCGCGGATGAGCACCGTGGTGAGTGCGCATGTCGATCACCTCAGAGGCTTTCCTGATGCCCCGGAAGGCTGCCTCAACTACGGCTTCGGGCGCCCCCACGAATGTAACCACTGTGCGGTTGGTGGCCTCGCCGGGATCCACGTCGAGCAGGCTGATGCCGTCTACGCTGCAGATGGCGTCGGTGATTTCCTTTATCTTTGCTTTGTCGCGGCCCTCGCTGAAGTTGGGCACGCATTCTATGATTTTCTCCATGGTGTCAGGCGTTGAAAGTGATGTGGATTGACTTGTTTCAGATCAGTTGCAGCAGCCGCAGTTCGTCGCGCAGTTCATTCCCGCTGAGCGTGCGCCGTGTGGAGAGTATGCGCGCGAACTCATTGATGGCCGGGTGCAGACGCGGATTGGCGAAGATGCGGCGCGAGTATGACAGAGTCCGGTTGAAAAGTGCGTCAATTTCGTCGTCTTCGAGTCCGCAACTCTCCTTTCCCTCGCGTTGGATCTCATCGTGAATGAGGCCCAGCACCTCTACGGGGACGTCTCTGCGCATCCTCACGAGCGACCTCGACATTACATTGCTGATCACCATCGATGCTGTGATATGGAAATTCTGCACCAGATTGTCCCATGTGCTTTTCGGGGATATCGACGGGCTCCCCGAGAAGTAATATTCGTTGGAGAACTCCACCATCGTGTCGCGTCCGTCAAGGCTCACCTCCGCCACGCGGTCGAAGGCGTTGAGCGAAGCCAGCGATATAGCCATTCCTGCAAGCCCGTATGCGCGGTCGTCTTCATTTGAATACTGCAGCAGCATTCCGGCTTCGTCGTTATCGGTGACGGTCTTGTTCTTTTCGTTTTTCTTATCTTTCATATTTATTCTCGATTCTACGTTCCCAAATTTACTATCACAACAATCTGAGCGAGCCAAACGTTTGCGTCTCTCAGAAGGAAATCTGAAATCCTGCCATGACGGTGATGCCCTCGAGCGGCAGACCCGGCAGCAGATATTGATGCCTGTTGAGTATGTTGCGCAGTTCGGCAAAGACGGCAGTGCGGTCGGAAATGAGGTAGGATCCGCTGAAGTCGAGGCGGCTGAAGTTTTCTTCAGGCAGGAGGTATCGTTTGGCTCTCAGCACGTAGCCGAGGCGGAGCGATAGTGGGTCGATGGGGCGCGATGTGGCAGAGGCCTCGAAAGTGAGTTGCGCGCGGTCGAGCCCGTTGAGGTATCCTGTGTTGCCGTGCTGCGGCTGCCATGTGCCCGACACCGACAGCCCCAGATAACGGCTCAGCTCATAGCCGGCATTCACAGCGAGGCTGAAGCCGTGCAGCCGTGGAGAGATAAGCGGGAGGGCGTCGTCGTAGATGCCGATAAGCGGGATCATAAACCAACCGCCTATGGCCTCGTCGATAGTGGTGCGCCATCGCCAGTCAATTCCGGCTGTCCATCGTCCGCCGGGGTTTAACTGGAGTCCTATGTTGGCATCGATGGGTGAATATGATGCTTCGGTGCATCCGTAATAGGGATTGGCGTAATAGTCCATCTCATGCTGCCATGCGAGAGTGCGCAGGTGTGTGCCTCCTCCTATGCCGGCTGAGAAGGCCATTATGCCCTCCCTGAAGCCCACACTTAGGTCGGGGGCGATGCGGAAGCGTGTCTTAGCGGCATCTACAAGGGCTATTTCAGCACCGGCGTGAAGATTCATATTCCCGTCGGTGAGGTCATATCCGGGCTTCAGGCGCAGACGCCCCACGTTGTTGCCTATTGAGTTGAATACTCCTGTATAGTCGAGAGTGGCCCCGATCCGGCTCTTCCGGCTGAGCGGGTGCGACACCTCGCCTCCGGCCCGGAACGTGGTCTCACGTTCTCCCTCGCGGTAAGCGAAGTGGCGTATGTCGGCGTGTGCGTTCCAGTTGATTACGTCAGAGAGGGGAGAACTCCATTTCAGGGCTGCCGAAATGTCGTTGAGGGTCTGTGTCGGAGCATGCTCGCCTGCTCTGAAAAAGGCGGAGTAGTAGTTGAAATATCCGAGGTGATAACGCACGTCGGCGTCGAGAGTGCCTGATGTTCCGAATTTATGGCGCAGGTTGCCTCCGATTGTCTCGTCGTAGCGCTGCCGTTGATCGGCATCACCTGGCCCTCCGTCCATGTCTGTCCATGCCCTCCAGAGCGAAGTGGAATTGTGCTGAAGCCATACTCTTAGCTTTGTCTCGTCGCTGTTCATGACTTCGTAGCCTGCCGATAGCGAGGAGTTGAGCCAGCTTCCGAGGCTTACGTCGAGATAACCGCGCGACCGGTTGTAGTCCTTGTGCGCGCGCCAGCCTGTAGGGGGCATATTCAGTGCATCGGGGGCAAAGTCAGCGGCTATGCCCCTGCGGTCGAACTCAAGACGTGATTCCGGAGGGGTAAGCGTGATGGTGGCCGGCAGCGACGGTAGTCTTTCGGCCGGTATGTATTGCGGACGGTAGTGGCCCTCCACAGTGACGTTCTCATCAAGGTTTTGTGCCTGAACGCTCCCTGCGGCGAGCGCGAGGAGGCAGAGGGCAGTAAGTCGGTATATATTGCGCTTCATCGGTGGATGATTCTGTCGTTATTTTGAATATCGCTCTAATCTCGTGCTTATGTGCTCGCTGATGTCAGCCTCGTTGCCGGGGTAATTTTCCTGCAGGCTTCTGAGGTATTCAGAGGCGAGATAGTCGTTTCCGTCGGCATGGTAGGCATCGGCGAGGGCTATGAATCCGCGGGCAAGCCAGTAGGAATGTACCGAGCCGGCGTCAGTGAAGGCCTCAAGTGTCTGAAGGGCATCCTTGGTGCGTTCGTTTTCCAGATACCACTCACCCAGTTCTACGGCAGCCTTGGCGCCCGAGAGGTTATCGGGCGATGCTGCGAGAGCTTTCAGCGCAGCCTCTCCCTTTTCAGGTTCGCTTCCGCGCAGCATTCCGGCCGCTTCATGGAATCGTGCGTCGTCGGTCACTTCGGGCAGCGCGCCTCCGGTGCTGAGCACTTTCCGCGCGTATGCAGTTCGCTCGTCGGCATCAGACGTGTTGCGCATGATGCCCGCAGTGGCTTCGGGGGCAAATTCCGCTCCACCGCGCTGCTCCAGCTGCTTGTAGGCGGCCAGGGCTTCTTTCTGATTGCCGAACGATTCATGAAGTTCTCCCTGCAGGAAGAGGGCGGCGGGTGCCTGCGGCGAATCTCCGCGTGTGGAGAGCAGCCGGTCGAGGTAGGAGAGGGCTTTTTCCGGCTCTCCGGCAGCATCGGCAGCCTCTGCCAGATCCATGAGGGCATTGGTCAGATAGCGACCGTCGGGAAACTGCTTGATGTATTTCTCCAGAGCGGCGGTATTGGCCGGATTGTCGGCGTATGCCATCTCGGCAGCCTCAAACGATATTCCATCCATCTCGTCGGGGTCGATCTGCGGAGCTCCGGGGATATTGGCAAGAAATTCAGCATACTCGGGCAGCCGGTTTTCTTTCGCGCAGAGGCGGCGCATGTCATCGTTTGCCAGCTGAGCCTCTTCGCTCGTGGGCCATTGCCTGATAATTTCCTTGTATGTGTTCTCTGCTTTCGCCGTCTCTCCCTGCTTCATGTAGGCCAGGGCGAGCGAGAGCGCTCCCGATCGGCTGCGTGTGTCTTTCGGAAATTCGCCGGTGAGCCTTTCAAAATAAGGCGCGGCTTTATCCGGACGGTCAAGAGCCGCCATCGTCTTTCCGGCCTCGAGAAGCACTTCCGATGTCCAGGGAGACCCTTTCCTGTCGCGCAGGAAGGCGTTCAGTTCCTTCATCTTTTGGTCGGTGCCGCTGATCACTCCGGTGGTTACGGCGTGTCGGAATGCGGCATAGTCGGCGTCGGCGCCCGAGGCTTTCATGGCCAGCTGATAGCCGGCGGCAGCCTTGTCATACCGGCCCATGTAGAGCAGGCAGTCGGCTTCCCTCACGAGAGCGTCACTTCTGAGAGCGGTGGCGGCATTTTTATCTTCGGCGATCGAAGCGAAAGCCTTCAGGGCGTTTTTCCAGTCTTCCGCCTTGAAAAGGGAATATGCGAGTCCGTAGCGCGCCGTGGCCCGGTTGCCGGGTGCGAGATTTCCCTTCAGGGCCGCCTGATATTCCGAAGCAGCGCCCTTCCAGTCGCCGTCGCTGTAAAGCGCTTCGGCCAGCCAAAGGCGTGACTCGGCGGCCAGTTCGGGGCTTTGTCCCCTCATCTCGGTAGCCTCGCGCAGATGTCGGGTGGCGGCATCGGTCTGTCCGGCCGAGAGTTCGCCGGTGCCAAGTTTGTATAAGATTTTCTGCTTAGTGGCGAGAGTCGCCTCGCCGGGATTCTTCACTTTCTCTATAGCGGCGAGGGCCTTCGGGTAGTCGCTCTCGTGGAAGAAGGCCGATGCGAGACTTTCTTCAACCTCCGAGGCGTATGGCGACTCGGGATAGCGCTTCAGGAAGTCTTCAAGCATCGTGATGCTGCTCGCAAAGGGAGCGCTGCCTCCCCGGGTGAGGGCCGTGATATGATTATAGAGAGCCGTCTCTGCCACTTTGCGGTCGAAAGCCATAGCCGAGGCCTTGCCGAAAGCCATGGCCGCAGCGTTGTTGTCGCCGCGCTGCTCGGCGATCTGACCGAGGTAGAGGTAGGCGCCCTGAGCTATAGCGCTGTTCCGGTCGGTGAGAGGCGTGAGAAGCCTTTCGGCCCCTTCCCGGTCTCCGTCGCGGTAGAGTATGCAGCCCATGGCGTAGGCGGCATCATCGTCGGGCACCGGTATAGCCGCGAGATACTGCTGCAGATGCGGACGGGCGCTGTCGAGGTCACCTTTCTTGAAATGGCTGAGACCCGCTATGCGGTGAGCCTCGGGCAGCAGTTCATCTACCGGACGGTTCTTGATCAGAGCCGATGTGTGGCGTATCACGTCGTCATATTTTCCCTTCAGATATTCGATCTGTGCCATATAGTAGAGAGGCTCCATCCCTTCCGGGGCCGACGTCTCAATACGGCTCATTTCCTCGTATGCCTTATCGTAGTCGCCCTCAAGATAATCAATATAGGCAGAATAATAGCGTGCGGCAGTATCGTAGGCCGGATCTCCCGCAATGTGCGCGAGCATAGCGGCGGCTTGATCTCTAAGGCCGCAGTGCAGATAGGCAAGTGCAAGGCGATAGGAGTAGAGATTGCGCTGATTGCCGGCAAGTGCCTTTATGTCTGTCGAGGTGTAAGCCCTGATTGCCTCGTGCCAGTCGGCATGAAACCAGTTCCAGTCGCCGATAGTGAGCATGGCCTGCGTAGCAAGGGGCGATGTGGGATAAGACTCGGCCAGCATGGTCAGCACTGCCAGGCATTCCTTATTGCCGCGCTCGAAGAGTGACGCGCCCTTGAGGGCGAGCCGTCGGGCTTGCATCTCCGGCGTGAGGGCATCAGTGTCGGCTTCAATAGCAGACATCTGGTCGATAGAGCCGTTTGGATTGCCTGTAGCGAGCATCGCCGACGCGCGGTAAAGATAGCCGGGCGCAAGAGGATCGCTCCAGCCGGTGCAGTCATCAACCTGTGCGCAGACGGGGGCCGCCCACATTGCGAGGGAAGCCATCACCCCGAGAGGGCGCCACAACCTCCGTAATATACAGTTTGTCATCATCAATTACTATTTTCCCACAAATTTAATTCAATTAATTGAATTGACAAAATTCCGCCTCCAACTAATTTGCCGGTTCTTATGAAATGTATTTGACATTTACATCTTTTAGTCCGGTAGTATTGGTATAAAGACCAAACATTTTGTAGATAAAAATTTATTCACTAAATTTGCATCAGAAGATTCTCACTCTTTTCTCCACTTTCAATTTACACTGACATAATCTATCATTACGATGGAACCGGATAAAGCATTTTATGTAAAATGGTATGGGCCCTTCTCTTCTAAAAATAGATTGGCTGAATGGGAGCGACAGCAAGATTGGAAAATCAATCTATACCTATTACAAGGAAAGAAAAAATATGCGAAGAAGATCAGTTATTATTGTGGTAAAACCATAAGAGCAGCATATAAGAGGTTTTCAGATGCAGATCATCATATTAAAGATATTGAAAATCGTGATCATTCTATTTATGTTGGTCGTATTGCAAATTTTTCCACATTAGAAGAAAAGGATATTCTGCTTGTGGAAAAATTACTTACAAGTTATTTAGGATGGTATATTGGACAAGACTCAATGTTGAATAAGACCAACTTTTATGCTCCTAATTGCACTCAAGAAGTATGTATAGTAAACCGTTGGATTAATCTTAGAACAGGGAGAGAGTATCAACGGTTGCCGATTTATTCACCAGCTCATTTTATCCCCGATGTCATGGTTTATCATTATGATGAACAAGAAAAAAAGTGCGAACTTGTGATTGCATCCCGCTTGAAATCAATATGGGTGTGATTAGTTACGTATGAGCCAGCTCTTTTAAGAAGGACTCCGCCATCTCTAACTCCATCATCATTTAATCGGCTGTTATATTTCTTATAGATGAAAATTAATGTTCTTTTAATTTCATATTAAGTGTATGCTCTGGGGTCAGGGGACAAAGTTCAAAATCTGCCATGTTTATATGATTTGTTTGGGCCTTTAAAGACCTTTGATTCTTTATACCATTAGATTCTCAAACAATAAAGATTTATTTTTTTTAGAGAGAATATAGCATAGCTATTCTCTTAAATTTATGGAGTCTGAATTATCATCAATGTAATCCTCCGCGGTTCTCATTAAGTCATAGAACATCAAACGTGTGCTTAGATTAGTTTCTGGAGCCAAATGGCGGTAATCTTTCTCCTGTTGCTCGGAACCGAAAACAAACTTGAAATCATTATTTTCATAGAATGCCATCGTCGATGGAGAATTATAGGCATCGACAATCAGAAACCGACATCCAGTCTTATTATACGGATCCAAAAACCATAGTTTAACGAATTCTATGACATCACTGCCTATCCCAAGCGATCGAAAATCTTTAGATACCCCTAATCGAGCTAACAAAACAGCTGGATAGTCCTTCAGGGCCTTTATGTGGGGAATATTAGATTCAACTTTTTTCTTCCTTGCATTTGGGAGGTCACTGACACGCACACCTGCATTAGCAAGGGTAAACGCGCAAACTACTTTCTTCGTATCTTCATCAAGTTTGTAGCAGTAAGTCTTCCCCAACAGTTCTTTTGCGTATGCAAAGCAATCCCGTGTGAAGAATTCGTCTAAATCGGAATCACCACACGAAAAGCCGTCTATCTCCTCCGGCGTGGTAAGTGGAAACAGAGTGCATTTATCCTCTAAGAAACTCATTTGTCGCCGAGATGTGCTTTGTTCAACATACGACGCAATTTGGCGAATCCTCTTTCGAGGGCTTCGGCCTCTGCTTTTTTCTCTTGCTCGGTACGGTTGAGGCTTCTCTGATAGTTGGCCTGAGCCTCTGTCTCGAATCGCTGAGCTACTTCTCCGGTAAGTACCGGTATGGATGCTATCGGTAAAGCCATAGTTATATCTTTTTAGATTGCAAAGATAACATAAAAACATCAGATTGTCAAGAATCTAATCAGCTTTATTTAGATGAATTTTAATTTTAATTTCGCGCTTGCGCGTTTATATGAAAAAATAATTAATTATTTCTTCTTTTATTGGGTCTAATCGGCGGTCAGTTTAGTGGTAATATTGATCATATTTTCATGGTAAAACATGATGGAGATTGCGACTCTGCATCCTCAGTGGAGTTCTTGCGAACATTGTTGAATCTTGACCCACAAAAATAAATTGGTCCGAATATTTGGATATATCCTTTAAAGTGATTAATTTTGTTCATGATGATTAGTAGAACGGCACTTCATATTTGAAAGAGTCGTTTGTTCATGGTTAGGGAGTATATCTAAAATCAGCGAAAATGCCAAAAGATCAGAAAGTATTGTTTCATTCCACGATATTCGGACCCATTCACAGCAGGCGTCTGGGTGTGTCGCTCGGTGTCAATCTCATGCCTTCCGATGGTAAGGTGTGCTCGTTTGATTGCCTTTATTGCGAAGCCGGGTTCAATTCGCAGGGCCCCGGTTCTTCAGGACTTCCGCTGCGCGAGCAGGTCTGCTCGCAACTTGAGGCCAAACTCAAGACCATGCATGCCGGAGGTGAGCCTCTTGACGTTATCACGTTCTCGGGCAATGGAGAGCCGACACTGCATCCTGATTTCCCGCATATCATAGACGATACCATCAATGTGCGCGACCGGTATTTTCCTGAGGCAAAGGTGTCGGTGCTTACTAATTCCACCAAAATATTTGATGTAGGGGTGGCTGAGGCTCTGATGCGGGTAGATAATAATATCCTTAAACTTGATTCGGCTGTGGAGAAAACCATGCGTCTGATCGACCGCCCTAATTCCCCAGAGTTTTCAGTAGATAAGGTTGTGGATACTCTATGTCAGTTCAGTGGCACAGGCATAATCCAGACCATGATGCTCCGAGGCTCGCACGTCGGGCAACCGGTAGACAATACCACCGAGGAAGAAGTGCAGGCGCTGATAGAAGCTTATAAGAAAATCAAGCCGCGCGAGATAATGCTCTATAGTCTTGACCGCTCTACTCCCGAGGAAAATCTCGTTAAGGTGGAGGCGGCCGAACTCAAAGAAATAGGGGCGCGCATAGAGCGCGAGACCGGAATAAAAGTGCAGGTGAACTGATGGATAAAGTCGTTATTCCCAAACCTCTCGCCGAGGGGTCGAAAGTGGCTCTCATCGGGCCTGCCAGCCGCATTAAGCCTGAGATTGTGGAAGGCCTTATCGGCGTGTTTAGAGATGATGAAAGGTTTCGCGGCATCGAGCTCGTTGTGTATCCATCGGCTCTCGATGAGCATGCCTCCGGCTCTTACGCGGCTACTCTCGAGCAGCGTCTGGCTGACTTCCGCGATGCCTGGAGCCGGGATGATATAGATGCCGTGATATGTGCCAGAGGCGGTTATGGTTGCGTGCATCTGCTCGATTATCTCTCGGTCGGTTTCATTGCTGCGCATCCTAAGTGGCTCGTGGGGTTTTCCGATGTCTCGGCGCTTCATGCGCTCCTGCACAAGGCTGGAGTCGCTTCAGTGCATGGTGGCATGGCGAAGCAGATGGTGGAAAACACTTACTGCGGATGCCACCCATATCGTGACGCGCTTTTGGCCATCTTGAAGTCTGCCGCTCCGCGAGCCGAATATCATGTAGCTCCGCACGACTATAACATAGTGGGGGAGGGTAGTGGTGTCATCATAGGTGGAAACCTTGCCGTGCTCAATGGTCTTGCCGCAACCCCTTTCGATCTGATGGGAGAGTGCCTCAAGAAAGATGCCATTCTTTTCATTGAAGATGTCTCTGAGCCTATCTATGCTGTGGAGCGTATGCTCTATCGCCTGCACCTTCAGGGAGTGCTCCGCGCGGCTCGCGGCATCATCATCGGACAGTTTACAGAATTCAAACCCGACCGAAACTATGATGCCATGTATGATATGATTCATGACCGCTTCCGCGAGTGGGCAGTGGGGTGTCCTGTGGCTTTCGATTTCCCGGTGGGGCATTCCCGTCGCAATGTTCCTATCGTGGAGTCTCTCCCCGCCTCGCTCGTGGTGACTCCCGACATGGTAGTCTTAAAAATGGAAGGATAGCTGAAAGAAGCACGAAATCCCCGTTTCTTGTCCTGAAATTCACATGTGAATGCCCGAATGGGCCGGAATATCAAATTCTCAGGCGCTTAATATTGCTTTGTTTGAGTATTAATGTGTTGATAAGTAAGATATTGCATACTTTTTCGACATATCTTCTAAATTTCTGTTCCGGCGTCTGATTCGGGCAGATTTCCTCAATATTTACATTTTTTGGAGAAATTCTTTAAAATGTCGCCGAAATTTGTTATTTTTGCGCAAGCGGAGAGCAGATGTAGCTCCGCTTGATTTTTTATGATAGAATTTGAATGTAAAGGTGTAGCGATGCCGGAAATGGATATCGCACTTGTCTCAAGGTGGATATGCCTCGTGGCCGAATCGCATGGCCGTGAGGTAGGCAACCTTAACTATCTCTTCGTGGATGATGAAGAGATACTTGTGGCCAACCGCCAATATGTGGGCCATGATTATTACACCGATATCATCACCTTCGACTATTCACGTGCCAGCCGCATAGCGGGAGACATACTGATCTCTCTCGACACGGTGGCCTCGAATGCTGATAAGTTCGGAGTCTCTTTCTTTCGTGAGTTGCTGCGCGTCATCATTCATGGAGTGCTTCACCTTGTGGGCATCAACGATAAGGGCCCCGGCGAGCGTGAGATAATGGAGTCTGCCGAAGATGCGGCGCTTTCACTTTGGGATCAACTGACAACTGAGAGCGATGAATTTTGAATATGATGTGATAGTGATAGGAGCCGGCCACGCAGGTTGCGAGGCCGCTGCCTCGGCTGCCTCGCTGGGCTGCCGCACCCTGCTCATAACCTCAGATATGAACCGCATAGCGCAGATGTCGTGCAATCCCGCCATCGGAGGAATAGCCAAGGGTCAGATAGTGCGCGAGATAGACGCTCTCGGGGGCCGCACAGGTATTATTGCCGACCGCACCGCCATACAGTTCAGAATGCTCAATCGCAGTAAGGGGCCGGCCGTTTGGTCGCCCAGAGTGCAGAGCGATCGCACGCGTTTCATCGACGAGTGGCGCAAGACTCTTGATTCTATCCCCGGCCTCCATATCTTTCAAGATATGGTGACCTCTCTCGATATTCACACCGTGGAAGTGGAGGGGAGTGCTCCGCGTCATACCGTGACCGGTGTACGCACGGCTCTCGGAATTCAGTTCAAGGCGCGGCGTGTGGTGCTCACCGCCGGTACTTTCCTGAATGGTCTTATGCACTTCGGCCGCACGCAGATTGCCGGTGGCCGCATAGCGGAAGCAGCCTCGGAGGGCCTGTCAGATCAGCTCCGCAGCCTCGGCATCCGTGTAGACAGGATGAAGACAGGAACCCCGGCTCGCATCGATGGCTCCACCATCGACCTCTCACTTGCTTCTCCTCAGGGTGGCGACGACGTTGTGGAGGAAGACGGCGTTGTGGTGCGTGATTTTCACAAGTTCTCCTATCTTCCGGAAGTGGGGAGAAGTCTTCCGCCACGCGATTGCTACATAGTTCATACCGATAAGCAAGTGCATCGTGTTCTCAACGACAACCTTGCCGATTCTCCGCTCTACAACGGCCAGATCAAAAGCATCGGGCCTCGCTATTGCCCCTCGATAGAGACCAAAATTGTGACGTTTGCCGATAAGGAGAGTCATCAATTATTTCTTGAGCCCGAGGGTGTAGCCACGCATGAATTCTACATCAACGGCTTTTCAAGCTCGCTTCCCTGGCAGGTGCAGGTGGAGGCTCTTCAGAAAATTCCGGCCTTGCGCGACGTGCATTTCTACCGTCCGGGCTACGCCATAGAGTATGATTTCTTCGATCCCACCCAGTTGCGTCATTCTCTGGAGTCGAAAGTTGTGTCGAATCTGTATCTCGCAGGTCAGGTCAATGGCACCACGGGCTATGAGGAAGCGGCTGCGCAGGGCCTGATGGCAGGTATCAACGCCGCGCGTGGTGCCAAAGGGCTCCATCCGGTGGTGCTCGGGCGTGATCAGGCTTATATAGGAGTATTGATCGACGACCTTGTGACGAAAGGTGTGGATGAGCCTTACCGTATGTTCACGAGCCGCGCCGAATTCCGCATCCTTCTCCGTCAGGATGATGCCGATCTGCGTCTTACCCCGCTCGGCCGTGAGATAGGTCTTGCCTCGGAAGCGCGCTATCAGGCGATGAAAAGCAAATATGAACAGCGCGACTCTCTCGTGGAGTGGTGTGAGACTCATTCCGCAAAGCCTACAGATGAGTTGCAGGCCTATCTTGAAGAGGTGGGTACGGGGCGCCTGTCGGGATCGGTGAAAGTAGCCGATCTTATCCGCAGACCTCAGTTGAGTCTCGCCTCGCTGCTTCCGCTCGTGCCCTCGCTTGCCAAGCGATGCTCCGAGTTGGAGGAGCAAAGAATGGACGAGATAATGGAGTCGGCCGAAATATTGATCAAGTATAGCGGCTATATCTCGCGCGAGAGGGAGTCGGCCGAGCGTGTGTTGAGGCTTGAGAAAGTTCGCATCCCCGATGCGATGGATTTTTCATCGATCACGGCTCTTTCCACCGAAGCGCGTCAGAAACTCACGCGCATCCGTCCTGAGACGATAGGGCAGGCGTCGCGCATTCCGGGTGTGTCGCCGGCCGACATTAATGTGCTGCTTGTATTGCTCCGCAACTGACGTATTATAAGGAGAATGATGACGTATTGTTTCACGTGGAACATTTTTGCCGACTCTGGACATTGCTGATTATTGAATCATTTAAAACCTAAGATATATGAAGACAGAAGACCTCAAGGGGCTCATTCGTGATGTGCCCGATTTCCCCTCGAAAGGAATCGTTTTCCGCGACCTTACCACGATGATCAAGAATGGAGAGGCGCTCCGCTGCATGGGCGACGCCCTTGCAGAACTTTACAAAGATAAAGGAGTGACTAAAGTTGTCGGTATTGAATCTCGCGGCTTCATCGGTGGATCGATACTCGCCGATCGTCTCGGAGCAGGATTCGTGCCTGCAAGAAAGCCGGGTAAACTTCCGTCGGTGACTGTGAAGGCATCATACGCCAAGGAATATAGCGTGGATACAATCGAACTGCACAGCGACGCGATTTCTTCAGACGATGTTGTGGTGCTTCACGACGACCTCCTTGCCACGGGCGGAACCATGAGCGCTGCATATCAGCTCGTGAAATCGATGAATCCGAAGAAAATCTACATCAACTTCGTGGTAGAGCTTACCGGACTTGACGGCAGAAGCGTGCTTCCGGAGGATGTGGAGGTGACAACGCTTCTCAAATACTGACAGAATGACTGATATATCCTCCGATCTGCTTGCCGGCACCGGAAGAGACATCGATGAACTCGGCGGTTTTAATCTCGAGATAAAGTCTGACAGAACGCCGGAGGATATCCGCAACAACCGTCCGGGCGCCCGGCTCAGGGAAAAGATACTGTCGCTCCCCGAGAGCCCGGGCGTGTATATGTATCTCGACAAGAACGGCACGGTGATCTATGTCGGCAAGGCGAAGCGACTCAAGCGGAGGGTGTCGTCTTACTTCAATCGCCGCCACGAGATCAATCGCACCAACCTCCTCGTCAGGGCCATTGTCGATATGCGCTTCATAGTGGTGCATTCCGAGGAAGACGCGCTCCATCTTGAAAGCGCGATGATCAAGGAATATCAGCCCCGCTACAATGTGCTGCTCAAAGACGACAAGTCTTATCCCTGGATAGTGGTGACGAAAGAGGATTTCCCCCGGGTGTTCATGACGCGCGAGAAAGGGCTCCCGGCGAAATATTACGGCCCTTACTCCAATGTGCAGTCGGCAAAGGTGGTGCTCGGTCTAATACGCGAGATCTTTCCGCTCCGCTCATGCCGCCATGCGCTCACCGAGCAGGGGATAGCCAAAGGGAAATACTCGCTATGTCTCGATTATCACATTAAGAAATGCGGTGGCCCCTGCCGCGGCTTCATCAACCGCGACCAGTATGGCGAATATGTGCAGCGCGTCCGCGCAATTCTCAGGGGCGAGACGGTGGAGCTCGAACGCCATCTCAGGGCGGAGATGCAGGCTCTAAGCGACGATCTGAAGTTTGAGCAGGCACAGGAAGTGAAAGAGAAATATGAGGCCGTGAAGCGGTATAACACAAAGAGTGTCGTTGCCACGACAGAAGCTGCAGATCTCGATGTGTTCGGATATGTGGCTGCCGACGATGAGGACTCGGCAGTGGTGTGCTTCATGCATCTCCACAACGGTGCGGTGATACAGAGCATAAACCTCGAATACAGGCGATGCTCCGCATCTTCGAAAGAGGAAATTCTCTCGATGGCAATGGCCGAGGTGGAGCGCAGGTTTTCACGAAAATTCTCCGATGTAATCGTGCCTTTTCTGCCTGATGTGGAATTTGACGGAGTTGAATTCACGGTGCCACGGCGCGGCGACCTGAAGAAGGTGCTCGACGTTGCATCGAAGAATGCAGCGCAGTATCTGCGCGATAAGGAGAAGCAGGCCGAGGCCCTCGATCCAGAGCGGAGTGTGGATAAATTGATGGAGACAATGAAGCGCGATTTCCGGCTCAGCGTGCAGCCGCGCCACATAGAATGCTTCGACAACTCCAATATCCAGGGCACGAATCCGGTGGCCAGTTGCGTAGTATTTCGCAACGGGAAGCCCTCAAAGCGCGATTATCGCCATTTCTGCATAAAGACCGTGGTGGGAGCCGACGACTTCGCATCGATGAAGGAAGTGCTTCACCGCCGCTACACCCGCATGATGGCCGAAGGCGAGAAATTGCCCGACATGGTGGTGGTCGATGGTGGAAAGGGTCAGCTCAGTGCCGCTGTGGAGGCTTTCGACGAGATGGGAATCCGCGGCGAGGTGGCACTCGTGGGAATAGCGAAAAGACTCGAAGAAATATATTTCCCGGGCGACTCGCTGCCTCTCTACATCGACAAGACCAGCCCGAGCCTGAGAGTGATACAAGCCCTGCGCGATGAGGCTCACCGCTTCGGAATCACTCATCACCGTGATCGCCGGTCGAAAGGCCAGACGGTGTCCGAACTCGATTCCATCAAGGGTATAGGCCCGGCCACCCGCACAGCCCTCATCAAGGAGTTCAAGAGCGTGAAGCGGCTGAAAGAGGCCCCTCTCGACGCCATAGCCGGCATAGTGGGCAAATCAAAGGCCGCACTTGTCTATTCCCACTTCCATCCGGCGGAGTGAGAAATGGCCCGGAGGCCGATATGCTGTTTTTTTTGCACCGATATGCAGGTTTTGAACCGCATATCGGACTTTTCATTTTCATATCTCTGAATTTATTATTAACTTTGCACCATGCAACCGATAATACCTCCCGTAGCACGGGAAGACATTGAGCGAGAACTGACGCCCGAGCGCTTTCTTCGCCACAGCAACAAGGGAGACAATCATCTCTATGTTGTCGACGCGCACTGCGCCCCTGCGGTGATGCGCGAGATAGGGCGTCTGCGCGAGGAAGCATTCCGGCAGGCAGGCGGAGGCACCGGCGCGCCTCTCGATATTGATGAGTTCGACACCATGCCCGAACCCTGCCGCCAACTCATCGTGTGGAACCCGCGCGAGCGCCAGATTCTGGGCGGTTACCGGTTTATAACGGGCGACAAGATAGACATGTCATCGGGCATTCCGCGCATAGCCACGTCGCATCTTTTCCGTTTCTCAGGGCGCTTCCTCTCAGAATATCTTCCGCAGACTCTCGAGCTTGGACGCTCGTTTGTGGCGTCGCCTTACCAGAACACAAAGGCGGGGTCGCATGCGCTCTTCGCGCTCGACAATCTCTGGGACGGACTCGGTGCGCTCACGGTGGTGTATCCCGAGATGAAATATCTATTCGGAAAGGTTACGATGTATCCCGGCTTCGGACGCCGCAATCTCGACATCCTGCTCGGGTTCCTGTTCAAGCATTTCCCCGACCCTGACGATCTCGTCACTCCGCTGCGGCCCGTATCCACGGCGGCAATGTCTCCCGAGATACAGGGGCTCTTCGCCGGAAAGGATTATAAGGAAGACTACCGCATACTCCATCATCTCATACGCGAGCAGGGGCTCAACATCCCGCCGCTCGTCAATGCCTACATGAGTCTGTCGCCTACGATGCGCGTATTCGGCACATCGGTCAATGAGGAATTCGGCAACGTAGAGGAAAGCGGAATATTCCTCACCATCGCTGAAATTCTCGATGAGAAGAAGATGAGGCATATTCAAACATATAAAGAAGAAATAAGCAATGAATAAGGTACTCGTCACCGGAGCCGACGGATTCATCGGCTCACACCTCACGCAGGCCCTTCTGGCCGAGGGTTGCGAGGTGCGGGCGCTGGCCCAATACAATTCCTTCAACTCGTGGGGTTGGCTGGAAGGGATAGATCATCCCAATCTTGAAGTCGTCACCGGCGACGTGCGCGATCCCAACTATTGCCGCCATATCGTGAAGGGAGTCGACACCGTGTTTCATCTTGCCGCCCTCATAGCCATCCCTTACAGCTATGTGGCTCCCGACTCATACGTAGACACCAACGTGAAAGGCACTCTCAACATCTGCCAGGCCGCGCGCGACGAGGGAGTATCGCGTCTTCTGGTCACATCCACCTCCGAGGTCTACGGCACGGCGAAATATGTTCCCATCGACGAGCGCCATCCCAAGCAGCCGCAGTCGCCCTATTCGGCATCAAAGATAGGAGCCGATGCCATTGCAATGAGTTTTCACAACGCGTTCGGCACGCCGGTCACAATCGTGCGTCCGTTTAATACCTACGGGCCGCGCCAGTCGGCGCGAGCCATCATTCCCACCATCATCACGCAGATTGCCTCAGGCGAGCGCCGCATCAAGGTAGGCGACCTTTCACCCACACGCGACTTCAACTATGTGGAAGACACGGCCGCCGGCTTTATTGCTCTGGCCAAATGTCCCGAAGCCGTGGGGCGTGAAGTAAATATCGCCACAGGCGTGGAGATTTCCATGCGCGACACTCTCCGCACCATAGCGCGCCTTATGGATGCCGACGTGGAGTGGGTGGTGGATCCGGCCCGTCTCCGCCCCTCGGGCAGCGAGGTGTTCAGGCTGCTCGGCGACAATTCGCTCATCACCTCGCTCACTCTCTGGCGCCCGCGTTTCAATCTCGAGCAGGGTCTGCAGCGCACCATAGGATGGTTTACCGACCCTGCTAATCTAAAACAGTATAAATCAGGAATATATAACGTATGAGGAAAATAAATATCCTGATGCTCGGTGGAGCCCGCCGGGTGTCGATGGCCGAATTGTTCAAGCGAAGCGGCGAGCGTATAGGCCGGGAAGTGAACATCATCAGTTATGAACTTCTCGAGCAGGTGCCCATCGCTCTTGTGGCGAAAGTGGTGGTCGGCCCGCGCTGGAGCGATCCCAATGTGGTGCAGGATATAGTGCGCGTGGCAAAGGAGAACGAAGTGGATATCATTCTTCCCTTCGTAGACGGTGCCATCGAGATCGCTTCAAAAGTGAAGCAGTTTCTTCCCGATGTCTTTGTCCCCGTTGGCGACTTTGAGACCAGCCGCATCATGTTCGACAAGATTGAGGCTGCCAAGGCTTTCGAGAAAGCCGGCATCCCTATCCCGAAGACCTATACCGCCCTCACCGCGAAGATGCCGGCCATAGCCAAACCCCGCAAGGGGTCGGCCTCGCGCGGCATAAAAGTCTTCCATACGCTCGACGAGTTGATGGAGCTCCACAATCTTTCGGAATATCTCGTTCAGGAATACATCGAGAACCGCGAGGAGTATACGGTAGACTGCTACGTGTCGCAGCAGGGCGAGATCCTCACGGTCGTGCCCCGCTGCCGTCTCGAAGTTATGGGCGGAGAGGTGACACGCACCATCACTTGCCGAAATTCTGTGCTCGACGGGCTTTCGCGCCGTGTGATCGAGACATTCAACCTGCGCGGCCCGGTCACCCTTCAGTTCCTGCATGATCTCGACCGCAACAGATATCTGCTTATGGAGGTGAATCCGAGGCTCGGCGGCGGAGTGGTATGCTCCATCTATGCCGGAGCTCCCATCACTGACTACATCATCGACGAATCGCGCGGCATCACGCTTCTTCCCTGCGACGACTGGGCCTACAACACCCTTATGGCCCGCTATCAGAAGGAGGCAATCTTCTACGAATCCTGACGCGTGGCGGCCGCGTAGACGATATGATTAGGGCCACAAAGCCTTTTTTTGCGGAAAATTCTTGCAGAAGTCAACCATTTTATATAACTTTGAAGTTCTAATATGGGAGTCTCGGCGCGGCGCGGCTCGCAACTCCTATCCAACTTGTTGATAACCCTAAATTTAGTTAAGTTTTTTTATATTCATGATCATGAAAAAAACATTAGTTTACCTTTCGATGGGCGCTATGGTTCTCTCCATGGCATCCTGCTCCAAGAAAGTCGGTGACTTCGCTTCGGAGTATTTCACGGTAAATCCGACACCGCTCGAGACAGTCGGCCTTACTGTCCCCGCTACCATTTCAGGTACTGTTCCGGCAAAGTTCATGCCCAAGAACGCAGTTGTCACCGTCACTCCCGTCCTCGCATGGAACGGTGGCGAGGCTTCCAGCTCGCAGATGACCTTCCAGGGTGAGAACGCCCGTGCCAACGGACAGGTGATCTCTTACAAGGATGGTGGTTCAGTTACTATCCCCTTCAACGTGCTCTATCAGCCCGAAATGGCTAACTCCGACCTCTACCTCGACTTCAAGGTGACTCAGGGCAGCAAGGAATATGTGCTTCCCCGCGTTAAGGTAGGCTACGGCGTGATTGCCACCTCCACTCTCATCGACGCTGCCGCTTTCGAGACCTCTAACGCTCCCAGCGCATTCCAGCGCATCATTCAGGAGAAATACAGCGCAGAGATCAAGTTCCTCATCAACCAGGCTAATATCCGCGCCAACCAGACCAACGCAACTGACTACGTAGACTTCAACAACGACCTCGTAGCCGCCAACGACGCTGCCAATATGGAAATCGCCGGCATCAACGTTCACTCTTACGCTTCGCCCGACGGAACAATGGCTTTCAACACCCAGCTTTCTGAAAAGCGCGAGGTGAATACGGTTGACTACATGAAGGGCCAGCTCAAGAAAGACAAGATCACAGAGTTCGGCGAGCTCACTTCTGAGTTCACTCCCGAAGACTGGGAAGGCTTCCAGCAGCTCGTTGAGAAGTCAAACATCCAGGACAAGAACCTCATTCTCTCTGTCCTCAAGATGTATAAGGATCCCGAACAGCGCGAGGCCGAGCTCAAGAACATGTCGGCTGTGTTCAACGAACTCGCTGAGCAGATCCTTCCCCAGCTCCGCTACTCCAAGATCGTGGCTACTGTAAATGTCATCGGCAAGTCTGACGAAGTTATGATCGAGGAATTCGCTACAGATCCCAGCAAGCTCTCAATTGAGGAAATCCTCTACGTGGCTCAGCTCACCGACGACAAGGTGCGTCAGGAGGCTGTCTATGCAGCTGCCGCTCAGCTTTATCCCAACGACTTCCGCACCTGGAACAACCTCGGCGCAACTCAGATAGCACTCGGCAAGCTTGACGCTGCCGCTCAGTCGCTCGCCAAGGCTGCCAAGGCCGCTCCCGGCAACAAGTCGGTTGAACTCAACCAGGGTCTTCTCGCCCTCGCCAACGGCGACTACTCAAAGGGCAAGGATCTCATCGGTGGCGCAGCAGGCGTGCCTGAGGCCGCTTCCGCTCTCGGTGTGCTCTACATCAACGAAGGCAATGCTTCGAAGGCTGTCAACAGCTTCGGCTCAAGCAAGAACAACAACGCCGCTCTCGCCCAGATCCTCAACAAGGACTACAGCGCGGCTAAGAACACTCTTGCCGGCATCAAGGCTCCCAACGCCGTGACATATTATCTCGCAGCAGTAGTTGGCGCACGCACCAACAACGAGAACATGGTGATGACCAACCTCCGCGAAGCCATCAAGCTCGACAGCACTCTCGCCGAGAAGGCTAAGAAAGACCTCGAGTTCGCTTCTTACAACCTCGCTTTCTGAGAATAGGAATATTATGATATCGCCTGCAGGCGAATACCCATCATAAATTCGACCTGAAGGGCGCGGGCCGTGACTGGCCCGCGCCCTACAAATTACAATACCTTTCCGAAAATGGTTTTCAAATATGATTATCTCGTCATCGGCAGCGGAGTGGCCGGAATGAGCTTCGCCCTGAAGGTGGCATCAGCAGGCCACAGGGTGGCCCTCATCTGCAAGTCTGACCTGGAGGAGGCCAACACTTTCTTCGCCCAGGGCGGCGTGGCAAGTGTCACTAACCTTGAAGTCGATAATTTCGACAAGCATATCCACGACACTATGGTGGCCGGAGACTGGCTCTCCGATCCGCAGGCGGTGGAGAAGGTGGTGCGCGAGGCTCCGGCGCAGATACGTGCCCTGCTCGAGTGGGGAGTGGACTTCGACAGGAAAGAAGACGGCTCTTTCGATCTCCACCGCGAGGGCGGACACTCCGAGTTCAGGATTCTGCACCACGCCGACAACACCGGGGCTGCCATTCAGACATCGCTCGTGGAGCGGGTGAAGCAGAATCCCTATATAGACGTGTTCGAGCATCATTTCGCCGTGGAGATAATCACGCAGCATCATCTCGGAAAAATCGTGACGCGGCGCACTCCCGACATCACGTGCTACGGCGCATACGTCCTCAACGAGAAGACTGAGAAGGTGGATACTTTCCTGGCGCGAATCACGGTGATGGCCACAGGCGGCGTGGGTGCCTGCTACACCACCACCACCAATCCGCTCATCGCCACGGGCGACGGCATTGCGATGGTCTATCGTGCCAAAGGCGACGTCTGCGACATGGAGTTCATACAGTTCCACCCCACGGCGCTCTATCATCCCGGCGACCGCCCCAGTTTCCTCATCACCGAGGCCATGAGGGGCTACGGCGCGGTGCTCAAGACCCCCGACGGAAAGGAATTCATGCACAAATACGATCCGCGCCTCTCGCTTGCCCCGCGCGACATTGTGGCGCGTGCCATCGACTCGGAGATGAAGCAGACAGGCGCAGATCATGTCTGCCTCGACGTGACGCACAAAGACCCGGAAGAGACGAAAAAGCATTTCCCGAACATCTACGAGAAATGCCTCTCTCTCGGCATCGATATCACTAAGGATATGATACCCGTGGCCCCTGCGGCACATTATCTGTGCGGAGGCATAAAGGTAGACCTCAACTCCCAGTCGAGCATCGATCGTCTGTATGCCGTGGGAGAATGCTCTCGCACCGGGCTGCACGGCGGCAACCGTCTGGCTTCCAATTCGCTGATCGAGGCCGTGGTCTATGCCGATGCCGCCGCCAGGCATGCCGCCGCGCGCGTAGACGGCATCGATTTCCGCAACGATGTGCCGGAATGGAACGACGAGGGCACAACGCATCCCGAAGAGATGGTGCTGATAACTCAGTCTGAGAAGGAAGTGAACCAGATCATGGGCTACTACGTAGGCATAGTGCGCAGCGACCTCCGCCTCGACCGCGCATGGAACCGCCTCGATATCCTATATCAGGAGACTGAGAGGCTCTTCCGCGAAAGCAAGCCCACACGCGCTCTGTGCGAACTGAGAAACATCATCAATGTCGCATATCTGATAATGCGGCAGGCACGCGAGAGAAAAGAATCGCGCGGGCTGCACTTCACCATCGACTATCCGCACCCCGACCTCCCGGGGAATGAAGAAATCAAGCAATAATGAAAAGGCTCACCCTCCCCTTATTGGCGCTGGCGCTGATCATAATATCAGCGACGGCCGGAAAAAGCCATGATATGGCCCTGCAGCGAAATCTCAAGACCTTCAACGCTATGGTGAAGGTGCTTGAACAGAACTACGTCGACTCCATACGCATCGACGAGGCCTTCAAAGCGGCTTCAAGGGCCATGCTCAACACCGTGGATCCCTACACAGCATACTACGCTCCCGACGACCGCGACGAACTCCTGAAGATGACCACCGGAGAATATGCCGGCATCGGCTCATATATCGTCAAAATCGGCGATTACGTATGCATCTCGGCCCCTATGGAGGGAAGCCCGGCGGCAAAGGCCGGACTTATGCCCGGCGACCGCATTGCAAAGGTCGACAGCGTGGAGGCCAAGGGGCTGAAAGACGGCGAGGTCTCCAAGCTCCTCAAGGGCACTCCCGGCACTGACGTGCGCATTGAGGTGATACGCCCATACGTGGAAGACTCCCTGAAGACGTTTGTCGTCACACGCGAGAAGGTGGGTGAGAAATCCGTGCCCTGGTTCGGAATGATATCGCCCGAGGTGGGCTATATCAAGCTGACAAGTTTCATCTACAATACCCCAAAGGAAATGACCGCTGCGCTCGACTCACTGAGCCTCAACCCCGGATTCTCAAAACTGATACTCGATCTCCGGGGCAATGGTGGCGGACTTGTCGAGAGCGCTGTGGAGGTGCTCGGCAATTTCCTTCCGAAAGGCACCGAAGTGCTCCGCACCAAAGGCAAGGGCAACGAGCGAGTGTATAAGACCACCCATAAGCCCTCACATCCCGACCTTCCGATAGCGGTGCTCGTGGATGGCGGCACGGCCTCAGCTTCGGAAATCACCGCCGGTGCGCTTCAGGATCTCGACCGCGCCGTGCTCATAGGCACGCGCAGTTTCGGAAAGGGCCTCGTGCAGACTTCTTTCCCGCTGCCCCACGACGCTCTGCTGAAAGTGACGGTGGCTAAATACTACATACCCTCGGGGCGTCTGATTCAGGCTCTCGACTATTCCAACAGGAACCCCGACGGCTCGGTGGCCCGCATCCCCGACTCGCTGACCAATGTCTTCCACACGGCACGAGGACGCGAGGTGCGCGACGGCGGCGGCCTACAGCCCGATTCGGTAGTGGAGTTAAAGAATTATTCTGATATTCTTTACAATCTCGTCACTAAAAACAAGATTTTCGACTATGCCACCCGCTATCGCGCATCGCATCCCGACAGCCCCGCGATTCCCGGTCTTCAGATCGACGATGACATCTACGAAGACTTCTCCGGCTATGTGATGCGGAGCGGAATGAAGTATGACTCCTCTTTCGACGAGCTCATGAAAGAAGTGCGCAAGCAGGCTTCGGAGCAGGGCTACGCCACTGAGGAGAGCGATTCTGTGCTCAATCATCTCCAGACCCTGCTCGGAAGCGATCTCGAGCGCGATCTCCGCTTCAAGCGCAAGGAGATAAGCGAATATCTTCTTGAAGAGATAGCGTCGCGCTATTACGGCGACACGGGCCGCATACTCGTAGGCTTGCAGACCGATCCTGTTGTGGAGAAGGCTGTGGAGGTGCTCTCAGGCCCCGCATACGAGGCCATTCTTAAAGGGAGCGGCAAATGAAGAAGGCTGGCGAAGGAATGATGTCGCTGCCCGAGGCGGCGGCGCTGTTCGCTACTCCGGCACGCGTCAAGGCACTTGCCGCCATGCTGGCCGACAGCAAGATGCGGCATGGAGCCCTTGCAGGCTTGCGGGGATCGTCGGCCGCGATGGTGTTCGGTCTGCTTCCCCGGAAGACGCATCCGCTTGTGATAGTGGCCGACGATGCCGACACTGCCGGATATCTCTATCACGACCTCTCGCGCGTCGCTCCCTCGAGCGAGGTGGGCTTTTTTCCGTCGGGCTACAAGCGCCATATCAAATATGGCCGCGTCGATGCTCCGCAGCAGATACTCCGCGCCGAGACCCTCGACGGGTGGCGCGCAGGCCGGCTGCGCTTCGTGGTGACATATCCCGATGCCCTTGCCGAGCGTGTGCCGGTGCGCGAGGTGCTGGAGCGCGATACCCTCACGCTAAAGTCGGGAGGAAAGGCCGACATAAGGAAGACCGAGGAGCGTCTGCTCGAACTCGGATTCCATCAGGTGGACTATGTGTATGAACCCGGCCAGTTTGCCCGCCGAGGCTCCATTCTCGACGTTTTCTCCTACTCGAATGAACTTCCCTACCGCCTCGACTTTTTCGACGACGAGATCGACTCCATACGCGCTTTCAATGTGGATACCCAGCTTTCAGAGCAGCGGGTGGCCGACATCACGGTGGTGCCCCCCTCGGCGGCTGAGGGCGACATGGCCGACGGCATATCGTTGCTGGAGTTTGTGGGCGACAAGACTCCGCTCCTCGCCGCGTCCCTGTCGTCGCTCAAGGCTGTGGTGGCCGACATCGCGTCGCAGTCTTTCTCCGAGTCTGCCGCCATTGCTGAAGAGGGCGACTCACATGCCATGGAGAAGGTGGTGGATCCGGCCGATTTCCTGCGTCGCCTCGACGCCATGCGCGTGGTGGAGTTCGGAATGACGGTGACCGGCGCCGGCGCCGATGCCTGCCTTAACTTCAACACCTCTTCGCAGGCCTCATATCACAAGAATTTTGACCTCATCGCGGAGTCGTTCTCGCGGATGCTGGCCGACGGCTACCGCATTCTGCTCCTTTCCGACTCCCCCTATCAGAGCCAGCGCCTCAAGGAAATATTCGAAGACCGTGGCGACGACATCCGCTTCACTCCCGTAGGGGAGACGGTTCACGCCGGATTCGTAGACCATGAGGCGAAGATATGCTGGTTCACCGACCATCAGATTTTCGACCGCTTCCATAAATATTCGCTCAAGTCAGACCGCGCGCGCAGCGGAAAACTCGCCCTCTCGCTCAAGGAACTCAACCAGATAGAGGTGGGCGACTACATCGTGCATATCGACCATGGCGTGGGGCGCTTCGGAGGCCTGATAAAGACCGACACCAACGGGCGCCCGCAGGAGATGATCAAGTTATTCTATCAGAACGATGACATCGTGTTGGTGTCGATCCATGCGCTGCATAAGCTCTCGAAATATCGTGGCAAGGAGGGTGTGCCCCCGAAGATCAGCAAGCTCGGCTCGGGAGCCTGGGCGCGCGTAAAAGAGCGCACCAAGGGGAAGATGAAGGATATTGCCCGCGATCTCATCAAGCTCTATGCGGCGCGCCGCGAGGAGAAGGGTTTCGCATTCTCGCCCGACTCATATCTGCAGCATGAGCTCGAGGCCAGCTTCATCTATGAGGATACCCCCGACCAGCTCAAGGCCACAAACGACATAAAGGCCGACATGGAGAGCCCCCGGCCCATGGACAGGCTTGTCTGCGGCGACGTGGGCTTCGGAAAGACGGAGATCGCCATTCGCGCCGCTTTCAAGGCCGCGGCCGACTCCAAGCAGGTGGCCGTGCTCGTGCCCACCACGGTGCTCGCAATGCAGCACTACAACACCTTCTCGCGGCGCCTTAAAGATCTTCCGGTGAGGGTGGAGTTCATCTCCAGGGCCAAGAAGCCGAAAGAGGTGAAGCAGATACTCGCCGACCTCGAGGCCGGGAAAGTGGATATACTCATAGGCACCCACAAACTTATAGGGAAAGGTGTCAAGTTCAAGGATCTCGGTCTCCTCATCGTAGACGAGGAGCAGAAGTTCGGCGTGGCTGTGAAGGAGAAACTGAAGCAGATGAAGGTGAACGTCGATACCCTCACAATGAGCGCCACGCCCATACCGCGCACCCTGCAGTTCTCGCTCATGGGCGCGCGCGACCTCAGTTCGCTCAATACTCCGCCGGCCAACCGCCATCCGGTGGTGACCACAGTGGCCTCGCTCGACGATGACATAGTGAAGGAAGCCGTCAATTTCGAGCTCTCGCGCAATGGACAGTTGTTTGTGATATCCAACCGCATCGAGAATCTTGACGTGCTCGAGAACATGCTCCGTCGCCTCGTGCCCGATGCCCGCGTGGTGAAGGCCCACGGACAAATGCCGCCCGAGAAACTTGAGAAAGCCATACTCGACTTTGCCGCGCACGACTACGACATACTTCTCTCCACCACTATCGTGGAAAACGGTGTGGACATGCCCAACGTGAACACCATCATAGTTAATAATGCCCACAATTTCGGACTCTCCGAGCTCCATCAGCTTCGCGGACGCGTCGGGCGCAGCGACCGCAAGGCGTTCTGCTACTTCATGGTGCCTCCGGGCGCCACGCTCACTCCCGTGGCGCGTCGCCGCCTGCAGGCCATAGAGAGTTTTTCCGACCTCGGAAGCGGAATCCACATAGCCATGCAGGATCTCGACATCAGGGGCGCCGGAAATCTCCTCGGCGTCGAGCAGTCAGGCTTCATAGCCGACCTGGGATATGAGACCTATCAGAAGATACTGAAAGAGACTGTGCTTGAACTGAAAACGGAGGAATTTGCCGACACCTTTGCCGAGCAGAACGCCGGGAAGGAAGAGGAATTCGTGGCCGACTGCTCCATCGAGAGCGACCTCGAATTGCGGTTGCCCCCGTCTTACGTGCCTCAGGAGAGCGAGCGCATATCTCTCTATCAGGAACTCGACAACATGGAGAGTGAGCAGCAGATTGAAGACTTCCGCGCGCGTCTTAAAGACCGTTTTGGAGAAATCCCCCTCGTTTCTGAAGAACTGATCAAGGTGGTGCCGCTCCGCATCGCCGCAAAGCAGCTGGGTATAGAGCGCCTTACCCTCAAGGGAGGCAAGATGTATGTCTATTTCGTGGGTGAAGACAACAAGGCCTACTATCAGTCGCCCGCCTTCGGACGCATGATAGCATGGCTTCAGCTCGATCCGGGGCGCACACATCTGCGCGACATCAAAGGCAAGCGCTCATTTCTCATCGACGACGTTCCTACCGTCTCCGAAGCGCTCTCCATCCTCCGCACCATCCGCACCCTCACCCCCGTCTGACTCCCCTCCAGGGTCAGTGCCTACCGTGCCTGTTTTTTTATTCGATGATTTCGGGGGGAAGGATGGGCATGGCGCCTTTGCGTGAGCAGACGAAAGCGGAGGTTTGCACCGCTTTGGCATGAGCCTCGGCCACGCTCTTCCCTTTCAGGAGGCTGGCGATGAAGGCGGCCGTGAAGGAATCGCCCGCTCCTACGGTGTCGGCTACCTCTACCTTAGGCGTGGGCAGGAAGGAGACGCTGTCCGGAGTGAAGACATAACTGCCGTTGATGCCGCAGGTGAGGATTAGTATCTTGAGGTTGAATTGGTCTACAATAATCCGGCACTTGTCCTGAATGTCGAGGTCGGGAAAGCCGAGCATGCGGCTCAGAGAGTCCAGTTCCTCATCGTTTATCTTCAGGATGTTGCAACGTTCCATAGAGTTGCAGAGAATCTCTTTCGTATAGAATCCCTGGCGGAGGTTTACGTCAAACACCACGAGGTTATCTTCATTCTCAGGCATGGCGTCGAGAAACTTGCTGATAGTCTCGCGTGTCACCGCGTTGCGCTGCGCGAGCGATCCGAAGCAGACGGCCCGGGTGTTTCGTGCAAGCCCCTCGAGAGCCTCATTGTAGGGGATGTTGTCCCAAGCCACGTTCTCCTTGATGTCGTAAACTGGAATGCCGGCCTCGTCGAGTTCCACCTGCACTGTTCCCGTGGGGTAGGGCACTACAGAAATAAGCTGGTTCAGGCCCTTCGAGGAGAAGTTGTCGAGAATCTCCTTGCCGAGCTGATCGTCGCCTACGGCGCTTACCACACAACCGGGAAGTCCGAACTGCGAAACGTGGAATGCGAAGTTGGCCGGAGCCCCTCCTATTTTCTTGCCTTCGGGAAGGATGTCCCACAGGGCCTCGCCCATTCCTACTACATAGTCTTTCATGTTGTTCTTGTGTTATATTTGTATTTCTAATACCATAAAACAGCGTAAAAAGTTCTTTGATATGGTTGAAACTTAAATGTGCGATATAACTTTTCATGGGGTATGAGCGTTTTCTAATGAAAAAGACAATGCAAGTTTCTAACTAAATCTCACAATTCCATGAAAGTTAAAATCCTCACCCTCGCGGCGGTATTTCTCGGCCTGATGTCGACAAGCTGCGTCTCAAACAAGAAATATGCTGAACTTCAGGCTAAGTATGACAGCCTTCAGGGCGAATACGGAAGCACGAAAGAGGCATTGATCAACTGCAACGCCGATTCACGCAATCTCACGGCGCAGCTCGATGCGGCCAACAAGAGCAACGAGGAGCTGAAGAAAGGCATGAGCCAGCTCAAACATACCCTCGACAAGAGCCTCGAGGCCAATAATCAGGGGAGCGTGAACATCGCCAAACTCGTTGACGAGATAAATGCCTCGAATAAATACATAAAGCAGCTCGTGGATGCCAAGTCGAAATCTGACTCGCTCAACATAGCCCTCACCAACCGCCTGACACGCTCGCTGAACACCGACGAGCTGAAAGATGTGGACGTGAAGGTGCTGAAAGGTGTGGTCTACATCTCGCTGGCCGACAATATGCTCTTCAAGAGCGGCAGCTATGAGGTGAGCGACCGCGCCATGCAGACCCTCTCCAAGATAGCCAAGATACTGAAAGACTACAAAGACTTCGATGTGCTCGTGGAAGGCAACACCGATAATGTGCCCATCTCCAAGACCAACATCCGCAACAACTGGGATCTCTCCGCTCTGCGCGCTTCTTCCATTGTCCAGGTGCTCCAGACCAAGTTCGGCATCAATCCCCAGAGGCTCTCAGCAGCCGGCAGGGGCGAGTTCAATCCCGTCACCGACAACGATTCTGAAGTGGGCAAGCAGCGCAACCGCCGCACCGAGATCATAATCACCCCGAAACTCGACGACTTCATGGATCTTATCGACAAGGCTCCCGAGGCTGAAAATTGATCTGAAGCCGCTACACACTGATTATTGATCCCGAATCTTCCGGACATGGAGGATTCGGGATTTCTCTTATAACAACAAAAAGTAAATAAAAAACGACATCATGTAAAACATTATATACATTTCAGACGTTATATAATCAAAACCCAAACAATAAACATCTACATTTATGAAAGATTATCTTTTTCCCGCGTCGTGCCGCGTTCCCGGCTGGCTTCTGTTCTTGGTCGGGCTGGTGGTGCTCCCGATAGTGTGGTATGACCCATTCTCCTTAGACGGAGTCATCGAAACAGTCGTGATCGACATTGCTGTGATATTTACCGTGCTCGGCGCTCTCTTCATCGTATGCTCGCAAGAGACTCACGAAGATGAAATGACGCGCGCCATCCGCCTCTCGTCGCTGCTCAAAGCCTTATACATTTACGTAGCCATCATCATACTGGGCACGCTTTTCATCAACGGAGTGCCATATCTGCAGTTCATTGTATGCAATATTGTGCTTTTCCCAATCATATTCGTGATAATATTCAGAGTGGCGATGAGCCGGTATTATAATCAGGAAGGAGATGAAGAACAGGATTAAGGTGGAGCGTGCCGAAAGAGACATCACCCAGCAGCAGCTGGCCGAGGCTGTAGGCGTAAGCCGCCAGACGATAGTGGCCATTGAAAAAGGACGTTTCCTCCCGTCTACACCGCTCGCCATGAAAATAGCGCGATATTTCGGAAAAGCGGTGGAATCGATCTTCATACTTGAAGATACCGACTGAGCGGCAGCTCGTCTATCAGAAACGTCTAATTCCAAATCATCATAATGATAAAGATAGTTTATATCCATCACGATTGCTTTGTGGTGAAGACTGACGAGGCTGTGCTTGTCTTCGACTTCTGGAAAGATCCCTTTCAGGCCGGGAGCCTGCCCAATCCGCTGCAGGATGTGAGCCCCGAGATGCCTGTCTATGTGTTTGTGAGCCACGGTCACAAGGATCACTATAATCCGGATATTTTCGCGTGGTCGGCCCGCTTCAGTAATATCCGCTATATCGTGAGCCGCGATGTCAGGAGGCGTATCAGGCATATCATGAGCCCTGAATCGCAGTATAAGGGTGTCAAAGTTGCCCCGGAGCGCGTCACAGCGCTATTCGACAGGGATTCTTATTCCGATAATATTATAAGCGTCAGATCGTTCCCCTCAACTGATATCGGCAACTCCTACGCGGTCGCGGTGGGAGGATATACGCTCTTTCATGCCGGCGACCTGAACGCATGGATCTGGAAGGATGAATCAACTGAAGCGGAAGTTGCACAGGCATTGAAGAGTTATAATTCAATACTTGGCATGATAGCCGAGCATTATCATGGTTTTGACTTCTGCTTCTTCCCCGTAGATTCGAGGATTGGCAGAGATTACTTCACCGGTGCCCGCATGTTTCTTGAGCGCTTCGAGATCGGTAACTTCTTCCCCATGCACTATGAGCTTGCCGACGACATGCCCACTCTTGCCCGCCGCCACCGCGATGCGGCCGATTTCGAAAGATATGCCTCCCCTCACTGCCACCGCTACATCCTCTCGGCTCCCTATTCAGTTTTTGCCTTGATATAACACCCGGAGACAAACGCTGATCCAGATGAATACCAGATCGGATTCCGTCGCCCCTTTGTCTTCGGTTGCGTCAAGGACGTGTTTTGTAATTTCCTGATCTCGGTGTGCGCTTGCATTTTGCTTTTCCGTGATTTCGGATACAGCGCCATGAAAATCCTTGATTTTTACAAAATGTAAAAGGGCTATATGGGCATATTTCAAATTGTTAGGGATGTGGTGAAAAATTGTAATGAACCTTTCTGTTTCAGAATTGTTGCACGGATATTTCATCGTGTTCCAATAATGATATATTAATTTAATCACGTGTAACATGTTTAGCCTTAGTGTGTTACAAAATTGTTTAACCGATATTGCAGTTGTTGCAAAATTTTGTCGAAACATTTAAAAAAATGCTAACGTTATACAGACAAAGAGTAATTCTTAACGAATTTAAAAATTTTTAACCAACCCTTGAATTTGCGAAAGCAGGTTTGAACAAAAACAACAAAATATGGCATCTCACAACTCATTCAACTCATCTCTTCTCAACCTCGACTCAAACCTGCACAGTGTCTCCGGTCGTTCCGCAGCAACAAGCGTAAAGGGTAAGGTAATCAACTGGCTCCGCGGCTTCTTCGCAGGCAACTACCGCTTCAACGTGGTAAGCGGCTCAGAGATGACCGCCGACGATCTCCGATACATGCTATGCAAGACTCAGGTGGCAGAGGAGAAGGCTCCCGAAGGAACTCACCATGTGGAAGATGTGAAAGCCGTGCTCAAATCGTTTGACGCCTCGATGCAGATGCCTTTCAATATGTATATCGCAGGCTACACCTACAGCGAAATCGCCGAAGAACTCAGCCTGTCAGTGAGCGAGGTGAGGAGCCGCATATTCCAAACGAGCAGAAGCCTTCAGGATAAGCTCTCCGCTTGATGAAAACACATAAACCTTAATGAAAGACACACAACCTTAATCAAAAAGCACAAGACCTTAATCGAACAAAAATACTATGAAAAAAATGCTCCCGCCTTCCGAAGAAGACGGGAGTGTTTTTTCATACTCTAAGCGCTGCGCCTGATTTACTTCAGGCTGGCCTCGAAGCCGGCTGCGTGAACCGCTTTAATAACGTTGTCACTGTCGGCTGAGCCGTCGACGGTGGCGACTCCGGCCTGAAGGTCTACTTCTACCGTGTCTACGCCTGCAACTGCGGCTATGGCTTTCTTTACCGAGTCACGGCAGTGCGGGCAGTTCATGCCTGTGATGATGTATTCCTGTGTCATATCTGTAAATGTTGTTGGTTTGTGATTACTGAATCTTCTTACGAGTGAGCAGATGAGCAGCGTGGCAAGAATGGCTGAGCAGATGGTGGAGAATATGCTCCATTCATGATGGCAGGATCCGTTCATGACTGCATCGTCGCCAATGGCAAACCAGCTTGCCGGCATCAGATAGTCGATGGCGAGGCCCACTGCCATGGCTCCCGCGATGATGGATGCGAGATAGACGCCGGCGGCGCGTCGCCCCATCTCTTTTGATATAAGTGTGAACGAAGCGAAATTTGCTGCCGGCCCCGCCATCAGGAGCACGAATGCGGTGCCCGGCGAGAGCCCCTTGAGGATGAGGGAGAGGGCAATGGGAATGGAGCCTGTGGCACACACATACATGGGCACTGCCACTATAAGGGCGATGATCATCGAGAGAATGGGACGGTTGCCGAGGATAGCGAAGAAATCAGCCGGCACGTAGACCGTGATCAATGCCGCTATCACCAGCCCGATGGTGAGCCAGAGCCCGATGCTCCCCACGAGGTCTACAAATCCATAGCGCAATGCTGCCATTACCTTGCCCCCGAAAGTCGCGGGCTGCGGTTCAGTGGCCTCTGATGCTGCGCTGCAGCTTGCCTGATCATCTGAAGCTGACTCGGTGGAGCCTACTGCCACGCCTCCGAATATTGCGGTGACAAGGGCCGCTACCGGGCGCAATATCGCAAACGCGGGCCCGAGCAGCGACCATGTGGCCGCGATGGAGTCTACTCCGGTCTGAGGTGTGGAGATGAGAAATGCCGATGATGCCGCACGCGAAGCGCCGTTTCGCCTCATGGCGATGGCTGTGGGGAGAACTCCGCAGGAGCATAACGGCAGCGGCACGCCGATGAGAGCGGCCTTCACCACCGAGCTCATCGAGTTGCCCGAGAGGTGACGTGAGAATGTCTCCCGGGTCACGAAAGCATGAAGAAGTCCGGCTATCAGGAACCCCAGAAGTATGTAGGGCGACATCTCGTTGAGCATGAAGAGAAGCGAATTGAAAAAATCCATAGTATCAATGCGATGTTTGAATTACAGATGCAAAGATACTATGGTTTTCTTTTGAAAGCGTTACATTTTCATGCCAAAACGTTACACGTCGGGCAGTGCTGTGCGTATTCCTATCTCACGAAACTGAGTGGGGGTCATGCCGGTGGCCTGCTTGAAGCGTGTGCTTAGGTGAGGCACTGAAGAGAAGCCGGTGATGAATGCTATCTCGCTGAGCGACATCTGTCCGTCGAGAAGTAGTTCCTTTATCCTCTCCATGCGGAGCGCCATGAAATAAATCTCGATGGTGCGCCCCTCGGTCGATGCGAATATGCGCGACAGATTGCGGTAAGACATGTTGAGTGCGTCCTGCAGGATGTCCCGGAGATTGGCGCGGGCCCCTTCACTATCGCGCGACAGCTCCATAAGACGCGCCTTGATTTCAGCAACGATAACCTCCTCGCGTGAACGTATCACCTCAAAACCCTCCTTGCGGAGTTCGGCATCAAGACGGTCGATTACCGTTTCCCCGGGATTCCCTTCCACCGTCACCGAACCCAACTCGACCCCGAGCAGATTGAGCGACGGAATGCGTGATGTGACCTCCGCAACTTTAGCCACGCAATGGCGGCAGACCATATTCTTTATCCTTATCTTCACCGCGCTGACACTTCTGTTAGTTTTTAAATAACTGAGGTAGGAACTCAGTGAGGTAGATGCGCCAGTTTTTCCAGATATGCCCGTCGGGGCTTTCCCTGTAGGTGTAGGGATAACCCTTCTTATCGAGCATGGCGCGGAAATCCTTGTTGGCATCGTAGAGGAAATCCTTCTCTCCTATAGCGATCCAGTAAAGTTGCGGGGCATCAGCGAATTGAGCGGCAAGTTTCCTGTCAGAATCGTCATACACCGGCGAAACCTTTCCGTCCTGAGGGAGTATGGCTGCCGAGAAGAGGCCCACATAGTCGAACATATCCGGATATTCCTTTGAGATATGCAGCGAATGGAAGCCGCCCATCGAGAGTCCGGCTATCGCGCGGTGCTTCTTGTCGGCTAATGTGCGATAGTTGGAATCCACATATTTCACCACATCGGGGAAATGCTGCTCAAAGAGGCCGTCCATCGTGTGGGGCAGGCGGGTGGTGGGAGGAGTGAAGCCGAGGCTCGTCTCTCCGGGAGCGCCCTCCATGTCCACGTTGCCGTTGGTCATCACCACTATCATCGGCTCAGCCTCGCCGCGGGCAATCATATTGTCGAGAATCTGGGTGGCGCGTCCGAGTTCCGACCATGCGTTCTCGTCGCCGCCCATTCCGTGCAGGAGGTAGAACACCGGATATCTCCTGTCGCCTTTCTCATAGCCCGGTGGCGTGTAGATTGTCATTCGCCGGTCTGTGCCGAGCACCGGGCTGTCATACCATACCTTCGACACTGTGCCGTGTGGCACATCGTTCACCTTGTAGTAGTCTGCATAGTCTCCGCCTATCAGGAACACGTCGGTGACCGTAGCCGTATCGCGGATTCTGAACACATTGGCGGGATCTGGTATCTTCATTCCGTCTACGATGAAAGAATAGGAATATAGTTCCGGCTGAAGCGGAGCGCTGGTGTATTCCCAAAGTTCGCCGTCGCTTTTTGTGAGATCGGCCGTTCCTGGGGCGTCGTATGAGTTTCCGTCGGGAGCAGTCACTGTAAGAGGCTTCAGGAAGTCGCCTGTCACCTGTACTTTCCCCGCTTCCGGAGCCTGGATTCTGAACGTTACGGTGTTGTCGGGATGAATCTCGGGCGAAGTTATCGGTGAGAATCCCCAGAGGGCCTGCTGCGCGAAGCCCGGCATGGCCAGCAGCGCAAGTGCCGTCGGCAGGATATGCTTCTTCATTTATTTATATATAAATTATATATTTAGTATATATTATTGGCTATGCTTTCCGGTTGCATCCGGCGCAGATACCTTTCAGCATGAAGTTTACGTTGCGCGTCTCGAATCCCGGTGGCACGTCTATGTGAGGGATATGCGTGTCGGCGAGGCAATAAACCCGGCAGCATTTCTCGCAGTAGAAATGCACGTGATGGTCGTCGTCGATGCTATGGTCGTGACTGCGGCATACTTCATATTTGGCCACTCCGCGGCCGTCTTCCATCACATGCACGAGTCCCTTCTCGGTGAGAAGATTGAGCACCCGCAGAATGCTTGAGCGCTCCATCGAGCCGATCTGCCCCTCTATCTCAAGCAGAGATAGGGGCCCCGACGCTTCGAAGAGGGCGCGAAGCGTCAGGATTCGGTTGGGAGTGGCCTTTATATCGGCCTTCTCAAGATAATCTGCTATGTTGGTTCGGCTCATTGCTGCGATGATGGTGTCGGGAGCGGATAATCCGCCCGATTGTCAGGGGTCATTTCAGCGTGAAATCGACAGTGGGAGATTTTTTCCCGGCCGATGAGTTGGCTACAGTGGCGCGGAAACGCCCCGGTTGGGTCTTCCATGCGTGTGTGTCGGGGTCGAAATAGGCCAGCATCGAGGGGTCGATGGTGAAGGTGACAGTCTTCGTCTCGCCGGGTGCGAGATACACTTTCTCAAACGATTTCAGTTCCTTTGCGGGGCGCTGGAGCGAGGGCTTCAGCTCGGTGATGTAAAGCTGCACCACTTCGGCTCCGTCGCGGTTTCCCGTATTGGTGACGGGGATGCTCACGCTCAGGCTTCCGTCGGCAGCCAGTTCTTTTGATGAAGCCTCAGGTTTGCCGAGTTCGAAGGTGGTGTAGCTCAGGCCGTGGCCGAAAGCATATCTTGCGGGAATCTTTTTGGTGTCGTGCCAGCGATAGCCCACGAGAATGTCTTCGCTGTAGGTCTGTTTCTGATGCCTGCGGCCCTCGGCATCCACGGTCTCAATGCCCGGATATGAGGCTTCGCCGAAAGAGTGCGCGGCGTTGTCTTCAAGGCGGAAGGGGATGGAATATGGGAGTTTGCCCGACGGATTCACCGCTCCCGACAGGATATCGGCCAAAGTAGCTCCGCCCATCGTTCCGAGATAGGAGGCGTGGAGTATGGCCGGCACCTTGTCGGCCCAGGGCATGGCGTAGGCGTTGCCGGTGATGTTGGCTATCACTATGTTGGGATTGGCCGCGATAAGGGCTTCGATAAGTCTGTTCTGGCCAAACGGGAGGTCATATTCCCTCCGGTCGGTGCTCTCGCAATCCTGCCATGCGTTCTTGTTGAGGCCGCCGAAGAATATCACCAGGTCGGCATCCTTGGCCATCGCCACAGCCTCGGCGCGCAGGCTATCCTGCACGGCCTCTGAGATCATTTCCTCATGCTCATACATCGGCCTGCCGGCCATGTAGCCCTGAGCAAACTTCACTTTGTCGCCCCAGAGAGCCTGAAGAGCCGCAAGGGGAGAGACATAGTCCTGCACCTTCAGCTCCGAAGAGCCTCCTCCGTCGGTGAGCCGGCGCACTGCGTTGTCGCCCACCACGAGTATCGATCCATATTTACTGCCGTCTACGGGGAGTATTCCGCTGTTTTTCAGAAGCACCACCGATTCGTCGCCTATCAGTTTGGCTGCCGCGTAGTGTTCGGGGGTGCATTTCGAGCCGAAAGGCTTCCCGGTGTTCATTGCAGTGCGGAAGATGAGGCGCAGTATGTTGCGAGCCTTATCATCTACTGTAGACTCGGGCACTTCCCCGCTTTTTATCATCTCGAGATAAGGGCGCGCGAGATAATAGTCATCATAGCCGAAATTGCTTTCCGAAGTGAGTCCGTTGGTGTAGCTGCCCATTTCTATGTCAAGTCCGTTGAGTGCGGCTTCCTTAGTGTCGTGGGCGCCGCCCCAGTCAGTCACCACAACTCCGTCGAAGCCCCACTCTCCGCGCAGTATATCGTTGAGCAGGCGGCTGTTGTGGCAGCAGTGCTGCCCTCCGAATTGGTTGTAGGCTCCCATGATGCTCCATGCACCGCCTTCCTCCACGGCTTTCTTGAATGCCGGGAGATATATTTCGTAGAGTGCGCGGTCAGAGAGATCCACGTCGATCGATCCCCTCCATTTCTCCTGATTGTTGAGGGCGAAATGCTTCACGCAGGCTGCCACGCCGTTTTTCTGGAGTTCCTGAATGTAGGGCACTACCATCTCGCCGGCGAGATACGGGTCTTCGCCCATATATTCAAAGTTTCTGCCGTTGAGCGGTGTGCGGTAGATGTTCACGCCCGGCCCGAGCAGTATGTCTTTCTCGCGGTAGCGCGCCTCCTCGCCAACACTTTTGCCGTAGAGGGCCGACATCGCCGGATTCCATGTGGCTGCGAGTGCTGTCAGGGCCGGGAAGGCCGTGATTGAGTCGTTTGTCCAGTTGGAATATCCCCAGTCGTTCCAGTTGATTTCGGCGCGCACTCCGTGCGGGCCGTCGCTCATCCATAGTTCGGGGATGCCGAGGCGGGCTACACCGGGCGAGGAAAATTTGCTTTGTGCGTGGCAGAGTGCCACCTTCTCTTCAAGAGTCATTCTTGAAAGAGCGTCCTCCACCCTCGTCTCGAGCGGAGCGTTGGGGTTAAGATAGGCCGGCGTCTCGGCCTGGGAAGCGGATGCAGCCATCGCTGTCAGCGCTATGGTCAGAATTGAAGTTCTGTGTTTCATGTCAGGTATGATGTGATAGTCGGAAGTGAATGTCAATTTCTTTAATAGGCCTTCTCATCTGGTCTCTATCTGGCACTTCGCCGGCTGCAGGCCGGGCGAGGTGGCGCTCACTGTCACGGTGCCGGGTGTGCCGTCGCTCTGCACTATGAGGAGTGCCTTGCCGTAGAAAGCGCGCCGGTGGTCGGCTTTGAACCTTTCCATCGATATCGGGCTGCCGTTGTCTACACCGGCATTGAACCCTGTGCCTTCCACTGCGAAAGTCACGTCGTTGTCGGCATTCGGGCAGAGATTGCCCTCTTTGTCGGTGATCTCCACCTTCACGAAGCACAGGTCGCTTCCGTCGGCCGCAATCTCTGTGCGGTCGGGTATGAGGCGGATAGCAGCAGGCTCCCCGGCGGTCTTCACCTGCGTGCGCTTCACTTCTTGCCCGTTCAGGCGAGAGACAGCTTCGAGGGTGCCCGGCTCAAAAGGTACGCGCCAGGCCACGTGATAGGTCGAATCTTGGGGAGTGCGAGTGCCGAGCGAGCGGCCGTTGAGATAGAGTTCCACCTCATCGGCATTGTTGAAGTATGCCCACACGTCCACATCCTCGCCCTCCGTATGGTTCCAGTGGGGGAAGACGTGCAGCACGTCGAGGTCGGGTCGCCATTGGCTCAGATACATGTAGTATGAATCTTTTGGATTGCCGGCAAGGTCTACAATGCCGAAATAGGAACTTCTTGCGGGCCAGCCGTAGGGCGTGGGTTCGCCGATATAGTCGAAACCCGTCCATACGAACTGTCCCATTATGAAGTCATTCTCCTCCACCTCGCGCATTGACTTCTCATGGGTCGAGCCCCAGGGCGCGTGGCAGTTGTCGTAAGAAGAGCAGGATAACGATGGATCGTGAAAGGCTATGTCCCAGCGTTTGGGCCAGATATACATGCTGTCGGAAGGCATACGGTAATAGCCTCGGGTCTGGAGTGCCGACACGCTTTCGGTTACGATGAAAGGCATCCCGGGGAAATTCTCGGGCACTTTCTTGAACCATTCGTCATGGTAATTATATCCGATGATGTCGAGAGCTCCCGAGCGGAAGAGGTGATTGCCCGGATCCGGTTCCTGGCACCCAGCCGTCACCGGACGTGTCGGGTCGAGAGCGCGTGTCATGTCGGCCAGTTTCTTGGTCAGAAGGGAATTGACACTCATCTCGGAGCCGTCTTTTGCAAGCATTTCGGCCGATTGTCCGAAATTCAGGATCAGGTTGGCCTCCTCAAGCGAGAGGGTGTCGGCTTTGGCGTCGCTCCACTGCTCGAGCACCTCGTTGCCGATGCTCCATATTATCACCGAGGGATGATTACGGTCGCGCGTCACGAGGTCGGTGAGGTCGCGCTCGTGCCACTCGTCGAAATATCTCGAATAGTCGTGCGATGTCTTTTTCTTGCGCCACATGTCGAAGGCCTCGTCCATCACCATAAGGCCCATCTCGTCGCAAAGGTCGAGAAGTTCCGGGGCCGGAGGATTGTGAGAGCAGCGTATTGCGTTGGCTCCCATGTCTTTCATTATCTGAAGCTGGCGCCGCAGGGCGGTGGTGTTGATGGCTGCGCCGAGGGCACCGAGGTCATGGTGCATGCACACGCCGCGTATTTTTGTGGGAATCCCGTTGAGCGAGAAGCCTTTTTGCGCGTCAAATTCCATATAGCGGAAGCCGGTGCGCGTGGTCTCATCGTCGAGCAGCTTTTTCTTATCGAATATCTTCGTCACCACGGTATAGAGCCGGGGACGGTTGATACTCCATAGCTCGGGGGCGGCGATATCCACCGGGAGGGATACCTTAGTGACGCGGCCCGGTGCGAGCGCGGCGGAAGTCTCTGCCTCCGCCACTTTCGTGCCGTCGGGGGCGAGCACTTCGGTCAGGATGCGGGCATCGGTGCTCCTGTCGCCGGTGTTTTCCACTGTGGTCTCTATCGTGAGAGCGGCCTTTGCGTGCGAGACAGAGTCCTGACGCACGAAGACTCCCCACTGCGCTATGTGGACGGGATCCACCACGCGCAGCCTGACATGGCGGTAGATGCCGCAGCCGCTATACCAACGCGAGTTGGGCTGCTCGGAGTTGTCAACCTTCACCTCAATCTGATTCTCGCCCTTGCGGAGCCACGGAGTAAGGTCATAACTGAATGAGGCATATCCGTAGGGGCGTGTGCCCAGTTCGTGTCCGTTGATGCTGACGGTGGAGTTCATATAGGCTCCGTCGAAATCAATATACACTTTCTTGCCGGCATCTGAAGCCGGGAGCGTGAAGGTCTTGCGATACCATCCGATGCCTCCGGGGAGGGCGCCCCCGCCGGTGCCGGAAGGGTTGTCTTTCGAGAAGTCGCCCTCAATGGCCCAGTCATGGGGAAGATCTACGGTGCGCGCCTCGGCATCGGGCGATCCGAGCGAGAATTGCCAGCCTTTGTCGAAGTTTCTAATACGCGAAAAATCCCCTGCCCATGCTTTTGAGGCATAGGGCAGGAGAATCATCAATCCTGAAATAATACTTATGATGTGTAGTCTGAAGTTCATATTCGGTCAGTTGTATCCGGGCAAGGTGAAGAGCCTGTCAGGCGTTGCGGTGATGGTCATGCTCTTCGGAGTCCGGCTCAGAGTTTGACCCGGATCTCGTTGCCCGAGTAGCTTACGCTCTGCCCCTTGGCATCGCGTGAGTAGCCCACAGGCGATGTGGGTGAGACCTTGACCACATTGAAGGTGCGCTTTGTGAGCGAGCCGGGGAATGAGCCCTGCTGTTTGCCCAGCGTCAGCATGGATGTGGCGTTGTCGTATGATACGGGAATCTTCACGAAGGCACCCTTCTCGTAGTTGTAGTTTATGTTCTCGTCTTCGTAGAGCGTGAACTTGCCGTCGGCTCCCTCATACACGTAGAGCGTGATTTCGTCGGCCGGCTTCTCGTCGGTCCACTGTATCTGAGGCCCGAAAGGAAGGATGGCGCCCGCCTTTACGAAGAGGGGGATGCGGTCGTAGGGAGCATCTACGGTCAGTGTCTCTCCTCCGGCCGAAACCTTGCGGCCCGTATAGAAGTCATACCACTCGGTTCCGGCGGGGAAATACACCTTGCGGGTGCGTGCCCCGTATTCATACACCGGAGCCACAAGCAGGGCCGGGCCGAACATATATTCGTCGCCTATATTGCGCACATTCTTGTCAGAGCTGAAATCCATCACCAGCGGACGCATCACTGTGTAGTCGTCGAAGTGGGTCATGCCGGCCATCGAGTAGATGTAAGGCATGAGATCGTAGCGCAGATTGGTGTAGTACACCACCGAGGCGTAGGCGGGATGCCCTTCGGGTGCGATGTTGAATATCTCGCGGTAGGGCCACTGGCCATGAGCGCGGAAGAGGGGAGAGAAGGCTCCGAACTGATACCAGCGAGTGTTGAGCTCACGCCATTCCTTGAGGTCGGGATTCTCGATGCCTTTTTCGTAGAATTCCTTCTGGGCGTTCACGTAGCGGTCTTCCACGCAGAAGCCGCCTATGTCCATGGTCCACCATGGAATGCCGCTGGCCGAGAAGTTGAGGCCGGCCGATATCTGCGCCTTCATGTCTTCCCAGCGTGTGGCGATGTCGCCACTCCAGGTTGCTGTGGAATAACGCTGCTGTCCGGCAAAGCCCGAGCGTGTGAGCAGGAATACGCGCTTGTCGGGATCCACACCGCGCTGGCCGTCGTAGATGGCCTCGGCATTCATCAGCGCGTAGGCGTTGAAGTATTTTGTAGATGGGCCGAGCGCTGTCGGGGTGATGAGGTCTTTTCTATACTGAATGTCGGTGCAGTCGCGGATGTTGGGCTCAGAAGCGTCCATCCACCATGCGTCTATGCCGAGAGGCATGTAGTGATCGTTCATCTGGCTCCAGAACAGTTTCCGGGCCTCCGGATCGTAGGCATCGTAGAATGAGCTGAGATAGCCCGGGCCCACCCAGTCGCGTATGCTGTCTTGCACGGGGAGCTTATACATCCATCCGTTCTTGTCAAATTCCTTGTAGTGGTCGGTAGTCACGTAGAATTTGGGCCATACCGATATCATCACGCGGCCGTGCATGTCGTGAACGCTGTCTACCATCGCTTTCGGGTCAGGGAAGCGCTCGGGGTCGAATTCGTGCGAGCCCCAGGAGTCCTGTTTCCAGTGGAGCCAGTCGATCACGATATTGTCGATGGGAATACCGCGGCGGCGGAACTCGGCCATTGTGGAGAGCACTTCTTCCTGAGTGTTGTATTTCTCGCGGCTCTGCCAGTAGCCCATAGCCCATTTCGGCATGATCGGGGCTTTGCCGGTGAGGGTGCGGTAGCCCGATATCACCTCGTCCATGTTGTCGCCATACACGAAATAGTAGTCAATGCCGTCTTGCATCTCGCCCCACCAGCTCATCTGCATCTGCTCTTCCGGATCGCGCGGCGAGTAGACGCGGAGGCCGCAGTAGGCCACTCCGCCGTTAGGCTCCCATTCAATTTTAATCGGGGTCTTCTTTCCCCCCTCGAGCGTAGCCGAGAACTTGAAGCTGTTGGGATTCCATGCAGTGCGCCAGCGCTCGGGCACTATTTCCTTGCCGTCGAGGAAGACGCGCTGATAGCCCGAATAATAGAGTATGAATTTGTATTCGCCTGTTTCGGAAGCCTCGATTTCTCCCTCATACGTCACGTGCGAGCCATGGAAGTTGAAATTCTGCGGAAGATTCACCACATGGGCGAGATCGCCGCGGATAAGGTGCTCGAAATAGATGGAGTCCTCGCGCTGCACGAGGGTGGGCTCATCGGCGTTGGCAGGGGTATAAGTGCCTGTGAGGGCTCCTTCCTTGCCCTCTTTGTCGTAAAGTTTGAACACGTCGCCGAGCTGGCTGTAGTTGTCGGGATTGCCCCATCGGCAGAGTGAATAGCTGTCCCAGAGGATGCCGTAGTTGTCGGTAGAGATCACAAACGGCACCGACACCTTCGTGTTGTATTGGAAAAGTTCCTCGTTTTTCCCCTTATAGTTGAATTCATCGCTCTGATGCTGGCCGAGGCCGTAGATGCCTTCGTCATCGCTCAGCGATTCAAATCTCTGCCTTACGGTGTAACCCTTCGTGCCTTCCACCTCGATAGGGGAGAACTCACGTCCGCCGTCGGCTTCGGCGAGAATTAGGTTGCCGGCTTTGTCGTAGAATCTTACATCGCCCGTGGTGCGCGAAACGCTGGCGCGAAGGGCATCAGTGACAACATCTATGGTAGAGTCCGATTCCTCCACTTCAAATTTCACGTCGCGCTTCTCCTGCAGCACTACAAGAGATGCGTCGTCGGCAAATTTTGAATCCGGAGTAGCCGATACGCGTATGATTTTGTCGCCGAAGACCTGCAGACGCACTTTCCGCACGTCGGTGTCCGACTTGGCGGGTATGGTGACTGTGACGCCGTCAGAGTCCTTTTTGTAGGAGTTTGAACCGCACGATGCCAGTGTGAGACCGGCAAGAGTGAGCGCTGTAATGAGTCTCATGGGGATGTCAGTTTCAGTTGTTGGGTTTTTGTGTGGATGCAAAATTAGGCAGAATTTCAATGGATATGGGGCGGGGAATGTTAAAAGTAAGGGTAAAATATGTTATTTTTCGTAGCAGATGCCACGCCGATATAAAAAATTGACCCCGGAGAATCCGGGGCCAACTATGGCGGAGTGTGCTTGAAGTTCTTCTCGCTTTTGCCGGCTGAGAGACTGCATCAGACCTCGACGGTGGGCTCTTTGGCTTCGCGCGACTGATAGTGAGAGGGGAGGATGCCGAACTCCTCCTTGAAATATTTTGAGAAGAGTTTGGGCGAATTGAACCCGGTGCGGTAGGCTATCTCGGAGACATTGAGCTGGCTCTCGCGCAGCATCTGGGCGGCGCGCTTCAGGCGTATGATGCGTATGAACTCGATCGGGGTCTTTCCGGTGAGCTGCTTTATCTTCTTGTAGAGGCGCACGCGGCTCATGCCGAGGTAATCGCTCAGCTGCTCCACAGTGAGGTCGGAGTTGTCGATATTTTCCGACACGTAGTCCATAGCCTTCTCCATAAGTTTCTCGTCGAGCGGCGTTATCTTAATTTCCGTCGGCTCGGGGTCGATGAGGGTGCGTGTGGCACCTTTCGCGGCAAGCTCGAGGAATCTCTTCATGCGCAGGCGCAACACGTCCATATTGAACGGCTTCGTGATGTAGTCGTCGGCTCCGAGTGTGAGGCCTTCTATCTTCATTCCCAGGTCGTGCTTGGCGGTGATGATGATGAGTGGTATGGCCACAGTCTTGGGGTTAGATCTGAGGTGGCGGCATAGCTCTATGCCGTCGATGCCGGGCATCATGAGGTCGGTCAGCACCAGATCGGGCTTGTGGCGCTTGATGTCGGAGATAGCCCTTTCGCCGTCGGGCGCGGTGCGGATGTCGAACTCGTCTGAGAGCTCGAACTTCAGCATCTCGCGCATGTCGGGATTATCGTCCACGATCAGCACTTTCGGATTGTTAGACTTCGTTTTTGTCTCGGTGCCGTCCCATCCGGTGGCTGCCGCTGCCGCCGCAGCGGTAGTGATGGTGAAATTGTTGGGCGTTAATGACGCGTCTGTATTGGCCACCGCCCCGGCCGCCTGCTGCTTGAGCGGCAGTTCACAAATGAATACGCAACCTTTCGGATTGTTGTCTTCCACGCGGATAGAGCCGTTGTGGAGGCGCACATACTCATTCACGAGGCTCAATCCAAGGCCGCTGCCCATATTCTCGTGAGCCTTGCCGTTGTCGTCAGCCTGGAAGAACCTGTCGAATATGTGTGGCTTGTCCTTGTCGGCGATGCCGCAGCCGGTGTCGGCCACGCGTATCACTACATTAGGCGCGTCGGGCGAGGCATGCTCCAACGTCACGTCCACTTCTCCTCCCGCAGGAGTGAACTTGAAGGCATTGCCCAGCAGATTCATATAGATCTTCTCCAGCTTGTCATAGTCAAACGGCATCCTGAGCGATTCGGGCACGGCATGGAACGACAGCTGGATATTCTTGCGGTCGGCCATTGCCTCGAACGCCTGGCAGATGTTGCGCGAGAATTCCACTATGTCGCCCTGTTTCGGATTCAGCTGCAGTTCGGCCATCTCAGCCTTGCGGAAGTCGAGAAGCTGATTCACGAGCGTGAGCAGCTTCGTGGCATTGTTCTTCATGAGCTCGAGGCGGCGCTTCTGGCGCGGCTCATGCTCTTCCTTGAGCATCTCGTCGAGCGGCGACACTATCAGCGAGAGGGGAGTGCGCAGATCGTGTGAGACATTGGTGAAGAATCGGAACTTCATCTGGTTGAGTTCTTCCTGCTTGCGCCGGTTTTCCTCGTCGCTCTTCTTGCGGAGACGTCTTTTCTCGCGCAGCGAGAGTATGCGGAATATGAACCACACGAGGGCTATGCCCAAGATTACGTAGATTGCTATTGCCCAGAACGAGAGCCAGAACGGAGGCGTCACCGAGACGGGAAGGATGCCCGGAATCTCGCTCTCATAGCCATCGCTGTTCACGGCTCTCACGAGCAGACGGTAGTTGCCCGGCGAGAGGTTGGTGTAACTCACCTCGTGCTGGCCTTCAGGCAGGGTGCGCCATTCGTCGGTGTAGCCTTCAAGCCGGTAAGAGAAGATGGTTTTCTCCGGAATGGCGTAGTTGTCGCTTGAGAAGCATATAGTGAGCCGGTGTGAGCCGGGAGGCACCGAGATGCCGTCGGATATACGTGATGATATCACGGTGTGTCCGTCTACTTTCTCGCCCGGATGTATCATGTAGCCGTCAAGATAGATGTCGGTGAAGATTACTGTGGGCCGGCTTGTGTTGTAGGCTATTTCGGAAGGAATGAAGCGGTTTACTCCGTCGAGGCCTCCCACAAGTATCTCTCCCGAAGGGAGCTTGGCAAATGAGCGCTGGTTGAAGTCGCTGTCCATCAGGCCGTCGCGTGTGTCGTAATGCCTGATTGTGAAAGATATGTCGCCCGTCGACTTGTCGTAGTTCACCTTGAGGTTGCTGAAGGCGCGCTCCTCGCTCACCCACATGGAGCCTTCGTTGTCTTCTGTAAGGCCGAACACCGAAGCATAGAGCGGCGTTCCGTCGGCCGAGGCCACTTCCGTAGCAATCCCGTTCTTACGGTCTACTACCTTCAGGCCTTTTGTCGTGGCCACCCACAGCAGCCCGCGAGAGTCTTCGAGAATCTGGGTCACGCGCCAGTTGTCTGAGTCGAAATTCGGATAGAGTGACTTCAGGTTGTGGATCATCCCGTCGGCCGGGTCATAATACGCTACTCCCGGTGTGGATCCGAAAAACACCTTGCCGTCTCGTGTAGCCTCCGCTGTCTGAATATAAGGAAACTGCAGGGCATTTGAAGTCTCGGGCGTTTTCTCAGCCTTTCCGGTGCGCGTGTCGATGCGGAAAATTCCGTCGCCGAGCGTTCCGGCCCAGATATTGCCGGCATCATCGGCTGCCAGCGCCCATATATAGGCATTGTCGAGCGCACTGTCGGTCAGCGTCCTCACGAGTTTGCCACCCTGCACTGTGCGCAGGCCGCGATAGAATGCTCCCACATAGATGGTGCCGTCTTTCGAACGGGCAAGAGCCGTGATTGCCGTAGGCGCATCTCCCTCGGTCGGGTCGGGCACCTGACGGGTGCTGCCCGTCTCCAGATCCCAGAGCCAGAGGCCGCGGTTGTCGGTGCCGAGCCATACCTTATCCTTGCCTTCGGGGAGGAGGCAATTCATGTCGGGCACCGGCTCGGTATAGAATTTGCGTACGAATTCGTTTTGCAACAGCAGACCTTTCTTATATGTACCTAACCACACATTGCCGGGCCGGTCTTCAAGAAAGTTTGTGATGGTGATGTCGTGGGTAAAGCTGCCCTTGCGATCTATCGTGTTGAAATGGAAATGCCCTGAGTTGTCCTCGTCGATGCGCACGAGGCCGTGGTTATCGTATGCTATCCAGAGATTACCGATTTTTGACTGGTAGATGGAGCGTGGATTTCCCTTAAAATCCACTTGGTCTAAGCGGTCTGATATCCATTGATCGCGTTTCCCGTCGTAGAGGTCGATGGCCGAGGTGCTATATACCCAGTATCTGTTTTTATTGTCGATCGTGAGCAGATATGTCTGTTTGCCATGTTGCTTGGCGGCAGGCCCCGGCTCGGCATGGGCCGTCACTTTCATTTCAAGCGGGTCAATCCATCGCAGAGCTCCCGTCTCGTCTACAAGCACCGGCGTGGAGCCCTGAAAGGCTATCGCCGACACTTTGTCGGGCGGCAGCCCCGGGCCGGTGACGGCCTCCGCTTTCTTCTCTCCGGGGCGAAGGCGGTAGAATCCGTTCTCGGTGGCTATCCAGAGATTTGAGTGGTCGTCAGTCTTGACTACCGTCGGAAGGTCGGGAACTCCGATTTCGAGCATGGCCTGTGCCATGTCGTCGCGCATGTGGTGGGTTGCGGGGTCGTAGATTCCGAATCCAATCTGCGAGTTGAGCCATATTCTCCCTTCAGAGTCTTCGCACATATCGATGATATATTCCCTCACTACCTGCGATGAGTCTGCTTCGGGCACGGGTGCCGGGCTCACGCTGTAGCCATCATAGCGCATCAGGCCCGAGGGAGTGCCGAGCCATATCATGCCTGAAGAGTGCCGCATTACTTTTGTTATGAGACGGTTGTAGCGTCCCGGTATCTGACGGAAATCATCTATGTTGGCATAGGCTCCCCAAGCTGCATAGACAGTCAGAATCATTAATGCAAATGGAAGTAGAATCCGTTTCAGGCTCATGAATATGGTTCGTTTAAGGTTGAAAGTGCAAAATAAACGAAAGTATTTGAGATTTCCAACTTTTTTAAGTTTTTTCACAGAATCTCGCCGCCGTATGGCGCATATGGAGATGCGGTCAGGCCGCCGAAACGCGCTGAATGCGCTGCGGCGGCCTGAATGCGGCTGTTGGTTATGTCTAAGGTCTGCCCCATTCGGGAGGACTGTCGGGATAGGCCGGGTGATCCGTACTGCTGAATGATGCGACTGCGATCACCGCAGCCAGCGGCAAGATGAATCTGATGTGTTTCATTGTTCAGTAATGTTGCGTTATGGTTAATGGTGTCTTTATTTCGTGTCAGGTGCCGGCGGCATGGGCGGCATAGGAGGCATCATAGTCTGAAGTTGTCGCTCCCTTATTGCTTGCCAGCGGGAATAGGCTTCGGGGTCTTTCTTGAATATTTTCTTCATTGACTTGCAGAGTTTTTCTTCTGCCTTGGCCCTTTGCTTCTCCATCTTTTCGAAGTCGGGGTGTGCCTGAGATCCTTTATTCATGCCCTCGCCGCCCGGACGTCCGCCGCGTTGCGGGTCGAATCCCGGATGTCTGTGGGGATGCCCTTCGCCGAAGTTAGGGCCGCTTCCGTTGCCCGTCCGGGGTGCGCCCGGAGGCGGGGTAGGGCGGTTGCCATTATTTTCAACGTCGCCGAATACAGTCTTATTATACTTCTCGTAGGCTGAATATACCTTTTCAAACTGATCGTGATCGAGATTGAGCTCTTTCCTCATCTCATCCACCACCTCATAAGTGGAGCGCGCCGGCACTCCTTTCGGCTGCGCTGATGCGCAGAGGCAGAGCATCGCGGCTACTGCCGGCAATAAGATTTTGTTCATAAATTCGTCGTATTAAGTGAATGTCGGTTGGGCGCGGACGTATTCGTGTCTTGGCGAGCCGCCGGGCCATGACGCAAATTTAATGTCATCGGCGCGTATGTGCAAAATTATTCAACGAACCCCTATTTTCATCCCACCAAACCGCCCGGCGTACGCTCCACATCATTGTCACCACCGTAATTATTACCACTGTGATAAAACTATTGATACCCCCTAAATTCTCAAGATTTCATTCCCATTAGTCTGAATTGCGACAGAAGAAGCTCATTTAAGACAATAATCACGACACAATGGCGCGATTATTCGATAATTTTTAGGTTCAAACCGGAAGAATTGTGCATGCCCCACATCCTTCAGCAGACATCGCACGCGATGTCCCTACGTATGCATCTGTAGGTCAATCATATAGTAGGGACGTGGCGTGCCACGTCTGCAGTGAAGCCCCCATCACAAGGCGCCTCTACGAGGCTGTTTCAGATTTGCGCATCCTTCCCCCGGGCTGAAGCCCGGGGTTATCTCACGATGATCAGCGCTCCGCGCTGTTTAAGGATGGTCGGAGGCGCGGAGAGCCGGGATTGTGACGAAACCCCGCTTTTCAAAGCGGGGGAAGTGATGAAAAGAGCAGACTGCCTCGGAGAGGCGCTTTTGTGGCGAGCCCAAACTCCGCCCCGAGGAATGGATTCAACATTAACCGGGTGCTTATATGGTCGCGCTCGGAGATCGCGACAGACCTATCTTGCACTGTGAATTTCAGAACGCGGATTGCATTGTGACGTTCAGAACGCGGGATAAGTCCGCGAGCGATCTCCGAGCGCTCGCCCACCGCACCGTGAGTTACAGAACGCGGGATAAGGATTCTAACCGGAAGAATGGTGCACGCCCTACATCCTTCAGCAGACATCGCACGCGATGTCCCTACGGATATATCTGTGCATCAATCTTATAGTAGGGACGTGGCGTGCCACGTCTGCAGTGAATGAAGATACGAAGCACCGAAAATACAGCTTGTACCAAAAAAGAGCCACACCTTGCGATGCGGCCCCGGAAATTATTAAAATTCTTCTTCCTTCTGAAACTAAGGTTTCAGATTACTTTTGTGAATATTAGCGATTAAGCATCCCCTTGCTGTTGTACGGTAGAGAATTAGTAAATTGTCCTCATAACTTGCGGATCTTAGGTTGAACACTGCAAAGTAAGAGACAACATTAACGTTGAGCCATATCCTAAACGGCAAACCTAATCCGGAATTTCTTCTTTACGGGTAAAACTCCATAAACGAGTATCTTTTTTCGTTAATTTATTCTCATCTTTATCGTACATAAACACATTCTGACGAGGAGCAATTTTGAAGGCTTCTGATTTTTTTCTTAAAGCATCTATCCATTTTATATTGTTGTCAGAAAAACCGTTAAGAAAGTTGTAGAGATAGGTTGATTGCTTATTCACTCTATCCTTCGTATCATTACAACTGACGAATAACTTCTTCTCCCTATCATAGTGTAAATACGTCTTTTGCAATACATCGTATACTTCATACGCACGAATTAACCCTGATGAACGAAGTTGTAAGTCCTTGTTCTCAAAAGTAATATCATAACCTGATGCATGTGCATGGAATGACATTAATGGGAAATAAGGCACTTCACCTTCGACATATCTACCATTTCGGTGATATACAATCGGGTCTTTGGGCATATCTTTCTTGTTTTTCCCCTCATAATGACAATAGAACTCAACTGTACGAATGAAAATTTTATACCGCTCTTCTTTGCAATCGGACACCGAGATATACCCACCATAAAGGAATGCGTCCGCTAAACCCTTAAAACATTCGTCAAGTTCAGCCTCAGATCCAGGCTGAAATCCTTCCAATACCTTTTTTAATGTACCCATATCTTATCCTTTATAAATCTTACATTTATAATATTGCCGCAATATTGCGGATTGAGGAAAGACGTTTCATAAACGATGCATCAGACTTAGCCATCTGCATATTGTAATCACTTTGCAGATTTAGTAATAGGTCTGCCGGAATATTCAATGCTGCTTCAATTAGTAACGCCATTTCTGTATTAACTCCTCTTTTGCCCTTGATTATCTCATTGAGAAGTGATGGTTTGACACCTATACTCTCTGCCAGTTTTGCCTGAGTTAGGTTGCTTGCTTCAAGTTCATCCTTGATCAGTTCTCCAGGATGAGTAGGCTCAAAGGGAGTAAGGTTGTTGGCTATCATGTCTGGAGCAATATCGGGTAATGTAATCATGCAATTTGTTTATAGTGCAAAAATATAAAAAGTTTTTCACATTCACAAATTTGTGAATTAAATTCTATGATATTCTTGCAGATTCCACATTTTTCAGTTATCAAATCCGATTATTTAAGACCATTTACCTCGTTATATTTCTTCCAAAGTGCAGGACGATAGTCGTGCGTCTCAGCTATTTAATTTCTGTTGTCCGATTATAGAAATTTGTACTTTGTCACCACCGTAATTATTACCACGGTGATAAAACTATTGATGAATCCTAAATTCTCAAGATTTCATTCTCATTAGTCTGAATTGCGACAGAAGAAGCACATTTAAGACAAAAATCACGCCACGATGGCGCGATTATTCGACAATTTTTATTAAATTTGTCGTGATTAATTATCCGATATGACAACTGAAATCGAAATATAGAAAGGATAATGTTTTGCACATTGCCATGCCGTCTATGCGGATTATCTGCTGCACGATGTCGGATTCCGTCAGTTCACTATGGAATTGCCCGGTATAGGAGTGCCGGGGAGGTTGCTGCAAGTTTTTTTCACTACAAGAGCGGATTGTCGGGATTTTTTCTTAAATTTGCATTCATTATGGCAAGGAATCTATTGGCAAAATACATCTGGATCATCGACACGATCCTCCAATACGGCAAAATCTCGAAGGCGCAGATCCGCGAACTCTGGCTGAAATCGCAATATTCCGACGGCATTCCTCTCGCCGACCGGACATTCTATAATTATCGCCGAGCCATAGAGTCTACCTTCAATATCGAGATCCTATGCACCGACAGCGGCTACTATTATATTGAGAAAGGTGGCGTGCAGCGTGTGCGCAACATCATCAACTGGAAGCTGTCAAGTTCGGCTGCCAGCAGTGCCATTCAGGAACTCGGACATGAGTCTGACCGCATCGAGATGGAGGAAGTGCCGTCGGCCCGCACATTCCTTCCCACCCTGGCCGAAGCGATGCGCGGCAATAGGATGGTGGTGTTCACCTACGCCGGCTTCTCGCGCTCACGCCCGGAGGTGGGGATTCTTTTCGCCCCTTATTTCCTGAAACTCTACAAGCAGCGCTGGTATATGTATGGAGAGAAGGAATCGGGAGGAATCCGCACATACGCACTCGACCGAGTGACGGAGATGGAGATAGCCGACCTCAAGTTCAAGATGCCGCGCCATCTGACGGCTGCCCAGGTGTTTGGCGATATTGTGGGCATCACCACCACTAAGAGCATAGTGCGCACCGTGCAGATCCAGACCAATTCCACCCGCGCTAAATATCTGCGCGCGCTTCCCCTTCATCATAGCCAGCAGGAGGAAGTGCACGATTTCTATTCCATTTTCTCTTATCGCGTGAAACTAAACTATGAACTTGTGAGCGAGATCATGGCTATGGGGCCCGATGTCACCGTTATCGCTCCGCGCGAACTGCAGCTAATGGTCATCGACCGGCTGCGCTCCACGCTTTCCAACTATAATCAATTATGACACAAAGATTCAGAACATTACTCATCATCTGCGCTTGCGCGCTGATAGCCTCGGGGATGATGGCCGCCCCTCGCGGAAAATATAACTTCAACAGTGGATGGCAGTTGCATGTGGGCGACGCGGCGGGGGCCGCCAATCCCGGTTTCGACGATTCCGGCTGGAAGACTGTGACTTTGCCCCGCGCTTTCAATGAAGACGAGGCCTTCCGCAAGCCCATCGATCAGCACACCGACACCGTGACATGGTGGAGAAAGCATTTCACGCTCCCCGACATCAAGGACAGGAAGGTGTTTGTGGAGTTTGAGGGAGTGCGTCAGGGTGCTGATTTCTTCCTAAACGGCAGCCCGTTAGGTCTGCATGAGAACGGTGTTATGGCAGTGGGATTCGATCTCACGCCATTCCTGAAAGAGGGCGACAATGTGCTTGCCGTCAGGGTAGACAATGACTGGAAATATCACGAGCGGGCCACCGGCGAGACTTATCAGTGGAGCGACCGCAACTTCAACGCCAACTACGGGGGAATACCAAAGAATGTGTGGCTTCACGTCACCGGCGAGGTGTATCAGACCCTGCCGCTTTTCAGCAACTTAGGCACGGTAGGCACCTATATCTACGCTACAGATTTCGATATCAAGGGGCGTAAGGCCACAATCAATGCTGAGACCGAGGTGCGCAATGAGTCGGATATTCCGGCCACGCTTGCCTGCCGCGTGACGGTGAGGGATGTGGAGACAGGCGAGACCCTGAAGACATTCACCGGGAAAAAACGCACCATACAGCCCGGGCAGACCGAGACGCTGACTGCCTCGGGCAAGGTCTCGGGCCTCAATTTCTGGAGCTGGGGGTACGGTTATCTGTATGATGTGGTGACGGAACTCGTGGGCGCCGGGGGAGACGTGGCCGACAGCGTGACCACACGCACAGGATTCAGGAAGACGGAGTTTGCCGACGGCATAATCAAGCTCAACGACCGCCCGATTATGATGCACGGCTACGCGCAGCGCACATCCAACGAGTGGCCTTCCGTGGGCCTTTCCGTGCCGGCGTGGCTGAGCGACTACAGCAATGACCTGATGGTGAAGTCGGGCGGAAATCTCGTGAGGTGGATGCACGTGACTCCCTGGAAGCAGGATGTGGAGTCGTGCGACCGCGTGGGCCTTATCCAGGCAATGCCTGCGGGCGACGCTGAGAAAGACCGCGACGGCCGGAAATGGGAACACCGCACCATGCTCATGCGCGATGCCGTGATCTACAACCGAAACAATCCCTCGATTCTCTTCTATGAGGCCGGAAACCGTGCCGTCTCGCCCGAACACATGCAGGAGATGATCGAGATACGCGACAAATATGATCCTCACGGCGGAAGAGCCGCCGGATGCAGGGAGATGCTTGACGTGGATATCGCCGAATATGGGGGCGAGATGCTCTATATCAACCGCTCGGCCAAGCATCCGATGTGGTCGATGGAATATTGCCGCGACGAGGCGCTCCGGAAATATTGGGACGAATACTCTTATCCCTATCACAAGCAGGGTGACGGCCCGCTCTACAAGGGGGCGCCTGCGCTTGAATACAATCAGAATCAGGATCTCTTCGCTGTGGAGATGGTGCGCCGCTGGTATGACTACTGGCTGGAACGCCCCGGAGCGGGCAGGCGCTCGAGCAGCGGAGGCGCGAAAATAATCTTTTCCGACACCAATACCCACTACAGAGGCGCTGAAAACTACCGCCGCTCGGGTGTCACCGATCCGATGCGCATCGAAAAAGACGCATTTTTCGCCCATCAGGTGATGTGGACAGATTCCTGGGTAGACAACGAGGGGCAAAGATCGCATATCATCGGCCACTGGAATTATCCGGCCGGAACGGTGAAGCCTGTCTATGTGGTGTCTACGGGCGACGATGTGGAGCTGCTGCTTAATGGTGAATCGCTCGGCCACGGCAAGAGAGAATATAACTGGCTCTTCACGTTCAGCGATGTGGAGTGGCGCCCCGGAACGCTCACGGCCGTAAGCCGCGATGCCGAAGGGCGCGAGCTGAGCCGCGCTTCGATCGAGACGGCGGGAGAGCCGGCCTCAATCCGACTGACCGCTATCGAGAATCCCGAGGGATTTCGTGCCGACGGGGCCGATATGGCGCTGCTTCAGGTTGAGGTGGTTGATGCCGAGGGGCGACGCTGCCCGCTCGACAACAGGATGATCAATTTTTCAGTAGATGGCCCCGCCGAGTGGCGCGGTGGAATAGCTCAGGGCCCCGATAACTTCATTCTCTGCAGCTCACTGCCTGTGGAGTGTGGCATCAACCGCGCCCTGATCAGGAGCACCACGAGCCCCGGCGAGATAAGGATCACGGCATCGGCCTGGGATCTTCCCGACGCTTCACTCACCCTCACCACGCAGCCGGTGGAAGTGATTGGCGGCCTGAGCAGCTATAAGCCGGCCGAGACGCTGAAAGGCCGGCTCGGCATGGGCCCGACACCCCTCGCTCCATCCTACAGTGAGAAATACCGCGATGTGGCTGTCAGGAGCATAGAGGCCGGAAGCAATGAGCCTGACGCCTCGCTCTCGATAGATGACAATGAGAAGTCGCAATGGATATCCGACGGCAATCTTGCCAATGCGTGGATCACATATATGCTCGAGCGGCCGGCGCGTATCGACGACATCACCCTGAAACTGGCAGGATGGCGCAAGCGCACCTATCCCGTCGAGGTGTATGCCGGCGAGCAGCTTGTCTGGAAGGGCTGGACGCCAAAGGGCTTAGGCTATGTGCATCTGAAGCCGGAGAATCCCGTGGTGAGCGACAGAATCACCATACGCCAGATAGGGGCTATGACCGAGAAAGATGCTTTCTCGATGAAGGAACTCGCCGGAGGCCCGGCCTCCGACCTTGATATCCGTCCGGCAAAGGAATATCAGCTCGGAATTGTGGAGGCTGAGTTTCTGGAGGCCGTACAGGGAAAATGAAACGGGCACGTTAGAAAATAAGCAGGGGGCCGAGGTTCAGTAATGATGAACTCCGGCCCCTTCTGAATATGATTCGTCGCGTTGCGTTTATCCGATAGCCTCGATCAGCTTTATGGCATCAACGTATTTCTCAATGCTCTCGGCCACTCGCTTGGCATCCTGCATGGCATGCACCACAGTGGCGGGGCGTTTCGTGACGTCGCCGCCCGCGAATACTCCCTTGCGCGTCGTCATGCCGTAGGGCGTCTCGCGCGTCAGCACATAGCCCTTGTCGTCAACGTCGATTCCTTCCGTAGAGTCTACGATGCGCGATGCGGGCGATGAGCCTACGGCCAGCATGAGGCGGTCGAGAGGCCTCTCGGTCTGCACGCCATCGGTCTCCGTCACGATCGACTTGAGGCGAAGTCCTTCGCCACCATTCACTTTCACCACATTGGTGTTCCAGAGAAACTTCACCCCTTCGGCCACAGCCTCGTCATATTCCGAGCGGAGCGCGGCCATGCGCGATATGTCGCGGTGATAGATCACTGTCACTTCCGAGGCGCCCATGCGCAGGGCCGACCGGGCGGCATCCATGGCGGTATTGCCGCAGCCCACCACGGCAATCCTGTCGCCTTCGCCCACCATCACCTCTTCCTTGGTCATCATGCCGGAATTGTAGAGGCTCACGCGGCGCAGAAACCAGATGGCCTGGCGCACTCCCGGGTGCTTGCCTCCTTCTATCGGGAGGGTCTTGGGGCGGCTTGTGCCGGTGCCGATGAAGATGGCGTCGAAGCCTTTCTCAAAGATCTGGTCGATGGTGAGGTTGGGTCCGACGGTGGCGCGGAGATGGATCTTCACGCCGAGGTTCTCGATCTTCCTGATCTCGCGCTTCACCACTTCTTTGGGCAGGCGATATTCGGGAATGCCGAACGTAAGCACGCCTCCCGGCTCCACTCCCATCTCGAATATCTCCACGTCGAAGCCCTTGCGCGCGAGGTCGCCGGCGATGGTGAGGCCTGCAGGGCCGGAACCGATCACGGCCACGCGTCCGCGGGTCTTCTCGGGTAGTTTCTCATGGCTCCATCCCGCTTCGCTGTCAAAGTCGGCCACGAAGCGCTCGAGTTTGCCTATGTGGATGGCTTCTCCTTTCTTGGCCAGCACGCAGTTGCCCTCACACTGGCGTTCGTGGGCGCACACGCGGCCACACACGGCGGGGAGATTGCTGCGGTTGTGGATGATATGGATGGCATTGCCGAAATTGCCGTGGGCCATCTCGCTTATCCAGTCGGGGATGTCGTTGCTGATCGGGCAACCCTTCTTGCAGCCCGGCACCTTGCAGTGCAGGCAGCGCTGGGCCTCGCGGATGGCCTCGGGGAGGGTGTAACTTTCGGCTACTTCCTTAAACTCCTCGTTCATTATCAGGGCTGCTTACCGATATAGGCGAGTATGCCGCCGTCTACGTAGAGTATATGTCCGTTGACGAAGTTGGAGGCGTCAGAAGCGAGGAAGACTGCGGGCCCCATCAGGTCTTCGGGTGTGCCCCAGCGGGCTGCCGGAGTCTTGGCGATGATGAATTTGTCGAAGGGATGACGGCTGCCGTCGGGCTGTATCTCCCTGAGCGGGGCGGTCTGCGGAGTTGCGATGTAGCCCGGGCCGATACCGTTGCACTGGATGTTGTGCTCGCCATATTCAGAGCAGATGTTGCGGGTCAGCATCTTGAGGCCACCCTTGGCGGCTGCGTAGGCGCTCACTGTCTCGCGGCCGAGCTCGCTCATCATCGAGCAGATGTTGATGATCTTGCCGTGGCCTTTCTTGATCATGCCCGGAATCACGGCTTTCGCGCAGATGAATGGGCCGATGAGGTCGATATCCACTACCTGGCGGAAGTCTTTCGCGTCCATCTCGGTCATGGGGATGCGCTTGATGATGCCGGCATTATTGACCAGAATGTCGATTACGCCGATATTCTTCTCGATGTCGGCTACCATAGCCTTAACTTCTTCTTCTTTTGTGACGTCGCAGAGATAACCTTTGGCGTCGATGCCGGCCTCCTTATAGTTGTCGAAGCCCATGTTCACGCCTTCCTGAGTGTTGCTGTTGAAGACGATGCGAGCGCCTGCTTCGTGGAGAGCCTTTGCGATGGCGAAGCCGATGCCGTAGACTCCACCGGTGACGAGGGCCACCTTGCCCTCAAGTGAGAAATTTACCATTTTTCTGTAAGTATTTTGATGGTTTAGTTAGTAAGGAATTTCAGGTCAGTTCGCGGGTGCGATGCACCCCGATACGCAAAGTTAATGATTTTTTCCGACAATTCCGCATATTTCCCTCAAAAAAAGTGACTGCCGCTGCGGATGCCGCCTCCGTTTTATTTGGAAGTGTGAGGTTTTTGGATTATCTTTGTTGCCTCAAACCAAATACTGATACATGATGAAGACTTTTCTGCTGCCGGCGCTGCTCGGCTGCTGCCAGATGGCGGCTTTCGCCATGCAGCCGGCCGTGTGCAATGATGACGGCACCGTCACTTTCCGATATAAGAACGACCATGCGCGCGAGGTGCTGACCGATGTGCAGTTTGCCGGGAGACTACCCATGACGCGCGGCGAGGATGGAATATGGAGCGTGACGACTGGCCCGGTGGCTCCCGACATGTATCCCTATTGCTTCATTGTGGATGGAGTGAGCGTGATGGATCCCGAAAATCCTGACTATTTCCCCAATGAGGGCTTCAAGAGCAGCCTGCTTGAGATTCCTGCGGCAAATGGCAAGCTGCCGCACGATATAAGGAATGTGCCTCACGGCCCGGTGGAATATATTCATTATTTCTCGGAGAGCCTCGGCGATGTCAATAACGCCGTGGTGTGTCTGCCTCCGTCATATTATTCCGACCCCGCGAGGCGCTATCCGGTGTTCTATCTCATAAGCGGCACCACCGACACCGAGGAGGTGTATTATAAAGTGGGCCGTGTCAATTATATACTCGATAATCTTGTGGCCGATGGCGATGCCGAGGAGATGATAGTGGTGCTTCCTTACGGGAATCCCGGTAAACTCTCCGCCACTCCGAAACTTAACTTCGCCGGGACGGGAGATGTATTCGTAAATGACCTTCTTTCCGACCTGATGCCGCATATCGAGAAAAATTATCGCACCATCAACGACAGAGACCATCGTGCCATCGGTGGATTCTCGCGCGGTGGCAATCAGGCGCTTGCCTGCGGCCTTACTAATCTTGACAGGTTTTCTTATCTCTGCAGCTACAGTTCGTTTACATCCACGGATATTCCGGATGTGTATGACAACGCCGCCGACACTAACGGCAAGATTAATCTTTTCTGGCTTGGCGTCGGCACCGACGACTTCCTCTATGGCAATGCGAGAGACTATATGGAGTTTCTTGACAAGAAGGGCATCAGGTCGGTAAAGGAATACACCACCGACAAGTTCGGACACACATGGATGAATGCCAAATATTTTCTTGACAAGACTCTTCGCCTGCTATTTCGCCCGGAGGCTGCCGAAGAGGCTATGAAAGCAGGAAAACCGGCTATGGCAGCCACCGGCAACGAGCCTCAGTTCACGCCCGGAGTCATGGCGCGCCTTTTCCCGAAACCGGTGGTCTCGCCCGAATATATGGAGCAGGGCATCGTGTTCCGTATGAAGGCGCCCGAGGCTGAAAAGGTCGAATTCATGTCTGAACTCTCTCCCGAGCCCGTGATCATGGAGCGCGACAGCGACGGAATATGGGAAGTTCGGCTCGAGGAAGGATTTGATAAAGTGTTCACCTATTGCTTCATCGTGGATGGCACTCCGGTTGCCGACCCCCAGAATATGTATATCGCCCCCTCTAAAGGATTCAAGCCGAGCATCTCACGCCATCCGGCCTCCGGGTATGTTTTCGCTTCGATGGGCAGCGATGTTCCTCACGGTAAGGTGCGTTATGACCTGAACGAGGGCACGGCCACATATATTCCCGCCGGTGCTTCAGGCAGAGATGGCAACCCCGTAGTGGTGCGTCTGCTCCCCGGCGGTGAGGACACGGTGGAAAGCTGGTTTAAGGTTGGAGGTGCCGATGCCATGGCCGACGTGATGATAGCCTCAGGCGAGTGTCGCCCCTGCATACTCACCACGGCTCCCGTAGAGACGGAATATAAAGTGTCTGCCGACGACTACGCCACATGGGAGCAGCGCCGGCAGGCCCTGAAGAATACGCTTCTGCAGCTGAAGTGACCTCAGCAGTATCTTTGATACAGGCTTTCAAGTTTATCCATATCCGGCATATTCCCGAATGCCGCATGTAGCCTCTTTATGGTCTCCGTGAAGATGGGAGTGTCGGGCAGACGATCGTAGGATATGTCGGTCAGCCCTTCTATATACGCCGCCCATTCAGGATTATTGCTATAGTCTTCCGCAAGCTGATCGTATCCTTCAATTTCAATAGGACTGTGATTTAGAAGGAGGTTGGCGAGTCTGAGGTTTCTGTTCTCTATGGTTGGGCGCATTAAATCATAGAATGTTTCCATTTCAGGAATAGTGGCCTGCACATCGGTAAGGAATTTCTCAAGTCCCTGCGTGAAATCAGCACCCTTGTCGTCATTTTTAAGAGCCTCGGCATAATGCGTTGCTATGTTGCTCCACACAGGCGCATGATCCTGGATTGTTCCGAAGAAAGAATTGATGCAGAGTTCCATCGCCTCGAAATAGGTCTCGGTCGAGATTTCTGCATCCTCATCGAAGAGCAATCCCCATAGCCTGTTGAAATCCTCATAACCGTCGTTGGGCTCATCAGTTCCGTCCCACATGGCCTTCTCATTGCGATAGACCTTATCTATCACCTCTCTGTAATAATTCTCATCCATAATTATTAAGTTGTTTCAAGAATCTTTAATGGTTCAAACCGGAAGAATGGTGCACGCTTTACATTCTTCAGCAGACATCGCACGCGATGTCCCTACGTATATGTCTGAGGATCAAGCTCAAAGTAGGGACGTGGCGTGCCACGTCTGCAGTAAAATTCAGATATCATGATGCGTTCCAAAAAATTGGATTGCGTCTTATTGGTTTTCCATGATTGCACAATTTCTTGTGCGCTCTCGTCTATTTCTTTTTTAGGAATGCGAACACGGGGATTGAATCGTTCTGGCTGTCGTATTCTACCACTGTGACTACATTCATCGATCCTTTCATAAAGCCCGGTGCATCAGCACCCACTTTTCTGATTTTGGCCTTCATCTGCAGGAAAACTGTATCCGGAGTTTCTGAAGTGATTACAAAGATAGTTTCGGTCCGGTCTCCATCAAACGAACGGGTAAGGGTCAGTATGGAGTCATTCTCGACTTCATAAGTGTAAATCTTGCTTTCAATCACATCACTGTTAGGCCTTCTTCCATCTACAGTTCCGTCAGAGTTGAATATCATATCACCGTAATTGATTTGGTTCGGATATGAAAATCCGAATTCGTATTCTCCCTTTATAGGAGAATCAACAGTTTTGCTCTGCGCGCACGCTGCTATGAGCAAAGCAAGCATCGGAATTAAAGCAATAAGTTTCTTCATAAGAGTTATTGTTATTACGGTTAGTTGGTTTTATTGAGTTGAGGTATTGGATTCAAGTAGAAACATTTCTTAAATCCATCGGGCGCATCATCTATCTCCCATGGTCGCGGGTAGAGTGTGGCGCATCCAAAATGAAGATGAGAGGGAGTATTCTTGGCATTGCCCGTATTGCCTACTGTCCCTATCTTCCCTCCAAAAGCAAATGGGTGAGTGGTGACTTCATCCATGTGGGCGTAATAATGCAGACGCCAGCCGGGAGCAAGAGTTACAACTGCATTCCCTCCTTTGCCGGGCATGTGCCCGGCAAAAAGCACCAATTCCACTGGATAAGCGGTCTGGATAGGAGTGCCTTTCTTTTGAAAAATATCTACTCCTTTATGCGTTACGGAAGTACCCCACGGATAGTACCAGTAGGATTGTGGATGATAGTCGGAGCGGGTAGCCCCTATCACCGGATTTCTAAATGGCAGAAGCAGCATCAGAAAGCCCGCAGCTATCACTATCGCTACAGCCAATAAGATCTTACTCTTCTTTTTCATCAAGATTTACTGTCTACGCCGTATATTCATCGTCAAGATTCCTCAACCCGACAATATATCGTGTCAGGATGATTCCCAAAGAATTCGTGGACTACGTTGCAGAGCCAAACTGTGCCTTCAAATTTATCACAGTTCTTTACATTATAAAATGCTCCGTCTTCATCGTGAGCCTCTATTTCCAATGTGAAATAGTCACCATCAGTCGGTTCTTCCAGTTCCACATTGAGTGTTGCATAAAGTCCGTCTTCCGTCAAGGCGTCCAACATCTTGTCAGCCCCATCCACCATCTCGAGATCCGCATGGTCTCCTTCATACTCAGGGAACACTACATACCAGCGTCCATCCTCATAACATTCAAAACTAAATTCCATCTTTTCTATCTGTTTGAGTTAGTTTTAATTATTGGCTACACCATTAGACTTAAATAATTCAAGCCATTTTGATGTTTCCTTATTCTCTTTCACGTTGCAAATTTACAACATTCCGCATCTGAAAAACAGCGTAAATCTTGCAAATTCTTTTTACTCTAACCCTAAACGTCATGAATACAATAACTTATGCCAATCCATATTCCTTCTTTCCTTATGGGTTACAACTATATGTACCGAAAACCCAAAAAGTAAACGATGTGACAGTAAAAAAATCACCATCACATCATTTTTTTCTGATTAACGTACTTTGCTCTCAGATTCTCTATAGAGAAAATTTTTGAGAAAACAGGTTCTTATTATTTGGCAATCTTCTCAACTCTGTATTATCTATTGAAAGTATATTCCATCATCAATTGTTTCATGTATTCAGAAATTATATACAAATGTTCTTCTATGGGCATCTTCCTTCCCGCAAATTCAAAATCTGCACTTTTTACTGTGGAATTAGAATCTGCTACCATGGCCATCAATTCTTTCAAATGAGAAAGTCCATTTGAAGAAACTGAGTTGAAATTGTATCTCTGACTTGGATTGTCAAGACACTTTCTCATTTCCATTAAATCACGTTCAATTACGTTGAGCTTTGAGTAAATTTTACCTATTGTGCCGTATCCGCTAAAGAATCCCATATTTATTCTACATTAGTTCTATTAAAACTTGTACGGGAGGTGTTACGCTTGCCAATGGCATAAAACATCCTGGCATTGGCCATTCTACTGTTTCTCCACCACTAAAACCTCCTTTCCTGCACACTTCAAGCACTACATGAAGTTGCATGGCAAGTTCTCTTTTTAATTGAGAACTTGGTTGCCCCATTGCTTGATTGTAAAGCGTTCTTAGTTTTGCGATCTCATTATCCAAATCTTGCTTGGTGTAAGATTTTCCGAATCCGAATAGTCCCATAATTTTGTTTATCGTGTTTTTATGATAGCCGCCAAATTCATTACGAGATTTTTACTATACAATAACACATCGTCCATCCTCATCTTATCTCCAAAAACTGTGTACATAGAAACTCTTGCACCTCCGCTGTTGGAGAAGGCTTCAAGTAATTCTTGATGAATCCGTTTGTGAACGTTCAGACTGTTCTCAAGGTTTGAAAGAGGAGCGTTTCTTTCAATCTGACCTTGAGTTATCGTCACTTGATTTTCTAAGTCCTTCAATAAGTTATTAACTTTATTTATTGAGGACATTGCATTGAAAAATCCCATATTTTTAATAATTTAAATCTGCTTCTAATGCACGAAGCACATTAAAAAGATAAGTTTCCCATGTAAACACGTCTACACGTTCTCCATTCCAAACATCAACAGTTTCACCTTGAAAGAAAAGATTATCTATTTCTGACAAGTCTCTTTTGATGCTTTCATATTTCTGCGTATATCTGACAATATTATTGTAGTGAGATCGAATTTCATTTCTATTTCTCCCATCAATCATATTGTAGTTCAGATGCATTGATGCGCTGATAGTGCGCATTTCAGCATTTATTTTTTCAATCTGCTTTAATGCATCTTCTTTAGTGCCCTTAGAGAAAAATCCCATAATCTAAATCACCAACGATGTGTAACATAAATGGTCTGGTACAATGCAGTATAAACTTCCATTCTTTTCTGAGACCCATCTGCAAGTTTCATCCATAAGTCCAAAACCTCGTTTCTAATAGGAAGATCAAGACATTCAAGAGAACTAAAAAAGCCATGTCTTGTATATGTACTGGTAGTGTTTAGTGTTTCAACAGCTTCTTTGAGTATATCGTATGGTTCTCCCTCTCCATCCGCATAAAATCTACCTGGCCTTGATCGGGATATTGGCTTCGGCCTAGTCCAAGCAATTTTGCCTGATTTATAATACTTATTGAGATAGGATGATATTATTTTCTTATCCTTTTCATTCAACGCTCCATCTGCCGAAGCTATTAACAGCAATGATGTTATAATTGACTGTAAATCGTAATCTTTAATCATTTCTTTACTTAAGATTTCTCATCCTCCGTTGAAACGTTAGCTATAAGACATAAAAAAGGTGTGAGGAATGTATCTTGTTTTATCCTAAAGTCAGGTCTTCGCATTACCTTTCAGCATGGATAAAACAATAGCCCCACACCGATAGTGCAAATCTCCGTTCAGGAAGATGTGTGCAATCAGTGCAGGTGCTATTGCCAACCTTATCTCCATGCTGATTATCAAAGTTGCGAAGTTTGACTTTAGAAGATAAAATTTCAATAACACCTTTTAGTAAAAAAGTCGATTCACTGCGCCAACTCTATGGCGCATCTAAGAATCGGTTGCAAAGTTACTAAAAAAATGTCATTAGTGGAGCTATCTTCCGAAAAATAAATTATGTTTTACAACATAAAATGGCAAGAAGCTATATTTTCGCTGCATCGTATCTTCATTTCTGCAGAAGTGGCACGCCACGTGCCTAATTTGAGATTGATCCACAGATATAAAAGTAGGGACATCGCGTGCGATGTCTGCTGAACGATGTAGGGCGTGCACCATTCTTCCGGTTTGAACCCATAAAATGAAAATGTATGCCAAAACCTCCAAAAGAATCCCCTCCGAGTCATTTACAGCAAAAAAGCCGAAGCGTCATTCGCTTCAGCTTTCATTGACCTCGGTGAGGCTCACCTTCCCGGTATCAAATTCCCTATTATCCGATTGAGACTGTCACAGACTGAAATAGCCACCGGCCTTTTTAGAACCCCGATATTCAATAATGTTGAGATCCATCAAATGTTTAAAGATCCCAATCACGCCGCTGTAATACATCACACTGGCTTATTGTCTCGTTGGGTGGTGCTGATGAATGCGAGTCGAGGATAGGGGAGCCGTATATAAGTTGTTTCGCCGGTTTATCCCCAGGGAGCATCCGTGCAGCGGTCATTTTTAGTGAAACGGGGGGCAGATTATCGGTCAAAGATATTGTCTTTGGAAGATATTTGAGTGGGGATGTCAACTTTGCCTCCTATATGGCACTCTCCAACTGAAACATTGCGTGTGTCAGAAAAACTGACTCCAATTGTAGCTTCTCCTACTGAAATATTGTCGAATACTACATCTGTAATCGGTTTTTCTGATGTTCCTTGAAGCACCAGAGCGGCTTTTGAAGCCTTTTTGCACGTCAATCCATCAATATAGATTTGACTGATTTCTGAAAAATGATTGTTCTCAAGGCCTTCGCCGGCGAATTTGCTTGTAACGTAGAAAAGATCTTCCACCTCACCGAAACGGCAGTTTCTGACAAATAGATTTTTCACAAAACCTCCGCGGTCGGGATTGGTCTTCACATATATTCCGCGCTTGCAATAACCGGCATAATCACAATCCTCCATAAAGATATTTCTTACGCCTCCCGACATCTCACTGCCTATCACAAGAGCGTGTAATCCTTTGAAATGGCAATTGCGGATTATTATATTTTCGCAAGGAGAAGCTGCTGACCATCCATCATTGTCGCGTCCACTCTTGATGGCTATGTTGTCATCTCCATTATTGAAATAAACATCTTCAATTAACACATTACGGGAACTTTCCGGATCAATACCATCATTGTTGACCAACTTTGCATCATAACGTAGTGATTTGCATATCACATTCTCGCTTCTCAAAAGATGCACACACCAGAATGGGGAATTAATAATTTTGATTCCTTCAATAGTAATATTGTGGCAATCATAAAACTGGATAAGATGAGGTCGCAGCCAATATCCATCTCCAAATACACGTTCAGATACAGCAATTTCCTTATGGTTCATATCTCTACTTCGCATCTGAGCATTTGTCTGGAGCGGTTTCCAGGTGGCAAATGTTGACATGGCATTGCCGTCAATTGTTCCTTTTCCAATTATTGCAACATTATTAAGACCTTTGCCATAGATCATTGGGGAATAATTGTGAAGATATGTTCCCTCCCAACTCGTATCAACTATCGGGTAATGTCTGGGATCAGGTGAAAACTTAATTACCGCTCCTTCCTCAAGTTCAATACAGACATTGTCTGTAAACGTCAAAGGCCCTTCCATATAATAGATACCGGAAGGAACGACAACGTGCACCCCGCCCTTTTTCTTAGCGTCTTTCATCAACTTGTCGAAAGCCTTACGACAATCGTGTTTTCCATCACCTTTTGCACCATAACGGAGAATACTGACAATATTAGATGATATGGTAGCACCGGAGATCTGAGACAGTATGCTATCTCGAAGGGTTGTATTGTATGTCACTGCAGCAGCATTTGCAGAGCAAAAAATTACAGATAAAAGCAGAATTAGCAGTCGATTGATCATAATGGTTTTTTTTCTCTCCCTATTTATGGGTTGTGAGTGTAAAGTTACAAATTAAAGTTGACATAAACAAACATTCTCTCATCTCTCCAAAATTTGTGCCAGCGGTTATGTCATTAATTTGATACTACACCTTCAACATCTTCTTTCTGTGAGTAGCGGTTTTATTCCGAGTTCTTCGATTTGGACAGCAAAAAAGCCGAAGCGTCATTCGCTTAAGCTTTCATCGACCCCGGTGGGGCTCGCCCTCGCGGATTTTTCGATGTATACCCTCCTGGTTTTAGCTTGCTTAATTTCGGCAATATATTTGGTTTATTGCCGAAATTAAGTTATTTCAGAAGTTCACTTGTCTTTACCCAATAGTAGAATGCCTCAGGAAGCACTCGCTTCAGTTTGTGAACTGCATCCCCAAAAGATGAACTCTCCGAGTCATTGGTACCTACAACAAAAAAGCCGAAACCAATAGGTTTCAGCTTTCAGTGACCCCGGAGGTTTTGGAACCGAGGGATATATCTTGCTGTTAATCACTTTTT
>CAYPGW010000001.1:0-190776 GCA_964410515.1 uncultured Sangeribacter sp. | reverse complement strand
TGACGGAGTCTATTGCCTCACCATTGCAGATGTATGTCACTGCATATATACCCTGAGGAATTAATAATCGAGGAGCAGGCGGTCGATATATCCGAAATGGAACGAGATGGAGGATATGCAGTCATTCCACGACTTGGAGGAACCGATCTTCTTGACTTTCTTCAGGTCTTCAACTGCCACAAACGGGGCCTGGCTGCATGCCACGATGCTTATGCGGTGCTTGCTCCTGTATTTGTCGCCGTAATTGTAGTCAGAGTCGTCCCATATAGTCAGCACCGTGCATACAAGCGGGTCGTCTGAATTGAAAACGGCGGCTATGGAGGTAACCTTGTCGTTCATGTCGTATTCCTTCAGATTAGGCAGGTTCCATGTGAAGTGAAAGTTGTCAAGTCCTTTAGATATATGTTTTCCTTCAAAGTGGTCATTGTCGTAGAGTGCCACATATCCCAAATGATCATATTCAAAATCCTCAAAGCCGGTAGCCCTTGTGGTCTGCGCTCCCGGCTTTAGGGCCATTATGTCATGATAGGGCATGTTGTTGTTTATATCATCCGCATCATAATAATAAAACGTCTCGCTGTCGAGAACCATCATTTCCATGCCGGGGGTGGCATCAATTGTCTGCATCAATTCCGTATACTCCGGATTGGCAAAGATCAGGTTGCCCTCCTCATCGAGCGAGGCTTCCGTCTGATATTCCCGCCCTTTGTATTGAGCTTTCAGACTGAATGTTTCCGGCTCTTCTTCAATGGGCAACTGAATAATCTCTACGTACGCACCGTAAGTCACTACATAATTCTCCTTATCGATTTTTATAACTTCAGATTGCCCCGGATAAGAAATAATATGCATGCCAATGTGTCTTGTGCTGCCGGTGTCGTTTTTCATCAGGTTGATTTTAATCACGGGCTCACCGTTCTCATGATCAGTCCAAATATGATAGCAGCCATCAGATTGGAATTCGCTCATATTTGTTTTATTATAGACTATCTGAGCAGTAAATCCTTCTTTCCATTCATCCAAATGGTCGATCAAGAGATTAGTGGGTGTCTCTATTTCCGGCTTTAAAACTGATTTCAGTTTAAGTGTTATTGTCTGTTCATTACTGTCATATTGGAAACATTGGACGCCGCTCTCGTCAGGATGCATATACTCCAGTCCTATTCCTGATGCATCCTTGAATTCATAGCAACCAAAAGTTTCGTATGGAGGGTTAGGTGCCTCCTTAACATCATCGCATCCGGTAAGGAAAACTGATGCTGAGATTATCCCCATAATCAGCGTTAATAGAGATCTAAAAGTGTTCGTTTGCAACATGTCTATATAAGTTTTATCATCGTTGGTTAAGTTCCAGGTGCAAGAATATACATGTGAAGAGTATCCTTGTGATAAACAAGAAATGTTTTATTCCATAAGCCATAATAGCATTCATTTGACCACCCCGGACTGGCATTAGGGCCCCAGCCCCAATTGATGTGATATTGGTAAGAGCCCCGCCATGTTTTTACGCCATCAAGAATCCAGGCGTGTCCCGCTTCTCCATTAGTGCCTCTCATTATATGGGGATTCCCTCTTTTTAGAAAATTAATGAAGCGGTCTACGTCAAGTCCACCAACTTTCAAGTCTACCGAATAACCTATGTCACGCATATAGTTTGTGGCTGGATGAAGAGTGGTCGAAGACTCGGAACAACCATATTTTATCTGACAATTAAGGCCGATCTCCTGTATGAAATGCGCCAACGACAATACCATTCCCTGAGAAACACTGGATTGGAATGAACCGGTAGTGCTGGGAAAAGAATCAAAATCAATGTCCCTATTACCATAAAATGTTCCCTGGAAATGCTTCATTGTAGCAATTGCCTGTGCAACTGCAATAGGAACACAGCCGGCTGGTCTATGACCTCTCATTTTTGGTTCTGCAAGCAGCGGAATATTACGATCGTTGCAATCAGCGCATGAACAATCTGGCGCATAAAAGTTATACGGCCAGCCTTGATGCCATTGAAATCTGACGATAGGATTTATATTTACATTATTTATCGCCTCCTGCTTTTGTGAATGAATTGTGTCGCTCAAGATAAGGTCTGCCATCTTCGGAGCAGTCTCCACTATCTCTTTAAGGGGAGGGATAAGCGCAGTGTCGCCGATGCATCCGCTCTCCGTATAATAGAATATCCTATCTATACCGGGAGTGTCGGAGAGGATGGCATATCCCGGAGAATCTTCGATCTTGAAAGTGACAGTTGTGATATCATATTCCTTGAGGTCGGATCTCACTTCCGGGAGCTCTCCTGTGAAGTCGCCCTGATGATAGGTTCGGGTCTCGATCCCGGTGATCTCGATGTCATCGGCAGCTCTGCTTGAGGGATGCAGGCTTTGGTGAAAATCCAAGATCATGGCGCGGACTCCATAGGGGAGCGCTTCTTCATGTGGATAGGATAATTCCTCATGTTGGCTGCACCCGCCTGTAATAAGACTGATTACGGCAAGTGTCAAGGATCTTTTGATAATTGGTTTAAGGTTCATATAGAATTGTATAGTTGAATTTTTGGGATGCCTTTTATATAAGATACGAAATTATGGAAAATACTGCATGGGCATCATTTATTCTTTCCTACTCTGTTCGCTTTCGGATTCCGCGCCTGTTATGCAGTTAGGTCTGCAAGATTATTGTCGACAGTAATCTATCAAGTGGTCAGGATTAAAGAATCTACAATATTGTCTTCTTTTTCCTGTGATTTGACTTTATTGTGTAATTTGCAGTTTCATTCCTCAAACTTGCCCTCATATATCTTGTCGGTCTCGGTCTCGAGCTGGACGTGGATAGGGTAGGAAAGTTCCCCGACTCGAACGTTCACTTCCAATGCTGACGTGTCGATGGTATAGACACCACCCTCATTATTATTGTCCATGACAATGAAGGTTGAGATTCCTTCCGACAAAACGAAATTCAGAGTCATCACCTTGCCATCATATGCGCAGGTTATGATCTGCATGTCGGGCGTCTTGGGCCGTTTCGTATGTGCCCCTATATTCATTTTCACAAGAGTGATCGGTGCTTTCTGTGTCTGTTGGTTCTATTGATTCCTCTCCGCCATACAGAAGGAACTCATGCAAACTATTGCCATGATTGCAATGCAAAGTTTTATACGTGTCATATCCATTAATTTTTTTTGCAAAGTTATAAGGAATGGGGATAAGAACCTAAAAATTGGATGGAAAACAGTCTTACATCCAATTTTGCAAATTGTTGATATGCAATGAATTACAAAGCTGCAAGATTATTCAAATCTTACAGCTTCGCAAAGTTATTATAAATCAGCCGGATAAGTATGACCCAAAGAGGCCTTATGTAAGTGTTTCGATGCAGGAAGGTTGTTTTTTATGCGAGACTTATTCCAGATTGGCTAAAAACAGATCTTTACATGGCGCATCAGATTGTTTGATCTTTGTTATCAAGCGGGCTTTCCTGACATAGTAATTATTGCTTTGCATATTCAAGATAAAGCATATAGCCTTTACAGAGAACCCGGCGAATTTCAGCACGCAAATATTAATATCCAATTCTTTCAGTGACGCACATTCACGTCTCAACTTGCCGGCTATTCCATCCTTATATCGGTTCACTTCTTCTTCAATCTGACGCAAGCCATCCTTAGATCCGATAGTTCTTATTTCAGATTCTATTTTTCTGAGAATCAGGTTTCCGATTTTAGGAGAAGCCCCTTTCTCATAATATTCTTCACATAGGAGATTCAATGTGCCCCACTTTTTTCTAAATAGCGAGTCCATAATATTGATATTCTCCGACATCAAGTTGAGATGCTTTTGTCTTTCATTCTCAATCATCATCTGCTGCTCATCAACTTTATTAGCAAGATTATTAAACTCCTGCTCCTTTTCTTTCATTTCGCTGTTCAGAAGATTCTTCTCTGCAGCAATCTGAGCAGAGTATGCCCTGAGTGAAATGATTGCTTCTACATTGGCTTCTAATTGTGCCCGATGTGCTTTGTTTCTTAAAGTAATGAATCGATATGCGATGAATGCTATTATTATTGTTATGAATATTATAGCAATGATGATATATAGATAAATTTGCGATTTTTGTTTATTGCGCTGCGCCAGCTCCTCATAGAAATCACGTTCGGCACCTGTGACGGATTCTTTAATTATTTGTACTGCTACTGAATTTTGATAAATCAGCAGGGAGTCCATGGTTTCTGTCAGAATATTGATGTTATTTATAGATTTGGCATATTCGTATAACGCATATAAGACACGACCCTTGTCTTCGATTGAATTTGCCGAAGATATTAATGTGTTAACTAAATTATAATCAATATTATTATCTTTTACTATTTCTTTAATTTTGAGCTTCAGAATATTAGCGTCGAGTGTGAATCCTTCTGATATTTCTCGGTCTAATATCCTGATATCATCATCGGTCAATTCGGTCACTCTTTTTAAAGTAACCAAAGCGTCTATCTTCGGCCGCTCGATGTAATCCAGCAGAAACGAGTCTTTCTCATTTTCCATGTAACACACAATAGTTATGCTGTCGATTATATTTATAGCCTCATTATATTTAGAGTCGTTATTATAATCTGTTGCAAGGTCGGCAATGGCATATCTCTGATTTGCAATTCTGTCTGCCAGCCCGTAATGCTCGATGGCCTCTTTCCTGTATCGGGAGGCCTCGTCATAATTGAATGCTAAGAAAAAGAGATCTGCGATCCTCTCGGCAGACTTGGCTCGCCAATAATGATTGTCAAGGCGTTTCGCCTCCTCGTAGGCTTTGAGGTAATGCTTCATGGCTTCGCGCGATTTCTCCTGATTGAAAAAGACCTCTCCCATGTAGAAGCTCGAGCGTATGCCCCTGTCGCCTCGGCGGTAGTCGGCATATTTGCGGTATGCCAACGATATGAGGGTGTCGGAATCAACCGGCACGTCGGTCTTCACCAGAGCCTGCGTCATCAGCAGGGCGTAATAGGGGAGCTCGCTCTTGTCAAGGCTCCGGCGGTCCAGTTGCTCAAGTATCGCAAGGGCGCTGTCCGGATTTTCTTCCATCACGGAGTCAGCCCGAGCCAAAAGTTTCCGCTCGGGTGAGGAACAGGCGCACATCAGCACCCCGATCAATATAAGTGAGAAATATCTGCAAACCTTCATTCAGGATGCAAAGATAGTGATTATTGTTGTGATTTCCAAACTTGAGAATCGGGGACTTGGATAATTTGGAATTTAGAATTTGGAATTTAGAATAATTGTGACTTGCTTTAGCTTGAGCGCAGCTAATTGTGAATTGTGCATTGTGAATCGAGAATTGTGACTTGCTTTAGCTTGAGCGCAGCTAATTGTGAATCGTGCATTGTGAATTGTGAATCGTGAATCGTGAATTGTGAATTGGGGAATTTGATTGTTTTAATCCGAAAAAGTGGCGAAATGTGTTATATAGTTATGGACGTAAAGATAGAAGAGGGATGGAAGCAGGCTCTGGCCGGGGAATTTGACAAGCCTTATTTCAAGTGGCTCACTGATGCCGTGAGGCGCGAATATGCCAACCCTTCGATAAGGGTCTATCCTCCGGCGAGGCAGATATTCGCAGCATTCGACCAGTCGCCCTTTGCCGACACGAAGGTTGTGATAATCGGCCAGGATCCCTACCACGGCCCCGGACAGGCCAACGGGCTATCGTTCTCGGTGAATCCCGGCATACAGCTGCCGCCCTCGCTGCGCAACATATTCAAGGAAATACATGACGACACGGGCGCACCCATCCCGACCGACGGCGATCTTTCGCGGTGGGCCAGGCAGGGAGTGCTGCTTCTCAACGCCACTCTCACCGTAAGGGAACATCAGCCGAAATCGCACTGCAATTTCGGCTGGAGTGAGTTTACAGATGCCGCGGTGCGCGCGCTGAATGAGCATAGCGAGCATCTGGTGTTCATGTTGTGGGGATCTGACGCCATCCGCAAGGGCGCGATGATCGACAGGGAGAAGCATCTTGTGCTGACGTCGGCACATCCGTCGCCACTGTCGGCCCACCGTGGATTTTTCGGATGCCGGCATTTCTCACAGGCCAATGCCTGGCTTGAGGCCCACGGAAAGGCACCCGTGGCATGGTGATGCCTAAATAAGCTCTATGCCGGCCTCCCGACACGCCTTCACCTGCTCTTCGGGCCATATCGAGGCCTGAACCTCGCCGATATGTGCCTTCTGCAGAAGATACATGCAGAGGCGGCTCTGGCCGATGCCTCCGCCGATGGAGTAAGGCAATTCGCCGGCAAGCAACGCCTTGTGGAATTCAAAATTCTTGCGGCTGACGCATCCTTCAGCCTCGAGCTGCCTTTGCAGCGACTCCGGACTCACGCGGATGCCCATTGAAGAGAGTTCAAAAGCGCACTCCAGCACCGGATGCCACAGCATGAGGTCGCCGTTGAGGCCTTTATATCCGTCCTCATTGTCTGAGATCCAGTCGTCGTAGTCAGGAGCCCGGCCATCGTGCTTCTCGCCGTTGCTGAGCGGGGCTCCGATGCCGATGATGAAGACGGCGCCGTATTTCTTCGTCACCGCATCCTCGCGCTCCTTCACCGACATGCCGGGATACATCTCGAGCAGTTCCTGAGCATGGATGAAGGTGACATCGTCGGGCAGCCAGGGAGTGATGTGGGGGAATTTGGCATAGATGCTTTCCTCCACTTTCTTTACGGCCTTGAAGATGGCCCTTACGGTCTGCTTCAGATAGCCGAGGTTACGGTCTTCCTCCCTGATGGTCTTTTCCCAGTCCCACTGATCCACATAGAGGGAATGGAGATTGTCGAGATCCTCAAACGTGCGTATGGCATTCATGTCGGTGTAGAGGCCGAACCCCGGCGCTATATCGTAGGCCTTCAGCTTCATCCTCTTCCACTTGGCGAGCGAATGCACCACTTCGGCCTTGGCACCGTGCATAGCGTCGATATTGAACGCCACCGGACGCTCCACGCCGTTGAGATCGTCATTTATACCCGTACCCGAGAGCACAAACAGGGGTGCCGTCACCCTCCGCAGCCTTAGGGCTTTGGCAAGTTCTGTCTGAAATTCATCCTTTATCTGCTGGATAGCCACCTCGGTGGTCTCGGCAAGGAGCTTGCGATTGTATTTTTTCGGAAGTTTTAGAGCCATTTCAAATCAGTCCTCAAGATAATACACAATAGTGGATACTACCCTCACTTTCTTTAGATAAGGCGTGCTCGAATCGAAGTCGTCGATAGAGAATTGCCCCTGCGAGGCGCTTTTGATCTTTCCGACGCTGCTACCGCTGTCGGCGGCAAACTGGGCGGCTGCAGCCCTTGCCGCTTTCGTAGCCTCGCCGAGCATGGCGGGCTTGATCTCGTTGAGACCGGTAAACTGATAATTGATATACGAATTTGAGAATGCTATCCCTTCCTTGAGAAGCTCGCTCTGGCGGTTAAGCAACTCGCGCACCTTGTCTACCTTATGCGTATTGACCGTGATGGTGCTGCTGACCGAGTAATTATAGTTGAACGTGTTGCTGCGATACTGGTTCGACTCGGCGTTGTATGTGTCGGGCGGATTAATTGAAATCTCGTCGCGGCTTATTCCGCTCGAGGTCAGGAACTTTATGATGGCTTCATTGTTGCGGCTCACCTGATCATACATGCTGTTTAGGTCGTTGCCGGCCACGGAATAGGTTATAGGCCATGTCACGAGATCGGCCTTCACTTCGCGCTCGGCGAGACCCTTCACAGTCACTTCCCTGTCACGAAAGGCGAAATTGTCTATCCCGGCCTTGATGCAGAGGCCGAGAACCACGATAGCCACAGATACCAGCAGAGCCGGCACGAATTTCAATTTGCAGTCCATTTTTAATATTTTATTTCATTATTCTTCATATATAACAAATTTCGCGGCTATTCTGCCACGAATTTTGTCAATTTTTCACACATTTTCTCATGCCGAACCACCATATAGATCAAAATCACATTCATCACCGTGATCTCAAATGCGAAATAGACCCAGGGCATCCTGAGCACGAGAATTGAGATGAAGAGTGCCCAACTGCGCACGTTGAAACTCAGGATATTGGTGTATTTCATCAGCGGACGGCTCATTTCCCTGAACCTATCGGCGAAAGACTGCGGGATATGATCGTGGTATTTCCTGTTGAGCAAACGACGCAGGGCCTGCATGCGCGGAGTGCACCGCTCCTGAGTGCGCGTATAGTTGGCATAGAAGCCCATCACCAGTTTTCCCCAGAATTCCTTGCTCCACGACATGGAGTGATATTTCTTCCAGAGCGCCTGTGCATCTTCAAGTTCGGAGCCGCTTTTACCTTTCAGGAAAAAGAGATGAAACTGCCTGTAGATGTCTGCCATCGCTGCCTGCTGCGCATGGCATATCCCGGCAAGAGCGGCGAGCACCCAGATGGCCCAGCGATGATCCATGAAGAACGCCGACGTGTAGTTCTCACGCAGGCAGATGGCCATGTAGATGGCCACAAACCAGAGGTCGCTGCTTACGCCGTCGAGTATTCGCCCTATGCGCGAGTATTGACCTGTCATGCGCGCCAGCTGGCCGTCGGCGCTGTCGTATGAATTGGCCCAGACGAGAAGCATCACCCCAATGCAGTTGATCCAAAAGCTGTTAAAATAGAATGCCACGCCTGATGCGATGCCTATGAATATGGATGCTATGGTGATGGCGTTGGGATGAATGCCTAATCCGCGCGCCAGCACAGCCCAGCAGAAGCCTATGGGCCGATAAAAAATCAGATCGAACCACTCCTCGGTGTCGCTCGATTTCAGGCTTCCCCTGTATTCATCTCTCAGTTGCTGAATTTTACTTTTGGCCATATCGGTGCAGTATAATCGAATAGCACGGCAGCGCTTCCGTGATGATCTTTGAGTTACTCCAGATTATTTCAGATCTCTGAGGGCGTAGGTCTTCTCTCTCAGATACTTGCCGAGGGTTTCGAAGTCAGCGTTATGGGCGGCTATCTCCTCAGGAGTGATGGGCTGCCCGATGGAGACGTGCATCTCCTTGCCCCTCTTTCTGAAGACTTCGGCCGGGAGACGCAGTGAGCGTGCCGGCCAGCAGATGTGACCGAGCAGATTAAACCACCAACTGTTGGAACCATGAAAATAAATGGGAATCACGGGCACCTTGACCTTTCCGATGATCTGGAGCACAGACTTCTGCCAGGGCCGGTCTTCGAGACGGCCGTGAATGTCGATCTTGCTCATTGCTCCGGCGGGGAAGAAGCCGAGTGGCTTTCCCTCCTTCACCTGCCTCATGGCCTCGCGTATGCCATTGACCGAGACCTGACGCTTCGCGGGGTCGTTCGAGCTCCAGGCGTCTACGGCTATGAAGTTGGGGCGCATGGCGCTTATCTTATTGAGCACCATGTTCACCATCACCTTAAAGTCGCGGAAGCGGCGGGTGACGAGATATATAAGCACAATCCCGTCGAGCGCTCCGAAAGGATGGTTACTGATCGTGATGAAGCGGCCGTCGGGCATATTGTCGAGAATTTCCCTGCCATCAACGCGCAGTTTGAGCTTGAAGTCATCTTCCACCATGCGCTGCACGAATTCCGGGCCCGGAGTGTCGCACCAGCGGCCATGGACATTATTCACCTCGTCAACCTGCAGCCAGCGCAGCAGGCGGTTCACGAGTTTTTCATGCCCCTTGAATGCGGGCACCGCTTCAGAGATAATCTCATAGTTCAGCACGTCGGGGTGCACATCATATTTCTCACGCATCTCGGCGTGATACTGTTTCAGTTCTTCGTCAGTCATTTTTTTTCTGATTGATGTAGGCGGCATAGCGGCTCAGCCAGTGCCTGAACGCGCCAAGCCGCATCAGCCCCTGCTCAAAGAGCAGGACGGCAAGTATTGAGCAGAATATTCCCCCGGCCACATCCATGATGTAGTGATGGGAGGTGTAGACGGCAGTAAACCATATCCCGAGCGTCACAACCCCGAGAATGGTCTTCCAGATTCGGCTGCTGCCAATAATGAATGAGTAGATGAAGGCCACGAAAGTGTAGGCGCTGTGGAGCGACGGCATCGCGGCGAAAACGTTGGCGTTGCGGGCATAAAGACCGTGAAACACCGTCAGGCCCGTCATCTCGTCGAAGCGTCCGAGTCCGGCCACCTCGCCGGGAGTGCCCGGCACAGCCTCAAAACCGTGAATAGCCACATACCATGGTGGCGCAGCCGGATGTATGTAATAGCCGGCAAAGCCTATGAGATTGACGAGCAGGAACACGAGCGCGAAGCGAAGATAGTCGTAGTTCTTGCCTGAGAAATATACCCACAGGCCGTAGAAGATCGGGAGCGGCACCCAGCACAGGTAGAAGACGCCGGCCATGAAGTCCATCAAGCGCGAGGTGTGGAGAGCGAAAAACTCGTTGGGAGTAAGCACGCCGGCAGCCGTGGTGATTCCGAAAAGACTTTTCTCCGTCTCATAAAGTCCGCGCACGTCAACCGGATTCACCTCATAGTTGGGAAGGAGATTCATCCAGTCGTAACTGATGCCGAAGGCTATGAAGGGGATAAGGGCCACCACCAGCTTGCGTGAACGCGCGCCGATGAAGAAAAGGCCGCCTATCAGCACGGCAAGAAAGATGTGTTCCGGCCGAAACCCTATGAAAAGTATGGTTACGGCGAGCCATAACGCAAGGGCTCCGATGCAGACAGCGAATTCCTTAAATGTCGGTCTCAGCATAGATACATTATATGTAAGATATATGTCATATATATATATATCATTATTCGGGGCTATTGAGAGCCTTGCGCAGATAATTGATGCGCGCAATGGCAGTCATATTGGTGAAGACCGCCATTATTCCCATGGCCCACGCCACGATCAGCAACGGATCGAACGATGCCACGCCACACTGCCCGCATACCCCGGCGGCTATCAGCGAGAGCGCAGTGACCACTACCCTTTCGGGACGCTGCATGAAGCCGATCTTGCACACCACTCCGAGTCCTTCACCCCTGGCCCTGGTGTAGCTTACGAGAAGCGACCCCATCAGGGCGAGAAAAGTAAGGAGCGCAGCAATCTCCCAGCCGCGGCACAGCAGCAGATAGGCCACCGCTCCTACGGTGATAAACTCGCAATAGCGGTCGAGCACCGAATCATAAAACGCACCGAACCTGGTGATTTTATTGCCGAGCCGGGCCACCTGTCCGTCGAGCATATCGAAGAGCGAGAATCCGATGATCAGCGCTCCGCCGAGTGTGAGCAGGCTCCACTCAAAACATCCTGTCTGAACCGACTTCCATCCGGCTATGCCCACTACGATGCCGGCGGCCACGTTACCGAGAAACCCGATAGTGGTCACCATGTTGGGAGTGACACCGATGCGGATGAGCAACCGCACGAAAGGATTGATTATAAAATATATACCTTTCTGAAGATGGTCGCGTAGACTTTTGGCATTATCTTTTATTGAATTCATATCGACAGTAATATTAATCGTCAGAATGTTTTATCTTGAAGAAATTGAGAAAGCGCGTCATGAAACGCACGGCATACGGGTCGAAACGCGAGGGCTGATAGACGAAGTTGCGCTGCAGCACGAAATTCCAGAACCAGCTCACGAGCAACGACATCACGAGGCGTGCCGACATATAGTAGCCCGCAGGCTTGAAACCCATCTGCTCAAGCACGGTCAGTTTGTTGAAGAGAATGTAGAGCAATTCGGTGCCCTCAGAGTTCAGTATAAGGTTTCCGATCCAGACGAGAGCGTATTTCACCACCACAGCCTTCCACGGACAGTTTTCAGCCCTGAACGTGAACTTATAGCATATTATGCAATTCACTATGCCGCCGGCCACCACACCGATGCCGGTGGCGAGCCAGAGAAGGTGCTGATTGAAGATCCAGTAGAACATCACGAAACCCACACCCATATCGACCCAGCCCGATGCCTGGCTCGACACCGCCGACCGCAGGAACGTGGGCACCAGCGACTTGCTTTTCAGCAGCTTCGTGCCAAGCGCCTTGATCTTGTGGCTTTCATCCGTCTTCAGAGAGTCGGTGAAGCGTGTTTCTGACTGTGTTTCCATGATTCAGGTAATTTCCGGGTTATATGCAGTGTTCTGGGTTATAAGCAGTATTGCAGGCAGATAAGTATCAGGCAGGAATAGATGCCTGCGAGGACGTCGTCGGCCATCATGCCAAGGCCTCCCGGCAGCGCTTCCATCTTTCGGATGCCAAGAGGCTTGAAAATGTCGAAAAACCGGAACAGCGCGAGCGAGACGAGTATCAGCCACCAGGCATCCTTATCAGGGCCCCCGAAGAGGGGAATGAGCGAGAGAAGCTGCCCCACCGTCTCGTCAATGCAGGCCGCCACGGGGTCTTTTCCCCAGTATTTCTCACTCACGGTGCTCGCCCAGGTGCCGGCTACAGCAAGGATGACGGTGAGCGCTACCGTAGCTACAAGGCATGGAATGCCGGGCAGCCACAAATAGAAAGGCAGCCAGATCACGATGCCTACGAGCGCTCCCCACGTGCCGGGGGCTACGGGCAGGAAGCCCGCTCCGAGCGACGTGGCAATCATCTTCGGGAATAATGGGAATTTCTTATCTGTAATCAGAACCGGTCTGCGTGATTTCATGATCTCTTTCTTTTTGACGTTGATTTTCTCAGCCTTGCCATGACAGACTTCGCTATGGCCCGCGCTGCCTCTTTCCTGATAGGGGCGAAACTTGGCCAGTCGTCAAAATTGACAATGTAGCACTCCCCTTCCGGGGTGAGCGTGATATCGCCTCCGAAGATATCCACCTTCAGGGCTTCAGCCGCCTGCATGGCGGTGGTCCGTATCTTTTCCTTGATGGCATCGCCGGCCTCGGCATCGCCGAAGGGCATGAAGCAATGAAACCATCCTGAACTTGCAATACCGTAGAAGCGCACTTTCTCACCTTCCACGGCCCTGCTCACCACGGCTCTTGAAATGTGGCGGAAGAAGAACTCATGAAGAATCTCCTGCGCCTCTTCCGGATGGCGGCAGAGCGAGATATCCTCCAGATGATGAATCGGCGCCTCACCCTTCTTCACCCAGCATGCCCTGAAGCCGGCACCGGCCAGCTTGCGACGCACATCGGTGTCGGTATCGGCCACTATGAAATCGGGCTGCGGCACCCGGGCATCGGCGAGCAGACGCACCATTATCATCCTGACGCAGTTTTCAATGCCATAGCCGGAATTGACCACTGTGCGCCCTTCGTCTTCCAGTTTCTGAATCTTTTCGAGCGCCTTGTCGCCCCGGCACATGGCCAGAATCACCTCTTCGTCGATTCGGGCATTGCAGAATTCCTCTTCGCTGTAGATATTGACAGTGCAGCCGCGCTGCCGCAGTTCGGCTGCGACGGCATGAAGGATAGCCGCATCGTTGGCGATGTGGTTTGGCGAGAAAATTCCGGCCCTCAGGATTGCTGCAATGCTTATATCTGCCATTCTTGCTGTAGGAGTTCGGGGGGGGGGTGATTGCCTTATTGCATGTCGTCGCCGCGCTGATGGCGTTCCTGCTTCATTTTCGGCATAGGATTGGCCACGGCCACGGCATGCTCCCTTCTGTTGCGGACGAGATCAATGCCCTGATATATGGCCTGGCGCATCGAGGTGGGATCAGCCTCACCCTTGCCTGCTATATTGTAGCCGGTGCCGTGATCGGGACTTGTCCTGACAAATGGCAGGCCGGCTGTATAGTTCACGCCGTATTCGCCGGCAAGCGCCTTGAATGGCGCGAGGCCCTGATCGTGATACATGGCCACTATGCCGTCAAACTTCCTGAACTCCTTGCTGCCGAAGAAACCGTCGGCGGCGTAAGGGCCGAAAGCGAGTATGCCTTCCGACACGCATTCGCGTATGGCCGGCGATATGGCCGTCTCCTCTTCCTTTCCGAGCAGACCGTTGTCGCCGTTGTGCGGATTGAGCGAGAGCACTGCGATGCGCGGTTTATCCATGCGGAAATCCTGACGCAGGGCGCTATCCATAGCTTTGATAGTGGATTTCACCGATTCGGGCGTGATGGCGGCGGGCACCTCACTCAGGGGGAGATGTGTGGTCACCAGTGCCACCCTGATAAACTCGTCGAAAAGTATCATGAGCGATTTGCCACCGAGACGCGCCTCGAGATATTCGGTGTGTCCGGGATAAGGGAACTTCTCTCCGTGGGTGGTATTCTTGTTGATGGGAGCCGTCACGAGCAAGTCTATCTCTCCGGCCTCGAGCGCCGCGCAAGCCGCCTCAAGAGCGAGCACTGCGGCCTCGCCCGCCTCCCTCGACGGATGGCCGGGAGTGGTCTCTATGCCACGGGGCACCACATCCACCACATTTACCTTGCCGCGCTGCGCCTCGGAAGGGCGGCGTATCTGGGTGAAGCGGAATGTCTCGAGGGCGAGACTCTTCCGCGCCTGGTTGAGAAGTTCGCCGCTGCCGAATATTACGGGAGTGAAGAGTTCGGTGATCTCTTCCTCGGCGAGCGCCTTCACAATCACCTCATATCCTATCCCGTTGTAGTCTCCGTGGGTTATTCCCACGCGTATGTTGTCGTGCATATATCGGAATCTAATTTGTAATAACCTCCAAAATTACTAAATAATTCTTATATGTGCAAATCAAAATTCCTGCTCGCTCATCTCCGGGCATTTTTCCCGGCCGCAAGCATGCCGCAAGCGGCTTCTATATCCTCGCCGCGCGAGGCCCGGATAGTGGCTTTGACGCCATGCTCGTTGAGTATGTTGCGAAACATCATCATGCGGTCTTCGCTCGCAGGATGGAGATCGACGCCGGGCACCTTGTGAAATCTGATCAGGTTCACCCTGCAATCGAGACTCCCTATGAGCTTTATCAGCATGTTGGCATGAGCCACATCGTCGTTGACACCCCTCCACATTATGTATTCAAGTGTCAGACGACGCTGGCCGCTGAAGTCATAGCTTTGCAGGAGTTTAATCACATTCTGCAGCGGGAAGGCCTTCTGGGCAGGCATCATCGACTCGCGCTGCGCGAGATCGGCCGTGTGCACACTGATGGCGACATGCACGTTTGTCTTGTCGAGAAGTTCCTTCAACTGAGGCAGTTTTCCCACCGTAGACACAGTGATGCGCTTCGGGCTCCACGCAAGCCCCCACGGCGAAGTAAGGATCTCTATGGCTTTCAAAACCTCGGGGAAATTATCGAGAGGCTCACCCATACCCATAAACACGATATTGGTCAGTTCTCCCTGCTCGCTGCCGCCCGTCTTATTCATTCTGATGGGCATGGAGAGAACCTGATTCATGATCTGGGCCGCTGTAAGATTGCCTCGGAAGCCCAGTTTGCCGGTGGCGCAGAAATAGCAGTTCATCTTGCAGCCCGCCTGCGAGCTCACGCAGAGGGTGGCCCGCTCCTTATCGGGAATCATCACTGACTCCACACGGTTGCCGCCGCCTGCATCAAAGAGATATTTCACAGTGCCGTCGGCCGATTTCGATGAGCTCACAGGCCGTTCTCTTCCAATCACGAAGTTCTCTTCGAGCCAGCTTTTATTCTTTTTGGAAATGTTAGCCATCTCATCAAACGAAGTCACTCGCTTGGCATATATCCAGTCAGCGATCTGCTTCGCCACGAATCGTGGCATTCCTCCTTCTTTCGCGACGCCCTCGAGGTCTTTGAGGGTCATGCCTATCAATGCCAGTTTCACAGTAGTCTGAATTCTGTTAAAAAAACGGCCGTCCTCAGTCGAGGCGGCCGTTGTTATCACTTCTCGACGGGAATCAATCGCCGCCTTCGAATTTATAGTTCATATTCTTCAATTTCTCGCCACCCTTGAGCATGGCGTCGATATTGGGATTGACGAGCTGGAAATACTGCTGCTCGTAGTTAGCCTCGTTGAAAGGCATCGAAGCAGTACCGTTGCCGTTGATCACGAATGCATACACACCGTCTTCGCCCGGAACAACCACGAGTTTCTTATCAGCCTTTGATCCGGCGATGAGACCGAGCACCTTGGCATCGTTCACACCCATGCCGCGGGCCATGCGGAACTCGGGAAGCTGACGCGGCTCCACGCCCATCGCTTTGGCTACAGCCTCGAGGGTATTACCACCTTTCTTGTATTCAGCCACGAGCTCTTTGCCGGCCTTCTCACGACGCACCTTATTGGTGATATAGTTTTTCACATCAGGATTGGTGGCGGGCACATAGTCGTCATACTGAGCGTCTACAGCCACTGCATAGAGCATGGGGTTTGTTGCGTCTTTCGATTCGTAGACGTGGCTAACAGCACCGGGCTTGCCGTCGATCATTACCCAACGCACCACCTGGCGCGAATCGGGGAAGAACTGGTTGTAGCCGGCCATACGGGGCACAGCGGGAGTAGACTGGGTGAACTGGAAGTTCTGCACATTGTAGCCTGCTGCAGCAGCATTCTTCGAGAAGAGTTCGGCAGTGTTGTTCTTGGCGAGATATGCCTCAAGCTTCTCAGTCTCGGCAGCCACTGTCTCAGCCGAGGGATTCAGCTGATAAGTGTATTCTTCAAATTCCACAATCTCAACGGGAGCCTTCTGGGTCACAACCTTGGCGAGCACGGCACCCTGCGGAGTGCTCATGATGTTGATATACTTGCCACCGGCGTTGCGGAGGGAATCAAGCTGCGAGGCAGTGAGGGCATTGGTGGCACCGCCCTCTGCATAGAGGGGAATCCACTGCTCTTTCTGAGCAAACACGCTGTCGGGGCCGAAAGTGGAAACGAGGCTGTCTACGTTCAGTCCGGCATTCAGACGTGCGGCAACCTTAGCGGGAAGGGCATCGCCGGCAACCTGAATGATGTTGAGCTGTATGGAGTCGAGTTCGTATGAACGCTTGCCCATCTTCACGATGTCGAAGCCGCGGAGATTCTCAGTCACCATGCTCACCTCTCCGGGCTGAGCACTCTGAACGAAGTTTTTCACTGCAGAGTTGCGGATATCTTTAGCGCGCAGATGGCTGCGGGTCATGACCACGCCCTCTTTCTTGATCTGCTGGTTGCTCACCTTGTCGCTGAGGGTATCGTTGAGTGCCTTCAGGGTGCTCTGGGCAAGTTCCTTGGCAGCGGTGCGGTCAGCGTCGCTTGCAGCGATGTTGATGGCGATGAAGCTTACCTCTTTGGTGGGCTCATACACCTCATACAGATATTTCTCAGAATTGTATGCGTTATTGATCTCCGCATCGCTCACGGGATATTTCTTCTCGTCGAGAGTGCCGTAAGGACGATATACGAGAGATACGTCGTTGGTGGCAACATAATCGTTGTAGAGGGCCTTCTTGTCAAGGTCGTTGGCCTTAACGGTTCCGACTACGAGCTGCTGATATTTATTGCGCTTGATCATCTGCTTGGTCTCCTCTTCCATAGCCACCCAGAGCTGCTGGAAGGGCTTGGCCTGCTGCTCGCTCATACCGTTGCGGCCGGGATTGAAGATGATCTCGTAGGCCTGAGCGGGAGTCTGCACTGAGAATCCTGCCTGAGTAAGCTGCTGGAGGATATTGCTGATAGCCTCACGGTTGATGGGGTTTTCGAGCACGAAGAAGCGGAGCTGTTCGGGGCTCGACTCTATTCCTGCATTCTTAACGGCATCGTCGAGCAGGCGCTCACCCACAAGCTGCTCCACCGCCATCTCGGCAAGCATCTGATTGTCGAAGTTTGCATACTGCTGGGGATTGGTCTGCTTGAGCTGTTCGAGCTGCTGGTTGAGCTCCTCGCGTTTGCGCTGATATTCGGTATAATCGATTTTTTTCCCGCCGATTTTTGCGACTGTAGTGTGGTCGCCGAAGAGATTACGGCTGTTGGTCAGCGCATCGCCGACAATGAAAGCAAGAAGCGCCACGCCGATGATGACGAGCAGCATCACTGATTTGCTTCTGATTTTCTCTAATGTTGCCATTCTGTGTTGTTATACTCTAAGAAGTTGATTATTACGTGTAAAAAACCACCCCGCAACGTTGCGGAGAGGAAACGGAGGGCGAAAAGCCCCCAATTATCTCGCAAAGTTAGAAAAAAAAACGCTGACTTCCAAAAAATTTCACCATAATTCGCCAACAGCCTTAAAAAACACGCCGGCAGCCGGCGGCTATACCGAGATTTATTTAAACATTATTAAGAGTAGATTGTATATCTTTTAAAATAGATTCTAAAACTGTAAACATTATCTACCCTATGAATAGACTTCTTCTCACACTACTGGCCACGGGCGCCACGGTCACTCCGCTGCTCGCGCAGGGAGTAAGCCTCGACAGCTGCCGCTCGATGGCTCTCGCCAACAATAAGGCTATCCGTATCGCCGAGGAAAATGTCAGGGGCGCTGGATATCTCCGCGACGCCGCAAAGTCGGCCTATCTGCCCGGCATTGACTTCACCGGAGGCTACATGCACAACCAGCGCGGAATCTCGCTGCTCAGCGAAGATGCGAAACTCCCCACGATGAGTTTTGACCCGAAGACAATGAGTTATCAATACAATATACTCACGGGGGCCGACGGCAAGCCTGTGGTGGATCCCAAATCAGGACAGCCCATCCCCACCGAGGTGGCCGTGATTCCGAAAGAAGCGATGGAGTTCGACACTCACAACGTCTTCTTCGGGGCTTTCACGCTGACACAGCCCATCTATCTCGGCGGCTCGATCCGCGCGCTTAATCAGATTGCGAAGCACGGCGAGAGCATAGCCCGATCGCTGCAGGACGTGGCCCGTGAAGATGTGATTCTTTCGGTAGATGAAGCCTACTGGCAAGTGGTGTCGCTCGCCGAAAAGAAGGCGCTCGCGCAGAGTTTCGTAGACCTTATCGGCTCGTTCCGCTCAAATGTGAAGACCATGCTCGACGAAGGCGTGGCCACACGCTCCGACGTGCTGAGCGTGGATGTGAAATACAACGAGGCCTGCATCATGCTGACGAAAGTGGACAACGGCCTCTCGCTCTCGCGCATGGCTCTCGCGCAGATATGCGGAGTGCCTATCGACACCCAGATGACCCTGACCGACGAGGCTTCGGAAGGAATATCGGCCGACATGACCATCCCCGCAACAAACATGCAGGATGTGTATGCACGCCGATCCGATCTTGAGGTGCTGCGCAAGGGCATCGACCTGCTGAAGAGCAAGGAAGACCTCTCTCTCTCAGAAATGCTGCCGAAGCTTGCGGCTGTGGGTGCATGGTCTTTTTCCAATCCTAACCTCAACGACGGCTTCAGGAAGAAATTCGGTGCAGGATTCTCGGTTGGCGCCATGCTTTCAGTGCCTATCTGGCACTGGGGAGGCAACTACAATAAATATCGCGCTTCCAAGTCGCAGACCGCAGCCCAGCGGCTTCTGCTCGAAGACATGGAAGAAAAGGTGTCGCTGCAGGTGAGCCAGGCAAAGTTCAGATATAACGAGGCCTTCAAGACCTACGACATGACCCGCTCCAACATGAACAGCGCAGAAGAAAACCTCCGCAACGCCGACCTGGCCTTCAAGGAGGGAGTGATGACCACCGACGATGTGATGGCAGCCCAGACAGCATGGCTACAGGCCAAATCTGAGATGATCGATGCCCAGATCGCCATACGCCTCTGCCACACCTACCTGAGCAAAGTCACCGGTACGCTGGGTGATAATTGAGAAGTTTACTCCCGGTTATCCTCATAGACCTCAACTTCTATAAAGATATCATATACATTAAAAATAAACACAACACTCCTGATTATAAAAAATACAGACCATGGAACAGCATACCTACAATTCCCAGCTTGCCGATCAGACGGAGGTGAGCTCAAAAGACAAATCCCTAATCTTCACAGTGGTGATAGTGCTCCTTATAGTGACGGCAATGGCCGTGGTAGGCTTTATCTTCATCAAGCCGGCCCCCGACACGGTGCAGGGTATGGGAGAAGCCTCTGAAATACGCATATCGGGCAAACTTCCCGGACGCATCACCGAAATATATGTGGAGGAAGGGCAGCGTGTGAAAGCCGGCGACACTCTGGTGCACATTCACTCCTCGCTCGTGGAGGCCCGCATGGCCCAGGCCGAAGCGATGGAAGACGTGTCGAAAGCCACCAACCGCAAGGTTGACTCCGGCACCCGCAAACAGATTATAGCTTCAGCGCGCGACATCATGAATCAGGCCGCCGCTGCAACAGGCATAGCAAAGAAGACCTACGACCGCATGGAGTCGCTTTTCGCCAAAGGCGTTGTGAGCGAGCAGAAGCGCGACGAGGCAAAGGCTGCCTACGATGCTGCCAAAGCCGGAGAAGCAGCCGCCCGCAGCCAGTATGAACTGGCAGTGGCAGGCCCTCAGAGTGAAGACAAGGAAGCAGCCGAGTCGATGGTGAAAGTGGCACGCGGAAGCGTGAGTGAAGTGGAAGCCCTTCTTGAAGACCAATATCTTACGGCTCCGGCCGACGGCGTCATCACGGTAGTATATCCCAACGTGAGCGAGCTCGTGGCCACAGGAGCACCGATAATGAATCTTCAGAAAGACGACGACCATGCAGTCTTCAACGTGCGCGAGACCCTGCTGAAAGATATAACCGAAGGCTCCAAAATCAGGGTGAGGATTCCGGCTCTCGACAAGGAGGAGACCATGACGGTGTTCTACATCCGTGATCTCGGCACCTACGCCAACTGGCAGGCTACGAAATCGACCGGCGACTACGACGCCCGCACATTCCAGATCAAGGCTAAACCCGCAAAGAAGATCGAGAACTTCCGTCCGGGCATGAGCGTGGTATATCTTGGAGTGGAAAAATAATCCCGACTTAACTTAAATTAGAAAAACATGAGTGGTTTTCAGCAGATATTCAAGAGATCGGTGCTCGAGCTGGTGAGGCGCCCCATCTACTGGGGAGCGATGTTCGTGCTGCCCCTCTTCCTGATGCTCATGCTCACCAACATGATGGAGCAGGGACTGCCTTCGAAAGTGCCGGCTGCCATCGTGGATAAGGACGGAACTGCCCTCTCGCGTGAAATGACCCTCAACCTGGGGTCGCTGCAGATGGTAGACCTCGTGGACCAAAGCAATTCCTACACCGAGGCGCGCCATAAGATGCAGGAAGGTGAGATATTCGGATTCTTCATCATACCTGAGAATTTTGAGAAAGACCTCCTCTCAGGCAAAGGCCCCACCATCACCTTCTACACCAACATGACCTACTTCGTGCCGGCGTCGCTGCTCTTCAAGAGTTTCAAGACCAGCGCCCTGATGTCGAAAGCGGGCATCCTTCTCAACGTGGCGCAGACCGTAGGACTCTCGCCCGACGAGGTTGTACCTATGATGCAGCCGGTCAATATAGTGAGCCGCGGGCTCGGCAACCCGGGTCTGAACTATGCCATTTACCTCTGCAACTCATTCGTGCCCTGCGTGTTTCAGCTTATGATTATGCTGATGGTATGCTTCTCGCTGGGGCAGGAGATAAAACATGGAGGTTCACCCCGGCTTCTTGCGATGGCCGGCGGCAATATATGGAAGGCTGTGGCTGCAAAACTGCTCCCGCAGACTATAGGCTGGTGGATTCTGATCATCTTCATGCAGTCGTGGCTCTACTTCTGGCAGGGCTATCCGATGCAGGGAAGCTGGTGGTGGATGACGGTGTCTGAACTGCTCTTCGTGGTGGCCTGCCAGGGCATAGCGGTATTCTTCTTCGGCGTTGTGCCCAACCTTCGCCTCAGCCTCTCGGCCTGTTCGCTGCTCGGCATCCTGTCGTTCTCACTGGCGGCGTTCTCGTTCCCGGTGGAAAGCATGTATGGCAGCATCGCCATCTTCAGCTGGCTAATGCCGATACGCTATAACTTCCTTATATATATCGACCAGGCGCTCAACGGCATCGACGTGTGGTATTCACGCTGGTGGTATGTGGCATATATCGTCTACATACTGCTGCCCGTCACCGTGATGTTCCGCATCAGGAAGGCATTCGCACGCCCGCAATATGTGCCCTGACATGCCGCGCCGGTTTCTGTTAATCTTATAGAAAACAATAAAGATGGGAATATTTCTAAAATCATATATAAAGGAATTGAAGCTGATCACCCACGATGTGGGCATCATCCTCTTCCTGGCGTTCCTGCCGCTGGCCTACCCCATCATCTACTCGCTTATCTACAATCCGGAGCAGGTGAGAGACGTGAGGATGGTGGTAGTGGACCACGACAGAACTCCACTCTCGCGCGAGCTCGTGCGCAATCTCGATGCCACACAGGAAATCCGCATCATAGGATACGCGGCCGATCTCGGCGAGGGCAAGCATGCCATGAACAGCCATAAATGCTACGGCATTCTGGAGATTCCGGAGGGTTTCGAGAAGAAAGTGGGACGCGGAGAGTCATCACCTGCAGTGATTTTCGCCGAGATGAGCCTGCTTCTGCGCTATCGCGGATTTCTGGTGGCCTCTACCAACGTGGCCCAGGCCATGGGGAGCGAGATTCTGGCACAAGACATCAACACAAGTGTGCCGCTGGCCGAAACGCTCGCGGTGACAGACCCCATGAGCGTGGAAAACATTTCAATGGGCAATATCGAGTCAGGTTTCGACTCATTCATCATGCCGGGTGTGCTGGTGCTCATACTTCAGCAGTGTCTGGTGCTCGCCATAGGCATGGCCGGGGGCGCGAAGCATGAGAAACCCTGGCTCTACAGCGACATCACCGGACGCACCTCGGGCTCGGTCTTCAAGTCGATGCTGGGCAGCGCACTGGCGTTCCTCACAGTGATTCTCCTCCCCTGCGTGTATATGCTCCACTACGTGCCGATGATGTTCTCGTTCCCGATGGCGGGAGATCCGTTTGAGATCATGGTCTTCATTCTTCCGATGGTGATAGCCTCCATTGCTCTGGGGCTGTGCTTCCAGGGAGTCTGCAGCGAGCGGGAGTCGGTATTCGTGATCTGGGTGGTGACCTCGGTTGCCTTCCTCTTCCTGTCGGGCCTTACATGGCCGCGTTACGCCATGACTGGATTCTGGAAGCTTCTCTCCGACCTCGTGCCGGCAACTTTCGGAGTGGAAGGATTCATCAGGATGAACACCAACGGGGCATCGCTCTCACAGGTGCGCCCTGACTACATAGCGCTCTGGATTCAGGCCGGCGGCTACACGCTGCTCGCGTTCCTCATTCAGCGGTTCATGGTGATGCCGGCGCGCCTGCGCAAACTTGCATAATAATCAATCCCAATCACATAGGGGCCGACGGTCTATCCGGACTGATCGGCCCTTTTTCCTTACATCAATTTTCGCAGGCGGGCAGGAGGGATGCCGAGGCGGTCGCGGTATTTTGCCACTGTGCGCCGGCTGATGTTGAGCCCGGCATCGGTCAGCGTGCGGGTTATCTTCTCGTCGCTAAGCGGATGCTTCTTGTCCTCACCCTCCACCACGCGGCGAATCTCTGCCTCGATCTTGCGGTTGGTGAGCGCGTCGGTCTCGCTCTCTCCGCCGTTGTCGCCAACAGTGTCGCTGAAGAAAAACCGGAGAGGCAGAATGCCCCAGGGGAGCGCCACATACTTATTGGCCGTGCAACGCGATATCACGGAGGCATCGAGCCCGGACACCGCCTCGATGTCTTTGATCATCATGGGGCGGAGCCTATATATATCCTCAGTCTCGAAATATTCCTTCTGCAGCTGCACAATGGCGGTGATCACAGCCATCATCGACTCCTGCCTCATGCGCAGGGCCCTGATGAAATCACGCGCATCGCTATAGCGGTTGAGGATAAACTCGCGGTCACCGCCCTGCTCTTTCTTTTGCGCCGCCTTCACGCCGAGGTCTCTTTTTGCCTGCGAGAAGGTCTCGCTTATGCGGAGTTCCGGGATATGGTTGTTGAGCGTGATTACCGGCTCGCTTCCCGACATCTCTATGATCACGTCGGGAATGATGGTGTCGATATGCCGCGAGGAGTCTACCGATGCTCCGGGCTTGGGATTGAGGGTCTTGATGAGCGCGATGGCCGCATCCACCCTCTCCTGCGAAATCTTCAGGCGCGACACGAGAAGATGCAGATGGAGCATGGAGAAAGCCTCATACTGCTCAGACAGGATACGCACCGCGTCGTCGCGGGCCTCGCTCTGCGGCAAATATCTCAGTTGCAGCAGCAGGCAGTCGGCAAGGTCTACTGCTCCCACACCATGCGGCTCGAGAGTGCGCACAGTCTCCAGGGCCTTGTCTATGACGCTCTGCGGAAGATCTATCCCGGCTGAGAAGGCCAGATCGTTGGCCAGGAATGCCGGGTCGCGCTGCAGACGCCCGTTAGGGTCGAGATTTCCCACTATGAAGCGGGCGGCGGTCAGCACATCGGGCTCGAGCTGCAACTGACCGAGTTGCAGCAGAAGAAGATCGTAGAGCGAAGGAGAATTGTCGGGCACCGGCAAATCTTCAGAATCGTAGCCACCTTGCCTTGCAGCGGAATGCCACTCAGTTTGCGCCGGACTTGCCGACACCGGGGCATCTTCGCTCTCTTCTGCATCAAGAGCGGGGTTGGCCTCCATCTCACGCTGCACGGCCTCGTCGAGCTCGGGCGCGCTCATGTCGAGAAGACGCACGAAGCGCAACTGCTGCTGCGTGAGCCGCTGCGCGAGCCGTTGCTCCTGCTGAAGATGCTGACCACTTTTTTTCATACGGCAAAATTACAAAAAATCCGTGGAATAACAATTCAGAAGTCCATTTTAAGAAAATCCCTCAAATGTATATGATGGATACCCGGATATTCCTTCAATGAACCTGTGATATCTTCCATTGTCACGACATACTTCTGATAGTTATCTTCTATCGCCATGAGATTACCGAATTCTCTGCTTATGGTATCAGGCCCTGAAAGTCTATAAGACACTTGAACATAGATGGTCTGATCACCCTTTTTCGCCACAAAGTCTATTTCTCCTGATGGCAGCACTCCCACATAGACCTCGAAGTTTTGAATCAAAAGGTGATGGCGCACCACAGTCTCCATAATTTTCTCGATACTTCCAAAAATCTCGGGCATATCGCCTGATATGCAATTCCTGATGCCATGATCGCTAAAATAATACTTCTCTATCAATTCAAAAATACGCTTGCCATGAATGTCATAACGTGGCATGGAATCGACAATGAGTGCATTACAAATAGATTTTACATATCTTGACGCCACATCGTTCGAGACCTTTGAACCTTGCGATTTAAGATACTTGGATATGGAATTAATTGATACAAGTTGTCCGGAATTGTCAGCAAGAAAGTGAATGAGATTCTCAAGAAACCTGAAGTTACGTATTTGTTCTCGCGCCACAATATCCTTTAGCACCACCGTATTATATACTCCTTGCAGATAAGCTTTGATTTCAGCCACCTCATCAAAACGATAATTGACCAAACCGGGCATCCCTCCAAAACGCAGATAATTCAACAGAGAGTCAGTATCATCCGGAATATTGTGGAATGTCAGAAATTCCTCATATCCCAGACTTCTGATCGGAATTTCAATATATCTACCTGAAAATTTGGTGGCGATTTCGGAAGAAAACATATAGGCATTGCTTCCTGTGACAATGATCTGGCACACATCCTCAGCGTATAGGCTTCGCAATGCAATTTCATAACCCTCTATGTCCTGAACCTCATCAATGAGAAGATAATTGTCCTCCCCGGCTGGAAATTTCTCAACCGCTAATGCATACAGATCATCTGAAGTTTTTATGAAGTCATATTGGCCAAAATCCTTATCTATAAAAAGCACATTAGCCCCCTGCTTATTATGAGTAAGCCACTCTGCCAATGATTTGAGCATAAAGCTCTTGCCAACGCGCCTCTGACCAACCAATACGAGCATGATGCCTCGATTTAGTTGCCTGATTATTCTATTGAGATAAATTGGTCGTTCTATAACCTTCATGAGGATACATTTAAAAACATCGTCGCAAATTTACATATATAATCTGAAAGTTGCAAGAAAATCATGAAAAGTTTAGACTATACCCGTAAAGATTTCCCGATTTTGCCGAAAGTTTAGACTATACCCGCAAAGATTTCCCGATTTTGCCAAAAGTTTAGACTATACCCGCAAAGATTTTAGCAAAGCCAGCCCACCCTACACGCATATACAATATTACTATTCCGTCGGAGATTGTTAATCTAAACAAAGAAGCCGAAGATTTCCCGAGTACCGGTACTAACATCGGCTTCAAAACCCGAAGGCAATTTTACATTACTTATGGTAATGCATGATGAATGTCGGGTTACACTTATGATGAATCCACATCCTCTATACTGTAAGCTAATAGAGCAAGCCGGAGGCCCAGGTTGTTGTTGCGGTTGCCAGGCGAATTGTTGTTGCGATTCGCCACGCGACAATTAGCGGCGCTGTTGTTCCAACTGCCACCACGATTAACCCGGTTGGAGCTCATTGACATTCACCACAATATTTTTCCGGAATTTATACGATTCTGCAAAAGATATATAAGCAAGATTTGCATTCAATCTTTCCGAATAGCATTTCTCTGAAATCTTACATTGATTATATAGTTTGGTTAAAGTATTTACATTCTTTATATAGCTTCTTTTTGCCTTTCCACCTAAAATAATCTTATCTGAAAAAATCTTAAATCCCAAAAATGGCACTCCTTGACATATTCTTCCAATGATTGGATGTTTCGTTGTTAATCTTAATGTTTCTGACGCAAAATTCACATACTCATATACATAGTATTTAATTTCCTGTTTTGATCTGCCTAAAATAATAACATCATCCATATAACGGACATAGCATCGCGTCTTGATATTTTCCTTCATCCTATGGTCAAGCCCGGATAGATAATAGTTAGCAAAATATTGACTTGTCAGATTTCCTATGGGGATTCCTTTACCACTTACTTCATAACTATCTATGATACAATTTAGAATTAACAACAGGTGAGCATCCTTAAATATTCTCGACAGAAGAGATTTTAATATTCTGTGATCTATGCTGTCAAAATATTTCTTAAAATCCAGTTTCGCGTAATAAATATTCCCTCTACAAAATTTCTGTACTCTCAAAACGGCTCTATGCACACCTTTGCCCGGACGAGAAGCATAACTATCGAATATTTGATTATTATCAAAATATTGATGGCAAATATTCATTATAGCATGATGTAAAACCCTCTCAGGCAATGGAGCTGCACAAATTTTGCGCTCTTTAGGTTCAAATATAGTAAATTGTCTGTACTCCCCGAAATTTATCTCTCCGGACAATATCCTGCCACGTAAATGACACAAATTATCATATAGATTATTCTGATAATTAATGATCTCGGTAGTTTTTCTTTTATGACGAAAAGCCTTATAAGCAGCCAACGCAAGATTATCAAAATCAGCGATTCGGTCAATCAGGCATCCGGTTCTCTTCATCGGAATAATCTGAATTCAATATGTCTATAAACCTTTGACCATATTTTTCCACCTTTTTCGGCCCGATTCCCTTTATATGCTTTATGGAGTACAAATCAAGCATATTCAATTGTGCGAGTTCGGCCAATTCAGCATCAGTAAAAATGGCATACGCAGGAACCGCATCCTCCTCTGACAATTGTTTTCGAATTTTCCGGAACTTGGAGAATTTTTGAAATGAAATCTCATTCAACACCTCTTTATAGTCTATTTTTTTAATCACAGAGCCACCTACCTCAGTAGAATGCATCGGCAAATAAGAAATACAAATCACCCAATATGCACCTTCTGAGAGTTGAACAAGTTCCCTTCTTATTTCAAGAATTTTGACCGAGCGTAGAAATTTGTTCAAAAGATCTACGTCTTCGTCTTTTGAAAATATCGGGACAGTAAAAAACTTTAATTGCATACAATATTTGGCAGAGATTAAATCTCAATAACTATTTTCGTGAAGCTCCGCTTACACTCAAATGTTATTTCGTTTAATCTCCATAGCTTACAGTTAGAGGGTGGATTTAAGGTGAACCTTATAGAGCAAGCCGGAGGCCCAGGCCGTTGCCGCGGCTGCCAGGCGAATAGCTGCGGCGAATCGCCACGCGACAACAAGCGGCGCCGCCGTTGATCCAACTGCCACCACGATAAACCCGGGAGGAGCTGTTTCGAGGTGAGTTATAATTATCACTCCAGCAGTCTGACACCCATTCCCAGACATTCCCGGACATATCGTAGAGGCCGAGTTCATTGTCAAGTTTCTGAGCTACCTGATGCGTGCGATTCCCACTATTTTCAGAATACCAGCCAACCCTATAAATATCGTTGCTTCCACTATATTCATAGTGTCGTGACCGATTTCCTCCGCGAGCGGCATATTCCCACTCTGCTTCCGAGGGCAGTCTGAATATACGACCGGTAAGACGACTCAATCGCTCTACAAACTCCTGGCAATCGAACCAACTGACATTTTCAACCGGCAAATTTTCACCTTTAAAATATGAAGGATTACTCCCCATCACAGCACTCCATAGCGCCTGTGTCACTTCTGTTCTGCCTATATAAAATGTCTCTACATTCTCATTATGAACCGGTTGCTCATCATTGGCCCCACTATATGACCCCATCATGAAAGACCCGCCGTCAACCTTGACCATTTCAAAAGAAACACCATTGACGTTGAACGACTCTACATTACTGCCCCCGGCAACAGTGGCAAAATTACCCGTGGCTACTCCTTTGAATAGGGCGGCGGCAACTTTCTGAGCAAGATTTTCAAGATTCTTCAATCCCTCGCTCGGTCCGCTTTCATCTATGGTTTTCTCTACAAGGCCCGTCTCAAGATTGATGCTTCGTGCTATCACAAACAGTTCATCATCGAAATCATTTATATCGGCAACTACCACCAATTTCACTCCATATCTATTTCCCAAAGCAGCGATCTGACTACTGCGAACTTCACCGGAAGTCTGCCGATCCATTTCCTGCTGCAAAGCCGTGAGAAACTCCGGGCCTGTTTCCACTAATGCATACCGACCGCTCGAAGTGATGGCAGTGCCGAGTTTGGAACTGAACACTTTTTTCGTTTTATTGTCTACGTCCTCGCCAGTGACATAGACAGCCAGTTTTTTCTTCACGCCGTCTGTCTGGGCAGCAGCGGGCCACACACCCACTGCTGCAAATAGCACCGCAATACAGATATTGATAAGCGTTTTCATTTAATAATCCGGTTTACTTTGATTTCTTATTGATGAGTCGATAGGCAATATTGTTTGCCATGTTTGTCAAGACATCGGAACCTGTATACTCTCTTTGAAGGCTCACTGATTTCACCATTTCGCCGGTGACAAGATCTATCAGGCGCGCAGACATGTGGCATCTATCATCATCAGAGATAACCACTACCACCACAATTACATAATCCACGCCTAAACGTTTTCCCACCTCACGGATTTCCTTTTCGGGAACTTCTCCTGAAACCTGAAAATCCTGCTCCTTATCAAGAGCCTTGACAAAAGCTGAATTTCGTTCAAACGCCTTATAGTCGGAATTACCTGACAGGCGTGCCAGTACGCAAGAATTGATAATCGATTTGTTGGCATTGCTGATTTCTCCTTCAACATAAACTGCCACTTTCTTTGGTGCGCCAACCGCGTCGACTGCAAAAGCAGTGAGTCCGAAAACCAAAACCAGAAGAGCTACTATTCTTTTCATTTCAAATAACTGCTCCGACGGGCTCTCCAATACGGAGTTAAATTAAAAAAAGAGCGTGAGAGCCGTACTGTTGCTCGCTCCCACGGTTAGAGGCCTTCGCATTGCCCGAATTAGTTGGAACGAGCAAACGTGCAGAAGCCTCACGCAGAATATGTGACATTCTCTGCATAATACATTCACATGTGCTATACAGAGGCAATATACATATCCACAAGGCATCTACTGTTTGCTACATCCTTGACTAATTCTGAAAGTTGCGAAGTTTCTAACCGTCAAGAACGAGCGTCGAGTAAACGCTACAAAAAAACAGAGAATGCATCAACTAACATTCCCGCTTCCCACCCGCATACACCCCTGACCGGGGCTTCTGCAAGTCGGTCTGCAATCGCAAAGTTAAGACAAATTTTTTAATATCCCAAATATAAACTAACTTTTTTAATTTTTAAGTTTCACACATATGGTTTCTGAGTGATATCAGCATACTTTCTTACTCCCATCCGGTCGGTGATAGTAGGCTAAGAGAGAGGTTAGTCTTTCAGGCAGCCGATAGGGACAATCCAGATGCCATCAGCCCTTTTATAGGCGTAGGGCCCGACGGCGGTCAAAACCATCAGGAATTTCGGCTTTCCCATTTTTTGCTCATCTATCTTTGAGGCAAGTTTTGTCAGGGTTTCAGTGGCATGAGCGATTGCATTATCACCGCCTAATTTAATCTCAATCAGACCATAAGAACCATTACGCAAATGAACTACGGCATCACATTCAAGCCCTGTCTTGTCTTTATAATGATAGACAGAGCCATCTATTGCCTCGGCATATACCCTGAGGTCTCTGATACATAGGGTTTCAAAAATCAGACCAAATGTCTTCAGATCATTTATAAGATCATTCGGACCGATGCCGAGTGAGGCTGTAGCTATAGACGGATCTGTAAAATAGCGAGTGTCGGCAGTGCGGATTGCTGTTTTCGACTTGAGATTGGGATTCCAAGATGGCATATCTTCCGTTACAAATATATGCTTTAATGCCTTGAGATAGCTGTGGAGAGTATTAATTGATATGCCTGATGAGTCAGCCGGCGAAATATCGTCGAGGATGACAGTAACGGGCGTTTGCGTTCCCTGTATGCGTGCATAAGACCTAAGGATTCTCCTTATAATTTCCGAATCGTTCAACTGCCTGTCGGCACGCATTAAATCAGATTTCACTATTGCATCGTAATAATTGACGGCTACATGTTGCGAAGCCCGTTGATTTAACGACAACGATGCCGGCCATCCTCCTCTGCAAGCAAGATATGCTATATTTTCCAGCGACTGGTGATTGATTCCTGACATATCTTCTTTCCCTTCAAAAATAGCCTTTAAACTTATCTCACCGGTGGAATCGCCCGACTCCCAGAGCGACATGGTATGCATTGTAAGCCAGGCATACCTTCCGGCCCCGCTATGGAAAATATCGTCGGTCGATGGAGGCACAGCGGAGCCTGTCAATATGAATTGTCCGACTTCTCTCCTGCGATCTACTTCCGCACGCACCGAATCCCAGATCTTAGGTTCTATTTGCCATTCATCAATAAGCCGAGGGGGCTCACCACTAAGAATGATGGATGGATTTATCTGCAGCATATCAATATACTGTTGGCGCATAGCCGGATCAGAAAGGTATACTATACTGTTTGCTTTCTGTTCAGCCGTAGTGGTTTTGCCACACCATTTAGGCCCTTCTATGAGCACAGCACCCATCTCTTCAAGTCTATACTCAAGAAGGCGATCTACTATTCTTTTTCGATATTCCATAATGCCCGTTTATTTTGAATGCAAAGATACTGCTATTTTTTTGAAAATGCAACAATTAATAAAACAATTGTGAGAGTTGGACGCGTTTTGTTGTGAGAGTTGGACGCGTTTCGTTGTGAGAGTTGGACGTGTTTCGTTGTGAGAGTTGGATGCATTTTGTTGTGAGAGTTGGACGTATTTCGTTGTGAGAGTTGGACGTGTTTCATTGTGAGAGTTGGCTTCTGACGCTGCTCTTAGAGTTGAATATATCGGTGTTGAATACTTACTGAAATTAGTCTCCCGATGTGGTGGCCGACGCAGTGCAGAATTTAACTTGGAGAGTGTCTAATTACTGAAAAAAATTGTCAAAATTAAATTTTTTTTGAAGAAGCGATGCAGTATTCTGCACTTTTTTGTATCTTTATTATGTGAAGCCTGATTTGCAGATAAGCAACATAACCTTGATAGAGGAGTGCAGGAAGGGAGATAAGGAGGCGCTCAACCTCTTTTATCTCCGCTTCGCACCTCGCATGCACAATGTGGTACGTCGCTACATCCACGATGAAAAGGATGCCGAAGATGTGCTGCACGATGGCTTCATAGTGGGGCTGACCCGTCTTGACTCCATACGCGATGCGGAGAAGGCAGACATCTGGCTGGCCACCATCATGAAAAATCTATCGCTCCGGTTTCTGCAGGAGCAGGACACGGCCACTATCCTCCACGAAATCCCCGAGGTGGAGGAAGCTCCGGAGTTAGACGATTTTCCGGATTTGCAGACTTTGGAATCTCTGATAAAGAAACTGCCTGTCGGATATCAGAAAGTGTTCCGGCTTGCAATATTGGAGAACAAGTCGCACAAAGAGATAGGCCGGCTGCTCGGTATCACCCCTTCCACTTCATCATCGCAGTTATATCATGCAAAAATGATGATGAGGAAACTTATAACCGACTATCGGCTGCAGGCCGGGCTATGCTTTCTGCTGCTCGCAGGCTTGCTAACAGGTCTGCTTATCAGGAATCACCGGACGCCGACATCTGACAAAGGAGAAATCCGGATAACTGAGGCTCAAGACCCCAAAGAGCGCCCGACAGCAGACACTATCACCAACTTATCACCCGCCCCTGTGAGGCAGGCTATTGCGCAGACCCCTGCGCGAAGGCGCAATCAGCTGCCGATTCCATCTCTTGAGGAAGAAAAGAACCTATCATCTGATCACAGAGAGATCCCGGCAGAGGAAACGCTCGGAATTTCAGCCACCGAGACTGTGATCGAGACAGCCGACAGCATCCCGGCCATTGATCTTCCGCCACTGATTGCAGAAGAAAGACCATACCCTTATTTCGACCCTAACGATAATCTTTATGAGCCTATTATCAGGAACACGTCTGAACGAGGTTGGCGCTTCGGCATTGGCGCAGACCCGGCGATATTGGCATTAAGTTATTTTGGGAACCATGAACTTGGGGATTTCGCATGTCAAGACCCATATCCGGGCGAAGATGACGATCAAGACCCGGACTATAAGCATGATGATTACACCGGGAAGGTTCCCGAAAGAAGGACCGGGGCAGCCGGCTTCCCGCCTTACGATAGGATCTCACACACCAATGACCTTCCCATAACAGCGGTAGTCACCGTATCGAAAAATCTCAACAGCATATTCAGCGTAGAGTCGGGAGTGAGGTACACCTACCTGCATTCAAGTTTCTTCACATCGACATCGAAGGCTCATTGCCACTGGCACTATGCCGGGATTCCGATAAAACTCAATACAAAGATCCACTCCACCTCACGGTTCAGACTATATGCGGGCATAGGCGGTATGGTCGACATTCCATTATATTCTACTGCCAATGTGACAACAAAGGCGGAGAGTCCCGACCTGCGTCCGGGCCGGTTCAGATCGCCGGTGTCATTTGCGCTCTCGGCCAATATCGGAATGTCGATACACCTGTTCAAGAAAATCGACCTATTCCTTGAGCCTACTTTGCAATATCGCTTCAAGCAGGATTTCACAGTGCCCAATTACTGGACCGACGAACAATGGGGAATATCAATGCCTATCGGTTTCAGATTCAATATGTAGGACTCCCACCTGATGAGAAACATAACGGAGCGGCCGGCCATCAAATATTGCAACCCTAAAATCAAATTTAAACAATTAAACGACATCAAAACATGAAAAAATTACTTATTCAGATCATCACAGCCTTCATGATGTTATCTCTTAATTGCTGCGAAAAGGAAGAAGATTTTATGATATGGGACATAACGCCCGCCGGAGTTTTCATCGAAATTACCGACAAAGACGGTAATAATCTTCTCGACCCCGCAATGGAAGGGAATCTGGTGGGAGAAAAAATGCAGATTGTCTATGATGGTGAAACCTACGATGCAATCTGGGAAAAAGAAGATCTCATACCCGAAACGCGCTATTATTTACCCACTTTCCATGGTTTGATGTGGGAGGGCATGTATTATAGCGATACATTTCCGAACTGCCCGAAAGTTCTTTATTTCGGAGAATTTGACGGCACACACAACTACGATATGAGACTGCAGTTCCGGATAGAGGGAATCAACACCGTATTTGAGTTTGAATACCATCATGACTACAAAACCAACTGGAAGGGAGAGCCGAAAATCGATAACTATATCAAATATAAAGGAAAGAAGATCAAAGGCGATACCGTTACGATAGTGATATAGACCGGACTTGATTCACTCATAATCGATCTAAAGGGGAAGTGAAAGCAAAATAAAAGAGCGTAGCAGTTCTTATCGGCAATTTTGCGGCGATTTTTGATTTATTTTTCGTGATTTATTTGTATATGCCGGAAATTTTTATTAACTTTGCACTTCAATTGGAGGAAAGCACCTCCGGAGCATAAAAATTACCGATTATACTCATTATATAATATGGCATCAAGCAGCAAAAATCCGGAACAGCCGGATACGATTGAAGAAATCAACAACCATCTGACCAATTTCGGCCGTCAGGTAGAGACCAACAAGAAAGCACTTTGGGTTGCCATGGTGGCTATTCTGGTAGTGGCATGCATGACATTCGGATGGCTCTATCTCATACGCATACCCAACGCCAACAAGGCAAATGAGGCATACAACAAGGTTGAACTCAACGCATTTGGCAACGACTCGCTGGCAGCAGCCCAGTATAAGAAAGTGGCTGATGAATACGGCAGCTACGATGCCGGCAAACTCGCAGCCCTCTCCGCAGCCCAGTCGCTCTACACTCAGGGCAAATATGAGGAAGCGGCCAAATATCTCGACAAATTCAGCTCGAAAGACAAAGTGCTTGATGCCAACGCTGAAATTCTCCTCGGCGACTGCTACGTGAACCTGAAGAAATATGACAACGCCATCTCAGCCTTCAAGAAAGCCGAAAGCAAGGGAAAGGGCAATCCTCAGATCGCACCCCGCGCGCTGCTGAAGCAGGCCGTGGTCTATGACGAGCAGAAGAAATACTCCGAGGCACTGAAGTGCTACGAGACCATCAAGAAGGAATACCCCGAATTCCAGTTTGGCAACGGAATGTCGATCGATTCCTACATCGAACGCGAGAAAGCACGTATCTGATCGAATCAAATATCAACACAGACCCCATAAAATAATAAAACATATCTGCTTATTTTATGAAAGGGAAGTTCGCTGCTGCGGCCTTCCCTTTTTAATTTTTTAACACTCGTCATTATCCTGATATCGAATTTTATTCCTATATTTGCAAAGAATATACATTTTTTCTTACTTACCGACTCATGAACATCGCAAGCATTAAATATTTCATTGTGGCAGCCGCGGCAACAGCAGCCGCGTCACTCTCAGCCCAGACCGGAACAGACTGGGGTGAGATTGCATCGAGCACTATATATGAATATGAGGCGAAGGCCCCCGTGGAGGGTTTCTACGTAGCCTCCTCTACCGGACAGATAAGATGCTACTCCACAGGCGCGCCCATCAATGCCTATTCCGATGCCGGGCATACCGACCCGATAGAATCGATCGACAGCTATTATGGCCCCGACGGCGAGAAGGTGCGCCTCTACCCCACAGTGCAGGGCTCCACCATCTATTTCTTCAACAACTACCCGCTCGACGGCGGCACTTTCCGACTCGAAGACAGCACGGAGCCGATCACTATGCCCGCCGTGTCGCCAATGCCCGACAGCACCCCGCTATCACTCAGCTCAAACTACAGGCTTTCGCTCATCTTTAATATCCCGGTAAAAATCTCAAAGTGCAAGATGGAAGCCGGATCCGGCTCTGCCGAAATGCCTCTCACCATCACACATTCCAGTGTGACCGTGAACTGGCATAGCACCCTGATGGACTGGTATGACACCGGAAAAATCAAAGAAGGCGACCTCCTGACACTTACATTCACCGGAATCCGCGACGAATACGATTCGCTCAACCGTCCCGACTACGGCGACGGCCTCGGCAAACTCATACTCCGCTTCACTCTGGCAGCCGTTCCTGCCCGCCTCACCGAGCAATATCAGACTCCGGAGAGCGGAACCACAGATTTTCTTTCATATTATCTGCCGGAAGGCAACGAGGGTCTGGTGCGCCTCGTCTTCAACCGCGAACTGATGCCCGACTGCTCGCCCGAGGTGACATTGCAGTATGGCGACCCTGACAATCTGGAACTTGGCCTCTACCATGAGAATCCGCCTGTCAGCATCAGCGGGCACGCGGTGGAAGTGGATCTGCGTGGAGTGAAGCGTCTGCCCGAGGAAATGGTGCCGGGCCTCCCGGCCCAACCGAACATTTCACTGCGCATCACCGGAATCAAGAGCAGCGACGGCCAGTATGTGCTCACCGGGAGCATGGCAAGCCCTTATTCTTTTGAATTCAACTATAACCTCAAGGTCTTGTCATACAGCATCGCCGCCGACTGGTACCCACTTCCGGGAAGCGAACTGAAAGAAGGCGACAATATGGAGATATGGGTGCTCAACGGCAACCGGATTCAGTTTGACAGCGTAGACTTCTCTTTCATGAAAAATAACGAGGCCAGGACACTCAGCGTGCCGGAAGCAGAAATATCCTCATATCCCGACCCTGACTATCCCGACGCGATGATCTTCACGCTGACGGCCCCGGCGCTCGACACCGACGCCAACAGCGACATCACCGTAACTTTCGGAGGTCTGAAGTGCGCCGACGGGCTCGACCACACACAGGATATCCGCGTGAGATACAGATCAGGCTCATCGGGAGTGACTGAGGCTTCTGCAGAGAGCGATGATGCCGGCGAGTGGTATGACCTCAGCGGCAGAAAAGTCGGCAGCAACATGAAAGGCATTCTCATCCACAACGGAAAGAAATCGATAAAACATTAACATAAATTCCTGAGTTTATGAATCTCAACACCGCACTCCTCTGCGCAGGGCTCGCCTGCGCCGCCAGCGCCTCGGCATTCGACTGGCAGCCTGTAGTGACGCGCCCTAATCCAAGCCAGGACGTGACGCAGGCGTGGCAGGCCGAACGCATCATATTCTACTGCTACGATGCTGAAGATGTAGCCACCACAGATGTCATGCCCGTATGGATAGATGAGGACGGCAACGAAATCACTGCAATATCCGGACAGCAGAATCCCGAGGGATGGGATCAGAAGGAATTTGCCTACAACTTCGATTTCAGTTCTTTCAGAAACAACGGCGAATACATTCTCTACTTCCCCGAAGGTCTTCTCGTCACCCCTGCGGGTGACAAGAGCGCACCGGTTCAGATACCCTACTCGTTCGACATCCCCGAACTTGCGGCGGCTATGTTTGACGATTTCCAGATACTGTCGCTTTCTCCCGATCTCAACGAGCCTCAGGGCATCTGGGACGAGCAGGAAATACGCATCAACACCAACCATAACGATGCCATTGGCCTGACGATGCTCACCATCAAAGACCTCACCGAGAACGAGACCCTTCTCATCTCGAGCAATTTCGCCACCGGGCGCACTCCCGGCGATGCCTCCGAGATAGCATGGACCATCGGGGGCAGTGAGCGCAAGTTCTATCAGGAGCATAACTATTCGGCCGAGTTGATCTTCTACAACGGCAAAGACCAGCGTGGCGAAAACGGAGAACTGACACCTATTGTGTCGAAAGCCTATTACAATTTCACAGGTAAGGTGGAGGGCTACAGATACTCGCAGGCCGAACTCCTGAGCGTTACTCCCGAGCCGGGCGTATTCACCATCACTAACCCTGAAGATGCGGTGTTTGTCTATACCTTCTCCATGCCGGTCACCGTCTATAAGGCCGAGACACCTCTCGGCTCGGCAGGCATCACCGTCTATCCCGAAGACTGCCTTTCTTCAAACGAAGATAAGACAGTATGGACACTCGACCTCTCCACCAATCCCTTCATGCTCCATCAGGACGCAAGCGTTATCATCAACATATATGCCCGCGACCTCGACGGATCGCAGGTGAAAGGCAATGCCGGAAGCGAGACAAATTCATGCTTCCAGTTCGGATGGGAATGCGAACTCGGCGCCCTATCGCTTGAAGTGACATCGCCCGTAGCGGGAGAAACTCTCGATGAGCTTACGCATGTCACAGTGAAGTCTACCAACGGCAAGACGATGGAATGGTCGTGGAACGCCGAGGCATATATCGTGAATGTCCTCAACGAAAGGATAGGCACGCTCGTCTATGAAGCTCCCGACAGAGCCAAAGCGGAAGTGACCTTCACCACTTGGAAAACGCCCGAAGGCGTGGAAGAGCCCATCAACCTCGTGGAAGAAGGCTCATACGCGGTGTTCTTCGAACACGGCTGCTTCATACAGGGAGAACAATACGAGGCAAAACTGAGCCATAGTTTCAACGTTACATTCCAGATCTCAGGCGCGCTCGCCGGGCCGGGGCCGAACCCCTCAGAGCAGGAGACATTCATGTATACGGAATGCAGCATTGCCGACGGAGCGACCGTAGACGAACTTTCGGAATTCCATCTCATCTTTCCCGAAGAAGTGGCTCTGGCAGCATATTATGCACAGGTGACCGAAGTCTCAACTCCGGAAAGTTCAGTCAAGGCCGATCTGGAACTCGACATGGAAGACTGGAACCGCATCAATGTGAAACTTCAGACTCCGCTGAAGGAGTCGGGTACATATAAGGTAGTGATTCCTGCACGCACCATCGGCACCCCGGCCTTCTGCGAGAGCGACGGAAAATCGGGAATCTGCAACCCCGAGATCATCCTCTCCTACACAGTAGACCCGGCACAGGGGGGCACAGCCATGATCTCAGCCGAGAGCAACGAGCCTATCCACGACATACTCGGCAGACACGTTGCGACGCCTTACGAATCGCTTCCCAAAGGCATCTACATCGTAGGAGGAAAGAAAATCATCGTGAGATAATCCGGACATCAGTCAGAAATAATCCCGGAAGAGCATGAACCCTCCTCCGGGAACAAATTACTAACCTACTTAACAGGAATTTGAAATGATAGGAAAAACATATATAAGGACGTGGCTCCTCGCGCTTCTTGCCATATCAACAGCAGGCGCATCGGCGCAGAACGACAAACCTACGGTGGTCACCGTGCCGCCGCTCTACGAAGGAGCACTCCACTCGATGTCGGCCAATGGCCAGTGGGCCGTAGGCTACGCGGCTAATCCTGAAAACAGTTCTTATGCCGCTTTCCCGCGCCTTGTGGATGCCGAAACAGGCACCGTCGTCGAACTCTTCACGCCGCAGGAGGGGGAACAGAACCTCATGATTTCTGCAAAATGCGTCACCAACGACGGAACCCTCGTTGGCGGCTCCTACTTAGGGATGCCCTCCATCTGGAAAGAGTCTGAAGGATGGGTGATACTTCCCTTCCCCGACGAGTCATGCACCAGCGGAGAGGTCACGGCCATCACTCCCGACGGCCGATATGCCGTAGGCAGGATATGGGAAGACATATTCAAGGAATATCCCTGCATGTGGGAAATTCCCACAATGAAGGTGGAGCCTCTCCCCGGCATGGTAGACAGCAATCCGCGTTATCAGGATATGATCGACCGCGGTGACAACCCCGCCGAGTGGACTCCCGACCTTCTGAACATTCGCCTCACCGGAATCTCGCCCGACGGCAATCTGCTGCTCGGCACCGTAGACTTTATATATCCCGACGTGACTTGGCAGTTCGTCTATAATTGCTCCTCAGCCTCGTGGACTCCGGTGGGCATGCACTATGAAGGCGGCCGCCTGATACCTGCTGCTGAAGATATCGCAAGCGTGGAGGAATGCGTCTTATCGGCCGACGGCTCCGTGATAGGAGGCACTTATCTCTCCAACGACAATATGCAGATTCCCTTCACATGCAATCCGGCAAATCCGACCGCAATAGCTACGAGTGTAGACGGAGGAGGCTTCGGAGTCTGGGCAGTAGGCTCAGACGGAGTCATCTACGGCTCAACCCCCGTATCCACCCCGGTGAGAAACTGGAGCGCATACGTAGGCAAATACTGGTATGACTGGAAGCAGGCGCTGCGTCAGACCTACGGAACAGACTGGCAGACCGATGTGACGAAAGACGAACTCGGACTTTCGGGCACAGTAGTGAGCGTGTCGGCAGACAACCGCCGCATCCTTGCCTCAGACTACGCCCAGAATATATCTTACATAATCACGCTGCCTGAGCCTATGGCCGCGATCTGCGAAATGGTAGACCTTCTTGCCGACTACAAGGCATTCCCACCGCAGGGAGCTCAGTTCTCGACACTGCAGACCATAACGCTCGATTTCGGAAGGGACATACGTGTTCTTTGCGAAAAGACGGATGCCACACTCACCGATGCCGACGGCAAGGCGCTGAGGGCATCAATCAATATCGCAACCCAGGCTGCCAACAGCCATAAACTTGAGGTGATATTCAGGAATTTTGCCCTTGAACCGGGCAAGACATACAAGGTGGAGATTCCTGCCGGAGCCATCTGCATAGCAGACGACTCAGAGCGCACCAGCAAAGCCATCACACTCACATATAGCGGCCGCGAGGCCGGCCCCGTGCGCCCGACATCAATCTCGCCGGCCGATGGCTCCGGAGTAGCACGCATCAACCTCTCAACCAACCCGGTTACGGTGACCTTCAACGCCAACCTGACTCCGGGTGAGCAGCCTCAGATCGACTTTTACCAGATTAAGGAAGGAGTGGAGGAATATCTCTTCCCCCTCAATGCTTCGGTAGACTCCAACCGCATGATTATCTATCCTGTGGTGGAGCAGCGTCTCGCCAACGGTACAGACTACCGCATCAAGGTGGCGGCATCCACAGTCACCGACCTCTCGGGCGACGGAGGCAATGAGGAATTCTCGATCATCTATCACGGCACCTACGTGCCTGAAATCGACCCGTCGTCGAACGTGGTCTACAGCAACGACTTCAGTAGCGGCCTGACGGGGATACTCCTGCTCGACGGCGATGGCAACACCCCCTCCGAAGCCATGTCGGCCTGGGGCTTCGACAACCTCAACACACCCTGGATGCCGGTGCTCGACGATGATGACACCACGGGCGACTATGCGGCAGCATCCCACTCGAGCTATGACCCGGCAGGGCGCTCAGACGACTGGATGGTGACACCGCAACTCTTCCTCCCCGACGACAAGGCTCATCTCTCGTTCAAGGCTCAGGGCTACAAAAACGCGAAAACCGACGTGCTGAAAGTTTTGGTATGGGAATCGAACGATGTGATGACCATGCTCACAAAGAGCACTGCCGACAAAATACGCTACAACGGAGACCTCGTCTTCAACCAGCGCGTCACTCCCGGCGACAGCGAGGAACATCTCTTGGGAGACTGGACTTCATTCCGCATAGATCTCTCGAAATATGCAGGGAAATACGTCTACATCGCTTTTCTTAACGATAACCAGAACCAGTCGGCGATATTCGTAGACGATGTGCTCGTCTCACGCGAGACAGCGGCATTGCTCAGCATCGACACGGAGACCACTCTGGTGAATGAGGACAACACTGTAATCAAGGGTCGCTTCCTCGTGACTCACGAAGACGGCATCAACGGCTATAATCTCACGCTCGCCGACGCGGAGGGCAATGTGCTCGCCACCGCAGCGACCGATACTTACATAGAGAAGGGTATGACGGTAGAATTCACATTCCCCGATGCGGTCAATCTTGAAAAGGGAGCCGTCAACTCCTACTGCGTGACTCTCGAGGCCGCCGGCGAGACCATGAAGGCAAACCTCGACATTCGCAATCTTCTCTTCAAGACAAGCAAACGCACCGTAATCGAGGAAATGACAGGCACCACATGCCAGTTCTGCCCGCAGGGTATCATCGCTATCGAATATCTTCAGGAACTCTTCGGCGACGCCGTGATTCCGGTGGCGATCCACAGCTACACAGGCGACTCTTTCGGCGGAGCAGAGCAGACAGCTTACTCCAACTTCCTGGGCCTCTCAGCCGCTCCTACCGCATCCATCGGCCGCGGCCCAGTATCGAAGCCGATGTGGGATTCCGGCAGCGATTACATCTTCACAGCCCCCGACGGCAATACATGGCTTCAGAAGACCGAGGAATCGCTCTCGCAGCTTCCGATAGCAAACTTCAGCGTCACCAACGCTGTGGCTGATGTTGCCGGCAAGCGACTCACCGCCGACTTCACCGCCGACTTCGCGCTCGGCCTCGCCGAAGCCAACATCAACATATTCGGAATAGTGATGGAAGACGGCCTCAAAGGATATCAGACCAACGGCCTCTTCAACACAGAGGCTCCCGGCCTGGGCGAATGGGGCAAAGGCGGAGAATTTGCAAAGGCTCGTGTTCCCTGGTTCTACGACGACGTGGTGCGCGGCACAAGCGCTTTCACCACCGCAGGCTCCTACTCGGGCTTTAACGGCAATGGTGGCTACATACCCTCTTCCGTAAACGGCGGAGACACTGTGACAGACACCTTCGAGATGGCTCTCCCCTCGGGCATCTCAGACATGAATAGCCTCAAGGTCTGCCTTATGCTTATCGATGCCAACACCGGAGAATTCATCAACGCGGCAGTGGCTTCCTGCTCCACGACTTCAGCCGGCACAGTGGCTGCTGATGCGCTCCGCGCCGATGTCTACGACATCACCGGACGCCTCGTGCTTCGCGCCGCCACAATCGAAGAAATGCGCGATCTCCCCTCCGGGCTCTATATCCGCGACGGGCGCAAGCACCTTATAGGAAGCAAATGAAACCGTAAACGTAATAGAAGATAAAGTGTTTACCGCCGAGGAGGAACAGAGAATCGACCGAGCGTATGACACGCTTCTGCGGTCGTATGTGGAAAGCCGCCACCGCAGGAAGGTGGAAAAGGTGGCCAAAGCCTTCCGCTTCGCCCGCGCCGCCCATCAGGGCTTCAGGCGCAACGACGGAAGTCCCTACATACTTCATGCCATAGCCGTGGCCATGATCTGCAGCAGTGAACTCGGGCTGGGAAGCACATCGATCGTATGCGCGCTCCTCCACGACATAGTGGAGCATTCCGACACCACTATCGACGACGTGCGGGCTAACTTCGGCGATCATATCGCCTCGATCGTGGAAGGCATCACAAAACTCTCGGGCGGCATCTTCGGACACGCCGCCGAGACCCAGGCGCTGAAACTGCGCGACATGATGATGTCAATGAGCACCGATGTGAGGGTGATACTCGTGAAGATGGCCGACAGGATGCACAATATCCGCACCATAAGCACGCAGCGGCCCGAGCGCCGCAAGCGTGTGGCCCGCGAGTCGCTCTATGTCTACGCGCCTCTCGCCGAGCGGCTTGGCCTCTTCGGCATGAAGACCGAATTTGAGGATCTGGCGTTCAAGTGCGAGAATCCGGAAGCCTACGACAGCATCCGGCGCCGGCTTGAACTCGGGGAGTCTGACCGCAAGGCTCGGGTGGAGGCTTTCGTGGAGCCGCTGCGGCGAGATCTCGACGCGATGGGGCTTACCTACGAGGTGAAGGCCCGCGTGAAGAGTATCTACTCGATATGGAAAAAAATGCAGAAGAAGCAGATTCCTTTCGAGGAAATCTACGATATCTATGCAGTGCGCGTGATATATGAGAACGATGACGACGCTCTCGAGGAAATCATAGCCCGCCGCATAGCCGATGTGCTCACGAAGCGCTACCGCATTCATCCCGACCGGACACGCGACTGGCTGCGAACCCCGAAAGACAACGGCTACCGCGCGCTCCATCTCACGCTCTGCGACTCGTTCGGACGCTGGACTGAAGTGCAGATACGCAGCCGCAAGATGGACGATATTGCCGAACTCGGATATGCAGCCCACTGGAAATATAAAGACGGGGTGCAGACCGACACCGAGCGGCTCGACCATCTCGTGAACTCAGTGAAGGAGATTCTTGCCAATCCTGAGCCAAACGCCGTAGACTTTCTCGACACCTTGCGATTCAACATTTTCGCCAAGCAGATCTACGTCTTCACCCCCGCGGGCGACCTTGTTGCGCTGCCGGCCGGAGCCACGGTGCTCGATATGGCTTACGCCATCCATTCCTACCTCGGTAATCACTGCGTGGCCGGCAAGATAGGACGCCAGCTCGTGGAACGCTCCCACCGGCTCGACAGCGGCGACCTCGTGGAAATAATACATGTGGGCAATGTCAGCCCCGACGAGACATGGCTCTCGGAGTGCATCACGGCCAGAGCCCGAAACATCATCAAGTCGAAGATATGAAAGTGAATGATATCCTCTCGAGCGCCACGATGCTCAAAATCTCGGTGGCGCTGGTGGCCTCGATAGTAATCATGTTGCTTCTGATGAAAAGCGACCACCAGAGTTACAGTTACGAACTCAACCAGCCCTGGCGCTATCCGCTGCTGACTGCCGAATTCGACACGCCCATCATGCGCGACTCCATATCGGCGCAGCAGATGCGCGACAGCATTGATGCCGAGTTCGTGCCATTCGTGGAGCGCGACCAGAGAATAGCCGCGCAGAATGTGGACCGGTTCACGAAGATCATAGAGCACTACGCTTCGGGGCCTGACGTGGCCTTTCTCACTCGCAAGCTCAACGAGATGTATGCCCGGGGGATAGTGAGCACCGACATCTACGACAGAATCCATTCCTTCCGGACTCCCCAGCTCAGGATGAGCGACGAATCGGACGACAACAATGCCGTGCGCCTTATCGATGCCTCTCAGATGATATCGCCCAATATGGCGTTCAGGGCTGTGGATTCGGCCTACGTAGCCATGCGCTCCTCACATAAGGAACCGGGCACTATGCCGAAAGAAGTGGCCAAGGCGCTCAACGCCAGCCTCGTGCCCAATGTGGTGATCGACTCTGTCTCAGACACGCGTTTCCGCGACCAGGAATATCTCAATGTCAATTCAGCCCTCGGCGTCATTAAGAAAGGGCAGCGCATAGTAGACCGCGGCGATATCATCAACGCCCAGATCTTCACAAATCTCAACAATTACCTCGACGCTCTGGAGAAGACCCAGTCCACGACGATGACCAAAAAGTTCTTTATCGTGGCCCAGAGCCTGTATGTGCTCACGCTCTTCACGCTGCTCTACATCTTCCTCGCTTTCTACAGGAAACGCACCTTCGAGGATTTCAAGAAAGTGACCTTCATAGTGTCTGTGATTACCCTTTTCAGCGCTCTTGCCATCGGGAGCGCCGAGATGCTGATCGGAGGCCTCTACATAGTGCCGTTTGCGGGCATCCCGATCATCATAGCGGTCTTCACCGACTCGCGCACCGCCATCTTCTCGCTCATAATCAGCGTGCTGCTCACGGCTCTCGCCGCACCGTTCCAGTTCCAGTTTGTGGTGATACAGTTTATTGTAGGTGTCGGAGCAACGTTCTGCATCCATCATCTCACCAACCGCAGCCAGCTTCTGCGCACCGCTCTCGTCACGTTCGGGCTCTATAATTTCTGCTACATCATCATGCTTCTCCTCTCGGAGGGAAGCCTCACTGCATTCTCATGGCGCACCGTTGGGGTATTCGCCATCAACAGCGTGCTCCTCTCATTCGCATATCTGCTGATACTCGTGGTGGAAAAGGTATTCGGCTTCACGTCTACGGTGACCCTCCTCGAGCTCAGCGACATCAACAATCCCCTTCTCCGCCATCTGGCGGAAGTGGCCCCGGGCACATTCCAGCATTCCATGCAGGTGTCGTCGCTCGCATCGGAGGCCGCGCGTGCCATAGACGCCAACACCGCGCTCGTGCGCACCGGAGCGCTCTATCACGACATAGGGAAAGGGGAATCGCCCATTTTCTTCACCGAAAATCAGCATGGAGTCAATCCCCACGCAGGTCTTGATCCGGCCACGAGCGCAAAGAAGATCATCAGCCACGTAACGGAGGGCCTGGCTGTGGCCTCGCATGCCAAACTGCCGCAGGTGATCAAAGACTTCATCGCGGAGCATCACGGGAAAGGAGTGACGAAATATTTCTTCAATACCGCCGTCAACGAAGCGCCCGAGGGCGTGGTAATCGACAAATCGCTCTATGAATATCCCGGCCCCAACCCCAGGAGCAAGGAGACCACTATCCTGATGATGGCAGATGCGGTGGAAGCCGCATCACGCTCACTGAAAGACTACAGTCCTGAGTCGATCAATGCGCTCGTAGACCGAATCATCGACTCGCAGATAGCCGATGGCCTCTACAACGACTCTCCCATCAACTTCAAAGACATCAACACCATAAAGGACACTTTCAAGAAGCGCCTCGCCACTATCTATCATTCGCGCATCGAATACCCGGAGATACAGAAGCGCGACACGACCCCGACAGAACAACAAAAGTGAAATATCTCCGTTAATTAAAGAGGGGGCTCCACTCAGCGACCCCTCTGCCATGAAGATTATGACCAGTCTGAATCCCACATACACATCACTCCAACCGCAAGCGCAAAGAGCCCGGCGGATGGGGCTGCGTGCCCTGCTGCTCGTGTTGCTGCTTGCGCTCATCGCACCCTGCGGCGTAGATGCCGCTCGAAAACGCACCAAAGCCAAGACTAAAGCCACTACCACTTCCACCACCCGAAAGAAAAGCCGCAGCAGGAAGACGACGAGCAAGTCGAGCAAGCGCAGAAGCACCGTGCGCACTACCGGTGGAGCGAACTGGGCCCTTACGGCAGCCGATGTCAATCCTGACTCCAAGAGTCCGGAAGTGAAGCCCGTCAAGTCGTCGAAGCGCCAGGTGAATGTGGAGCGGCCCGATCTCGAGGCAATACGCCAGGCCACACTCGACCCGAAGAGCAAGATGTATTTCCCGAAACTGATGAAGAAATTCAATCTCAACGACACCACCATGACCGCTGAGGAATTCAGGCATCTTTATCTGGGCTACATGTTTCAGGAAGACTATGACCCCTACCGGGAGTCGCCATACTCAAGCATCACAGACCAATATCGCAACAAGACCTCCCACACCAAGGAGGAAATCGATACAATCCGCAAATATGCAGAACTCACCATCCGCGACAATCCTTTCGACCTGAGGCAGATGTCGTTTCTGGTGCATGTGCTCAAGGAGCGGCGCAAAGACATGAGCGCCAAGATATGGGAATATCGCCTGGAGCATCTGCTCGGAGCGATAAAGAGCACCGGCACCGGTGAGAATGAGGAGAACGCATGGTTTGTGATCTATCCGGCGCATGAATACGACATGGTGCAGCTGATGGGATACCGGCCGGTAGACGCCACATTCATCGAACCGGGCTACGACTACCTGCAGGCCGAGCCGGAGGAGGAGACCGCAAAGCGACTGCGCGACAAGGTGCAGTCAGGCTTCTACTTCGATGTGCGCGAAGTGCAGCGGCAATACGACCTGAAGCATCCAGAAGAGAGTGAGGCCGAGGCTCAGGCCGATGAAGAGGAGGCGGAAGAGGATCCCGACGACGTGCCGGCTTCTTAGTCAGGCATATATTTGCTATTTGCGGGCATCTGAACGCGATTGGCACAAGAATTGTTGATACAAGAAAAAAATCAAGATATATGGAAGATAACAGAGAAAAAATCGACAACGGCAAGTTCGTTGCGTTTGCATATAAGGTGAAAGACGCCGACAGCGGTGAAGTCCTGTTCGAGGCCAAGCCGGAGGCGCCCGACACAATGATCTACGGCGTCACTCAAGAAGTTATACCCGGACTCGTGGCCACACTAAAGGGCCTCGCCAAGGGCGACAGATTTGCGGTGACACTGCCTCCTGAGGTGGCTTTCGGGCCGGTGATGGAAGAATATGTGCAGCAAGTTCCGGTTGAGGCATTCATGCGCGACGGCAAGATGGCTGTGGAAGTGAAGGAAGGCGGCGTGCTCGACATGATGACCAACACAGGCTCCATAATCAGCGGCCTCGTGAAAAAAGTGACTCCCGAATATGTGGAGATGGACTTCAACCACCCCTTTGCCGGCAAGACCGTAGACTTTGAGGGAGAAATCATCGACGTGCGCGATGCCACCGAGGATGAGCTTCATCCCAAACACGGATGCGGATGCCACTCGGGATGCGGATGCAATTCCGACGATAAGGAATGCGGATGCGGCGAAGGATGCGGCGGATGCCAATAATCCCCGCGCGCCCAGGCGCATAGCAAGAGCAGAGGCAAAAGCCTCATCAACCTATAACCCAACAATGCCAGAGATATCCGAAGAAATAATCAAGGTGAAGCAACGCCTGCAGATCATAGGCGACTCACCGGCACTCATAGAGGCGATCAAACGGGCGGTGACAGTCGCTCCGATTGATCTCTCTGTGCTTGTATACGGCCCCTCAGGCTCGGGCAAGGAATTCTTTCCCAAGATAATACATCAGTTCGGAACCCGCAAGCACAAGAAATACATAGCAGTGAACTGCGGCGCCATCCCCGAAGGCACCATCGACAGCGAGCTCTTCGGCCACGAGAAAGGCGCCTTCACCGGCGCAGTGGCCACCCGAAAGGGTTATTTCGAGGAAGCCGACGGAGGCACCATATTCCTCGATGAGGTGGCCGAACTGCCGCTCACCACTCAGGCTCGTCTGCTGCGCGTGCTTGAGACGGGAGAATTCCTGAAAGTGGGAAGCAGCACGGTGCAGACATCCGACGTGCGCGTAGTGGCCGCCACCAACGTAGACCTCCCTAAAGCAGTGGCCCAGGGCAGATTCCGCGAAGACCTGTACTATCGTCTGTCGACCGTAGTGATCAGCGTGCCTCCACTCTCGGAGCGCGGCCCGGACATTCAGTTGCTCGCCCGGAAGTTTGCGGCCGATTTCTCAGAGAAATACATGACGAAGCCGATCACATTCAGCGAAGACGCCAAACGCGCTATGCAGCTCTATAACTGGCCGGGCAACGTGAGGCAGCTGAAAAACGTGATCGACCAACTCTCGCTCTTCGAGAGCGGAACAGAGATAGACCGCCACAAGATGCTGGAATATCTTCCGCTCGGCAGCGACGGAGGCTCTACCCCCATGCTGGCTCCGCCACCCGACAATTCATACGAGACTGAACGCAAGATGCTATGGCAGATGCTGTTTGCTCTGAGAGAGGACATTTCCGAACTGCGCCGTCAGGTGCAGGATGCCCGGGGAGCCGACAGCAATAGCACCAACATAAGGGATGTGCGTGCCCTCATGGCTTCCGCCCCGATCGACGGGCATGCCACCCACGACCCACTCGGCGACTCGGAGCGACGCGTGATTGAGGAAACCCTCGCCAAGCACGACGGCAATAAGAAACAGGCTGCCGAAGAACTCCAGATATCGGTGCGCACTCTCTATCGCAAAATGCAGGATCTCGGAATTTCCTGATAATCATACCACTCTTCCACAGACAACATGAAGCGTCTACTCTCAAATCTAACCATAGCCCTGAGTTGCCTCATCCTGCTTGCAGGATGCACGATAAGCTACAAGTTTAACGGCTCGGCACTCAACTACGACATCTACAAGACGATTCACGTCTCGGAGTTTCCAATCCGGGCGGCACTCGTCTACTCTCCACTGCAGCAGCTTTTTGAGAACAAACTGCTCAACACCATAACGAGGCAGACACGTCTTCAGGAAGTAAGCGGCTCGTCAGACCTTGAGATGAGCGGCGAGATCACGGGCTATTCCCTCTCGCCCCAGGCAGTGGGCACCGATGCCTACGCAACCGAGACCCGCCTTACGATAACGGTGAAAGTGAAATATACAGACCATAAGAATCCGGCCAACGACGTGGACCAGTCTTTCTCGGCCTACAGGCAATTTGACAGTTCGATGATGCTCACCGACGTTCAAGACGGACTCTGCGAGGAGATATGCGACGAACTCGTGGATCTGATCTTCAACGCTACGCTCGGCAACTGGTAGGCCCCTCTTTCCATTAACCACATACACCCCACTAACCATCACACGCCATGCCACTCCCCTACTACGTAATCCCCGACATAGAGGCTCTCAAGACTGAGACCGATCCTGAAAAACTTCGATTGCACCGCCGGCGCATCACCGCGATCATCGGAGACCCCGATGCCCGACGCGCATTGCTGGGCGATGCTTCTGAAGATTTTCACGATTTCTACGGCACTGCAGATCTTCCGACGCTCTCCACCGATGACACAATCGACTCTTTCCTGAAGAAATTCGGAAAAGCAGACGACATCGCCGACGAAAAAGCATCCGCAGGAGAGATTCCGGTGCCGGTAGCCCCCGTGGTGGATTATGCAGCGATGATGGAATCGGAGCTCGCCCCGCTGCCCTCAACCGAGGGCCCGGATGCGGCCGACGGCACCCTCGGGGCTATCGATTCGTTCCTTGCCGGACAAACGGGACGGATACGTCCTAAAAAAGAAGTAAAAGAGGAAGAAAAGCCCTCTCTCACCGAAGGATTTGCCAAAATTATGATAAAAAACGGCAATTATAGGCGTGCTTTGGAAATTATTACCCAAATAAGTTTGAATAATCCAGAAAAAAGTATTTACTTTGCAGACCAAATACGTTTTCTTCGGAAAGCGGTGCTCCTTCAGGCGCAAAAATAACAGCAATCAATAACAAAAAGCGAGGCCTCCACGGAGAGCCGAGCCTAAAACAAACTGCATAAAAAAATGTATATCTTTCTCAGCATCCTCATTGTGATCGCAGCGATCCTTCTCATCTTAGCCGTGCTCATCCAGAAATCAAAGGGTGGCGGCCTTGCATCGGACTATAGCCAGGGCAACCAGTATATGGGCTACCGCAAGACCACCGACTTCATCGAGAAAGCGACCTGGAGCCTCGCCATCTTCATCTGCGTGCTAAGCATCTGCGCTTCGTTTGCAATCAAGACTCCCGTCACAAGCAGCGGCATGGCTCCGGCCCCCGCAGCCACAACAGCACCCGCTCCGGCACCGACCAATGCTCCTGCAGCTACCAAGACTCCTGCAGCTCCTGCAGCAGCTCCCGCAGCCACTCCTGCTCCCGCAGAAGCACCTGCTCCCGCAGCTACTCCCGCCAACTAAGAGAAGGGCTAACTAAGGCCCCGGTATGTTAAAAAACATATTTTTTGGCACGATTTTAAAAAAAATCTCCAAAAAATTTTGTCGGTTCAAAAAAAAGCAGTAACTTTGCACCGTTTTTGATAGCAAAACATGTTTTATTATTTTAAATTTTAAAGAAAATGAAGAAAATCGTTCTCGCTCTCGCTGTAATCGCCAGCGTAGCACTCGTATCTTGCGGCGACAAGAAGGCTGAAGCAGTTGATTCAGCAGCAGAAGACACTGTAACTGCAGTTGTTGAAACTCTTAACGACACTGTTGGTGACACTGTAGTTGCTGACACTGTAGTTGCTGCTGAAGTACAGTAATCTGACAGCGCAGAAGAACGTATCTCACAAATAGAGACACGTCAACTCACAATCGGTGCATTCCCATGGGGGTCTGCACCGATTTCTGTAAATACCCTACCGACAAATCATGATAGACTGGATCTATAACATAAAGAATGTAATATTCGACCTCGGCGGCGTCATCATCAACCTTGACCGTGACCGCGCCGTGGCAGCGCTGGCCGATCTCGGCCTCGAGAACGCCGATGACCTGCTCGGACTCTACGGACAGAAAGAACCCTTCTACGGCCTTGAAACAGGAGAACGCTCCACAGCCGACTTCTTCGACCTGCTTCGCGGGCAGATGCACCCGGGCACTACCGACAGCGACATCACCAAGGCATTCTGCCGCTTTCTTGTGGATCTTCCCGCCGAAAGGCTTGCCATGCTGCGCCGGATGCGCATGGCCGGCTTCCGCATCTTCATGCTCAGCAACACCAACCCGGTGATGTATAACACATGGATTGACCGCGCATTCCGCCAGGAAGGAGGCACCGTCAACGACTATTTTGACGGCATCGTCACCTCTTTTCAGGAACTCACCTGCAAGCCCGACATCCGGATATTCCAGACCCTGATGTGCCGCTACGGACTCAACCCGTCGGAGACCCTGATGCTCGACGACTCGGAAAAGAACTGCGTGGCCGCCGCCGAAGCCGGAGCACACGCCTTCAGGATTGGCAAGACGGCAGACGACGACATGCTTGCCATCTGCGAATCGCTCCTCGAGGCCAGAGGAATATAAAATTCTATACATACGCTTACCACATAAAATATCGGAGAGAGAATCAGAATGGAGAAAGCAGTCACCATCGGCACCTTCGACGGCGTGCACCGGGGCCACCGCCTCGTGCTCGACACACTCAGGGATGAAGCCGCGCGAAGAAATCTTCAGCCGGCAGCCATCTCCTTCTCATGCCATCCGCTCGAACTTATAGCGCCCGAGCGCGCTCCGGGCAATCTGCTCACCACCGAGCGCAAACGCCATCTCATCTCCGAAGAAGGAGTATTGCCCATCATCCTGCCATTCAACGAGCAACTGAGGAGGATGACAGCCTACGAATGGATGCTGCATCTCTACCGCACCTACGATGTGCGCCTTCTCGTGGCAGGCTACGACAACACTTTCGGATGTGACGGCATCGACCTCTCAATAGCCGACTACCGCGCCATGGGCGACACAATCGGGATAGAGGTGATATCGGCCCCGGAAGTGGCCGGCGTGAGCAGCAGCCGCATACGCAAGGCTGTGAAATCCGGCGACATAAGTCTTGCCACAGAGCTACTGGGACGTTATCCCGAGACTGAAGGACGCGTCGGCCCCGGCTTTCATCTGGGGAGCAAGATCGGATTCCCTACCGCTAACCTCCAGATGGATCCTCAGGCCGTATTGCCGGCTCGGGGAGTATATGCCGCCTTCGCGGAAATGACAGGAGACCCTGCGAAATATCCGGCCATGGTCAATATCGGATACCGCCCTACATTCGACGGCACCGATGCCGCCGCGTCTGACAAGACTGTGGAGGCTCACCTGATAGGCACAGACCGGGACTTCTACGGAGCCTCGATGCGCCTCTCTTATCTGACCCGACTGCGCGACGAGATACGTTTCCCTTCGGTGGAGAAGCTCATAGAGCAACTCGGCAAAGACCGTGAAGACACACTGAGGATTGCAGCGGCAGCCGACATCAGGAACACAGCAGAACAGTAGAATGGCATTATGAAACCGGATGAAACAGCAGCGCGGGAGCATCGGCTCGGCCTGACAGGACTCGCAGCCCTCGTCTTCGGCATGATGGTGGGGAGCGGCATCTTCAACATTCCCCAGAACATGGCGGCGGGCGCCGGGCTCGGAGCGGTCATGACCGGATGGATCATCACCGCTGCCGGAATGCTGACTCTTGTCAATACGTTCAAGATTCTGGCCGACCGCCATCCGGAACTCAACGAAGGAATATATCTCTACGCCGAGAAGGGATTCGGAAGAATAGCAGGCTTCAACATAGCCTGGGGCTACTGGCTCTGCGCCTGCTTCGCCAATATCGCTTACGCCGTGATGCTCAACGACACCTTCGGGGCCTTCTTCCCGTCGCTGCTCGCCCACGGAGTGCCGACCGTCTTATTCTGCTCGGCTCTTATCTGGCTGATGTATTTTCTGATAAGTTCGGGCTTGCGCACCTCGTCGATCATAGCCACCGGCGCCGCAATACTGAAAGTATGCGTGATAATACTCATCATCGCCCTTCTCGCCGCCAATATCAGCTACGACACCCTCACTTCAGACATCTTCGCACAGACTGACGGCATCGGAGGCTTCACGCGCCAAGTGAAAAGCACCATGCTCGTCACCCTCTGGTGCTTCATCGGCATCGAGGGCGCGGTGGTGATGTCGGGGCGCGCACGCCGGCAGAGCGATGTGGGAAAGGCCGGTGTCATAGGGTTTCTTGCCGCATGGATTCTCTACGCCCTCGTGTCGGTGTTCTGCTTCGGGATAATGACACGGGCACGCCTCGCGGGGCTTGAAGACCCCTCGGTGGCCTACGCATTGAAATCAGTTTGCGGCGAATGGGCATACTGGCTCGTGATCATAGCCGTGATCATCTCCATCACCGGTGGATGGTTTGCCTGGACACTCGTCACCGCCGAGCAGCCCTACTCGGCCGCGCGCCACGGCATATTTCCCCGGCGACTCATCAATAGGAAGGAGCCTTCATCCCTGCGTCCGGCCCTTCTGGCGTCGAGCGTCATAATGCAGGCGTTTCTCTTCCTCGTGATTTTTGCTGAAGATATCTATCTCTACGCCCTCAACATCACCGGAATGATGATATTGCCGGCCTACTTCTTCAGCGGGCTCTTTCTCGTGAAGATAGCAGTGAAAGACTATCGCACCCGGACGCTCTCCGCGAGCCATGCACGCAAAGATCTCGCCTCCGCCCTGCTTACAGGGACGGGATGCACTCTCTTCTGCATCTGGATGCTGTATGCAGCCGGCCTCGACATGCTCATGCAGGCATTCTGCTTCTTTCTTGCCGGCCTACCGCTCTACCGACGTAAAAAAACCGCATCATGATATATTACTTCTCCGGCACAGGCAATTCCCGCTATGTGGCACAGCGGCTCGGTGCTGCCTTAGGGCAGGAAGCCCGGTTTATCCCGGCCACTAACCCCTATTCTGAAACTCTCGGCGGGGACGCTGACAGCAGCATCGGCATCGTCTTCCCCATCTACTCATGGGGCGTTCCGCCCATAGTGCTCGACTTCATAGCGCGACTGCCCGAAGCGCTTCTGGAAAAGGTCAGAAAGCGCCACATACCCATCTGGTGCGTCGCCACTTGCGGCGACGAGACCGGCAATGCCATCACAATGCTCAGAAAAGCGCTCCGCGCAAGAAATACTGATCTTGAGGGCGCATGGAGCGTGATCATGCCTAATGTCTACGTTATGCTGCCGGGCTTCGGCACTGACCCTACGCCGCTCGAGGAAGAAAAACTGCGAAACTGCATGGGGCGCATCGAAGAAATCGCCGCACTGATAGCTACAGGCACCTACAAATTCGACGTGCACACAGGCACCTTTCCGCGCGTGCGCACTTCCCTCACCTATCCCCTCTTCCTCAAATGGGGTGTGGAGACGAAGCGCTGGCATTCTACCGACACCTGCATCTCATGCGGCAAATGCGCTCACGCATGTCCGGTAAGAAACATTGCCATGGCCGACGGACATCCCGTATGGGGCACTGACTGCACCAGCTGCTGCGCCTGCTTCCATGCATGCCCCACCAACAGCGTGCAATACGGACGCATCACACGCAAGATGGGACAATACACATTCCGTAACCCTTCAGAACTGTAATCATGCAAGAGACAAAGCGCCTCAGATATATCGACGCCATGCGGGGCCTGGCCATCCTGCTTGTGGTGTTCAGCCACGTGACGAATGCCTACGTGAAGATGCCGATCACCAACATATCTTTCAGCGGCATCTACTATATGATGACTATGTTCCGTATGCCCCTCTTCTTCTTCGTGAGCGGCTTCTTCGCCTTCAGGGCGGCCGAGCGCTGGGACGGCGCGATGGTGAGACGCGTGATGACCAAGAAGTTTCAGGCCCAGATTGTAGGGCTGGCGGTGTTCTGCTTCCTCTTCGGAGTCTGCATGAAAGGGTGGCGGTTTTCTTTCTTGTGGACGTCCAACCCATATTGGTTCACGATCTCGCTCTTCGAGATGTTCTGTCTCTATCTTGCCACAGCCCTGATAGTCAGGAAGACAGGCAGCGTTGTGGCTCTCTATATACTCGGAATCTGCTCGCTTATTGCGCCATTTCTCTTCAACTATTTCACCGAGGGGGTGAAGATGCCCCGGTGGTGTGTGGCTATCCAGACATGGCACACGCTCAACTATTTTCCTTACTTTATGACAGGAATTTTCGCGCGCCGCTTTGAGCCGACGCTCTGGAAAATAGTCGACAACCAATATTTCAGGGCCGCGATGATAACGGGATTCATCTCGCTCGTGATCTTCTACGGCTGCCGCCATCCTTACTCACCGGAGTGGGATCTCGTGATGACCGCAATGCGATTTACGGGGCTTATGACGCTGCTCATCTCATTTCGTGCATACAGGTCATGGTGGGATAAAGGAACACCCTTCAGCAACATGATGGGCTTCGTGGGGAGCCGCACGCTCGACATCTACTATCTCCACTATTTCTTCATCCCTAATCTTGACTTCATGAAAGGGCTATGGTCTACCGGCCCGGGCAACAACGTGCTCGTCATGCTTGCATTCGGAGTTGCGGTGTCGGCCCTCGTGGTAGCACTCTGCCTGATAGTTAGCGCTGTGCTCCGCTCCTCGCCATTCCTCGCCTCATGGCTCTTCGGAGTGGGAAAGCCCCGCCCGAGCAGTAACTCATAAATCCGACTTTCAGGAAAAGTCCTGGAAATAATATCTATATATGTAAAAAATGCCGCACGAAGCGGCATTTTTGATTTCTGCATGGATTGAGAAGTCAGATAAGTCGATACCATACATCAAATGAGCCATCTTCTCCGCGCTCTGCATGAACCTCGAAGTCCTGTTCTGCCGGAATAGAATCAAGGATATCGCCGGCCACCTGCAGAGCATTCAGTCCTGTTTTGCATTGTCCGGCAAATTTCCGACCGTCACCATTCGACGCATTATTCATCGACAGGTTACCTACCAACAGTTCAGCGATGGCCGATACCAATTCATACTCGTCTTGATTAAAGACCATGTATTCGTCCTCCTCAGCGCTATAGACCACATGGCAGTCTCCGTCTTCAGCCGGGATGTCAAAGACCGGAGTCTCAAAGATTCCTGCAAGTATATTGCCGAGACGAGAGTCGGCTATCTCACCGTAGACATCTTCCATACGGGGTTCATCACAGCTCTGACAAGCCGGCATGATCAGCATTGCAAACATTGCAAGCGAAAGCAAACAAATTTTCTTCATAGATTTATTGGTTTATTTAGTAAATATGATTTGTCTTAATAACAAGTATACTTTACATTTTGTTTTGTATTCTTGATATATTTTCAAAAAAAATTATGATATTGTCTGCTTTCATGTGTGAACATAATATAGCAAAGCCTCCGGATGAGACATCGGGAGGCTTGATATGAAGAATCGAAATTGAGATGCTGAAACGGATGTGGGGGTCAGCTGCGACCCCATAGGAGTTTCTCGCGCAGCGAGGCTGCAAAAGTGGCATCGGGGGGAGTGAGGAGCCATACGCTGTAGGGTGCGGCCCTGAGTTCCATGACGGTTTCCTCGTTGAGCACACAGCTGTATCCGTCCACACTCAGGCGGTAGGAGCCGGTGCGCGACTCCATCGTGAGGCGCAACACCGAGGAGCCGGATATCACTATCGGGCGAAGGGTCAGCGAATGCGGAGCCACCGGAGCAAGCACCATGCAATCGAGTTCCGGCTGAAGTATAGGCCCACCCACCGAGAGATTATATGCCGTGCTCCCGGTGGCGGTTGAGACGATGAGCCCGTCGGCCCTGTAGTCGGCCAGATAAAATCCGTCGAGTTCGACATGGACATTTATCATCGATGCGGAGTCATCTTTAAGCACTGCTATTTCGTTGAGAGCATCGCAGATGAAACCGGAAGGGAGATCATCGCATATCACGCTTATCATGCGGCGCTGATTTAGGCGCAGCGAGCCGTCGGCAATTCCTCCGATAAGCGCTGCCGGATCGTCAAGCGAGAAATGGGCGAGATATCCGAGGTGGCCGGTATTGACTCCGGCAATGGGAATACCCGAGCCGGCAAGCCGGCGGGCGGTGCGCAGGAAAGTGCCGTCGCCCCCCACGCTGATAGCCACATCGGCTGAGGGAATACCCGCGAAGACCGGCGGAATCAGGCTGCCGTCGACTCCGGCCTTGCGGAGATAGGCAGCAAACTTCTCATGACACAAAAGGCTGAAACCCCGGTTGCGGGCTTCAGCCAAAAGACGCATAATGCCCGGCAGGTCATCGTCCTGACGGGATTTTCCATAGATAGCTATCGTGATGGGCTTCATGGTGAGTGACTGTCGGGGGCGGTCAGACGTTAAGCAGCGTCCGGAGTTCGAGAATACGCTGAGCCGCCACAGCGGCATCGGCATAATTGTTGCCCTCGGCATCCTCCACGTCGTAGCCGTAGCGTTCAAGGTTATGGACAGCGGCCGACGGGTCATCACACCTCACCCGGAGAGTGACCATGATAGCGGAGGCATCGGCGGGCGATGTCAGTAGGTCTACCACAGTGGCCCCGGCATCCTCACAGGCATGGGTCAAGATGCTGGCGCTATAGTCGGCAGGCAGGCATTTCAGAGTGATCAGACTGCAGTCGTCGCGTGGTATGAGTGTGTTTTGTGTCATCAATGCTTCTTTTGTTTTGGTATATTCAATGTTTTTCATTAACTTTGTCGGTGCAACCGCAAGGTGAAGGAAACATTGAATACGGTTTTCGGATTCAAAGATACAAATATTGTGCCTAACTACAATGAATGAGCGGAATTTTTTTAAATTTTCACATTCATTTTCTCATTTTCCCGTTTCGGGAACCGGTCACGGCCACCCCTTGCGGCAATAAATGATAGCCGGCATCTAATTTATAAACGTCTGAAAGAAGAAAATGACAAGACTGAGCGTCAATATAAATAAAGTAGCCACGATCCGCAACGCCAGGGGTGAGAATAATCCGGATCTGGTGAGGTTTGCCCTCGCGTGTGAGGCGGCGGGCGCACAAGGCATCACGGTGCATCCGCGCCCCGACGAGCGACATATTAGGCGGGCCGACGTGCCGCTGCTCAAGGAAGCAATCACCACGGAATTCAATATTGAGGGATATCCTTCGGAAGACTTCATCCGCCTCGTGCTCGAAGTGCAGCCGACACAGGTGACACTCGTGCCCGATGCTCCGGGCCAGCTCACCTCCGACCACGGCTGGGACGTGATGACCCACACCGATGAACTCGGCAAGATAGTGGCACGCCTGAAAGAAGGCGGCATCCGCGTGTCGCTTTTCATCGACCCCGATCCGGTGCAGGTGCTTGAGGCAAAAATTATCGGAGCCGACCGCGTGGAACTCTACACCAGGGCCTACGCGCAAAACTATTCAAAAAACCGAGAACTCGCCATCGCCCCCTTCGTGGAGGCGGCATCGGCCGCGCGGGTATGCGGCATCGGACTTAACGCCGGCCACGACCTGAGCCTCGAAAACCTTCACTATTTCATACAGCATATACCCTGGACCGATGAGGTCAGCATAGGGCACGCCCTGATAAGCGATGCGCTCTATCTCGGCATCGCACAGACCATAAAGCGATATATCAAGGAATTGCGGCCAGACTGACCACATCAGCCCGCCACGACCGACACCTGACAATTCAATATCAAACATTAATATCTACACCTCTGCCGATGGAAACCCTGAGTCTCTGGTCGCTCGTCATGGACGGCGGCTACATAATGATACCGCTCGCCATAATGCTTCTGGTGAGCATCTACATCTTCACCGAGCGCTGCATAGCCATCTCGCGCGCCGGCAAAGACGACGCCACATTCATGCAGCGCATACGCGACTATGTGCATGAAGGCGATCTCGAGAGCGCCACTCAACTCTGCAAGAAGACCGACACGCCCTATTCGCGTCTGATACTCAAGGGCATCACCCGCATCGGGCGCCCGATGCAAGACGTGCTCGTGGCCATCGAAAACACCGGCAATATTGAAGTGGCACGCCTCGGGAAAGGATTCACCTGGCTCAGCACCACGGCTGCCGGAGCCCCGATGCTCGGATTTCTAGGCACTGTGACCGGCATGATCGAAGCCTTCTATGCGCTTGCAATGGCAGGCACCGGAGCCAACATCATCGTGCTCTCAAGCGGCATCTATCAGGCGCTTGTCACCACGGTGGCCGGTCTGGTGGTGGGCATTGTTGCGCTCTTCGGCTATAACTATCTCGTCTCGCGCGTGAACCGTGTCATGACCGGGCTGGAGTCAAAGACGATGGAATTCATGGATCTTCTCAACGAACCGGTGCTCTGACCACTACATAAATCCCGACCACGGATCAATTACCACAAGCAATGGCCCTGAAACGAACATTCAATACACTCGAGACATTCTCAATGTCTTCGATGACCGATGTCATCTTCCTGCTGCTCATCTTCTTCATGGTGACCTCGACGCTTATCTTCCCTTCAGCCATCGATGTCAGCCTTCCGCAGAGCGCGGAGCAGACATCGAAGAAGCCTGTGACCGAGGTCTATGTGGATTCCCTCTCCCAATTCTATATAGTGCTCGACCGAACCGACTCCATAGCCTCGAATGCCACGGCGCGCCAGGTGAGCCGGGAAGAACTTATCTCAGCCCTGACCCTCGTGCAGCAGCAAGACTCCACAAGAGGCATAGCGCTCTATGCCGATGAAAAAGTGGAGTATGGAAAGATTGTGGAAATACTCGATATGGCGGCTCGCCGCAAGATGAAGATGGTACTCGCCACCCGCGCAGCACAAGAGCCCGGATTATGAACAAGACAGAAAAAACAGGCAGAATAATAGCGCTCGCCGTCACCCTCGTGATGACGACGGCTCTGATTCTGCTGCTGCTTTTCACAACCCTGCACTACGACGAGCGTCTGGCTTCGGCCGAGAATCCTCAGCTTGAGGCGGAGGAACTCTTCATCGACCCGGAACTCCTGCTCGAGACCCATAAGAGCGTGGGCACGCCTGATGACATCAACCATGACCAGCCTGCACCCGAAGTGAAGGGAGAACCCGCTCCCGCACCCGAGGAGCAGCCGCATACAGTCACCTCGGGCGAAAACTCACTTCCATCGCCCGAGCAGAAACTAGTGGCTACGGAGGCGGAGTCGCCTGTGGCCACGGCAGAGTCTGACAAAAAGAAGGATGAGGAGAAGGTGGCCACTTCAATGGCAGGAAAATTCGGCTCCAAGCCCGGCTCCACTGCAGGAAAATTCGACTCTCCCGGTGGCACTGACGGCGTTGGGGCGGGAGTGACCGGAAAGATGAGCGGCCGTCAGTTTCTCGGATGTCCGCTGCCCGACGTGACCCTCTCTCACCGCACCACCGTAACGGTCTCCATCACTGTTGATGCCGACGGGAAGGTGACCTCGGCGGCAGCCTCAGGAGCCGCCACGCGCGAGATACGCAAGAAATGCGAGGAAGCGGCACTCCGGGCTAAATGGAGCGCAAAAAAAGGAGCCACGAGCACACGCGGCTCAATCACTTTCACCATTATTCCGAAATAAGATAGGCCGAAACCTTTCCAAGCGGCAGGGAGGCCCTGATCTCGAGCGGAATGGCTTTACCATCGCTCGAAATCCATGCGTTGACGTCATCGCTGGTCTTCTTTCCTCCTTTCGAGGTGAACGTAAACCGGATATGCCAGGCATCGCGCATCGAGCCGTTGCGCAACTTCACTTTTTCGCTTCCCACCTTCCAGATTTTCACCGTCTCGGCGTATGAGCCTGAGAATAGAGTGGCAGTCAGGGTCTTTCCCATGGGGAGGGTGGAGAGGTCGATGGTGCGCAGCCAATAGAATACGCTCAGCATGTCGTAAGTCTCTCCTGTGGCCGAGAGTTCTATATCCGAAGACGTGACCTTGCCTTTTTTCTCACGGTGCTTGAGGGCAGTGCCCTTCACGCTGTTTCCGGCATAGGAATACTTGATCACGTCTTTGGAATACTTACCCCCTTCGTGTGCCACTTTTGTGTAGGATTGCGGCTTGAAATCCTTCTTGCTTATTACGGAGACGAGAGTGTCACGGACACTGAAGAAGCTGTCGGCCCAGGGTTTTGTCTTGCCCACGAGCCGGATGCTGTAGTTGTCGCCCTTATTCTTCAGCGACAGCACAGCCTCACCCGAATCTTTGGTGATAAGCCCCCATTTGTAGGTGATTACATACTTCAGCGTCTCGTCGGGAAACGATGTCTTGCCGAAAGCCACTTCCGGAAGAAGCGACATTACCGACACTAATATGAAAAAAAGAATCCTTCTCATAGCTTTAGAATATCAGGTGCCGGATAGCCCGGCACGTTTATCAGTCGGGAATCCAGACTGAATTTCTTGCGAACACGGTCTCAGGGTCGGTCAGACGCAGTGCATCTTCCGGCGAGAGAATCTTGCGCCAGTTTACACGCCCCGCTGTGTCGGAGCCCTCACCGTGATTGGAATATTCGCCGTAGCGCGCCGTCCGGTTGTTGTCTTCATTTCCCCAGTTGTGCCATCCGGCGGGAGTTATGGCCTTCGGGAGTTCGCAATCAATGAAATATGTAGAAGCGTAGGGGCGCCATGTGCGTCCGAGATGCAGATTTTTCACGCCCGGAGCAGCCGTTACCTTGCATTTATGGAATACATATCCCACGGGCACATCTCGCGGAGTGGAAGCCGCCGTGATGAAGGAATCGGTCAGGGCATGGATGTGGCAGCGGCGGAAAAGCGCTGTAGCCGCACCGAAAATGAAATCGACTGTTCCCTCGATGTAGCAGTCTTCAAAAAGATCGCGCGCTCCCCTGCCGGTGGCATAGAGAGTGTCCTGATTGCCGAGTATATTGCAGTTGCGCACTATTATTCGGTCGCCCGTGGTGTGCAGGGCCACTGCCTGGCCCACCCGGCCGGCAGTGTTCTCTACGGTCAGGTTCTTGAGAGTGACGTTGTTGCCGTCGATTCGGAGGGTATAGCTTCCTGAAGTCCCCATATTGTCTTTCTGGGCCCAGTCGCCGTTTGAGAGCACCACACCTTTGCGGCTTTCACCTTCGATGGTGAGATTATTGATTGTGGAGTTCACCAGATTTTTCTCGTGGTAAGTACCGTTTTTGATATATATCCTCACGTGGTCTTCAGAATCGCCCTTCAGTTTCTTCAAGGCCTGACCGAGAGAAGTGTATTCGCCCGATCCGTCGGCTGCCACCACGAGTGTGCGCGCATATTTATCCATATCGGGAATTTCAGCCCATACCTGAGATGCGAATGCCGGGACGATTAGGCAGACAATAGTCAGAAGCAAAGTCTTCATAGAGATTGAAGTTTAAATTTTCTTATTGTATTGCGGAAGAATAGATAGAGCAGCACAGCGGCAGCGAAGAGAGCGAACGAGAAACTGTAGTACACGCCCAAGTTTCCGAGCCCGCATCCCACCGCCAGCCAGAACATAGCCGGAACTCCGATAAAGATGTAGGCCACAAGCGCTACCCACAGAAACGGGCGGGCATTGCCTGTGCCCTTCAATCCATTGGCAAATGTGAGCTGGATGGCATCGCCAAACTGATACACCACGAGTGGAGGCAGAAGCAGCAGGGCGTTGGCAATGACATCATCGTCGGGCGAGAAGAAATGAATCAGCCCTTTACCGAAGAAGACGAAGAGAAGGGAGGCCAAAGCAGCGAGAATCATGTTCAGATGCAGGCCGGCCAGAGTGGTCTGACGCACCTTATCCATATCGCGGGTGCCGGTGAAATTGGCAGCCCGCACCGACACGGCTATTCCGAAACTCATGTAGATCATGAAGCCGAGTTGCGATATGGTGTTGATCACCTGATAGGCAGCGAGCTGAATCTTTCCAAACCATCCTGTCACCACCGCGCCGAGTGTCCAGAGGCCGCACTCTATGCCCGACTGAATCATGATCGGCCACGACATGGTCCAGACCTTACGCCGCATCCCTACGACGGGAGTGGAATCGAGAGCGCCCTCCTTGTAGGGCCGGTAGCGGCGCGTGGTGGCGAATACGACAAGAATCGCTATGGCGCAGAGCCAGCGAGAGATGAGCGTTGAGATGCCTGCACCGTTCAGACCCATCTCGGGGAAACCGCACTTACCGAAGATAAGGAGCCAGTTGCCAAGGATGTTTAGAAGATTGGCCGAGAGAATAATCCACATCGGTGTGGCGGTGTCATTTACCGCATTCGAAGTCTGCTGGGCACAGTTGAACGCCGCCATAGGCAGCATAGAGGCGAGAATGATGAGGTAATATTCACGTATAAGGGGAAGCAACTCCACAGGCTGTCCGAAGCGGTCGAGAAAGAAATAGATCGCTCCCATCAGCAGGGTCAGGGCGATAGCAAGCCAGGAATTTACCTGAAGGCCGGCGCGCAACATACGCCCGGCTCCGAGATTGTCGTTTCTCCCGTAGAGGGCGCCTACGAGGGGCGTAATGCCCGAGGCGAAGCCTATGAGCATCACCATCGGCACCATAAACATGGAATTGACAAAAGCCGCAGCCGCCAGCTGGTCCACACCGTAGGCGCCCACCATCGCGGTGTCGGCAAAAGACACAGCTATGATGCCAATCTGGGTAGCCATCACAGGCATTCCGAGGCTTATCAGCCGGCGATATTCATTTGTATAGGTCAAGATGTATGTCGTTTTAACAGTTACGTGTAGGGATTCAGCCGGGCCTGCGGCCGGTATGGGAGAGTGAGGAAAGGAGGGTAAGGCATCCGTCTTCAATCAGGTCGAGAGCGTTCTCAAAGCCCTCCGCTCCGTCATAATACGGATCGGGCACGCAGTCGGCCCAGGGATGCCGCGAGAAATAGTCGGCCATCCTGACCACCTTCCTCTCAGCCTCCGGTGTAGGGGCGAGACTGCGCAGGCGGTCGAAGTTTGAGTCGTCCATCGCCACAATCAGATCAAACCGGTCGAAGTCAGACTCACGCACCTGACGCGACCTGTGGGTGAGGTTTAGTCCCCGCCTTTGGGCATGGACGCGCATCCTCGCGTCGGGGAGGTCGCCGGCATGTCCGCCGTAGGTGCCGGCAGAGTCTATCTCAAACCTGTCGGCCACGCCATGCTCCCTGACAAGGCGCTCCATCACTCCCTGTGCCGCCGGGCTCCGGCAGATATTGCCGAGGCAGACGAAAAGTATCCGTGTCTTATCCATGATCAAATATATAATCTTCAATCAGCCAGCCATCTACCACGGCGCTCGGCTACGCGGGCCGGGCAGACGCGGCTTATCCGTTGCAAATTTAATAAAAATAATCCTATCACCCGCCTTTTTAGCCCGATTATTACCATACTCTCGGTGAGCGGCATCTCTTAGCTGATCCTCGACCAGTCGATAGAATTCGAGAAGCGGCGGCGCAGTTCATTATTGATTATGGCTATTCCCTCCGGCATCAGCAGTATCCGCCCTTCAAGCAGGCGGATGGCGGCTTCGCGAGCCACTGTGAGGATCTGGCCGTCTCTGGCAAGGTTCGACACTTTCAGATTGAAAGCGATTCCGCTCTGCTGGGTACCCTCCATGTCGCCGGGCCCCCTGAGTTTCAGATCCGCCTCGGAGATGAGGAATCCGTCGGTGGTCTCGGTCATTATCCCGAGGCGCTTTTTCGTGTCAGCCCCAATCTGGTGCTTGCTCATCAGGATGCAATAACTGAGCTCGGCCCCGCGGCCTACCCTGCCGCGCAGCTGATGAAGCTGCGAGAGTCCGAAACGCTCCGCATTCTCAATGATCATCACTGAAGCGTTGGGAACGTTCACCCCCACCTCAATGACCGTAGTTGCCACGAGAATGCGTGTTTCACCCGACACGAATCGCTGCATCTGGAAATCTTTCTCAGCCGGCTTCATGCGTCCGTGCACAAGGCTCACGGGCACTCCGGGAAAGAGGCCGCGTATGCGCTCGCATCCCTCCTCGGCCGATTTCAGGTCAGACTTCTCACTCTCCTGAATCAGCGGATAGACGATGTAGGCCTGACGCCCTTTCCTGAGTTCGCTCCATAGGTGACTGTAGACCTCATTGCGGTTGTCGTCATACCGGAGCCAAGTTTGGATAGGTTTACGGCCGGGAGGCAACTCATCGATCACACTCACGTCAAGATCACCGTAGACGGTCATGGCAAGCGTGCGCGGAATGGGAGTGGCCGTCATCACCAGGACATGAGGAGCTATCCTCCCCTTGCTCCAAAGCCTCGCACGCTGTGCCACCCCGAAGCGGTGCTGCTCGTCGATGACAGCGACACCGAGACTGCGAAACTCCACCGAGTCTTCTATCAGGGCATGAGTGCCCACGAGGATATGGATGCTGCCGTCGGTGAGTCCCTGCGCTATCTCACGGCGGCGTCCGGCACGCGTGCTTCCGGTGAGAAGCGCTACGTTCAGACCCAGAGGCCGGGCCCATGCAGCAAGCGACTCGGCATGCTGGGTGGCAAGAATCTCGGTGGGAGCCATAAGCGCGGCCTGCATTCCGTTGTCTACGGCAAGCAGCATCGTCATGAAGGCCACGAGAGTCTTTCCGCTTCCCACATCGCCCTGAAGCAGACGATTCATCTGCCGGCCGGTGCGCATGTCTTCCCTTATCTCGCGCAAGACACGCTTCTGGGCTCCGGTCAGCGGGAAAGGCACCACTTCGGAGTAAAATCTGTTGAAGAGCGGGCCTACTTTGGAAAAGACATTTCCCGCGAGCTGCATATTGCGCTTGCGCGAGAATTCAAGTATATGGAGTTCAAGATAGAACAATTCCTCAAACTTCAGCCTCTCCTGCGCCTTCTGGAGCGCGGGCATCGAACCCGGGGCGTGCATCGTCCGGATGGCTTCGCCGAGCGGCATCAGATTTTTCTCGCGCATGATTTCGGCCGGAAGCGTCTCAGGAAGGGCATTAAGATCAATCTGCTCCATCAGATTTGACGTGAGGGTCTGCATGAGTCTCGATGTGAAGCCGCGCTTGCGCAGAGTGTCGGTGAGCGCATAAATTCCGCGGAATCCCTGCGGCGGACGCTCCGGATCGAACTTCTCAATCTCGGGATGGACAAACTGCCAGGCATTGAACTTGAACGAGGGCTTCCCGAAGAGCACATACGGCACCCCGGGCCTATACATCGAGTCGATGGTCTGGATTTTGGAAAACCACACCACCTGACAGAGGCGATCGCCGTCGGTGAAAGTGGCCACGAGCCTCTGCTTGCGCCCCTCGCCCTCACGCGAGAAATTGATGAAGGAGCCGCATATCTGGATGTAGGGCATCTCCGAGCCGTAGAGGTCACGGATATGATAGAAGCGCGACCTATCGACATGTCTCGACGGGAAATATGTCATCAGGTCGCCAAAGGTGCGTATGTCAAGTTCCGAGGCAAGAAGTTTAGCCCTCGCGTCGCCGACGCCCTTCAGATACTTTATGTCAGTGTCCGGACTTACCATAAATTTTCGCAAATATATGAAAAAACTCTCAGAAAAACCTTATTGAGAAGGTTAAAAAAACTGATTTATCATTTTATATTTGCAGTTCACCATAATTTTTTGTAGTTTTGTATAAATAAACCCGACATCTGAAATGCCATAGCCAATGAGACTGACCTCTATCCTCACACTCGCCCTGTCGCTCGCCATCCTCATGCCGAGCATCGCTCTATCGGCCGAATCGCCCGACAACATAGTGATCGATGACATGACACAGACCTTCACCATAATCGAAAAAAACGGTGAGATCAGCTCCGTGAAGTCGGAGAAGGATATAACCTACACGGCCCTGCTCAACGACGGATTTGCCGATGCAGTGGCTTCCTACAACGACAACATCACCATCGACAAGGCCTCGGCCCCGGGCGCCAAACCTTACTACCGCAGCTGGCAGAGCGCCGATGTGTTCTACGACGGATCGCGCATCTGCTACCTAAGGATTCCGGTGAAGAAAGGCAAGAAGGTGACTGCCTCTATCAAGCAGACCTTCAAGGCTCCGGAGCATTTCTGCGACATCTACCTGACTACGCCTTACCGCTCGCTGCACTCACGCACCATAATAATAGTTCCGCCATCGCTTGCCACACGCGTCAAAGTGGATGGATTCCTGCTTCCCGACAATATTGTGCTCAGCAAAGACGTGCAGAGCGACGGCTCTGTGGTCTACACCGCCGAAGCCACCGACATGGCTGCCTGGAAACCTGAGAAAGGCGCACCATCAGCGTCAGTCTCCGCTCCTCAGCTTGTGGTGACAGGGATTTTTCCTGATGTGCAGGCTCTTTACCGCCATTTCAGAAAGTTCACCGAGGGCACTGACGCAGGAAGCCCCGAGATTGACCGCCTCGCCGCCGAATTGTCGGCGAAGGCCTCAGGGCCTCAGGCTGTGGCCGACACCATCGCCTCATGGGTAAGACGCAATATCCGCTATCTCGCTATTGAGCACGGCGCATACGCCTTCCGGCCTGAACCCGCTCCCGACGTGCTGCAACACAGGGCCGGCGACTGCAAAGGATCGGCCAATCTCATAAAGGCGCTTCTCAAAAGCGCCGGACTTGACGGACGCCTCGTATGGACAGGCACCAACGGCGATATTCCCTTCGAGTGGGAGTCCACTCCGGCACTTTGCTCAGGAAACCATGTCATAGCCGCATGCATGCTTCCGGACACGACACTCTTCCTCGACGGAACCGCCACATGGGCACCGCCGGGATACATACCGCCCTCGATACGCGGCCGACAGGTGATGATCGAGAATGGCGACGAATGCCTGATCGAGCGCGTGCCGGATCCGGGCATAATGAGCGACGGAGAATACATAACGGCACAATTCGAGATAGACGGAAACGACCTCACCGGGACACTCGGAATCGAACTCCTCGGGAAAAAGAGGGCGGAACTGCTCGAAGCCTCTTCCAACACCGAGCCCCGCGACCGCGAACTGCTTTACAAACGCATTCTCAACTATCCGCGCAAGAGCGCCGAGGCATCACACATCACGATGACAGACAATGCCGTCTCCTCCGCGGCTGACCGACATTCGACCGTGATTACCGCAGATGTCGTGGAGAAGAACGCCGCCAAGAAAATCGGCGAGAAAATATACATCAATCTCGAGCCCCTGCGCGACGCCATGCTCGAGACGGTAGACACCGCCGGAAGGATAAGACCATACGCCCTGCCCTACGGATACTGTAACCATTATTCCTACACAGTGAAAATTCCTGATGGATACCGGCCGGCGTCACTTCCGGACGATATGGTGGTGGCCGACAAATGGCACGAGGCGAAGATAGGCTACAGCTACGATGATGCCGACAGGCTGCTCAAGTGCCGGGCCACCATACAGACAAAACAACTCGAATCGCCGCTCTCGGAACTCGCGGAGCGCAACGAAGGCGTAAAGGCCCTCAAGAGGGCATCATCCCTGCAGATCACACTCTCACCGGAATGACAAAACCCGATAACATCAATATTAATATGACCAGAATCACGATATCCCTGCTGCTTGCGCTCCTCGTGCCAATGTGCGCGAAGGGAGCCGACACCAAGTTCTTCCGTAAGGCTGCCGACAGAGTCTGGAACACACGCCCGGATCTCTTTGACCCGCACCGCGAGATACCTGACTCCATAAAGGAGGGCACCTCTGCCGTCATCATCGGGGAATACAACTATACAAAGGCTGACTACAATGCAGCCGCCGGAGAGACCAGGTCGGAATGCGAGTGGTTTACCCGACGGCTGGTAAAACTCCTCGACTCAAAAGCCGTGGAGGAATTCTCAAAGCACGAGTTCGGAGAGTCGGCTCAACTGGGGCTCAAATTCAGAAAAAACCTTGTGGAGAGCGACCAAGCGTTCGGAGCCCGCATCCATAAGCCGGACGGAACCGTGACCGATGTCGACATCACGAAAGCGTTCGTAATCGACGAAGGCAAGAAAGGGGGCAAAGACAAGGACGCATCACGCATTATCGACATCCCAGGCCTCGAACCGGGCGATGTGCTGGAATATTTCACATATCAAAAAAGCAACGCGAGGGAATTCGACCCTCCGGCTCAGAGGGTGAGATTCCTGACAGACTATCCTGTGCTTGATGTCGTTGTGGAAGGTGTCTTCAGCCCTGATCTTACGGTGGAAGTCCGCGGATACAACGGTGTGGCCGATCTCGAGACCGGCAAAGGAAAATCCGGCTACAACACCGTATGGTTAAGAAGCGGCAATCTTCCGGTGCTGACCGACAAACGCTTCGTCAATAGAATCAGGCAGGAGCCATTCTATGAATTCCGCATACTTAACAACACTTCGCCCTACCGGTTCTATCCACGCTCGGCAAGAGGGGGAGGGCTGTATCTGAATCCTCCTGTCGGCACCATATTCAACGACATCGCATTCATCGTTGCGGGAGTTGACTTCGAGTCATCATCACTGCCGGCGAAAATCAGGAAAGTCGTCAAAGACTTCAGGAAAAGCAATCCCGAGGCAACTCAAAAGCAGCTTCTCGATGCCACCTGGGCCGCGGCCAACTATGTGAACCTTACCGACACGAAGAGCGGAGATGTGCCCGACTATGTGCTGGCGCTCGCCGTCTGCGACGTGATCCGGAAGGAAAAATTAGCCGAATCTGCCGATATCGCCTTCATCACTCCCGTCACCGACGTCCCGACAGATGAGATAATGCACTGGAACCAGCCTGACTTCGGAGTGATCGCAGAGGGCAACATCTATCTCATAAGCAGCATTGGTTCTTACATGCCAGGAGAATTACCCGCCGAGTATCAGGGCCAGATGCTTGCCTCCTATCCCTCAGAAAAGAGTTTCAATTTTAAATTCACGCCTCCGACACTAATCACGACACCGGCATCAAAAGCGGCCGACAACAAAATCTCGATCTATGCCACTGTAGATCTCGGCGATGACCACAACGCGAAAGTCTCTAACGAAGTGGTATGCACCGGGGCCGGGAAAGGGCTATCGGATGGATTCATCACGCCAGAGGAATGGCTGGGTGCTCAGGAGAACTATCTGGGAATAAAAGACACCCGCAAAGTGATACTGAAAACGGCTGAAACGGAGCAGGAGCGCAACCGGAATGCAGAAGATTTCTATTCCTCAATCTTCGCCGGCCCTGATTTTGAAATCACCGATGTCAATGTGAAGTCTTCAGGCATAGTTCCGGCATCGCCGGACTTCTCCGTGACATTTGACTCTGATGTGAAAGATATCTACACCTACGCCGGAGACGAGATCATAGTAAAGGCAGGACTCTTTGCCGGCGACAATAAACGCATAGAAGGGAAACAGCGCGAGCGGCAGACCGACATTCACTTCAAGTCACCATATCAGGATACCTACAGCATCCGCATCAACATACCGGAAGGGTATGAGGCAGACGACGCTTCAATAGAGGCTCTCACCAGGAATGTGCAGACACCAGTAGGCATTTTCGCCACACGTGCCAAGAAAGGTGACGACGGGCGCAGCGTGACTCTTGACGTCCGCTCGCGCATCCAGTATCCCCTCATGAACATCTCGGCATGGCCTCATATTCTTGAACTGACCGATGCCATGGCTGACTTCGCCGACGCTGTAATAATTCTCAAGAAAAAATAACAATTAACCCAATTATATGCCAATATGAAAATCATACTTCTATCGGGAGGCTCCGGCAAACGACTCTGGCCCCTCTCAAACGATATACGCTCAAAACAATTCCTGCAGGTGCTTGAGTCGCCCGACGGCCGTAAGGAATCGATGATTCAGCGTGTGGTGCGCCAGATTCACGCCACCGGCAATGCCGACGGCATAGTAGTGGCCACAGGTGCGGCCCAGAAGGAATATGTGCAGGCACAACTCGGCCGCAGCATCGGCATTGTGACCGAACCGTGCCGCCGCGACACGTTCCCGGCCATCGCCCTCTCGTGCAGCTATCTCGCATCGGCCGGCACCTCGCCCGATGAGCCGGTGATAGTGATGCCCTGCGACACATACGCCGACGATGCTTATTTCCAGACCGTATGCCAGATGGCAGATGCAGTGAAGGCAGGAGCCGCCGAACTCGTACTTATGGGCATCACCCCTACATATCCCTCTGAGAAATACGGATATATAGTGCCGGTGAAAGGCGCAAAGGCTATCGACCGCGCCATTCCGGTGGCCCGCTTCACCGAGAAGCCCGACGAGAAAACGGCCGAGATGCTTCTTGCCGAGGGAGCACTATGGAACGGCGGCGTGTTTGCCTTCCGGCTCGGCTATCTGATGAAGATAGTGGAAAAATACATGCCCGGACGCGATTTCGCTCAAGTGCACGACAACTACAGCGAGTTTCCGAAAATCAGTTTCGACTATGAGGTGGTGGAGAAAGCCGGATCTGTGGCAGTGGTGCCATATACCGGCGAATGGCGCGACCTCGGCACATGGAACACACTGACGGAGAAACTTCCCGGAGCCACATCCGGAACGGCGACACTCCACGAGTGCGAGAACACCCATGTGGTCAACGAACTGGGAATCCCGGTGATCGGACTTGGACTGAAAGACCTGGTGATCGTGGTCTCTCCCGAGGGCATCCTTGTATCGGACAAGGCCGCTTCGGAGCAATTGAAAAAGTTACTGTAATCTTCCGTAATGACGCAGGATGCGGATGCGGAGCATACGCTCGAACGCTGCCTGCAGACGCTGTGAGACGGCGTTGATATATTCAGCCTTCGCCTTCTCGAACTCAGTGGCGTTGGCGCGTCCGCTGTCATATTTCACCTGCATTGCCTCAAAAGCCGTCTTTGTAGCCTCTTCCGCTACAGAGGCGGTTTCTTCCCTCCGCTGCGCGGCCAGAGCCTGGGCATGGGCGTTGGTGATCGTGGTGCGGAGCTGGCGGCGCGTATTCTCCCGCTGAAGGTCAGCGTCTACCTGCTGCAGTCGGGCGCGTGTCACGGAGTTACGCGTCGAGAAGGCGTCGAATATCGGGATATTGAGCGAGAAGCCGAGCGACTTTGAGAAATTATGCCTCATCTGCGGGCCGAAACCCTCATTGATGAAGCCGGAGGTACGATAGTAGTTTGTGCCGATGCCGGCGCTGAAATTCAATGTGGGTAGATAGCCGGCCTTTGCCACGCCGACATACTTCTCGGCTGCCTCATGCTCCATATCGGCTGCGCGGAGAGTATGATTGCACAGAAGCATGTTGCTCCACACCTCGTCGACCGAAGGTATCGCCTGGCACCCCTCGTCTTCGAGAGGAACTATGTCGAAACCCTCCGCGCTTTCGAGGTTCAGCAGATTGGCGAGGTCGAGCAATGCCAGCACGCTGTCGTTTGCTGCTGTCGTGACCTGCAACTCATCGCGGCTCACCTGGGCACGAGCCTCGCAGAGGTCGAGTTCGGGAATCTTGCCCGCTTCAAGCAGGGCCTCGCGGCGCAGGAGCTCATCTTGCGACACTCTGAGCGACATGCGGGCTACGGCAAGATTCTCGCGGGCATAAAGAGCCTGGAGATACTGCGCCATCACGTTTACCTCCACATCATCGCGGATGGCCTCCGAACGCTCCACGGCAGCCCGGAGCGATACATTGCTGTAGTCTATGCCCCTCACCACCTTGAGCCCCTGAAAGAGGGGCAGCGACAACTGCGCTCCCACGGCGAATGAATTAGTGTTGCGGTTGGCGTATGTGTTATCGGCCGTCAGGCCACGTCCGAAACTGAAACTCTGCTGCGCATAGCCTCCGAGATTGGGCAAGACGCGGTCTTTTGCCTCTGTCACTGCAAGTTCGGCCTGCCGCATGGCAAGCATGCGCTGACGCACCTCCACGTTGTGCTCCACGGCATAGCTCACACAGGAGTCGAGGCTCCATCTTTCGGCTGAACGCGCAGGAAGCGCCACGGCAGCGATCAAAATAGTCAGTGCTTCTATAATAGTCTTTCTCATGGCTGTCCGGGGGATTAATCTATTCTTTCGGCGCGGATCACGTCGGTTTTCTTCACACCTTTTTTCACTTCAACATTGATTCCGTCTGACATACCCGTGACCACCGGGCGCTTCTCGAACTTGGGAACCGGCAGGGAATCGGTGCGCACATACACGAATGTGGAGTCTTTCTCATACACCACCACGCTCTCGGGCACGGCGAGCACTCCGGGAGCCTCGGCAAGAAGTATGGAAGCGTTGGCACTGTAGCCCGACCGCAGCTGCGAAGGATCGTCGACCGAAAGCGCGGCCTTGATCTCGAATGTATTCGCGCCATTGTTTTCCGTTCCCTTGGGCGATATATATTCAAGCACTGCCGTAGGATGCAGCTCACTCACGGCGCCTATGGTAATCTCCATCTGCATTCCGGGCTTGAGGAGACCAACTTCAGTCTCATCTACATTTCCCTTGAATATCAGATTGGTCATGTCGGCAATCGTGGCTACGGTGGTACCGTCGTTCATCGTATTGGCCTGAATCACCGACGAACCCACCTTGACCGGAACGTCGAGCACGAGGCCGGTGATGGTAGCCCTCACGAGAGTATTCGACTCCTTGGCGTTGAACTGCGACACCCCGTCTTTGACAATGCGGTAGGCATCGGTGGCATACTCCAGTTCCTGACGCGCCTTCTTCAGAGTCATCTCGGCGTTCTCGTATTCTTCGCGCGATATCACCTTTTTTGCATACAACTCCTTGCTGCGGTTGAATTTCACATCAGCGTCGTCCAAATCAAGACGTGCAGCGTCTATGCGCGACTGCGCTCCGGAGAGTTGTGATGCTTCGGGAATCACCTTGATCCTTGCTATCACGTCGCCCTCATGCACGAAATCGCCGGCCTCGACATCGATCTGGGTAATGATGCCCGAGATCTGAGGCTTCACCTGAATCTCGTCGCGTGGTTCTATCTTACCGTTGAGTACTGAGGTGCGACGGATATCCTGTGTCGTCGGCGACACAGTGGCGTAGTGCTCTTCCTTGGGCTGCGAATTTTTCCAGAGGAAGAAGAAAGTGCCGCCCACGATGGCGACAACTATGATCCAGAGCAGGATCTTGAAGAATTTTTTCATATTGAAGGTGATTTTGACTTGAGATTTCTATTTTGATGAATAATGATAAATCTTGAACTACTTATCGTTGATAGCCTCAATAGGCCTGATCTTCATGGCTTTTATAGCAGGTATGGTGCCTGCTGCCGAGCCGAGCACGAAGAAGAGGGCCACAATGGTGACGGCCTGGCGAAACGTCAGTTCAAACCCGGCGTGTCCGAGCAGCGGATCGAAGGTCATCTTGTCGGCAATTCCGAGCACGAGCGCCCCGAAGCACACACCCATAGTGCCGGCCACCAACGTGAGCATGACGCTTTCGGAAAGCACCTGCACCGTTATGTCGAGCGGTTTTGCACCAATGGCACGCCTGATGCCGAACTCCTGAGTGCGCTCCTTCACCACAATCCACATTATATTGCCCACACCTATCACTCCGGCCATAAGCGAGCCGAATCCCACGAAAAGGGCCAGAAGGGAGATGCCTAAAAAAAGATTGTCAATCATCTCGAACTGCTCCGATATGTCAAGACACTCTATGGCCTGACGATCGTCGGGACTTATGGAATGGGCCGAGGTGAAGACCCGGCGTATGACAGGCTCGTTTTCCGAGGGAGAGTGGCCCGCAGGGGCGGTGTAGAGAAAGAGACCCACCTTGTCGCCACGGTTGTAGGCGCGCCGCATAGTGCTTGAGGGAATCACGATACACTCGTCGATGCGCCTGTTGATAGTAGCGTCTGAAAGCTGTGATGCTACGCCTACCACAAGAAAATATATTCCGTCGGCACTGACATACTTCCCTATAGGGGAGTCGTTGCCGAAAAGGGAAGTTGCGATATCCTTTCCTATGACAGCGACCTTACGCTCCGCGGCGATATCAGCGTCATTAAGGAAACGCCCCTCATTCAGGACTGGAACCAGAATCTTGAAATAGTCAGCGTCGACCCCGGTAATCGACACCGACTTGGTCTTGGTGCCGTAAGCGGCTATGCCGCTGAGCTGGTCGCCTTCGGAACTGTATTCTATTGCAGGAGCGAGCTGCCTGATAAGTTCTATGTCGCGTATAGTCATGTTCCATCCCGACCCTTTGTTGAAGCCCTTGTAGGGGATAGTCCTGCGATTGCTAAAGGCGCCTCCGAGATTGGTCGAGAATCCGGCGAAATTCCGGCGCATCACTCCCTCAAACCCCTGCGCTCCACCGAAAAGCATGGCGAGCATGGCTGTGCCCCAGAAAATTCCGAAGGCCGTGAGAAACGTGCGCGTCTTGTTGCGGGCAAGCGTGGCGCCTATCTCACGCCAGTTCTCAATATCAAAAAAAGATGTTTTCATTCGTCACGAAGCGCTTCTACGGGTTTGACTTTGGTTGCTTTGATCGCGGGGAAAAGGCCGGCGACGGCTCCCGCCACTATAAGGGCTGCGGTCACCTGCAGGGCCAGCGAGATATCGACTGTGGGGTTCTTGAAACCCTCTGCTTCGCCGAGGAGGGCGTCGATCACCTGCAGCACCGCCATTCCGGCCACCAAACCTATATATCCGAACAGTGTAGTAATCGCCACACTCTCGGCAAGAATCTGAACGATAATGCTCTTTGGCTTGGCCCCTATGGCTCGGCGGATACCAATCTCGTGCACCCGCTCCCTGACGGAGACAAACATGATGTTGCTCACCCCCACGATGCCCGTGAGGAGGGTGAGAATGCCTATCACCCACACAGCCAGATTCAGATACACGAGAGCCTGACCCTGCTTCAGATAGTTGGCAAACTGATTCCAGACCCAGACCGCATTGGGGTCTTCGGCATCGAACTCGTGCCGGCGCGCCAGCACGGATCGCACCTGCGCCTCGGTCTGCTCAGCCTCGGTGTCGGTGGAGATACCCTCCACCCGCACCGCCATCTCATCGACATAGCCGTCTCCGCCTGTGATGGCCTTGTAAGTGGTGTAGGGCACGAATGAGCCTTTCCTCCATCTGTGGGAGTATACGCCCACCACTTTCCATGAGAGATTCAGGGCCCTCACTTCCTGTCCGATAGCCTTGTCGGCATCACCGAAAAGGAGAGCCGCGTTGTCACTATGGAGCACGATAGTGCGCCTAAGGTCGTTGATATCTTTCTGATTGATGAATCGCCCCTTGATGTCGCTGATCCGCTGCGTGCGGGCCACGTCGGGATATACCGCCTCGAAACCTCCGCTTATGTAGTCTTTAGGCCCGGTGATGTTGAAGCCTGATGCCGATGTGGAGATGGCTACGTCGGAAACATGGCCCACTTCTCCTGCGATGGCATCCATATCCTTGTCTTGAAGGCGAATCCAGCGGCCGTCACGATATCCTTTATAAGGCATGGAGGTGGTTCCGCCCCAGAGGCGTATGGAGTTGACGCTCGATGTGGAGGCCTCCTCGCTGAAACTGTTCACCACGCCGCGCGCGGCACCGAGCAGCACGATGAGCATGAAGATGCCCCATGCCACGGCAAGCCCCGTGAGCGCAGTGCGGAGTTTATTGTTACTTATGGTCTGGCCTATTTCGTGGAAAAGATCGAACATCCTCTGAAAATTTGGAATTGGAAATTGCTTTAACTTGGGCGTTGCTTATCGGAAATTATTCAATGCGCCCATCGACGATGCGAATTATACGGTCGGTGGCCGCTCCTACTCCGGGGTCGTGTGTGACTATTACAATCGTCATGCCGGCAGTGTTGAGATCACGGAACACCTGCATCACCTCTTTCGATGTCTGCGAGTCGAGTGCCCCGGTGGGTTCGTCGGCCAGGATAATAGCTGGCTTCGTGACGAGTGCCCGCGCAATGGCCACGCGCTGCTTCTGTCCGCCCGAAAGTTCTCCGGGAAGATGATGTGCGCGGTCGGCAAGCCCCATCCTCTCAAGCTGCTCCATGGCGAGGGCATTGCGCTTCCTGCGCCCCACACCCTGATAGAAGAGAGGGAGAGCCACATTTTCAAGCGCATTCTTATAGTTGATGAGATTGAACGACTGAAACACAAAGCCTATCATACGGTTGCGGATCTCGGCTGCCTTGTTCTCCGAAAGATCCTTGATGCGTACTCCATCGAGAACGTAACTGCCTGTGTCGTAATTGTCGAGGATTCCGAGTATATTGAGCAGCGTGGACTTGCCCGAACCCGATGCTCCCATTATGGAGACAAGCTCACCACGTGCAATGTCGAGCGAAACGTCTTTGAGCACATGGAGCGGAACAGCGCCCGGATAGGTCTTGTTTATGTCGCTAAGAGAGATGACGACGTCGGAATGCATAATAATTAATTGTCAAAATTTGTTAGTATTATAAGGAGAGGCTGAGGGGATATACAGCATGTTTGGTGTATTACTGCACTAACACACTGCAAAGTTAATACAATTTTAAATACTATCAAAGAAATTTCGGAAAAAAATTGAATTTTTCCGATTGCGATAAGCGCCATGTGGATAATACTTGCTTTGCTGTCGGCCGTAGGACTTGGCTTATATGACGTGATGAAGAAATTGTCGCTCAAAGACAATAACGTTCCCCTCGTGCTATTTCTCAATACGCTTTTCGGCACGCTTCTTATGTCGCCCGTACTGGTGGAATCGTTCGCCACGGGGCATCCCGGGCCGGGACACGGTCTGGCCGGTCACGGACTGATCGCCCTCAAATCTGTAATAGTGCTGTCGTCATGGATACTGGGTTATTTCGCCATAAAGCATCTGCCTCTCACCATCCAGGGCCCCATCAACGCCTCGCGGCCTGTGATGGTGCTGGTGGGAGCGCTCCTGTTCTTCGGCGAGCGGCTCAATCTGCTTCAATGGGCCGGAATTCTTCTCGGATTCGCCTCACTCTTCCTCATAAGCCGCGTCAGCAACAAGGAGGGAATCTCCTTCTCACACAGCAAATGGCTATGGATGTCGGTGGGGGCGACTATGCTCGGCGCGGTCAGCGCACTCTACGACAAGTGGCTGCTCGGGCGGTTTGATCCGCTAATGGTGCAGAGCTGGTATTCGCTCTATCAGCTCGTGATGATGGGCGTGGCGGTGCTGATACTGAGGCAGGTGAGCCAAAGGGCGCGCAGTCCGTTTCACTGGAGCTGGGCCATAGTGGGCATATCTGTCTTCCTGACAGGGGCTGATCTGGCCTACTTCTATTCACTCTCGCAGACGGGGTCTATGATATCGGTAGTGAGCATGATAAGGCGCGGAAGCGTACTGATACCGTTCTTCTACGGCGTCATCGTGCTGCATGAGAAGAATATAAAGACGAAACTTGTGGATCTGGGCATCCTTATAGTGTCGCTTGTGCTTCTCGTGCTTGGCTCAAATTAATGAATGAGCATTCATTCGCGGTTTGAGATGTAGAGCTGATAGTAGGTCATGATGAGGGCGGTGAGCGGCAAGGCTATTATCATGCCGATAATTCCGAGCAACGAGCCCCACACGGCGAGCGAAAGCAGGATGATGGCAGGATTGAGACCGAGTTCCTTACCCATGATGTGGGGAGTGACTATATAGTCGCATATACACTGCACGCAGACATAGACAAGAATGCACTTGCCGAATGCCGGCAGGAACACCATCTCTCCCCCGAGTGAATAGATGAGGCATATAGCCGCTACGGGCACTATCGTGACATACTGGAAGTAGGGAATCATATACAGCACTCCCACCAGCATACCCATAGGCACGGCGAGAGGAAGCCCCACAATGATGAAGCCCACGGTATAAAGCACCATGGCCACCAGCGCCACAAGGCCCTGACCGCGGAAATACTTGTTCATCGACACGAGGATATCATTGACCACCACCATCGCCTCCTTGCGGTAGCGCTTGGGAATGATCTGCTTGAATCCACGGGCAATCTCCGGATAATCTATAAGGATGAAGAGAATATAGACCAGCATGAGCAGCCAGCTGAGAGTGCGCATAATCACCGACGCCGACTCCTCGAGGAGCGTCATACCCTTACCGAGCCACTGCTCCATATTGGCATTGGAGAGTAGACCCGAGATATGGCCGGGGGCTACATAGTGATCGATATAGCCGGCAATAGCGGTGTAGGCGGGAGGCAGTTTGTTTTTCCCCGAAGAGATATCGGCCAGAATGCGGCTGAGCGAATCGAGCTCGCGTGTGATAGTGGGCACAGCGAGCCAGACCACAACACCTACCACTATCAGCACTTCGAAGAGGGCGAGAAAAGAAGCCACCACCCTACCCTTGAGACGCAGCCATTTCCTGTTGAGCTCCACCAGCGGCTGGAGCATGTAGGCTATGAGGCAAGCCGCGAAGAAGGGCAGAAGAGCGTCGCGCAGACGATAGATCAGGAAAAAGAGCGACACGGTGACGACCGTGCCGATGATGAGCCACATGATGCGGTCAATGTTCCAGTAGTATTTCCCGGGGGTCTTCATAATGATTATAGCGGAATAAAGTGCTTATAACACCTTAACACTCCGGCCCCCCGTTTGGTTTCGGAGGGAGGATCCAGATTCTTCCAGCTTTATCATGATTAATCCTGATAGATCTTGATTAATCTTGAATAAAACTTGCAGATGCTACCGGGATTTAGTAAATTTGCGCAGTCGGATATTCCGGCGGATCATTTTTATAACCAACCCTTTTCTTAACCGCATCAGTAAAAGCCAAAATTGCACTGACATGGGCGTTGAAATCAAGTTTTCCCGGTCTTACTTCATGCTCAACTCCTGGATCATGGCCAATATCATCCAGCTTGGCACCCAGAGTTTCTGCGACCGATTTGTGAATTATTCCATCGACCCGGGCCGACGTCTTTACGATCAGATGGTGCTTGCGGCGCGAAGTGGCGTGGCCAATATAGCTGAAGGGTCGGCCCGATTTTCCACATCGATAGAGACAGAGATGCGACTGCTCGATGTGGCTCGCGCAAGTATTGATGAGTTGCAGGGAGATTATTTCAATTTTCTGCTTCGGAGGAAAGCGGATGTATGGGCTATAGGGAATCGCAATCGTGAGGCAATCTGGACGATAGAACTCGACCGGCCTGATTACTCCAACAGCCTTTTGCATGACGCAGCACTCCACATACTGAGGCAGAAATCAAAATATGACCTATGGATCGAGAACGCGAACCCGGACGTGGCAGCGAATGCAATGCTGATTCTTTGCACAAGAATCAACAAGATGCTCGAAGGCCAACTAAAACGACTTCTCGAACGCTTCAAGGCTACAGGAGGCTTCAGTGAGAACATGACATCGGAACGTATAGAAGCAAAGAAGCGCCAGGCCGCCCTCGATAACACACCCACATGCCCGCTATGCGGCCGACCGATGCTCAGGCGCATGCAGACCAGAGGGAAAATGAGCGGGCGTGAATTCTGGGGATGCAGCGACTATCCTAAATGCAACGGTACACGGCCAATACAATAAGATAAATCATGATTCAAAACGATGAATCATGATTTATACTGAATATTATGAATGAGGAGGGTCTTCCACTTGCGATACCCGAAAAAGGCAATCACGATATAGATGACATAGAGCACTGCGTAGAAATATATACCTTTATATATATATAGGCCTACGCTGACCGCATCGACAATGATCCAGGCTATCCACTGCTCGATATATTTGCGGGCCAGCATCCATGTGGCTACGATGCTGAGCGCCGTAGTGAACGAGTCGGCAAGAGGCACGGTGCTGTCTGTAAGGCTGTCGAGCCCGAAGAAAAGCACTGCCCAGATCAGGAGAAAGGCTCCAATAGCGGCGGCAAGCATCTGCAATGGAATGTGAGTGACAGGCAATTGCTTATTTTCGCCGCTTTCATGCCCTGAATGGCCGCCGCTGCGCCATTTCCACCATCCATAGACCGCAATCAGAAGATAATAGACACTCAGGCCGAAATCCGCGTAGATACCCTTGCTGAAGTAAATCCACATGGAGATGCAGGGCATCACCATTGAGGCATACCAAAGGCGGCTGTCGGCATGATATTCCCACCAGAGGTAGAGAATCCCAACAGCGAATCCAAACACTTCGAGCACCGAGCTCCACGGAATTTCGGCCATATCGATCAGAATGAGAGTGTTATAGTGGCAAGAACATTGGTAGTGGCCTGAGCCGCGAATCCCGCGTAGCGGTAGATCACCGGGCGGCCATCCTCAAGGTAGTATCCTGCGCCGGCATAGCCGTTGTTGCAATATTTCTCGTTGAAGATGTTGTAGACTGTCACACCGAGGCGCATTTCCTTCATGCCCCTGATTTTCCTGAACGTATAGGCGAGCGCGAGATCGCTCACGAAGTAGGAGTCGAGTTTGGCTTCGGCAGAGCGGGCATTGTTCATATATTGCGATGACACATAGCGGCTCATAAGTGAGGCTTCAAACCCTTTCACATTGAAGTTGAAGGCATTATGGAGGATAAAGTCGGGAGAGAATGCTATCGGGGTGTCGCCGCAGTCAATGGTGATGGGGTTGGTCCACTCGTCTTCATATATATATTCGGTGAAGTTCTTTATGCGGTTGCGAGACAGGGTGGCGTTGATCTGCCACTCAAACCATTCTGCCGGACGCAGCGCGCCCTGCAGCTCCACACCCGCGCGGTAAGACTTCGGCACGTTTACACTCAGCATGTTGCCGGTGTCAGACAGCTGGCCGGTGACAACGAGCTGATTCTTATAGTCCATGTAATAAAGACCTGCGCCCACGGTGAGCAGATGGTTGGAGAAAGTGTAGCCGGCCTCGTAGTCGAAGAGGCGTTCTGCCTCGGGATAGTTGGAGGGATCGCCGTCGGTGAAGTTGTCGCGCACGGGCTCCTTGTGGGCCACGCTCCACGAAGCGTAGGCGCGGTGATTGCCGTCGTTATACGAAATGCCGAGTTTCGGATTGAAGAAATTCCAGTGACGCTTCACGTCGAGCGCCGACATTCCGCCCGTATTCCAGTCGTAGTTGTCGCTCACGCCGCGTATGGTATAGTTGATATGGCGGAATTGCAGATCGGCGTATGCCGAGAAGGCGCTTCCGAATGAATAGTCGGCGCGCAGGAAGGCGTTAGAATCGAATTTGCGGCCTGTGTTGTCATAATATCTCTGCAGCGGGTCGATGGGCCCTACATAGTTTCTCACCCATTTCACATAGCCGTAGTGCTTGCCGAGAAACCAGTTGGCCGCGCCGCCCAGCACCATCGAAAGCCTATCTTTGTGCCAGCGCAGATTGAGCATACCGCCGCCGAAATCGTTATCGTTATATTTCAACCTTATCAGGTCAGACTTCTTCACGAGAGTGCCATCGGCTTCGGTAAAGGGAGTGAGACCATATTCCGCAAGGGTTCTGGAAGTCTTGTACTGGTCATAGTGTCCGAGGCCGTAGGTGTAGTGCAGCGCGGCGTTGAGCGTGAGGTTTGAACCGATTATTTGATTGAGGAGCAACTGAAAATGGTGCTGCGTGAACTTATCGCACTGATCGGGATAATATGCCACATTGCCATCCTTGTCAGTATATTTTCCCGAGGGGTTGTAGCGGCGACCATATTTCTCCATCTCCTCCTTTGAGGCGTAGTCCCAGGCCATGTAGGTCTCTTCGTTGCCGCCAAAAGCCAGCAGACGCACAGTAGTGTTCTCGGCGAGGAAAGCGAGCTGCGCCTGATAGCTCCATAGCTTTGAGAAGGCCCGGTCGATATATCCGTCAGAGCCGATGTGCGACAACCTCGCGTCCACACTCCAGTGATCGCCGAAAAGCCCGGAAGCCACCTTCACGGTCTGGCGGTTGGAGTTATATGAACCGTAAGAAGCCGAGACTGTAGCCGAGCGCTCGGTAGAAGGATAATCGGTGAGCATATTGATCGAGGCACCGAAAGCGCCGGCACCATTGGTGGAAGTTCCCGCGCCGCGCTGAATCTGGATGTCGTTGAGCGAGGATGCGAGGTCGGGCATGTTCACCCACCACACAGCATGACTCTCGCTGTCGTTGATCGGCACACCGTTGGCCGTAATATTGATGCGGGTGGCGTCCGTACCTCTCACGCGCAGGCTGCTGTAGCCGATGCCGGCACCGGCGTCGCCGGTGGTGACGATGGAGGGGGTCATCTCCAGCAGCGAGGGGATGTCCCTACCGTCGTTTTTCTTCCTGATGTCTTTTCCTGAGAGATTTGTGAAGGCTACCGGGGTGTTTACACCCGCACGGTTGGCAGTTACTTCGATTGCATCGAGCTGATGCATGATGCTGTCAAGGCCCGCATCTGAAGCCTGAGCTCCGGCATTGTCAGCCGAAGCATGGAGCACCGCCATGCCCATGAGGACAGCGCTCCATGAAATTTTCTTTTTCATGTGTTTAATGTTTCTTACGCCGGTATTATCCGGATCAAGTTACAGGGTATGATCTCAGCTTCACTGTCCGGGTGAAGGGACAATTCAGCACCCCTAATTAAATGTAGACAATCGGCTTCTCTAAGCCGATGCGAGCCACAGTAGCGTAAGCCTCAGTCCTGATTCCGCCGGCCGGCCGGAACATGACTTATCAGGCTTCGCCATGAATCACGGCGCAAAGTTACGCCATTTTTTTTAACAATCCAAAGATTTTGTAAAAAAAGAATAGTTTTGCGCTCGGAAAGGTATCAGTCAGCGTCAGATGTGGCGGAGTTCCCCGGTGTAAGAATCCATCACGAATCCCTGCACGTTCACGCCGGCAGGGGGCATCAGCGGATGATGGCTGATGAGATCTACGGTCTCCTTCACGGCCTCCTCAGTGTCTTCAAATCCGTGAAGCCATTCCTTCAGATTGATGCCGCAATGCTCCATCAGCGTGATGTGTTCCTCGCTCACGCCGCGCTCCTTCATAAGGTGAAGCATCTCGTTGGCATCCATGCCCTGCACGCCGCATTCGGTGTGGCCCACCACCATTATCTCGTTCACGCCCAGTTCATATACTGCAACGAGAATGGAGCGCATGGTGGAGTCGAAAGGATTGGTGATAGTGCCACCGGCATTCTTTATCATCTTCACGTCGCCGTTGCGCAGGCCGAGTGCCGCGGGCAGGAGTTCCACAAGGCGCGTGTCCATGCAGGTGACGATAGCTATTTTCTTGTCGGGATATTTGCTCGTGGCGAAGCGTTCGTAACCTTTTTCCGCCACAAATTTCTTATTGAAGTCTTTAAGTTCCTGAATCATGGTATTATTGAGATTAATTAATCTTGAATTGCTTTGGCCCGGATGCAGCCGTTCGGGATTTATCTATCTCTTTTTCAATCGCCGGGGCTGCCACATTATTAAAACGCATCGGGCGCCATGTTTATTATCATGCGCAGAGAGGGCTTCACTTGCAAATATCGCGGAAATGTATTAATTTTGCATAGGCAAACAAAACCAATTCATATATTGATATCATGCGAATAAATTTCTTACAGTCCATGATGGCGGCAGCGCTCCTCATGACAGCCGGATGCTCCAGTTCTCAGTTTAATATGGAGAAGGCTATGGGCGGCGCGGCCAAGGCGGTGCAGGCCCTCACCATCACCGACGCGCAGATGGCCGAATATGTGAGGCAGTCGGTAGAGCAGATGGATAAGAGCAACCCGGTGCTCCCGGCCAACAGCCCCTACACCATCCGGCTCAACAAGCTCACTCAGGGCATCACCGATGCCGACGGTATCCCCCTCAACTTCAAGGTGTATGGTGTGAAAGACATCAACGCCTTCGCCTGCCCCGACGGCAGCGTGCGCGTGTTCTCCTCACTGATGGACATAATGAACGACGACGAGCTTATGGGCATCATCGGCCACGAGATAGGCCACGTGGTGAAGCGCCACTCGAAAAATGCCTTCAAGCAGAGCCTACTCACCGGCGCGCTCAAGGATGCCATCGCATCGACCGGAGGCACGGCTGCCGCGCTCACCGAATCGCAGCTTGGCACTCTCGCCACATCGCTCATAGAGGCAAAATACTCGCAGAAGCAGGAAAACGAGGCCGACAACTGCGGCTATGACTTCCTGGTGAAGAACGGACGCAACCCGTGGGGAATGGTGATGTCGTTCGAGAAATTCCAGAACCTCGAATCGGGCACGAAGTCTACCACTGTCACCAAAATGTTCTCCTCGCATCCCGACACTCAGACACGCATCGACAACATGACCAAACGCTGCATTAAAGACGGCTACAAACGCCCCGCGGCTTCAACTTCAAACACGAAATAATACTAAATCAACACATATATTCATTATCATGAGCAAAAATTTATTAAAGATCATGATGGCGGGTCTCCTCATCATGTCTGCTGACTGCGCATTCGCACAGTTCAACCTCAAGAAGGCTGCCGGCAGCGCTGCCAAGGCGGTGCAGGCCTTCACACTCACCGACGCGCAGATGGCCGATTATGTCAGGCAGTCGGTAGAGCAGATGGACAAACTCAATCCCGTGCTCCCCGACGACAATCCCTACACCATCCGCCTGAAGAAACTCACTGAAGGCATCACCGATGCAGATGGAATTCCTCTAAACTTCAAGGTGTATGACGTGATCGACGTGAATGCCTTCGCCTGCCCCGACGGCAGCGTGCGCGTGTTCTCCTCACTGATGGACATAATGAACGACGACGAACTTATGGGCATCATCGGCCATGAGATAGGCCACGTGGTGAAGCGCCACTCGAAAAACGCCTTCAAGCATGAGCTCCTTACCGGCGCGCTGAAGGATGCCATCGCATCGACCGGAGGCACGGCTGCCGCACTCACCGAATCGCAGCTCGGCACTCTCGCCACAGCCCTTGCCGGCGCTAAATATTCGCAGAAGCAGGAAAACGAGGCCGACAACTGCGGCTATGACTTCCTGGTGAAAAACGGCCGCAACCCCTGGGGAATGGTGATGTCGTTCGAGAAATTCCTGAATCTCGAATCGGGCGTGAAGTCATCTACAGTCGACAAGATGTTCTCTTCCCATCCCGACACTCAGGCCCGCATCAAAAACATGACAAAACGCTGCGAGAAAGACGGCTATCAGCGCCCCGCTGCCGAGCCGGCACAGTAACCCGCACACCTACCGGCGCAAGTGCGCTACAAAGGAGATTCCTGCTCAAGCGGGGGTCTCCTTTCTTTCATTCCGGGGTCTTGACCCCATAGCTACCGGGATTCGCGCGCACCCGCCATCAAGGCCCAAAACACTCTCCGACCGCATCTTATTTTGTCGCTGCAAATGTTAATTATTAAGTCATGTTACGAATATTATCACATTTGCAACAAATATTAACATGACCATCGTCCTCACTCTTGCTTTTCTTTAATATTTACGCTAAAATTGCACACTATTTCTTACAAATACGCATATTTAAATAGGTGTTATCCGCACAGACTAATAACTGCCAAAAAATAAGCATGAAACTTAACAAGCCGGAAAGACTATGCAGCTTTAAGCGGATTGCGGCAGGCTCGCCGTTCCGAATGCTGAAAAAGTGCAAATTTCCATCCGTCACAGGAAGCGGTGCCGCTACAGCGCTTCTTCTAATGATTTGTATGCTGGTAGCACCCGACTGCTTAGCAGGCCAGCCCGCCAACAATCTTGCCATCAAGACCAATCTGCTCTACGATGCCACCACCACTCCCAACCTCGGCATCGAGTTCGGCGTGGGCAAGAAGAACACTTTCCAGATTTTCTACGGGCTCAATCCCTGGACATTCGACTCGTCGAAAGGAGAGCGCAAGGCAAAGCACTGGATGGTGATGCCGGAACTCCGCTGGTGGACGTGTTCAAAATTCAACGGCCATTTCTTCGGCATTCATCTCATGGGCGGACAGTATAACGCCTCAAACGTAGACCTCACGCTGCCCGGTTTGTTTTTCTCGGGCAACAACATCGCCAAAGACGTGCGCGACACCCGCTGCCAGGGCCATTTCGCCGGCGGCGGCTTCACCTACGGATACCAATGGATACTCGGGCGCCACTGGAACCTCGAGGCGGAGATAGGCATTGGCTACGACCATATCTGGTATGACCGCTATCCCTGCTACGAGTGCGGCGCCAAGATAGCAACGGGAGAATCGAACTACGCCGGAGTCACCAAACTCGGCCTGAGCTTACTTTACATTTTCTAACCGTATAGCACTGCAATGAAAACCATAATCAAGTCAATCGCAGCACTCGCCCTCGGCGCAGCCTGCATACTGACCGCCGCAGCGCAGACGGTCAAGACAGAGAATGTCGATATCCACGTAGGCGCCGATTTCCTGAGCATCAGCGCCGACATAGTCCTCGACGACCTCAAACTCGGCTCAAACAAGCAGATGTTTATAACGCCGGTAGTAAAATCAACCCTCGACCCGGACAACTCGAAACTTGACAGCGAAAACTCAATAATATTGCCCTCTGTGCTCGTTAACGGACGCAACATGCACATTTCATACGAGCGCGGAGTGCTCCGCAGCTTCAAGGAGATCAAGGAGCACAACGTGGGGCAGGAGGTGCGCCGCTACAACGGCACAAAGCAGAAAGTGTCTTATTCGGAAAGGGTTCCGGTAAGGTCGTGGATGCGTGGCCGTGACACCAACGTCACTTTCGTCTTCGACTCATGCGGATGCGGCGTGCGCGCAGCCGAATTGACGTCAAAACCCTACATAGTCTTCACCAACCCCATCAAAGACATGATGTGGGCCATGATCATTCCTGAGGTGGAGGAAATACCCGTCACCAACCACGAAGGCAAGGCGCGTGTGCAGTTTGAGGTAGACCGCACCGAGCTCCATGTAGATCCATACGTCTGCCGCAACGGGCAGCGCATCGACAACCGTGCCGAAATCAAGGTGATCGACGACTCGGTGAAGTATGCCCTCACAGACCCCAATGTGGAGATATCAAGCATCGAGCTCTGTGGCTACGCCTCTCCTGAATCGCCTTATCTCCACAACGTGGAGCTTGCCGACGGCCGAACCAAGGCGCTTGCAACATACCTCGCGCAGCGCTACAACCTGCCGCAGGAGAAGGTGACCTATTCCTCCGTGCCTGAGAACTGGAAAGAGTTCCGCGAAATGGTGGTGAGCAGCGACCGCCTCACTGAGCGTCAGCGCACACAGCTTCTCAATCTCATCGACGAGCCTGCCTACACACCCGAGCAGTGGGATCGCAAGGAGTGGCTTCTCAAGACGGAGCCTCCCTACGCAGCCCTCTACAAGAGCTTCATTCTTCCTGAATGGTTCCCGAAACTCCGCGCCACCACCTTCGTGGTGCATACGAAGCTGAAAAATCTTGAAGACGACGACCTGGCCGAAGTCATAAAGACCACTCCCGAGAAGATGTCGCTCAATCAGATGTATCGCGTGGCAAGACTCTATCCGGAAGACAGCGAGGACTTCGACAACGTGATGCAGACGGCTCTGAAATACTATCCGCGAGACCAGATCGCCATCACCAACGCTGCGAGTGCAGCCGTGGCGCGTGAAGACTACGAGCGCGCAAGGCAGCTGATAGCAAGAGGCGGAGACACTCCCGAAACCGATAACCTGCTGGGTATCATCGCCACTGCCGAAGGCAACTACGACGAGGCAAAGACATATTTCGAGCGTGCGAAGGCTGCCGGAAATGTCAATGCCGCACGAAATCTGGAGAGACTTAGATAGTAAAATAATTTAGAATTGTGAATTGAGAATTGTGACTTGCTTTAGCTTGAGCGCAGCTAATTTTGAATTTAGAATTGTGAATTGCGACTTGCTTTAGCTTGAGCGTAGCTAATTGATAATAATAATACAATAAACCATAAACAACAGTAAGATTATGAAACTAAACAAATGGCTTTACGGAATGACAGCCCTTGCGATGCTCGCGGCTTGCTCCGACAAAGACATCCTTCCCGAACCGGGTGGTAACACATCCGATGAAGGTTCAGGATATGTAGGTGTCCAGATTCAGTTGCCTACTGTCCCCTCTACCCGTGCCAACGATTCGTTTGACGATGGCGTATCGTCGGAATACAAACTCAATGATGCGGTTATACTCCTGTTCCAGGGCACATCTGAGGAGGACGCTGTCTGTCAGGGTGCATACGAGCTCAAAAGGAGCCAGATGAATGCCGATAAAGATGACAACAAACAGATAACAACTCAGGTGACCCGTGTGGCAAACGTAACAGGTATGACATTTGCGACCGATAAAAAGCTCTATGCCCTCGTCATCGCAAACGGCGTCAGCCATGACTTTTATCCGGGCGGGAACTTCTTCGCCGCATGGATGAAAAAAGAAAACGGACAAGGTAAGACCATTCAGGAACTGCAGGAGTATATTACCAAAAAGGCTCTTTATACTCAGGCTAAACCGGGCGAGGAATATGCAAGTGACATTGTCATGACCAATTCTCCTCTTTCCACTATCGCCGGTGGCAATAACAATCCCGGCACAAATGTGCCGCGTATGCCGGTACTTGTTGAAATCAGCAACAAAGTATATCCCACAGAGGCGGATGCTTTGAAGTCTCCGGCTGGCACTATCCACGTGGAGCGTGCTGTAGGCAAGATCACCTGCTCACAGTTTACTGCAGGCAAAGGTTTCACCGTGACACTTGGCGACGATGAATATAAAATTGAGGTGGCTGATGTTGCCTGGGACATGGCTCAGGACATGGCGAACTCATATATGGTGCGCAACACCAACCGCCTGCCTGCCGGAAGCACTACAGGCACCAATATGTGGATGTGGAATTATGCTTCCGCCAACGCAGGAACCTTTACCGCTCCTGCCGGTAAATACAGAATGCTTGGTCATACCGGAATTCCTGTGGATAAAGTTTATGTGAATGGAACTGAAACAACCGCCACATATTATCGACCCTATTTCTGTCAGGTTCCCGGATATGGCATTGCAAAGCCGGAGAACATTACAGATGAACAAGGAAATGTAACGGGAAGCGAACCCAGCACTATAAAAGAAAACAAGACTTTCACCAAGGAAAAGATGGACGCCAAAGATGCCGTAAAATGGACTACGAAGGGCGCCTTTTATCCTCGTGAGAACACATTCCCGGTAGAGTTCATGAAGTATGCCAACACCACACGTATCGGCTTCTGGGTTACCTTCAAGTTCACGAACACAAAGACAGGTTTAGAACTCGATATGTCAAAGAATAAAGATTTCTTCACCAAAGGTCTTGACAGGAAAACCATCTATCTCAGAGATGAGCACCAACAAGATCCTCTGACCAGCAAGATTATTGCAACCTTAACCGCCAATACTGCCATCCAGACTGCATTCGAGGCTGCCATGAATAAGGATAACGGAGGATACAAAGATCTCTACCTCGGAGACTTCCTTGATATTACATATAATACAGATAAACTCAATAAGTCAGGTGAGATTGAAATTGCGTCAATAACTTTAAAGACCGATCTAACTGCAGCACCTTACACATCGGATAAATATAACGGGCTTTTCATTGATGCACCGAATCTTACCAATGTCTATAATTTCGAAGAAAACCTTTCAACCCTGAACAATCTTGATCAGGTTTATCTGTATGATGGTGGCAAGGTATTCTACGAGGTGCGTATCAAACATTTCGGCGATGACCTGACTCCCTGGACTGCCGGTACCAACGCTTCTACAATCGAACAGTCTTACGGATCTGCCACCACCCGCAGTGCAAACTACCTCGGCCGTTATGGTATCGTGCGCAACAACTGGTATGATCTGAACATTACAGATATCACCAAACTTGGAGATCCTCAGGATCCCGCGAAGTGGGACGGCGCATGGCCCGATAAGCCTGACGACAACAAGGACGAGTATATCGCAGTGTACCTCCGCGTGCTCTCATGGGCTAAGAGGACTCAGAGCGTAACTTTCTAAGACCATTCATGCCGGCGCACCGGGAGTGCGTAGCTACGAAACAATAACAATGCGGAGGGGCTTGCCCCCGTGCGAGTCCCTCCGCAATCCTCAACCCCTCGCCTCCTCTACGGAAACGGCATAAGTCCGCCTCCAACAACTGACAACGACGACAACGCTGACAGCTGACAACTTACAACTGAAAACTAACAACGACATGAGACTTACTATCTCAAAAATATTTGCACTAACCATCCTACTTCTGACGGGGATGGCAGCCACTTCCTGCTCTATGGTGGAGGAAGACCGTTCAGACTGCCCCACCGGACTATTCATCCGTTTCGTTTACGACTACAATACTCAGCGCGCAGACATGTTCAAAGACCATGTGGGTCATGTTCAGGTCTATATCTTCGACGACAAGGGTCGCCTTGTGGTTTCGCGCAGCGTGAGCAACTCCGAACTTGACTCGCCCCTCTCACGCTACGGCTACACCATGCACTTCACTGAGGAAGAACTACCCACGGGTCGCAACTACCGCATACAGGCCGTGGGCATGCAGCGTGACTGGTCTGACGCCTACGCCGCTGTGGGCGGCGCCAAATACTACTTTTCGGGATCTCCTACTGAAAACTCAGAGAGCATGACAATATCTCTCACTCACGATAGCGCCCCGATACCCGGCACCGAGCAGTATGCAGTGAGCAATGCCGCTCCCCTCGACACGCTCTGGCACACGCTGAAGGTGATAGCCCACGATCCGGTGGACAACGCCGTGGTTCCGGATATTGACCGCACCGCAAAGCCCTATTCAATCTATCCTATCGAGAACCAGATGGTGCACCTCGAGAAGGAACACGCCACTTACGCCACCGTGTCGCTCATACGCGACACCAAGCACCTCAACCTGACGCTGCGCCATGTGGATGACCCGCTCACCGTCTATGCCAAGGATTATGAGGTGAAGATAGTGGACAACAACGCCCACCTCGGGCACGACAACACAGTACTCACCCGCAACAACTCAGAGCTCACTCAAGACTCGTTGCGCTATACGCCTTACGCTTCGTGGACATCACGCCTTCTCGACAACAACAAGGTTGAGATAGAGGAGATATATTCCGGAAATCCGGGACAATATCACGCACCTGGCACCCGCGACCTGCAGGAGGCCGATCCCCCGAAGGTGCTTCAGCGCACTGCTCACTACAACCTGATGTTTAACCGGCTGATACTGAACGAAGATAATATCAAGGACAACGCCTCGCTCGAGATTCACCACAAGGGTAAGCTCGTGGCGCGGGTAAACCTGCCTTACATACTCTCGCAGGGACGCCAGGCATACGACATATATAACTACGGCTCACAGGAATATCTTGACCGCGAATATGACTATCATCTTGATTTCTTCCTGAAGGGCGACACATGGATGGCAGTTGAGATTCATGTGCTCTCGTGGAGCATCCGCTTCCAGCCGGAAGAACTTTAGTAATTTAGAATTTGGAATTGAGAATAATTTCATGATTAATCTTGATAAAACCCGATTAATCACGATAAAAATAACGTCTCAACTGACAACTGAATAATAATGAAACAGAAACTCGACATATTCAAATGGCTGATGCCGCTCGTCTGCCTGCTCGCCGTGGCTTGCGGCCACGACGATCTCGTCGGGCCCGACGTCTACGAGGAGGAACCGCCTGCTCCCTATGTCGAGCTCCGGATCGCCATTCCCGCCGTCAACCCCTACTCCACGCGCTCGCACCCGGTGGGTGGCGAGGACGGAAACGGACGTGAAAAAGGAATAGAAAATGAGGATAACATTCACGACGTAAATATATTTTTCTATAACGATCCCAACGGTCTTGACGGAGAAGATAATACCCCGATACTGCATCACGTCTATGTCAATGTCGACAATCTGAAAGATACGGACAATTCACCGTTGTTGCCGGAGACAGGCGCGGAATTTGAGAAAAATTACCTGAAACTCAAGTTGAGCTACGAGGATGAAATGGCCAATCTGAACGCAGGCACCAACTTTGCGGCTGTAGCCAATTTGGGCCGTATTCAGAAAGAGGACATAAAGACGTTGAAGGATTTGCGCGAACTCGATGTTTCACGATATGCCGCCACAGCATGGCAGAAATATGATGCATTCTCCAATGATGCTTCGAAGATGGATTATTTCCTCATGTCGACTGCCTACAATCAGGATTACACATACGGCGACGAACACACCGGCAGCAACAAGATAGAGGTGAACGGACGTAATTATTTCGGCACCACTACCCTCGAACGCATGTATGCCAGAATCGACCTCTGGTATAATAAAAATCAGATTCAGACAAAGAAAGATGGTGACAAGACCATAACCGAGTTGGATTATCAGATTAAGGATAAGGATAAAACGATTCTTGAGAACCATCATGTTTATATCACTAATGTCCTGCCCGTAAATGTGATGCAGAGTCCTTCTTACCTATTCAAGAAAGTATCTTCCACAGAGCCAAATTCGTGGAATTTGAGCATACTACAGAACCTTACCAAATTCTCATGGGGCGGAAAGGAACTGACAGATGCCAATGGGGTGCCCTCGAACTATGTGCTGACGCCGACCTCGACGCTTGAGAATACCGATAAGGAAGATCTGGAAAAATGGTTCAAGAATTCTCGGACTCAGACTGTCAAAGAAAATATAAAGGATAACACCAAAGGTGCATTCTCGGTGTATTACAATAAAGAACAAAGTGCCGGAGCAGGTGATCCCCAGGACTATAACTGCAATTGGATCTCGATTATATCATACGCCAACGAGAACACCCACGCCACAGACTGCTTCCACAGCAACTACCTGACAGGGCTTGCATTTCGCGCCATCTATGTTCCGGATAAGATCTATAAGAAGAGTACCGTTTCAGACGAGACTGACCTTGTCAGTACTGCTGATAATCTGACCGAAATTTACCGTTATTCTCCTACAGGACCATACAGCAACGAAACTCAAACTCCTCCGACATTACAGTTGGAACAGAAAAGCATATATTTTACAAATAGGGACGAAGCTGAAACCTATGCCAAGGCTCATACCGGGGATATGGGAGTCATCACGAAGTATACAGCCACACTGCATACCGATGACAAGGGTAACACGAAATGGGGCTTCATCTGCTACTACAACCTCTGGCTTCGCCACTACAACGACGAGACGGCCGATCCGCAGAAGTCCTATCCGATGGAATATGCCACGGTGCGCAACAATATCTACCGCGTAAAAGTGGATTTCAACGGTCCGGGCGATCCAAATCCGGAGATGCGAGAGCCGGACACGATGAAAGCACGCATCTTCGTGCGCAAATGGAACTACCGGGAGGAATCCACGATCATATTCTAAGACGGGCTAATCCCCATGAAATGGGAATGCAAAGTCAGAAACAAGAAAAGACTATAATGACAACAATGACATATAGAAGCAAAAATAGGTGGGAAGCAATCTCCGGGTGCAAAAAGTGTCTGAATTCCTTCCACCTGCCGGCATGGATGGGATGGTGTCTGATGCTCCCGATGCTCCTGATAACTTCATGCACCAATAATAACAACGGCATCGACATTGAAGACCCCGATTTTGAGGAAGGAATCCCTACCGAAGTCCGCATCACCATCTCATCACGCCCCACCAACGCCCAGACACGCGCCGATGAGACGCTAAAAAATCCTGATGGCAAGCCAATGGATCCGACGGAATCTATCGAGCTTATTCATAATTGGTGGATTGTTTTTATCCATCAGGGAACTAAGCAGCAGCCGGGAAGTATGGAGGTAGTAAAGATTATCACAGATCAGGATGTGACTGACAAAGTAACCTCAACGTCGGTCAATCTAACCGGAGGAGGATATGAAGCCGAAACATTCCGCACTATAATACCCTCAGGCACATATCGTATCTACGCATTTGCCAACATACCTGTATTTAAAGATATATTTGAAAATCCGGAGAAGTATAAAGATAAAGATGACAAAATCAAATTTAGGAACGGACAACTCAATAATACTTACATAAACGACTTTATTCCCGATGCATTTAGAGAGGATAATAATTCTCTCAATAAAGATATGCAGTGGTTTGAAAAGATCGTGAATAATGAGGGCACCACTGTAAACAATAACATCCCGATGACGCAAGTCTTGAAAGACATTGTCATAAAGAACACTGTGGAGGAAGCATTCAACATCGAGGTTGTGCGTGCGGTTGCAAAAGTAGAGTTTGAATTCACTAATCCTTCTCCTGACGAAATCACCGTGGAAGAGTTGAAATTCGGTCGAATTACCAACGTTGATCAGGTCTCCATTGTTCCCAATAATGGAGCAGTAGGATTCGGACCCAATTCAAAACTAAAAGACGATATAAAAGAAAACGAAAAAGGAACTCTCCAGTTTCCTGACTTAAATAAAGTTCTTACCGCCCGAGGGGGAAAGGACGGATTGAAATTCTATTGCAAAGAAGCGTTAGGCGGCTATTTTACAGAGGATGGAGAGGCCGTGACCGCTCAGAAAGACATTGCAGACGCTGCCATTAAGGACGTTTTCAAGATTGAATTGAAAGTCAAGAAAAATGGTGAGGAATTAGACCCCAGAACCTACTATACGAAAGATATCACTTATATCAACCGGAATGACTGGATTAAGATTCCTATCACTTTTACCGACTGGATCATCCATTGGCGCATGCACTACTATCCTCCAATCGGTGGTTATCCCCCGCTCTTTGAGCAGTCGAACGACGGAACCACCGTCGAACTTGTTGCCACCACCCCCGGCGAGTTCGAGTTTTTCTCCGACATCAAAAATAACACCGGCTCTTATGTATTGACGGAGACAGAATGGAATGATGTTTCTATTGTATCTTGCTCTGAAACGGATTTGGACGGCAATGCTTTGACTGCAGGCAAGAGTTTGTTTTTCACTCGTCCGACTAAACAGACTGCAAAAGGAACTGTTGCCGGCAACGAACGCTACTACATTGCAGGAGAATTCAGCAATGTGGAAGGAAAAGCGACAGTAGTGATTCAATTCAAGCTATCTACCGGCCCTTACGCCAACGAAATAAAGACTTGCACCTTCAACATCACGCGTAAGAACGGCAATCCTTAATAAGAACCCCAAAGAGTAATTGGGAATTGGGAATTATTCTTAATCGTGAATTGTGACTTGCTTTAGCTTGAGCGTAGCTAATTGTGAATCTTAAGGAAATTACCGGCATCAAATGAAAAAGCTTACCACGATAATAACACTCCTCATAGCGGCGGCAACATCCTTTGCCGCCGGCCCTTGCATTGAGTTCACCGAGACGTCGAAGAGTTTCGGCACTTTCCGTCTCGACCTCATACAGACGATGGACTTCGATTTTGTGAACACGGGTGACGAACCTCTCCTCATAATGAGCGTAAACACCGACTGCGGATGCACGGCCGCCGGTTTCCCGAAAGAGGAAATCGCTCCCGGCGACACGGCCAAGATCACGGTGCGCTACAACGGTCGCAATAACCCGACTGGCACCTTCATCAAGCAGGTGCGCGTCAGAAGCAACGACCCGGAGCATCCTCTCGTGCGCCTCTTCGTCAAAGGGAAAGCCATTAAAGGATAAGTTTTTAATTTAGAATGTAGAATTTAGAATTTAGAACTGCTTTGAATTGTGAATTGTGAATTGTGACTTGCTTTAGCTTGAGCGCAGCTAATTGAGAATTGTGAATTGTGACTTGCTTTAGCTTGAGCGCAGCTAATTGAGAATTGTGACTTGATTTAGCTTGAGCGCAGCTAAATTTGAAATAACAACGAATCCGATCTTCGGGTGAAACCGGAGCGCGGAACCATCAGCAGCCTTGCTGCAACATTGACAAACGACGGATGCACCGGGGTGCATCCCTACAACAACATTGACAACTCAATACAGTATGAAAAAATCGTCCATAATACTCTCCCTGCTGACACTGACAGCCGCCCTCGCGTCGCTTCCGGCCCTGGGTCAATCTCCCATTTTCTATGAACCAGATATTACCAAATATCAGTTCACAGACAAAGTGCCACTTACAAGTAATAATCAAACCGGTAATGGCAAAGCTTGGATTCAAGTTACGCATGACGGTGAACATATAAACAACCTCGTAAATGAAAATGAAGCCACATGGACATCCGTGACAAACGGAGATTATGTGCAAAATCTGGAGCATTATGACAAAGATGCTTCCAATTACACATTCACAACATCGACCGAAAATCGCGGCTCATGGGAATGGACTACTATAACAAATGGAACAATCCTTAGAGCGCACCCACAAGATGGCAGTTGGAAGCAATTTCGTGTGGTAGAAAATATTAAAGTTGAAGAAGGAGAAAGTTATGTCTTGTCTGCCTGGGTACGAGGTTCAAAAGAAGACTTAACACATGCTAAAGTGTATTTCGGAACGGGAGGCGGAAACGAAAACTATTTTAAAAATGCCCCCGATGGACTCTCCTCATTTGAGATCCACGAAGACTGGACACTCATTGAAATTCCATACGGCCCTGCCACTGCCGCAGCAGGAAATTCCACAAGCAAATTTTACTGTGAGATTCAAAGAAGGGGATATACCGGAGATTTGGAAGTTAAGGACGTAAAACTAACCACCTCAAATAAAAAAATAATACATAGTGCAGACTATGCAAATGGAGATGCTTTCACCGGAAAGAGTTATGAAGGCACTGCCCGTATAAAAGAAGAGAATGGAATGAGGACATTAGCGATATCCCATTCTATCGGTTCTTTTAAATTATATCGAGATATCAACCTAAGTGCCGGCACAGTATATAAAGCAAAAATTCAGATCAGCGGAAGCGTTGAGGGAAATGTCACACTTCAGCTTGGATCATCAGAGAAACAAATCGCTCTACCCGTACGCAATGATGATACTTTCGGGGAAGTTGAAGTAATTTTTGATCCGCAAAATAATGATAAGAATGGTGCAAATCTAATTCTTAAACCTGATAATTATGCAGGCACGATAAAAGTACAATCTACAACTCTATATAGCTATAATACAGAAGTTGTAAAGCATGTGAATTTCGATTCCGAGGCTTCTCTACCATCCGTAATAACCCAACAGCAGCAGCAAGATATGATAGCATACATGTATTTTGACGCTGATGACAATCGGTATTATTTGAGAGTAAAAAAAGCAATCGGTGCATTTCACATTATTGAGAATGTAAATTTTAAGAAAGATGCTATTTACACTCTAAAGATTGGGGCCAGAGCATATAATACAGATGTAACTGGAATTAGACTTGCTTTAGGGAACTGGACAAATGGAGGAACATTCATAAATGGCAATTTGTCAAGTATACCTTCCTCTGAATATGATCAAAATATTATAGGTTCATTTAACAGTTTTTTTGCAGCAGATCTGAATAATGGTTTCTGTGATTTCCAATTATATTATACCAACCAATTCGATCACATAGACATTGGATTTGCTGAATTATCTTGTATCGATCTCAATAATGAAATACTCATCGGAACAGAAACTTATACTCAAAATAACACATCTTATGCCGATGAATATTGCCCTGAAAAGATTGATGGAGTTCTTGTCGCTCAGCGAAATGCAAAATTTCATTTTCAGGTGTCAGCCACAGATAACAATGGAAACAATATTGTTTATGAACCGAACAAAAAATATAAAATCACATTAAAATTAAAAGGAACTGAAGAAACGCAAGGAACTCTTTGCGGGTTAATAAATGGTAAGGCGGAGAGTATTCGCGTTACTAATCAATGGGAGACATACACTACAAAGGAGTTTAGTTATGATACTGGCGCAACCGGAGAATATTCCATATTTTCAGGGTGGGAGCCATATTATTCCGGAGATGTTGAGATAGCGTCCATATCCCTATGGGAAGAAGGTGACGGAGAACCCGCAGAGATTGGAGACCCTGTAACAACCATAAATACCGGCAATGCCGGATTTCTTAAATATTCCGATACAGATGAAGGGGGCCTCTACACGTCGTATTATCATAAACACGACAGATACTTTCTTGCCCTGAAGGATCAGAAATTCAACCATGGAACCCAATATTATGTCACAGCGAAGGTACGTGGCAGCCGGGCTTCCGAAATATTGGAAGATGGCAGCAAAGAAGGGGTTAATATTATCGTGCAGAATAGTAAATTGGCTACTCCGGAGGCATGGGGATGGGGCTTCAATGCAACCGGAGACAATACAAACCATGACAACACAAAGCATGCCATAACCACCGACTGGAGTACAATCACAACATCGTTTGCTCCAACTGAAAATATTCCATCAGACGAGAACGATGGCAATGGATTTATTTCTTTCCACTTAGGAGATTATGACGGAGACTTTGAAGTAGACTGGATTCATGTCACCACGAACGCAAACGAGGTTCCAAGCCTGACCACCAGTGCAGTTCGCGGTAATAATGGATGTAACTATTTTGATATCACCTTGCCGAATCATGGTGAGGAAGAGACTTATTTCTTCATGATAGGACGAAATGCAAACGATTTGGATGCACCATTGAATTTCGAGGTTCTCAATGCTGAAACAGGAGAATCTTACGGTAACTATGCAGTCGGCGGAAAGTATGATCGTAACAACATCAACGTGCGTTGGGAACAGTTCTTGACTAAAACAGAGATTATAACGGATGAAAAAGGAAATGAACTGGAACAAGTGCAGGTTGGTGTAACTGTTCCTGCAAACGTAACAAAACTGCATTTTGTCTGCACATCCAATGTCGGAGATAATTATGTGTTTCTAACTGAAAATGGGAAAGTGTTTGATGTTCCTGTAATGTCTATGAATCGGGTAGCCGTATACAAACAACGGACTTTGACTCAAAAAGACTCCGAAGGGAATCCAACATGGGTTTATCCATTGATATCACGCTTCCAAATAGAGGCCAACGGCATACCGGGTAATTATCCAGGGCAATTCAAAAAATCGTATTATAAGCAGGAAAATCCAGTAAAAGATAGCGACTCATACGCTTCAAAAGGCGAGACCCTTATGGATGCTGTAGATAATATGCTTGGCGAATGGGGAAAATATCAATCACCCGGCCAACTCCTATTTGACTCAGATAACACTGAAAGATCATATTGGGCATCTTCTACATGGATGACATCTGACAACTGGAGAAATGAAGAAACCCCATATTCAATTGACCTTTTGCTGCCTAATTTTATTGATAATAAAAGCGGCCAAAAGAAAAGTTTAAAGGAGACTCTTGAAAATGCAGGCCTTATCGAAAACGGTAAGATTAAACTTATGGTATGGCTGTTGCGTCCTGCTGAATTTGACCGGAACGGCAATCCTACAACCGACAATAACTATTTCCCTACAGAAATACGATATGCCGGAACAACTGATACGGGACTTGATGAGAATGGTAAAAGTAATGGTTATGTCACAATGAATGACGCAGAATGGGAGACTGTCAATCTGCAGATTCCCCCATCAAATGAAACCATGAACGTAGCATTTTCTATTGATGTTGACCCTACATGGCGAAGGGTAAGATTGCTATGTAATCAAAATAAGAATTCCACCACACCGGAACATGGTGGAAGGGAAATGGCCATAAGTGATATCCGAGTATTCATTGCTTTGCCGAAACTTAATCTTGCCGAGTTTAATTATGATGTGCTCTACAATGAGCGTCTTGATGATATAGATAAGAAAGATGTGTGTGAGAAGGATAATCAGGATAAACTTGTCAAGTTGTCGAATTACAAATGGACTCATACCATAGGAATTGCCGAGACTGCAAAAGATAATATCAACGACCCCAATAAATGGGTATCGGATTGGACCAATCTTATACAGCAGATCAATGGCACTCAATATGGCAATGCTGCATTGGAACTTGCGAAATTTGAATATGTCAATAGCAACACCAACAGCGATATCGATGGAATAACATCAAGAACTAGACTCTCTAATGGGTGGAACGGGGATAGACAACCGACCTACACGATGACCCATGAAATATTGGCTCTTCCCGGCGAGAGAGTCGATTTATATCCATATTCTGACCTGCATGAATCTATGTACTATATGGATCATATAGTAAGATGGTATGATTATATGACAGACCAGACTCCTGACTATCTATTCTTCCTCACAGACCCAAAGGCCGTTATAAAGACTACCGATGGATTCCTCGGTGGCAAGATCCTGATGGATGGACCATATCATGGCCCGGGCTCAGTAGGTTCAGTCTATTTTGACCCTAATACAGACATCAGCGAAAAATGGATAGCTGCCGACTTCTCAATATCCGTCACCGACAATTTCAGAAAGCGCTTTGACGGTCATGGCACTGACGGGAATAAGAAGTTTTATGAACCGATATTATCGTTCCGTCATGTATTCCACATAAAGAATGCCCGCACATTTGCAGAAGAATTTTCAAAAGGTTATAAAGCAAATATTGACTATGTAACGAATAACCGCCGCTACATTTCCGCACGCCAGAATGCAGACTTCACAATACGTCTTGAACATCCAATGCCAGTAGACAAAGAGACTGCGTCAGACTTGTATTATAAAGCTGAAGATGGATCCTATAAAAGGGTTTGTAGTTATGATATCCGAGCCTACAAGACATCAACCTTCAGGGCTAACGAATCAAATATCAGTTCAACGAACGTTGAACCCGGAAGTGTTGGCTTGATAAATGGAAGTCCAATGTTTGAGCCATATCATATTTCAGATGACAGAACTTCTAAATATAAATCGGCAAACTCAATTGTAGATATCAAAGGAACAGATAAACGCTTCTTGGATGAACGCGAATTCTATCGGGCAATCTACTGTAAGGCTGATAATATCAGGGCTGCCATTGAGAAAACCAAGTCAAATAAGTTTCTTGTAAGGGTATATGGAAAAGACAAGGACGGAAATATTATCAAAGTTTATGGAACTGAAGACAAACCTTTGGTAGTAGCTGAATACGAAGTGGAATTCCTTCCCGATACTGAGGCATCGTTCCTTCCGGAATATGCTGAAACCTTGAAGGAAGGAGGAACGCATTATACACATTCCGAAGCATATCTTGATATGACATTTAACGACCCTGATAAGGTGTCAAGAAGGGATGTCAATTTTGACAAATATTCTGTTGAGAATCTTACGAATATTGTAGGCCAGGAAAATATTGACAAACTCTTATTCGCAGAATCTAAGACAATGAGAGTCAATGTTATGAAGATTGATGAAGAAACGAACGAACCCTTCGAATATAATCCTGATAATGAAGGCAATACCGAGACAAAAGAAATCGGTGTGCAATCGGGCAACCGTCTCAAGCTTCCGCTTGATTGGTCTGCATCGAATTATTCTTTTGCTTATAATGCCGATGGAGACTACAATATGTTCAGACTCGCAGACCATTCAAGTGCTACGGTCTATCAAACCGGTGCGAGCCGAAGGACGGACAATCCTATAGATCAGACGCAGAATAACACAGCTCAGCGAGGCACATACGATCGCACATTCTATAACAATAATGGAACAAAAAAGGGAATGTTCTACTACGTGAACGCGGCATCCGACCCGGGCGATATTGTAGAAATCAACGTAGCAAATCCTTGTGCCGGTTCAACTCTCTATGTGTCGGGATGGGTAAACGAGTTTAATGACCACATGCCTGAGACAGCGAATCTAATTGTCAACTATTATGCAAATATAGTAACTGACGATAATCCAAATGATATCGCAAGAAAAATTCAGATTCACGGATTTGAGACCGGATATGTCCCCAATGGAAGTAAGGGAATGGACATAGCCGGCATAGATGGTTATTATAAGGCCGACGAAGGTAATCAGGGCGTCTGGATGCATTTCTACTATTCTTTTGTGCCAAGTGCTGCTCGTGTAGCAAAACTGCTTAAAGATGGGGAATCTGTAGCAAGTTATTCTCTGGTTCTTGAGAATAACTCGATAAGTTCAAGAGGAGCAGACTATGCAATTGATGAAATTCGAGCTTACGTTGCTCCCCCTATAGTAGAGGTTGAGCAACTTGATCCTCTATGCAACGATATTAAAATTGAAGATGAGAATCAACCTATCAATATAGAGGTACGCATACCTTACGACGCTCTCCTTGAAGCTTTTGAACTTGATGAAAATCAACTCTCAGAAGATGATAAGACAAAATCATTGTATTTTGCAGTAGTTAACAAGTCCATATACGATAAAAAATTAGATGATCTGAAAAAAGACAAGGATTTTGATTATGCTAACAATCAGCAAGCCGCATTTAACATGGCTTTTGCTGAAGGTGTACTAAGTTATGACCAAATTCACAACGGAGGTAAAGAACAGTCATGGGGCAGCGTAACTTTCAATACGACTTATCTTGAAAACAACGGATTTAATAAAGCCAACTATCCCATAGGACACACCATGTATCATGATGTGGATGGTGAACGCTATATATCTTTCATCACTAATCCGCCGGTTAAATCATCAATTATTAATGATGAAAATAACCGCGAGTTCATGATAGTGATTGCTGAAGACAAGGATGGAACCATGGCTATGGATGAATCTATCAATGGCGAAACGCTTGCTCAAAAACTTAAATTCGGCACTCAATGTTGTCGTCAAGCTGATTTTAAACTTACGCCTCCGACCGATATCTTGATTAACGGAGTTCTTCAGGGTAACCGCCATAATATAACTTGTTGCGAGAACCAGCACCCGGTGGTTCAAGTGATCCTAAATGACAAAGACGGTAATGCCCTAAATCTAAAGCAAAATGAAGGAGACGACGCACCGCAACTAGTCATAGACTGGTATGCAGGCAGTTATGATGATTTTTCGAATGAATATATTACGGCAACAAATGAAACATCTACAAACGGCATGTCTTTATGGCAAGTACTTTATAATTTCCGTTCTGATTATCCTAATGAAACGGATTGCAATCAGTATTGTAAAGGAGAGACCGGAGATGATGGTGAATTAAAGAATCCAAATGCTAAATCATACACAAGCGCAATGCGCACTTATCTTGGTAAGTTAATCGAAAACCAGAAATTGTATCTAAATCAGGCTACCTATATCTTCCCTGAAGTTTCCTTTAAAGATGACGACGGAAATCCTCTTACAGATGAGGAGGGAAATGTATTAACAAACAAGAAGATTTATGTAACGGCCATTCCTGTGGACAATAATGGCACTTTACTTTCAGCGGACGGCAATCCTATTTGTATGGATCCTACTGAGGTTGAAATAAATGTCACTAAGACATCCCCTGTTATGAAGAATGGTTTTGAATCAGACAAGTTAGTGTATCCTGATCAGATGCTTGATGTGCCGTTGAGAGCAGGCCTAAAACATCTTGACAAGGTAAGTGCCAACGGAAATGCCCCGAGTAATAACGGCGATGATATTACTTTGATTGCTACTGCAAATTCAGAAAAATTAATTATGCCGTTGCGCGGTCTAGTTAATGCAACTGCAACAGTGACAAAATTTAAGCCACTGGATTCAGATCCATATTGCTATCTCGCGGCTACGAACGATCCTGATGAAGCGTTTCAAAAGGTCTATAGAGAAAGTTTTGACAGGATATCAAGGGTAAATCTTTTAGACGATGACTCAGAAACAGAAAGCAACAAGTATTATTCTGAATATGAGTTGCCTTTAGTTGGTGAAATCAGTCTTGAGACAGAAATTGACGGCTCCGGTTTCAATAATGTGCAAGTAACCTTTTATAAGGACAAAATTAATTTTAAGGAGGGTTACTATTACACCTTTAAGTTCCCGTATGAGGAAGATTATGAAACAGATGGTTTTGAGTGGCCGGCCGGAATCGACCAGAGTTCCAAGCCTTGTCACGGTGAGACCCTCTTCACGATAAAGGTGGTGCCGGAATATCAGGTATGGACCGGTGGGGCTTCGCTCAACTGGAACAATGACGAGAACTGGAGCCGAGTTAAGAAAGAAACTCTTCTCACTGACTCGGACACTCCTAAAAGTCTGTCTTCGGATGCAAATTCCGATAATCGCTTCCTTATTACGGACGGATCAAACGATAACACCTTCGCCTACGCTCCGCTCGACTTCACGAAGGTGATAATCCCGGCAGGAGCAACCTATCCGCAGCTCGCGGAAAGGAAACATGACCGTGCTGCCACCAATGGAACCGTTTCCGTGAAGAACGGACATGGTGATGCAGCAGTTTCATACGCGTGGGTCGATAGTGATCCGATGGCTGCGACCGAAGCCGGCAATGGTGACAAAAAGGAAAGCGCCGCTGATGCCAATGCTACAACCAAAACGCCGAGTTATCTGCCGACACAGTACGTGCAGTATGACATGGCGGCAAGCACCTACACCGGAGAAACAGAAGACGGCAATGTCTACTGCCGCCCCTGGTATGCCAACGCTTGCGATCAGATTCATTTCAACTCGAACGCCGAGATACTGAATCAGCAGAATCTCGACTATCAGAAGGCCTGGGTAGACATGGAGATGAAGCCTGACCAGTGGTATAACGTAGCCTCGCCTCTCTACGGAGTGGTGGCCGGCGACATGTACCTGCCGAAAACCGATGCCCGTCAGGCTAACGAACTCTTTACCGACATCAAGTTTAACACGACGGATAATGACCGATTCCATCCGGCAGTATTCCAGCGCGGCTGGGATAAGGGCACGGAGACTGTCTATAACATCAAGGAGGGAGATTGTCCGAAGGAAGAAACAGTTGCTCTTGCAAGCACCTGGAGCCATGTCTACAATGACGTGACGGATCAATACAAGGTGGGTGCCGGCTATTCGGTGAAGACTGATGTCTCCAGATATGCAGATGCTACCAATAATACCGAGTTTGCCGGTCTTGTCAAGTTCCGCTTCCCGAAGGCCGACACAGATTATCAATATTTCACCGATGATAGTAATACCGGAAAAGATGAGAATGATGGAGTGCTAAATCGTGATAATAAGCACAGGCTCTTCGAGGGCGAAGGCGAAATAGAGCTTACGAAAGCAACTGCAGGAACTCTCTTCCTCGTGGGCAATCCATTCATGGCGCATCTCGACATGACGAAATTCCTTGCGCATGAGAAGAATTCAGATGTCATAGAGGGTAAATACTGGATTCTCAACGGTGACAATCAGATCGCTTGGGTGATGGATCATAATAATGAGAACGCTATGCTCTCCAATGAGACATTGACATCAGGAAAGATGACAGCGACATCTGCCACAACCGGTAAGTTGGCTCCGATGCAGGGATTCTTCGTCCAGACTAAGGATACAGAGAAAAAACTGACTCTGAAATTAACATTCACTTCCGAGATGATGGCAGTAGAGCCCTACGATGATAGCAAGGGTCTGCTTGTGAAGGCTCCGGCCCGCATGACACGCGCCGATGATGATGACATTATCCGCGTATCGACCGGTGAGAGCACTGCGATAATCCGCCTGAACGCGTCCGCCGACAAGGGCTATGCAGCCTCGGAGGATGTGGAGATGATCGACGACTCCAACCAGCGCGGCATGCGCCGCATCTACACCGTGGCCGGCACGATGGCAGCAGCCATCAACCAGACGCCTGATGCCGACGGCGTGGAGGTGGGCCTGATGGCTCCGACTGATTCGGTGACCACTGTGACCTTCAACGGTGCCGCTCTTGAAGATTATCTTCTCTACGACACCGCGACGGGCGAGATGACGCCGCTCCATGACGGTTTTGAACTGGAGATGGCAGGCAGCGTGAGCGGTCGCTACTTCCTGACGAGCGGCATCGACACTGCCGAGATCGAAGACGGCACAATCCGCATTGTGCCGGCAAGGCATGAGGTGGTGGTGACGGCGCCGGCCGTATGCGGCGACCTGACGGTGCGCGTCTACGACACGCTCGGCCGCGAGATAGCGACAGCCGAGGGCTTTGCCGAGGAAGTGCGGATCTCTCTTGATCCCGGAATCTACGTGATAGACGCCGAAGGCAGCGAGAAAGGGCGCAAGGCGGCCAAAGTCTCGATAAGATAACCTGCACCCACCTCACCCGGAGACAAACTCGGAGAACACCCGAAGACAAACTCTCGGGCACACCCGGAGACAAACTCTGAGCACACCCAAAGACAAACTCTGGGGCACATCCGGAGACAAACTCTGAGAACACCCGAAGACAAACTCTTATAATGATGACGCGCGCCCCAGAAAAGGAGGCGCGCGTCATCATTTTGCAGGGGTTTAATTGGGGAGGATGGAGAGATTGCGGGAATCGGTGGAAAGGGCTGAACGGCGGCGGGGAGGAAGCGAGAGAAGATAGCGCCTGAACGATGCGTTGCGGAGGGAGTCGTCGCGGAGAATGACAGCTGCCTGACCTACGGCTGCTGTGTCGCCGGTTGCCATTCCGCTCTCGCGGAGGATGGCTGCGGCGCGTCGCGCTTCAAAATAGACGCTGTCGGCATGAGAGCGTATGGAGAAAGGTATCAGAGGCGACGGGAACCTCACGAGGGCCGAGCGGACAACGTGAAGCGCCTGATCGTGCCGACCTTCGGCCCTGAGCGCGTCGGCCAGATGCAGGAGCGCTGAACGCTGACGACGCATCTCGTCGGTAACGTCAGGGCCGGGATAAGGCGAGCGGTCAAGGCCACCCCATTTCAGCAGCGGGAGCGCATTGAGGGCCTCGTATGTCAGGACGAGAGAATCGGATGAAACAGGCATGAGCCTGCGGGTGAAGAGACCCTGACGCGTGAAGGGATAAAAACCGCAATATTTAACTTTGCCCACACTCTGCTGCCAATAGACAGGTCGCGGATGGCGCGAGGTCTCGTTGGAGGCTATTATGTCGATGGCGGCAAGTTCGCGCAGCGAGGCAAGTGAACCTGCCGGGTGGCCCGGTATCGTAGCCAGATCCAATGTCCATCGCCGCTCCGGGTCATTACCAAAGGTGAGATAGCGATGGCGCAGGGAAGGGATTGGAGCCGTGTCGGCATAAAGTTCCCTCAATGCCGCAACCGCGTCGAGCGTGTCGGCAGATAGCGAGGAGGGAAGGCGGACAAGGTTGAAATTTCCGAGTGCAATCTCAGGATATGTAGCCACCATACGCAGCCCGTCGGAGTCGTAGCGCGGAGTCAAGAGCTGCGCCACATACCAGTCGCTTCCGAGATAGGCGCAGCATATCACCGTCACGTCCCGGCGCAATCCCATCACTTCCTGGGCATACCAGAGCGGGAAGATATAGTTATCACCGTCCACAAAAATTATGGCATCCTCATCAAGCGAATTGAGAAGATTCTCTGCAAAGTCAAGCGTGGCGCTGCGGCCTGAACGGTCGTGATCATCATAATTCTCAGCCAGCATCCAGAGCGGCACCGCGAATGTTACGGTGAGTATCAGCACGCGAGCCACACGCGAGCGGGCGACGCTCAGCAGCATCAGCATTCCGGCCGAAATCCAGAAGGCAAAGACCCAGAAACTTCCCAGAAAAGAATAGTCACGCTCCCGGGGTTCGCCCGGCGATTGGTTGAGATAGAACACTATCGCCACACCCGTCATCAGGAAAAGCACGAGGCTCACCCATGCCGCGCGGCGCATACGCATCCGCACCACTCCACTCCCCTTTCCGCGGAAGAGAAAGAAGATGCCGAGCAGTCCGATAAGTAACGGAACTGACCAGTATTGGTTATAACCCCGGTTCCGACTGCCCAGTTCGGGTGGCATGGAAGCTATGTCGCCGAGCATCAGCGTGTCGAGCGGGCCGAGACCGGTAAGGAAATTGCCGTGGTCGATCTCCCCCGTAGAAGGCACATCGTTCTGGCGCCCGGCAAAATTCCACATCAGATAACGCATATACATATACCCTATCTGATAGCCGAAAAGATACGTGAGGGCCTGCATATAAGTCGGTCTGAAAGCAAAGCGCTCCACAGATGAGCCGTCGGCAGCGCGTCTCGCCACAGGGCGGCCGAGGCTGTCGAAAGCCTCCGATATCCTTACCTTCATCATCGAGGCTGAGTCCATACCGGTCCAGTCGCCGTAGGCCTTCACATTGTCGGGACCGGGAGCATAGATGCGGGGCAGCCACATATCGAGTTCCGGGGTAGTGACCGGGCGCGTCAGGAAACCGGCCACAACGTAACCATGCGAAACGGAATCAGCACTCAGGCGCGAATTGATGCTCCGGTCGGAATCTGTAAGGAAACGTGACCTCGCGGGTATTCTACCTCCTTTCATCATCGGTCGCCAGTCGCGGCGCTCCACAGTCATCGCATTGCGGCTATAGTCGCGCACTGTGTCGCCGGCAGCGGTGACCGACACACTCTCCAGCCGCATCATCTCGCTGTAAGGTGTACGTCCATATAGCAGCGGGGCCTTGGCATATTGCCGCCGGTCGAGATAATCGGCAAAACGGAAAATATCCGAAGGATTCCCTTCATTCACCGGAGGGTTGGCGTGGGCCCTGAGGGGGATAAGGATATAGACGGAATACCCGGTCATCACAGCGGCAAGACACCACAGGCATGTAGCCGCCACACGCAGATGCCGCCCTATCAATACGGCTGAAGTCACCACTATGATGAGAGCGAGCACCCAGAAGGCAAGCGCTCCCGACCAATAGGGCAGACCGAGGCTGTTTACTGCAAAAAGATCGGCTTTACCCGCCAATGCCACCGAGCCCGGCATCAGCCCTTTAAGTATGGCCACCACAGCCAGGCAGCCGGCGAGCAGAGCAAGCATGGCCTGCAGAAACCTCACTTTCCGCCTGCTTCTGAAAAGCATTACGAGGGCTATCGCAGGCAGCGCAAGAAGGTTGAGCTGGTGAACACCCACAGAGAACCCTATGATATAAGCCAAAGCTATGAGCCAGCGAGAGCGGGCCGAGCGGGAAAAGGCAAACGCCCATTTCAGCGCCATCCATACGGTGAGCGAAGAAAGAAACAGCGACATGGCATAAACCTCCGCTTCCACGGCACTGTACCAGATGGAATCAGACCATGCGAGAGAAAGCGATCCGCTGAGCGATGCAGCGGCAATAGCTATATCCCGCCAGCGGCGTTGGCGCCGTGCCGGCCACATCCACCGCATCACCGTCATCGAGATGCTGCATAGAAATCCTACGGATAAGGCTGAGAAAAAACCGGCCATCATGTTGACCGCTCTTGTCTGCACCGCCGGATTGGAAAAGAAACATGAAGCCACCCTGTGGGTCAGCGCCCATCCGGGATTGCCGGGCGCATGTCCAATCTCCAGCCGCAGCGCGGTGACAAGATATTCGGGGCAGTCCCAGTAAGAGGCTCCGGGATCGCAGGTGAGCCAATACGTTGCAAGCGCCAGTAAAAATGCCAACGCCGGTGTTTTCTTCAGGAGAGACATGAAGCTGCGTGTTTATTTCTGAATACCTTTGTCGAGCAGGCGGCGCTTCACCTGCATCCTCACCCATGTGGGCATACACCCTACAAATAGAATCGCAAAGCGATTGAGCAGGCCGTTGATGTATTGCTTTTTGCCCTTGAGCATGGCCCTCACGGCGTGCTCCGCCACTTTTTCGGGCGTCTGGAGCGCCCCGAGCCGCAAAGCGAGGTGTGTGAGATTGTCGGGCAAACCGAAGAGAGATGTGGCAATGCCTCCCGGAGCCGCCACGGTAGCCGAGCACCCGTAGTCTTTCAATTCGTAATGGAGCGAGCGGGTAAATACCCTTATGTAAGCCTTTGTGGAGGCATACATGGCAAGCCCCGGCATCGGCATCCAGCACGACATTGACGACATATTGAGTATGCGCCCCGAACCGCGCTGCCTGAACCTACGCGCGAAGCGCGCACAAAGAATAGTGGTGGCGCGCACGTGCAGATCTATGAACGCCTCGATGCGGGCATCGGGAAGATCGGCCGTCTCCCTGAAATTGAAAATTCCGGCATTGTTGATGAGGAAATCTATCTCAATCTCCCGCTCTGCAAGAAAAGCATCTATAGCATCGGGAGCACCCGAGTCGGCAAGGTCAAGAGTGAGTGGCACTGTACTGACGCCATACTTGCCGCTAATATCGGCTGCAGCCTCGCGCAGCGCATCGGTGGTGATGCTCACCATCACGATTGAGCAGCCACGCCCCGCGAGCGCATGGCAGAAGTTAATGCCTATGCCGCCATCGGCCCCGGTGACGAGGGCCCATTTCCCAATCAGAGATTCCTTTCTCATCCCTGCTTCTTTATACGGTTGATTTCCTTGCGTATCTGGGGCGGAAGATCATCGAGAGTGCAATGGCACGCCATCTCGCGCGAATACATCCTCGCTATGCAGTAATTCACATGCTCGCATCCGCAATGATGCGACGCCTCTGCCTTCAGCCTGTTGATGAAATCAGGCTCGCGCAGGAGCGCACGGCCCATCTGCACGAACTCAAATCCCTCGCCGAGCACCTTACCGATGCCCTCGCCATCGACCACACCGCCGACATAGACGAGCGGAATACCGAGCTCAGCGCGGAAACGCCTTGCGTCTTCAAGAAAATAGAGGGGCTTGAACGGCACTTTCGGTATCATATACTTTCCTACCATCCGCACTCCCCATTTCAGCCACCACTGGCGCATATAGTGGGTCATGCTATATATCGGCATCTCTCCGCGCATCACATACATAGGGGCTTTGCTCACAAAGCCTCCGCTGAGCACCAGGGCATGCGCACCGAGCTGCTCGAGCTCTTTAGCCACGGTGATGCAGTCGTCGATCTCCAGCCCTCCCTTGAATCCATCGCGCATGTTGGTCTTCACGAGCACACCCATGTCAGAGCCGGCTGCCTGCATCACTTCTTCCATACACATGCGCATGAAGCGCATTCTGGAATCGAGCGAACCTCCGAACTCGTCGCGGCGGTGGTTGGTGTAGGGCGATAGGAACTGGGAGATGAGGTAGCCGTGGCCTGCATGCACCTCCACGCAGTCGAATCCGGCATCGCGGGCAGTGCGCACAGCATCGCCGAAATCATGCGCCATCCGCTTCAGTTCATCCTTGCCGAGGCCGCGCACAATAGTGGGGCTGTAGAGGTTGAAACCCGTTGACGCTCCCACCGGTATTCCTCCGGCAGTCTTTATATGGGTCATGTTGCCGCAATGCCCTATCTGAATCGAGGCTTTCGCTCCGCGCTGATGTATTCCGTCGGTGATGTGTCTCAGCGAGGGCACAATCTCGGGCCTGAGCCATAACTGAGTCTCGAACGAGAGCGCCGAGCGGTTGATGCCGGCGTAAGCGAGAGTGGTCATGCCCACTCCCCCCGCGGCCACGCTCCAGTGATAATCGCGCAGCATGTCGGTGGGGTTGTTATCCTTTCCCATTCCCTCAAAGGCGGCGCTCCTTATGGAGCGGTTGGGAAGGGTTACCGGGCCAATGTTAGCCGGAGAGAAGAGGATGTCGAGAGAAGTCACCATATAAAGGGGATGATATATTTTCTGTTGAGGGCTCTGAATTCGTCGCCGAATTCGTCGATATATCTTTGGTGGAGCGAGCGCGCCCGCGGCCCGAGGTTAGCGAAAGTCCACAGGGCGAAGATCACTCCGGGCAGCGACCATGTGAGTATGGCGAAGCCAACCCACTCCATCAACTCTCCAAGATAATTGGCAGATGTGACATAGCGGAACATTCCGCCTCGCGGTATGTAGTGCCGGCGGTCGCCGGGCTTGCGCAGATGCCTTATGATATGGTCGGAGTGAAGATTCACAGCCATTCCGGAGAAGAAAAGCACAACGCCGCCGATAAAGCGCGGATCGGCAAGCCATGACGGAGCATATTCACTCTCGGGCGCCACATAGAAAAGCCATCCTCCGATGAGGTAGGCATTGACGAGATTGAACACCGCCCCCATCATCACTATGCAGAGCGGCATACGGCTGCTGCCCTTGATGAGAAGCGGGAATATGAAGGAGCGCTGAAAGTAATGAATCATGAAGATCGAGGCCATCACGGCCGGAGCGAGCGCGGCGCGGCGCGGCGAAAGCAGCCACAGAGCGGCCATGGCAATGAAGACAGGAACTTCCATGACGAGCCATCCGAGGCGATTGCCCACCGAAGGGCCCCATTTCGGAGTGTAGAACATGCCGTAGCCCGGAGTGATATAGCGCAAGGCCACAAATACCACAAACGCCAAGGCTATCATGATATATTCCACTGAATGGAAAACTATCGGGGCGAAAATTCCGTTCATCATATAAACGTGTGTTAATAACCATGCAAAATTACTAAAAACTGACGAGATTTGCAACATGGCTGCCTACAAACGTGAACTAAGAACAGAAAAAGAGAAAAAAATAATAATTGCGGCAGAGCGTATCATAATGACAGTGCTGATCTTTGCGTGCAGCATCATTCCGCTCACCGCGCGCGGCGAGGAACCCGTTTTTAAACCATCTGCCACGCAGAAAGGGATCCGAACCTCAACCGATGTTGTGGCTTTAGCACTCCCGACGGCGGCGCTTGCCGTCACGCTGATAGAGCATGATTGGGAAGGACTGAAAGAGGGAGCCTTAACCGCAGCCGCCACTGCCGGAGCGACACTGATTCTGAAATACTCCATCAAGGAGCGTCGGCCTGATTTCAGCAACAACCATTCATTTCCCTCAGGGCATTCCGCAGTGACCTTTGCCGCCGCCACCTACATCGGGCGCCGCTACGGCTGGAAATGGAGCATCCCGGCCTACGCCCTCTCCACCTACACGGCATGGGGACGCGTCTACGGCAAGAAGCATCACTGGTGGGACGTGGCAGCCGGGGCGGCCATAGGAGCGGCCTCCGCCATGATCTTCACCCATCCCTACATGCGCAAACATGAAGCGGCGCTCATTCCCGTGGCTGACGAGACGAGCGCCGGACTTGCGTTGGGGTTCACTTTTTAGACTTCCCGGGCAGACATAGCCAATAACAAAGGCCTGCCTTATCGATTGGCAGCGATGGAGCGATAGTCGGCAAGGAAATCGAGAAGCTGGCGGATACCCATGCCGACACCTACAAGGAAGCCTGCAAGCATTCCGAGGCGAACGTACGGATCATCGATCTGATATGCCACAAGCGCAAGGCAGCCCAGGGCCATAGGAAGAAGAATGAATATAAACCTGATATGCCATTTGCGATAGTAAAGGGCTTTTTCTACAACTTCCGATACGGACATGGTCAGCACATCTATCCGCTTTATGCCATTGTAAAGCCATCTGTCCATGACAGAACTTATAATGAAGAAAGTGCAGAACCATATCACTACAGTCATCCTCCCCTTCATGTCGGGAAAGATATGCAAGTTCAGGAGATTGAGCGGCACCATCACAAGGAAAAACAATGCCATATTCGAAAACCAACGGTAGCGCCGGGCAAGGCTGTCGAGGGCGGTCTTCCTTTTGCCGTTTATGATCATATCGTAAGAATCAGAAGAGCCGGGGATAGAAATGTTGGTGTTCTGCCAGTTTTTTTTCATTTCGTCGTTCATAGGGGGGAGTATTTTGGGATTAAACATGATTAATCATGATGAATCATGATTGAACTTGATTGATTTTTGTTGGGGAAAATCAGGTGAATTTTTCGCGGAGGCGCTCTTTGGCGCGATGAAGCCTGACTGCGATATTGTTGCGCTTCAATCCTACGGTATCGGCAATCTCATCGTAGGAGCACTCATCGAGCCACATCATCATTATCGCCCTGTCGAGCGGGTTGAGGGTGGAAATGCACTCATACAGGTCTTTGATGGCCTCTTTCCCCTCGTGCGACTGATCGGGCACGAGTATCACCTCATCGAGCGAGGCCGCCTGAGGCTGCCGCTTCCTGACCCGCAGAGTCGAGACGCAAGTGTTGAGTGCAATCCTGTAGATCCATGTGCGTTCAGAAGATTCTGCCCTGAATGAAGGAAGACCTCGCCAGATATTTACGAGCACGTCCTGATACATGTCTTCAAGATCTTGCCGCGTATCGGTGTATCCGAGACATATCCTGCGTATCATGGCATCATGACACGACACCAGCCTTCCGAATCTGCTGCATAGATTTTCGGAGTCGGGAGGCGCCGATATCGCATCGGCAAACCGCATCACCAGGGCATACAGGAAGTGGAGTGCCGGAGTTTTAGTAGTCAGTGTTATCATCGTCAGGTATTCTTTTTATATCGTTAGTCGCCGAAGATGAGAGGAGAGTTACACGACATCGAAAAAAAATTACGCGGCACCCATAGGATACCGCGAAAAAATAAATAATAAATGACGTGTGGGCGAAGATGGATTCGAACCACCGAAGGTATAAACCAGCAGATTTACAGTCTGCCCCATTTGGCCACTCTGGTATTCGCCCAGAACTAATCTGCACGCCCGGCGTGCGATTGATGATGCAAAATTACATAAAAATTCCGACTCCGCCAAATATTTCCTTTATTATTTTTGAATTTGAGGTCAAAGGAGCTTGAGGGCGATGGCGGCACATGCTTCAGCATCGGCCAGCGCATGATGATGATTTTCCATGTCGAAGCCGCAGGCGGCCGCAGAGATATGGAGTTGATGTCTCGGAAGTTTCAGACATCTGCGCGAGGCCGCAAGGGTGCAATAAAACTGATAGCCCGGATATTCCATATCATATTCCTGAAACACCGCCTTGAGGCAACCTTCGTCGAAAGGGCGATTGTGGGCTACGAGAGGCAGCCCCTCTATGCGGGGTGCCACCTGCGACCATACCTCAGGGAAGGACGGCTGCCCGTCGGTGTCGCGGCGTGTCAGTCCGTGCACCTGTGTAGTCCAATAGGTATAGTAATTAGGAACCGGCTGAATCAGGCTGTAGAATTTATCTACTATCTCGCCCCCTCTCACTATTACTATCCCTACACTGCACACGCTTGAGCGGCGGCCGTTGGCTGTCTCGAAATCTATGGCTACAAAATCCTGCATGAGAAAAATCGCTTTCTTTTATGTCGGTTACTTCCAATATTGGTGTTCCAACTGCAAAATTACATAAAAAATCTCCATTCCAGCATCAATGCACGATAAAAAAACACACCGATGATACGCATGGCGGGTTGCCGGCGAAGGGAGGGCTATTCTTCCCGATATAGGCATTCATTACCAATCACGAAACTTTTTTCCATGTTTTCTTTGAATATTGAGCAAATTTCACTATTTTTGCTGCCCAAACGAAAATTCAGACAGATGAAAGTGCTAAAATTCGGAGGGTCTTCGGTAGGCACACCCGCAGGCATCCTCAACATCAAGAAGATAGTGGAAAGTGAGAGCGAACCTCTCATTGTAGTGGTCAGTGCCCTGGGGGGCATCACCGATCTGCTGCTTTCCACTGCCTTGCAGGCGGCTCGCGGCGATGACTCATACCATGACAGCGTGCGCACACTGGTGGAGTGCCACCACGCACTGATCGACGAGGTCATAACCAACGGCGCCGTCACCCTCCGGCGACACGTAGACACTCTTCTCGATGAATTGAAATCGATCTATCACGGGCTCTATCTCATACGCGACCTCAGCGACAAGACCCGGGCTCTCATAATGAGCTACGGAGAGCGTCTAAGTTCCCTCATCGTGGGGCGGCTTCTCGCCGGAAGCGTGCTTCACGATGCGCGCCGCTTCATAAAGACCGACTCGCGCTATCATCGCGGGATGCTGGCCCCGGCCGAAACGTATGCACTCGTTGAGCAGGAATTCGGACGCGACGTGAAGGGGGTGCATGTGGTGCCGGGGTTCATAGCCACCGATCTCCACACCGGCGAGGTAACCAATCTGGGGAGAGGCGGCAGCGACTACACTGCCTCGATAATAGCCGCGGCCCTCGACGCGCAAGTGCTCGAGATATGGACTGACGTTGACGGATTCATGACTGCCGATCCGCGTGTGATCCCCACTGCCTACACCATCAAGAGCCTCAGTTATGTAGAGGCAATGGAACTTTGCAATTTCGGAGCCAAGGTAGTGTATCCCCCCACAATCTATCCCGCATGTGTCAAGAATATACCGATAAAGGTGAAAAACACCTTCTCGCCTGAGAAAGACGGCACGGTGATCTGCGACAATCCGGGAGAAGCCGACCGGTCGAAGCCCATCAAAGGCATATCGAGCATTTCGGGCTCTGCACTAATCACGGTCACTGGCCTGAGCATGGTGGGTGTGATAGGTGTGAACAGGCGCATCTTCAGCGCACTGGCCGACAAGGGCGTATCGGTATTCATGGTGTCGCAGGCGTCGAGCGAGAACTCCACATCGGTGGGCGTGCGCGATGAAGACGCAGAGCGCGCTGCCGAAGTACTCAACGAGGAATTCTCCAAAGAGATAAGCACCGGGGCCATGAACCCCATGAACGTGGAGAAAGGCCTCGCCACCGTCGCCATCGTGGGCGAGAACATGAAACACACCCCGGGCATAGCGGGAAAACTCTTCGGTGCCCTCGGACGAAGCGGCATAAGCGTGATAGCTTGCGCCCAGGGTGCGAAAGAGACCAACATTTCGTTTGTGGTCACAGGGTCGCAACTGCGAAAGGCGCTCAACACGCTTCACGACTCCTTCTTCCTGAGCGAATACAAGGAACTGAATCTATTCATCTGCGGCGTAGGCACCGTAGGGGCGATGCTCATAGAGCAGATAGCGTCGCAGAAGGAGGAACTCATGCGCACCCACCGCCTGAAACTCAATGTGGTGGGCATAGCATCGAGCCGCAAGGCGCTATTCTCGCGCGAAGGCATCGACTTGAGCGCCTACCGCGAGCTTCTTGACTCCGCCCCCGCAAGCAATACCGAAATGCTGAAGCGCAACGTGCTGGGCATGAACATATTCAATAGTGTCTTCGTAGACTGCACCGCCTCACGCGAAGTGGCCGACCTCTACGAGGATTTCCTCAACCATAATATCTCAGTGGTGGCGGCCAACAAGGTGGCAGCTTCCAACACCTACAGCAGTTATCTCCGCCTGAAAGAGACCGCACTCAGGCGAGGAGTGAGATTTCTGTATGAGACCAACGTCGGAGCGGGGCTGCCTATCATCGGCACAATCAACGACCTACGCTCGTCGGGCGACCGCATTCTGAAGATCGAGGCCGTATTGAGCGGTACTCTCAATTTTATATTCAACACCTTATCGGCAGAAATACCTTTCTCCGAGACTGTGCGTCTCGCCAAGGAAGCGGGCTACAGCGAACCTGACCCGAGAATAGATCTCAGCGGAATGGACGTGATACGCAAGCTCGTGATCCTTACCCGCGAAGGAGGCTACGGGGCAGAGCAGCATGAGGTGGAACGCAACCTCTTCGTGCCGGCCGAACTGCTTGAGGGCGACATAGAAGACTTCTGGCGCCGTCTCCCCTCGCTCGATGCTGACTTCGAGGCCAGACGCAAGGTGCTTGAGAAAGAAGGGAAACGCTGGCGCTTCGTGGCCCGCATGGAGCAGGGGCGCATGTCGGTGGGGCTGATGGCAGTAGACCGCAGCCATCCTTTCTACGGACTTGAGGGCTCCAACAATATTGTGCTGCTCACCACGGAGCGCTACCGGGAATATCCCATGCTTATTCAGGGTTATGGTGCCGGGGCCGGCGTGACGGCAGCCGGAGTATTCGCCAACATAATCTCAACAGCCAACACATGATGAAGCATCTGATAATTCTTTGCGACGGAATGAGCGATCATCCCGTGGAGGCCCTCGGAGGGCTGACACCGCTCGCCTACGCTCCCACCCCGGCGATGGACAGCATAGCGCGCCGCGGCCGCTCAGGGCTTCTCGCCACAGTGCCGGAGGGCTTCGCTCCCGGCAGCGAGGTGGCCAACGCTTCGATTCTGGGCTACGACGTAAGAAACGTGTATGAAGGGCGCGGAGTGCTCGAGGCCGCCAGCATAGGCTACGAAATGGCGCCCGAAGACATGGCCATGCGCTGCAATATCCTCACCCTCAACGACGCCGGACAGATACAGAACCATCATGGCGGACACCTCACCACCCCGCAGGGCACCGAGCTCATAGATTTTCTTCAGGAGCATCTCGGCGACGAACGAGTGCGCTTCATAGCCGGAGTGCAATACAGGCATCTGCTCGTGGTGAAAGGGGGAAGCAAATATGTGGAGACCATTCCGCCCCATGATCACCCGGGTGAACTTTGGCGTGAATGCCTCGTGCGCCCGATGGCCGGAGCCCCCGAAGAGCCCGGAAGGCTCACTCCGCAGGAAACCGCCGACCTGCTCAATTCGTTGATACTCCGCTCACAGGAACTGCTTAAAGACCATCCCTTCAATCGGGATCGCTCCACGCAGGCCAATACAATCTGGCCCTGGAGTCCCGGCTATCGTCCGGCCATGACCCCGCTCAGCGCGCTTTATCCATCGATGCGCGAGGGGAGAGTGATCACGGCTGTGGATCTCATACGCGGGCTCGGTGTCTATGCCGGGCTGCAGGCGATAGACGTGGAGGGGGCCACCGGGCTCGCCGACACCAACTATGAGGGGAAGGCATCGGCCGCACTCAAGGCGCTCCGCGACGGCGCGGACTTCGTATTTCTCCATATAGAAGCCTGCGACGAGGCAGGACATGACGGAGACCTCGACCTGAAACTCAAATCGATAGAGCGTATCGACAGCCGCGTGATAGCCCCGATTCTCGAAGAAACCGGAAAGTGGGCCGAGAAGGTGGCGATAGCCGTTCTTCCTGACCATGCCACTCCCGTGGAGGAACGGGTGCATCGCTCCGAAGCGGTGCCCTTTGCCATATATTATCCCGGCATCATACCCGACAGCGTGGAATCATACTCCGAGACGGCGGCCCGGCTCGGGGGCTACGGACGTTTAGAGCCAACGCAGTTCATGAACCTTTTCATGCAGATAAAATGAAATACTACAGCACCAACCATAACTCTCCCGACGTAACCGTATCGGAAGCGATCGTGAGAGGTCTCGCGCCCGACAGGGGGCTATATATGCCTGAAAAAATAACCAAGCTCCCGGAAGATTTCTTCCACTGCATAGGCCATCTTTCATTTCACGAAATAGCGCGTGTGATAGCCAGAGCATTCTTCGGCAGCGACGTTGCCTATCAGGAACTGCGCAGGATAGTGGAAAACACCCTTTCCTTTCCGACCCCCGTGGTTGAAGTTGAACCGGGCATCTACAGTCTCGAACTCTTCCACGGCCCGACACTTGCCTTCAAGGATGTGGGAGCCCGCTTCATGTCGAGGATGCTGCGCCAGGTGCTAAAAGATGATCCGCGCGAGGTGCATGTGCTCGTGGCCACGAGCGGAGATACCGGAAGCGCGGTGGCCAACGGATTCTATGGTGTGGACGGCATCAAGGTTCACGTGCTCTATCCCAAGGGGAAGGTGAGTCCGATTCAGGAATGCCAGTTCACCACACTCGGCGGCAACATTACCGCAATTGAGGTGGAGGGCACATTCGACGACTGCCAGAGACTCGTGAAAAGCGCATTCCTCGACGAAGAACTCAACCGGCATCTGCTTCTCACCTCGGCCAACTCCATCAACATAGCGCGCTTCCTGCCGCAGTCATTCTACTACTTCAACGCGTATGCCCAGCTCAAGAGGCAGGGTAAGGCCGACGAAGTGGTCTTCAGTGTGCCGAGCGGAAACTTCGGCAATCTCACTGCGGGGCTCGTAGCACAAAGTATGGGGCTCCCCGTGAAGCGCTTCATAGCCGCCAATAATGCAAACGACGTCTTCCATGAGTATCTCACCACCGGCGTCTACACCCCGCGTGCCGGCAAACCCACACTCGCAAATGCCATGGACGTGGGCGACCCCTCCAACTTCGCTCGCATTCTCGACCTCTACGATCACGACCATGCGCGCATCAGCAGCATAGTGGAAGGGTCTACCAGCAGTGATGCCGATATCATGGCCTCGATCCGCGAATGTCACGAGAAGACGGGATATGTGCTCGATCCGCACGGCGCCTGCGCTTACCGCGCCCTGAAGCAACAGCTGCGTCCGGGCGAGACGGGAGTATTTCTCGCCACCGCCCACCCCGCGAAATTCAAGGAGACTGTAGAGGCAGCCACAGGCACCGAGATAAGCATACCGACACGTTTAGGTGCATTCATGAAGGGGAAGAAGCAGAGCGTCGGGATGCCGGCAGACTACACTGCCTTCCGCGCTTATCTCAGCGAGCTGAAACAGTAAGTCATCTTCCGATTTTCTCCAGCAGCGACTTCACGGCAGCCTCCGCATTATCTTCCGCAGCAAGGCACTTGATGAATTGGGAACCTATGATCGCGCCGCTGCTGTAGTGGCATGCCTCGCCGTAAGTGCCACGGTTGGAGATGCCGAATCCAATCAGCCGCGGATGGGAGAGTCCGAGTGAGTTTATGCGTCTGAAATAGTCCACCTGCTCCTCGGTGAAACTATCGCGCGCCCCTGTGGTCGATGCCACCGACACCATATAGATGAAACCGTCGCAATGCTCGTCGATAAGGCGTATGCGCTCCTCGCTTGTAGCGGGCGTGATGAGCATTATCATCGGAATATCATATTTGAGGGTCAGAGCCTTGTATTCCTTCATGTAGACCCCGAACGGAAGATCGGGAATTATGACCGCGTCGATTCCGGCATCTTTGGCGCGCCTGAAGAATGTCTCCACGCCCATCTGCATGATAGGATTGATATAGCCCATTGCTATGAAGGGCACATCAGGATTGCGCTTACGGGCCTCTTTCACCTGATCGAGAAGGAGGGAAAGAGTCATGCCGTTGGCGAGGGCTACCGTTCCGCTGTGCTGGATCACGGGGCCGTCGGCCATCGGGTCGGAAAATGGTATTCCTATCTCGATCATGTCCACATCAGCGGCGCAGAGGGCGTCGATAATCTCTCCGGTGGAGTCGAGCTCGGGGAAGCCGGCGGTGAAATAAACTGATAGTATGTCTTTTTTCTTATGGTCGAAGAGTTGGGTGAGACGATTCATGTTATTTTAATTTGGAATTGGGAATTTAGAATTTAGAATAATTGGGAATTGGGAATTTAGAATTTAGAATAATTGTGAATTGTGAATTGTGAATTGAGGTTAATGTTGATGGCGGAGTGCGCGGATGAAAGGGCGGAGGGTATCGACATCCTTCACTGCGGGCGCACTCTCGAAGCGGCTGTTGAGATCCACACCGGCCATCAGGGGATGCGTCACGCTCATGACTGCGTCAGCATCGGCCGGCGAGATACCGCCGCTGAGCAGGAAAGGGGTCTTGCCGGCGTATCGGGCCAACCATGTCCAATCAAACTTGCGTCCGCTTCCTCCACGCGAGGCAGCCGCAGTGTCGAATACGAGCATATCGACGCAGCCGTCATATTCCTCTGCCGCAAGCAGATCGCCCGGCTCGCTCACGGATACGGCTTTCCACACGTTGAAACCCGCTTCCCTCAGGAGTCGGCACTGACCGGCTGACTCACCGCCATGCAACTGAACCGTGCTGAAACCATATTTCCTACACAGATCGAGAATCTGATCAACAGGCATATCCACCGTGACAGCCACCGGGGTGACATCAGCGGGCACAGCGACAAGCAGATCACTGCCGGCATCGCCGCAATATCTTGACGACGGGGGATAGAAAATAAAGCCCATGAAGTCAGGCCCGAGTTGGCCCACGGTGGCGATATTACGCGCATCGCGCATGCCGCAAACCTTGATTCTCAATCTTCCCATATCATCCGACATACTCAATAAAACTTCTCAAAGCGCTGCCGGGGTTAGGCGTCGACATAAAGGCCTCCCCTATCAGGAAACCGTCGAACCCGGCCTCGCGGAGACTCTTCATGTCTGCCGGAGTCTTCAGTCCGCTCTCCGCTATCTTCACTGCGGAGGGGGGAAGCATACCGACGAGGCTCGCGGCAACCGAAAGATCAGTGCGGAACGAAGTGAGGTCGCGGTTATTGATTCCAACCATATCGGCATCAGCAGGGATGGCAGCCGCTTCTGAAGCGTTGTGAATCTCCACAAGAGTCTGCAGACCAAGCGCATGAGCATAATCATTCAGGCGCCTGATTTCATCGGCGGGCAGCATGGCCGCAATGAGAAGCACGGCATCGGCCCCGGCTATGCGGGCCTCCAGCAGCTGGTATTCATCCACGATGAATTCCTTGCGGAGGATAGGGAGCATAGGGGCCGCCTTCCTCGCCACCGTCAGATCTGCAAGACTGCCTCCGAAGAAAGGGGTATCAGTAAGCACCGACATTGCCGACGCACCAGCCGCTGCATAAAGGCCGGCCACTTCAGCCACATCGCTCATCGGCGAAATCTCACCTTTTGAGGGAGAGCGCCTCTTGTGCTCGGCAATGATGCCCGAACCTGAAAGAATAGCCTCTGACATCGGGAACGGCTTACGACTGCACGCGGCAGCCGCCTCCTCAAGCTTCTCCACAGGCACCATCATACGGCACGCCTCCACCTCGCGCATTTTCGAGGCCGCTATGCGGGTCAGAATATTATCGGCCATGACTCATGAATTTATATCTACAAACTTTCTGAAAGCATCCAGAGCAGCGCGCTCGCGCAGTGAGGTCTGAGCCATGGCGAGCGCCCTGTCTATGCCGAGTTCAGGCTCGAGAGTGAGCAGAGCGTAGGCGGCATTGGCCACAACACAGTCGAGTCTGGCCTGCGATGCTTTCCCGGCGAGCACATCGTCGAAGACACGTGCGGCCTCCTCCACGGTGTCACCTCCGAAGAGGTCTTCCTGACTGATCTGCGGAAGGCCTATATCCGAGGGATTGAGCACGAATTCCGCCTCAGGCGTCGCCACTTTGAAAGGCGACGTCAGCGAAATCTCGTCGTAGCCGTCGAGAGAATGCACCACGGTGCAGTTGATTCCCTCATTCTGCGCGATGTATCGGTAGAGGCGCATAAGTTTGAGATTATAGACGCCCAGCAGCTGATTTTTAGGCAGAGTGGGGTTTACGAGCGGGCCAAGCATGTTGAAGAAAGTGCGCATTCTCAGCGACTTCCTGACCGGGCCCACACTCTTGAGGGCCGGACTGAAAAACGGCGCGTGCAGGAAGGCGACACCCGACTCCTCAAGAGAGCGGCGCAGTTTCTCCTCATCGGCCGTAAACTTCACTCCGTGCTGCTCGAGCACGTTGGATGCGCCCGACACCGAACTGGCGCCGTAGTTGCCGTGCTTCACAACCTTTCGCCCTGCACCCGCAACCACAAAACATGAGGCTGTGGAGATATTAAATGTATTCTTGCCGTCGCCGCCGGTGCCGACAATATCGATGGCATCGTCTGACGCGAGATCCACCGCCACACGGCGCAGGAGGATAGCATCGCGGAAACCGGAGAGCTCGGCGGGAGTGATGCTGCGCATCAAATAGACGGTCATGAATGCCGACAACTGATTGTCGTTATATCTGCCGTCGGCGATATTGAGCATTATATCGCGTGCCTCCTCACGGGAAAGGCTCTTGTGTTCGAAAAGTTTCGACAGTATTGTGTTCATGTCAATGGAATAGGAAATTAGATATTATCTTTATGCCTCCGGGAGTAAGAAGCGACTCCGGATGGAACTGCACGCCGTGCACATCGAGCGATGTATGGCGCAGCGACATGATGCTGCCGTCGTCGGAGCGCGACGTGACCTGCAGGCAGGGAGGCAGCCCCTCGTCGCTGACCACCCATGAGTGATAGCGGCCCACCGGGAAGCGGTGGCCCATTCCATCGAGTATATAGTCAGGCGCCGTGGTGAAGGCATCGGTCTGCACACCGTGGTAGACTTCAGGTAGATTGCGCAGTGTGGCGCCGAAGCGCTCGGCTATGGCCTGATGTCCGAGGCATACTCCCAGTATGGGCTTCCTGTCGGCATATTCACTGAGCAGCTGCGGCAGGAGGCCTGCCTCTTCCGGAATGCCGGGGCCGGGTGATATGATAATCTTATCGAAATGCGCCACATCGGGGAGTTCGATTCGGTCGTTGCGCACGGTCACGGGGTCAATCCCGAGCTCACGCACGGCATGCACGATATTGTATGTAAAAGAGTCGTAGTTGTCGAAAACGAGTATCTTCATAGCGGATGAAAGATTAACGGGTGAAAGATTCAGCCAGTTCCACTGCCTTGACCAGAGCGCCGAGCTTATTCTTCGTCTCCTGCAGCTCATTCTCCGGCACCGAGCGTGCCACCACGCCTCCGCCCGACTGCGAATAAAGGCGGGAGTCCTTACTAAGGAAACTTCTGATGGTGATAGCCTGATTGATGGAGCCGTCAAATCCGAATGTTCCTATGCAGCCGGCATAAGTCACGCGGCTGTGCGGCTCCAGCTCGTTGATGATCTGCATGGCCCTGACCTTGGGCGCTCCGCTCAGAGTGCCGGCAGGGAGAGTCTCGCCAAACAGACGGTAGATGTCGGCATCCTCGGGAAGCTGAGCCACAACGCGGCTCACCATGTGGATGACGTGGCTATAGAACTGTATCTGCTTCAGATATTCCACACTTACGTGCCCACCTCCGCGGCTTAGATCGTTGCGCGCCAGATCCACAAGCATTATGTGCTCGGCGTTCTCCTTTGGATCGGCAAGCAATTTCTCTGCCAGTTCGTGATCTTTCTTATCGTCGCCGGTGCGTCGGAAAGTTCCCGCTATCGGGTCGATATAGGCGCGGCGGTCGGCTGTGACACGGAAATGAGTCTCGGGCGAGGATCCGAACACCTTGAAGTGTCCGAAATCAAAGAAGAACAGATAGGGCGACGGATTGACGGAGCGCAGAGCCCGGTAGACGTTGAACTCATCGCCCGAGAATGCCTGCGAGAATCGGCGTGAAGGCACGATCTGGAATACGTCGCCACGCTTCGCATGGGCTATGCCGCGCTCCACCATGCTGATGTATTGCTCATCGGTGACGGGCGATTCCGGCTCTCCGATAGCCTTGAATGGATACACCGCCACATTATTGTTTCGGATTATAGACACCAGTTGCTCGAGGTGGCTTCCCTCCCCCTCGGGAATATTCTCCAGAATCGTCATCTCGTTGCGGAAATGATTCATGCGGATGATGAAGCGGAAAAGGAAATATTGCATATCCGGGATATCGGTGAGTTTCTCTTCCCGCGCCCTCACCGGCACCGAGGGCTCGAAATAGCGCACGGCATCGTAAGCCGTGAAGCCGAGCAGCCCGTTGAAGAGATCGCCTTCCGGCGCCGAGCCTCTGAAGGCCTTGATGTAATCGCCGAGGACGTCGGTCACGTTCTCTGCGGGAATATCTGTGACGGAGCCGTCGGGATACTGCATTATGATGCGATCCTTCACCAGAGTGAACGAGCCGATCGGGTCTACGCCTATGAGCGAGACCGAATTCTGCGAAGTGTGATAGTCTGAACTCTCGAGAAGTGCCGAGCAGGGGAAAAGGTCGCGGATCTTCAGGTAAATGCCCACGGGTGTCTCCAGATCGGCAGGGAGAGTAAGCGTCTTTTGTGTAAGTTTCATGGAGGTCAGAGGTTTGATTGGTTTAGGTGTGAGATGTAGGTCATCATGTCCTTATCGCCCCGACCCGAGACATTGACCACCACTATATCATCTTTACCGAACTGTTTTTTGTCGAGCACCGCGAGCGCATGGGCCGACTCGAGGGCCGGAATTATTCCCTCGGTGCGCGTCAGGCGGAATGCAGCGTCGAGCGCCTCCTTGTCGGTGACGGCTAACACTTCCGTACGCCCCGACTCGGCAAGGAAAGCGTGGAGCGGGCCGACACCGGGATAGTCGAGACCGGCCGAAATCGAATATGGCTCGGTGACCTGCCCGTCGGGGGTCTGCATTACGAGTGTCTTCGAGCCGTGGAGGATGCCCACTGTGCCGAGTTTCAACGTAGCCGCAGACTGTCCGGAACAGATGCCGAGGCCTGCTGCCTCTGCTGCGATCAACTTCACAGACGGCTCATTGATGAAATGATAGAATGCACCCGCAGCGTTGCTTCCGCCTCCGACACAGGCCACAACATAGTCGGGAAGGTCGCGGCCGGTGAGTTCCTTCACCTGCCGCTTTATCTCGCTGCTGATCACTGACTGAAAGCGCGCCACCATAAGGGGATAGGGATGCGGCCCCACGGTGCTTCCGATCACATAGAACGTTTCCTCAGGGTCTGAGCACCAGTCACGGATAGCCTCGTTGGTTGCGTCTTTCAGGGTCTTGTTGCCCGATTCCACAGGACGAACCTCCGCGCCGAGCATCCTGATACGCTCCACGTTTGGCATCTGCCGGGCCACGTCGGTGGCGCCCATATAGATCACACACTCCAACCCCATGAGAGCGCAGACAGTAGCCACTGCCACACCATGCTGCCCGGCCCCGGTCTCCGCGATGATGCGGGTCTTGCCCATGCGCCGCGCGAGAAGGACGCTCGCTATGGCATTGTTGATCTTATGGGCACCAGTGTGGTTCAGATCCTCGCGCTTCAGATATATGTTGGTGCCATAATGCTCTGAAAGCCTTTCAGCATGATAGAGGGGCGTAGGGCGCCCCACATACCGTGCAAGCAGCCGCTCATATTCGGCATTGAAATCTTCATCGTCGGCATATCTGGCGAATGCCTCCTTCAGGCGTTCAACGTTGGAGTGTAGGATTTCGGGAACGAACGCACCGCCGAAATCTCCGAAGTAGCCTTCCTCATCTACAGGAAGGATGGAATCGAGTTTATTATCTTTCATTTTATTGCTATTGTCTAAATTATTAAAAAAAATAAAGAAGCCGCCGGAGTTCTTTTCCGACGGCTTTATGCTGATATATTAACGCGCGTTCCAGTCTGCCGCGCTCTATCCATACATGAGATCAATGCCATCGGGAAAATCACCGATGCGCCACCAACCCTGAATATTTATACATTTATTCATAAATTCATATTGTTTTGTGCAAAATTATAAAAAATTTCGCATACCACCAAAATTTTTTCATTTTTTTCAAAAAAAACGCATGAGTAAAGTTTCCAATAAGAAGTGCAACGCCAAAATCAGGGCTTGTATGAGGGCGTGAGACCATATTCGGGAAGAAAGCGAACATATAGGGCGGCAGTGGTGTTAAAATCTTAACACCAAAAGTTTATCAGATGAACCGAATAGTCCTTATTATCGCCCTTATTCTGGCGCTCCCCGCTTTTGCACGGAAAGATTACCGGCCGCAGCAGGCCCGCTATGCAGGATCGATGATGCCCTACGATCTTAGCCGCGAAGAAATACAGGCCGTGTGGGCCGACTCCCTTACGCCAGTCTATGTGGCGCGGGTGGCGCGTCACGGTGCCCGCTATATATCTTCGGCATCCAAACTCGACAAACTGAAAGAGGCTATCGGGAAAGCACGCGAAAGGAAGACACTCACCAAGGAGGGTGAACGCTTCAACAGCCTGCTGATGAATGTAGAGAAAACCACAGCCGACCGCTGGGGAGACCTGTCGGAAGTTGGAGTAAGGGAAGAGCATCGGCTCGCCGACGACATCTTCACGCTTCTGCCAGGACTTTTCAGGACTGCCCGCATAAACGCGATCTCGAGCTATGTGCCCCGCGTGGTGAAGACTTCTTACGAGTTCACTTATCAATTATCCACACTCTCGGGCCAGACCGAGATCACCGTGGCCGAGGGGCGACGTTTCAATCCCCTGCTCCGGTGCTTCGAGACCGACAAGGATTATGCCCGCTGGCGCAAATCGGGCGCATGGAAAGAGTATGTAGCCGCCATGACCGACTCTATCGTCTCTCCCATGCCGGCACGACGGCTCTTCGGCGCGTCAATATCAGACAAGGATGCACGCGACCTGACTCTTGACATCTACGACATATTGCAGTCGCTCGCCGCCTTCGGGCTGCCTGCAGCCACCGATGAGTTCATAACGCCGCAGGAGTACGAAGAGTGCTGGAAGGTGGACAATCTCACACATTATCTGCGCAATTCCATCTCTCCGATCTCCGATCTCGCCGGGAAAGCCACTTCCCCGCTGCTCGCCCGCATCATCGCAGATGCCGACCGCTCGCTGAATGGCCGTCTCGAGGCCTCGGCAGAGAAAAACGCCGGGATTTCCGGGCAGGAATATGCACCCGAACCGGACGTGAACCTATACTTCGGACACGCCGAGACCCTGATGCCGCTTCTCTCGCTCATGCACGTGGAAGGATGCTACGACGACTCGCCCGACTTCACCACTCTCCATAAACGCTGGAAAGACTATGATGTGGTGCCGCTCGGAGCCAATCTCGACATCATCCTTCTTGAAGCCCCGTCGGGCACCATACACGCGGCCCTGCGACACAACGGAACCTTCGTCAGCCCCATGCCAGACTCGGGTATGACCGTGGAGTGGAACGCCTACAGGCAATACCTCATCTCTAATATGAAGGCTCTTCAGGAAGCGAAAACGGCCCGATGAGCCGGCAGTGTGGAACAAGGCCACAAAAAAGATAGTGCAAAATTTCGCAAATCCGGAAATATGTGTTAAATTTGTAAACTTTAATTTTTAAGCAAAATGGAAGTTATTAATTTCTCAGACACTCCGTCGGTGATGAGCCAATATATGCGCGAACTCCGCGATGTCAATATTCAGCACGACCGTCTTCGCTTCCGCACCAACATAGACCGCATCGGCCAGTTGATGGCATACGAAATCTCAAAGCGGATAGCCTACAGGGAAGTGAAGATTCAGACTCCGCTGGCCGAATGCGTCTGCCTCGAGCCGGCCGAGAAGATTGTGCTGGCCACTATCCTGCGCGCCGGATTGCCTTTTCACCACGGTTTTCTGCAGATGTTCGACTCGGCTGAGAACGCCTTCGTGAGCGCTTACCGCAAATATCATGAGGAAGATGACAACTTCGACGTGCTGGTGGAGTATATGGCCTCACCCGACATGCAAGGGAAGACACTCATAATAGTAGACCCGATGCTGGCCACAGGCACCTCGATGGAACTCGGCTACAGGGCTCTTCTGCGCAAGGGCAATCCGGCCCACATACACATAGCCTCAGTGATAGCCTCGCGCACGGCGGTGGATTTCGTGTGCAGACATTTCCCTTCAGACATAACCACCGTATGGTGTGCGGCCATCGACCCTGAAGTGAACGCCCACAGTTATATAGTGCCGGGCCTCGGCGATGCCGGCGACCTCGCCTACGGAGAGAAAGAAGACAACGCATGAGATTGCGCTCGATCGACATAGTAGACTTCAAGAACATTCAGGAAGCCTCGCTTGAGTTTTCCCCGGGCGTGAATTGCCTGCTCGGCATGAACGGCATGGGCAAGAGCAATCTGCTCGAGGCCATCCACTTCCTCTGCCTGGCCCGCCCTATGCAGTCGCTGCCCGAATCGGCACTGACACGCCACGGCGCAGACATGATGATGGTGAAAGGCACCTTCAGCATGGACTCGGGCGTGGAAGAGAGCGTGAGCTGCGGCATAGTGAAGGGGAAAGGAAAGACCCTGAAATGCAACGGCAAGGAATATCAGCGCATATCAGAGCACATAGGCCGCTTCCCGATAGTGTCGGTGACACCTGCCGACCATGCCCTTGTCAGCGGCAGCGCGGAGGAGCGCCGCAAGCTGATGGACATGGTGATCTCGCAGGGCGACAGGACATATCTCTCGCACCTGATACGCTACACCCGCAGCCTCGAGAGCCGCAACCGCATGCTCCGTGCCGGAGTGCGCGACGCGCTTCTCTATGATTCAGTGGAAGCCACAATGTCGGAATCGGCGCAAAAAATTCATGACATAAGGGCCCGGTGGGTGGAGGAACTGATTCCCGACTTCCGCGTCCGCTATTCAGAGATTTCAGGCGATGCCGAAAAAGCCTCCATTCGCTACTCAAGCGTGCTCAACGATGAGACCTTGCCTGAAGTGCTGGAGCGTACCCGGGCCAAAGATCAGGTTTTGGGCTACACCTCGCGCGGAGTGCACCGCGACGACCTGCTCACCGGGCTCGGCGAATACTCAATGCGAAGGCTCGGCAGCCAGGGACAGGTGAAGACCTTCACCATCGCGCTTCGTCTGGCGGTATTCTCCTATCTCAGGCGCGTCTCCGGCCAGACACCCATCCTGCTTCTCGACGACATCTTCGACAAGCTCGACGCCGGGCGCGTGGCGCGCATCATGCGCATGGTGAGCGGCGATGCCGAATTCGGGCAGATCTTCATCACCGACACCAACCGCGAACACCTTGACGAGATTCTCGACTCCATCTCAGGCGATTCAGGTCTCTTCATCGTAGAAGACGGAAAATTCACGCCTCCGCCGCCCCAATCTGCCGGGAACTGACACCACGACCGCTATGGAACGCAAAGACTTCACCACGATAGCCGACGTGCTGCGCCAATGCTTTGAGAACAGCGCCATGCAGGAACGACTTGAAGAAACGCGCGCCTGCGACGCTTTCGCCACAGTGGTGGGCGAGGGATTCTCTTCGCTCTGCTCGAAGCCCGCGATGAAGCGCGGCGTGATGACCATAGGAGTGCGCAACGCATCGCTGAGGTCGGAACTCCACATGCGCCGATCATCGATTGCCGCTGCCATAAATGAGATTGTGGGAAAAGAGACCGTTAAAAATATTATCTTCAAATCTTAGAATATTTCATCGCATATAATCATGACCCAGGAAGACATCAATCCCGAGGCATTCCGCCATAGCACACCGGTGCAACTCCGATTCAACGACATCGACATGCTCGGCCACGTGAACAACAACGCTCAGCTGGCGCTCTTCGACGTGGGCAAGACCCAATTCTACAATACCCTTTCCGACAAGGTAGCGCCCTCCGACTGGAGCCGTGTGGAGGCCGTGATCGTCAATATCAACTGCACCTTCATGCACCAGATAAAATTCACCTATCCTATGGAGGTGCGCACACGCGTGAAGCACATCGGAGAGAAGAGCTTCATACTCGAACAGATACTGCGCAACACGGAGACGGGCGAGATCTGCACCTCGTGCGAATCGGTGATGGTGGCTATCGACTTCGAGTCGAGAGAATCAAAGCCCCTCGACCCCACACTGGTCGACACCCTCATGGAATGGTCATGATTCATACTTTTTGCGTCTTATTTGTTATATACTTTATAGAATCAACCTCTAATCTCCCAAAATATGAACCAAGTTGATGTCAATATCCGGGTGGACTCGTTTCCCAAGGATTCCGCCGAAGCGGAAGTGCTCGCCAATGTAGTGGCCGAGCGTCTGCAGATAGGACGGCTGATAAAAACCGACAAATACATCGAAGCTCTCGAGCGCACCATCTCGGCGCTGCAGCAGCTGAAAGATTTCCCCGATCACGACAATGAAGAGTTCCGTGCGCTGACAGTGGCACTCGTCTTCGATCTGGTGGAGATACATTTCACACTCAAGGACTACAAGCGCAGCGAGAAGGAACTCGAGGCCCTTTTCAAGATACTTGATCCGCTCCTAACTCGCAATCCGGAGCGTTTCGGGCGCCTCCACATCCTCGCGCTGGAACTTTCCACACGCATTCTGCGCTCCAAAAAGAAGACCATCGACATGCTTGCCCGCCAGCAGCTCCATGCCGACGCACTCTCCGAGAAAGTGAACGCCGGCATCCTGAGCGCCACCGAGCGCCTTGTGGATTCACTCTGCAACGTAGGACGCCTGCTCGCCTCTTCGGGCGACTACCGCGAGGCCATGAAATTCTATTCGGAGGCCATCAGAATCTCAAAGAAGCGTGCCGGCCGAGTAAACAAGAAGGAAATAAGGCTCACCGTAGAGATGGCGGAAATCATGATCCGCGTCAAATCGATGCGTCCGCGTGCCGAGCGCCTGCTCGACGCCGTGCTTCCGCACGCCATCTCGCTGGGCGAGACTGAACTCCAGCACGACATAGAGACGCTGAAGGCCATGATCAAACTGCAGGAAAGCATGAAGGTGTCGTGGCTGAGCGCATTCCGCCGCAAATAAACACATAAAAGAGCGAAATAATAATGTCGACCATATTGAACACAGAAGGAAATCTGCTTGATATTCCTGAAATACGCGACAAGGAACATTTCCGTGTGGCCATAGTCACCGCCGACTGGAACCGTCAGGTCAACGACCGGCTGCTTGCCGGAGCGGTAGACGTATTCAAGCGCGCCGGCATCCCCGACGATCGCGTGGAACTCTACAGCGTGCCGGGAGCCGTGGAACTCGTCTACGCCGCCGCCCGCATCATAAAGAGCCCGAAGAAATACAACGCTGTGGTGGTGATCGGCACGGTGATACGCGGCGACACGCCCCATTTCGACTATGTGTGCTCGCAGGCTGCCGACGGGGTATGCCGCCTCAACTGCGAGGGGGAAGTGCCTGTGATCTTCGGAGTGCTGACCGTCAATAATCTGCAGCAGGCGCTCGACCGTGCCGGCGGGCCGCTCGGCAACAAGGGAGCGGAAGCTGCGGTGGCAGCCCTGACAATGGGCACATTCCTGCGGATGTAACCGAAAAAGTTCAATATCTACATAATTCTCTCATCCATAATACCCTCATCAATGAAATATCTTCATCTCACCATTCTGTCAGTGCTTATGCTCGTGGTGGCAGCCTGCTCGAAGAGCAGCAACGACGATGCCTCCTCACTGCTGAAGACAGTGCCGGCCGACGCCTCGAGCGTGGCCGTGATAAACATCCGACACACCGTAGAAGCACTCGGCGGAAAGATCGACGGCAACAAGATTTCGGTGTCAAAAGACATGACGAAAATAATCGACGGCAGCGCGAGCCTCACTCCCGAACGGAAGGCACTTCTCAAAGCCATCTGCGACGGAGAGTCAGGAATCTCGCTCACATCGCTCGTGTTTTATTCAGCCGCCCGCTCCTACATATCCGGAATGCTCGACGACCCCGACAAATTCATAGATTTCATTCAGAAGAACTCCGTGGCCGAGGGAGAAGAACCACTCCCGGTGCTGCAGGAAAACGGAGCCCGCACAGTGGGACTCTGCGTAGTGATAGGCAATCAGTTCTGGATCTGCACAGAGGGTCAGCCCGACGTGGAGCAGCTGAAATATACACAGCAACTCAACGAGCGCCAGTCGTTTGCCGGCTCCGAGACAGCGGCAATGCTTCTCGAGCCTGACAAAGTGGTGAATTTCGTGGCCGACTACAACCGCATGATGCTGAAGATGCCCCAACTCTCGTCGGTGAGGATGGGTATGACCCTGGCCTTCGATGATATAGCCTATCTTTCGGGTAGCGCCGATTTCAAAAAAGGAACCATCACAGCGCAGGCATCAGTGCTCAACTCAGAGATGAACGAGGCCCAACTTCAGATTCCGATAAAGAAGATCGAACCGGACGCTATCAAGCAACTGAATGGCGCAGCCGACATCATCTTCGCCGTGGGCCTCTCGCCGAAACTCACCGGGAGCTTAGCCGAATCGCTCAAAGATGTGCCTGTCGTAGCGATGGTGGCGCCCTCGATCTCCGAGATCGACGGCACGGTGGCGGTGCGCTCCAACATAGCACTCTCCGACATGGAAGCCTGCATCCCGACCACAGGCAAGAATTTCTCCGGCATCTCGTTTGTTGCCGAGAATTTACTTGGCATGTCGGTGAAGCGCGACGGCGACAAGGTGACAATGACGAAGGGCAACCCCGACTTCACCGGCACGATAACGCCTGAGGAGGCAGCCGGCAAACTGAAGGGTGCCTGGATCGGGATATTGTCATACTCGTGGCCCGTACGCGACCTCTCAACGATGATACGCCTCACCCCCCACAAGAAAAGCATGATTGTGGAGCTGGAAGCTACCGGCGGAGTTGAGCCGATACTCAAGATGATTCTGTGACAATGAAGCATACTGAAGAAATAAAGCTTACCGGTCTCCTCCCGAGCGTATTCGCCAGGGAGGAGATGCCGTCTTCGCAGGTGTGGCGCTCAGATGTGGCTTTCAGGCGCGGCGGCCGCTATCTTGTGGAGTCGGCGAGCGGCGGCGGCAAATCGAGCCTTGCGGCCTTCATCATGGGAGCGCGACGCGACTATGAGGGGACTATCTTTTTCGACGGCACCGACACATCGGCTTTCTCCATAGCCGACTGGCAGCGACTGCGCCGCGACACCCTGGCCTATCTGCCGCAGGATCTCGCCCTTTTCCCCGATCTCTCCGCCATCGACAACATCCGCCTGAAGGCCGAGATCTCGGGCAATGCCGACATGGAGCGCGCCACGGAGTGGATGCGTAGGCTCGGAATAGACGGACGCCGCGATTTCCCTGCCGGCAAACTCTCTGTGGGGCAGCAGCAGCGCGTGGCGCTTATACGCACACTCTGCCAGCCTTTCGACTTCTTACTGCTCGACGAGCCCGTGAGCCATCTCGACGAGGCCAACAACCGCATCGCGGCGGCCATCGTGGAAGAGGAGGCGCGGCGGCAGGGAGCGGCAGTGATAGTTTTCTCCGTAGGCAATCCCCTCCTGATTGAAAATCCCGAAAAACTTAATCTCTGATGAGTCTGATAGCAAAACTCCTCAAAAGAAACACTTCCACGGCGAGGATAGCCGGATTCGCGCTCTCGAACTTCCTCGGAATCCTCATCGTGTCGGTCGCGGTGATGGTATATTCCGACACGCGCGACATCTGGAGCGATGACGACAGTTTCATGCACACCGACTACATGGTGCTCAACAAGCGCGTGACGTCGGCCAATACGCTCGGCGTGGGCACATCATCCAGGTTCTCGGCAGCCGAGAAAGCCGATCTGGAGGCGCAGCCGTGGGTGAGACGCGTAGGCGAGTTCACATCCTCCCCCTTTCGCGTCTACGCATCCATCGCATCGGGGGGAAGGAGTATGGAGACGGCTCTCTTCTTCGAGTCAGTGCCCGACAGCTTCGTGGACGTAGCGGCTGCCGACTGGAAGTTCGATCCGGACTCCGGAATAGTTCCGGTGATCATTCCCAAAGATTATCTGACACTTTATAATTTCGGCTTCGCCGGCTCGGCCGGCCTTCCGCAGCTGTCTGAATCGCTCATCAGCGGCATTCCGCTCTCGCTCTATATGCGCAGTGAAGACGGCACGCGCTCGCTGAAGATGGAGGGACGCATCGCGGGCTTCAGCAAGCGGCTCAATACGGTGCTCGTGCCGCAGGCATTCATGGACTACGCCTCTGAAAGGCTCGCGCCCGGAGAGCAGTCAGATGCCTCACGCCTTATCGTGGACGTGTCTTCGCCGGGCGATGTGGCCATAGCCGACTATCTGAAGGAGAAATCGCTGGAGACGGCCGGCGACAAATCGGGCTCCTCGGCCGCTTTCCTGCTGCGCGTGGCTGTAGGGATTGTGATGGCCATAGGAATCGTAATCACGCTTCTCTCGGTGTTCGTGCTCATGCTCTCGATGTCGCTGCTCCTCGAGAAGAACCGCGTGGTGATTCACCGCCTTCTCATGCTCGGCGCTCCCCTCGCCAAGGTGCGGGCTCCATACGCAGTAATTATCGCCACGGCCTGCGGCGCGGCATGGGCCGGAGTGATGATATCACTGTTTCTGATCCGCACGCAATATGCCGGGGCTCTGGAAGCCCTCGGAGCCTCGACCGGAGGCATAGTGTGGGGGGCGGCTGCCGCCACACTCCTCACAGTGGCTGTGCTGGCCGTGAATATGATGGTAGTGGGCCGCAAAGTGGAGGGCGCATGGCGCCTGCGCATGCAATGAAACCGGAGAGACGTGGCAAAGCGCCCCGCCGACGCCTTATCTATGCCTGCTGCGCGGCTGCGGTAGTGGTGGCGGCAGGTGTGGTCTACTACGTCTTCGACCCTTCCGAAGCGGGGTGGATGCCCCGCTGCCTATGGAAAACCCTAACCGGATGGGATTGCCCCGGATGCGGCTCCCAACGCATGGCCCATGCCCTGCTCCACGGCGATTTCGCCGCCGCATGGCACGCGAATGCCTTCGCCCTGTGTCTGCTTCCTCTCCTGATCACCTATCTTTATCTCGAACTGGCGCATCCGCGCCATCCGAGGCTCTATGCCGGGCTGCATCATCCGCTGGTAGCGCCGCTTCTGGCGGTAGCAGTGACGCTATGGACAATCTTGCGCAACTTCTAATGCGTAATATTTGCACGAAAGCATTTTTTTTGCTTATTTTGCATCAGAAACGAGAACAGAATGGAAAAATATATTGTCAGTGCGCGCAAATACAGGCCGGCGACGTTCAAGACGGTGGTTGGGCAGAAAGCCCTGACATCCACCCTCAAGAATGCCATCGCCTCTGACCGGATCGCTCATGCCTATCTCTTTTGCGGTCCGCGTGGCGTAGGGAAGACCTCATGCGCGCGAATATTCGCCAAGACCATCAACTGCCTGAATCCGACACCCGACGGCGAGGCCTGCTGCGAATGCGAGAATTGCAAGGCCATCGAACGCGGCACATCGATGAATGTGGTGGAACTTGACGCGGCCTCAAACAATGGCGTAGACCATATCCGCGAACTCAACGATCAGGTGCAGACCCCTCCGCACAGTGGGAAATACAGGGTATTTATCATAGATGAGGTGCACATGCTCTCTCCGCAGGCCTTCAACGCTTTTCTGAAGACCCTCGAGGAGCCGCCGGGCTACGTCATCTTCATTCTCGCCACCACCGAGAAGCACAAGGTGCTACCCACAATCCTGAGCCGCTGCCAGACCTACGACTTCCGCCGCATCACTATTGAGGACATGGTGGAGCAGATGCAGCGTATAGGAGCGGAAGAAGGAATCAAGACTGACCCGCGCGGGCTTGAGGTGATAGCGCGCAAGGCCGACGGAGCCATGCGCGACGCGCTCTCAATCTTCGACCAGGTGGCCGCCTCGTCGAGAGGCAACATCACATACGAGAGCGCCATCGAAAACCTGAACGTGCTCGACTACGAGTATTATTTCCGCCTTATCGATGCCTTCAGGGAGGGCGACATACAGCAGGCACTGCTGATCTACCGCGACATAAGGATAAAGGGATTCGACTCTCTCTTCTTCCTTAACGGCCTCGCCGACCACGTCAGAAACCTGATGGTGGCGGCCGATCCGCGCACCGCCGACCTGATAGAGACATCAAAAGACGTGGCCGAGCGCTATACCCGACAGGCGAAGACGCTTCCCCTGCAATGGTACTATGCCGGAATGAAGATACTCAACGACGGCGATGTGCAATATCGCACGGCTTCCAACAAGCAATTCCTGACCGAGCTGGTGCTGATCCGGCTCTGCCAGCTGATGAAACCTGCCACGCCCCCTTTTGACTTAGTGGACTGCGAGATACCTCTCGGCGACATTCTCCCCAAGGCTACTCCCGCCGCTGCGCGGGAAGCGACCTTGCCGCAGTCCACTGAAGAGGGAATAAAGAATGTCGCCACCGCCACCCGGCCACAGGCCCCGGCCGACACGGAACCGCGCCCCATGCATCCTGACGGAGGGCGCAGGGTGGTGCGCAGGAAATCGGGTAGCAGTTTCCGACTGAACGATTCAGCCGTAGACGAGCGCATGGCTCAGATTCAGGCCCAGCGTCAGCAACTGCACGAGCCGGTCACTCCGGAGCGCTTCATGGAGGCTTGGGTTGCATTCCAGTATGCTCACCCCGACCAGCATATACTCTGCAGCGCCATGCGGGGGTGCACACCGACGCAGACAGGAAGCGATGAATTTCTGGCGCTTCTCGCCCACCCCGCCGAATATCAGGCGTTTGAACTCGCCATGACTCCGCTCATGGAGTTTCTGAGAAAAGAACTGCGCAACGACTTCCTCGTGCTAAAGACAGCCATCGACCCCGACAAGGCTGTGGTGAAGCAACTTCCGCCGCAGGAATTCCTGAAGCAATCGATAGAGCTCAATCCGGACCTCGCTACGCTTCTTGAAGCCATCGACGGCGAACTCGCATAAAATTTGAAAAAAACGTTTTATTATGATACAGATATCAGACAGAATCAAGGCCATGGCTCAGTCAGCAACTATGGCGATGACACAGAAAAGTGCCGAACTCCGCGCCCAGGGCGTAGACGTGATCACCATGAGCGTGGGAGAGCCGGATTTCAATACTCCCGACTTCGTGAAGGAGGCTGCCAAAAGAGCCATTGACGAGAATTATTCAAAATATAGCCCTGCTCCCGGATATCTCTCCACACGCGAGGCCATCTGCCGCAAGCTGGAGAAGGAGAACGGCCTCAGCTACACCCCGGCACAGATAGTGGTGGGCAACGGTGCTAAGCAGGAGATATGCAATGCCGTGCTCGCGCTCGTCAATCCGGGCGATGAGGTGATAATCCCTATGCCGGCATGGGTGAGCTACGTAGAGATGGTGCGCCTTGCCGAAGGAAAGGTAGTGGAAATATGGGCCGGCGTAGACCGGAATTTCAAGATCAGTCCCGAGCAACTGGAGGCGGCCATTACCCCCCGCACCCGCATGATAATACTCAACAATCCCTCCAACCCTACGGGGAGCGTCTATTCAAAAGAGGAACTGGAAGGGCTGGCAGCAGTGCTCGCCAAGCATCCCGAGATAGTAATAGTAGCCGACGACATCTACGAGCACATCAATTTCGTGGAGGGCGGACGTGTGCACAGCATCGCGGAGTGTCCTGAGGTATTCCCGCAGACCGTAGTCATCAACGGCGTGTCGAAGGCGTATGCAATGACCGGATGGCGCATCGGCTACCTCGCGGCTCCGCTCGAAGTGGCCAAGGCCGTATCGAAACTTCAGGGACAGTACACCTCAGGCCCCTCTTCCATAGCCCAGAAAGCAGCCGAGGCCGCCCTCGACGGGCCGCAGGAATTCCGCTACAACATGCGCGACGCATTCGAGCGCAGACGCGACCTGATTGTGGAACTGGCGAAGGAGATACCGGGATGGATAGTGAACCGTCCGGAGGGTGCTTTCTATCTCTTCCCGGAGGTGAGCGCATATATCGGCAGCGTGACGCCGGGCGGCAAGAAAATCGAGAACAGCGGAGACTATACCATGTATCTGCTTGAAGAGGCCCACGTGGCCTGCGTGGACGGAGCGGCATTCGGCGCTCCCGGCTATATGCGCCTTTCATACGCAACAGCCGACGACGTGATACGCGAGGCCATGCGCCGCATACGCGAGGCTACCGCAAAACTTCAGAAATAAGAATATCCTGAATATATGGCAAACGTTAAGGTTGGAGACACGGTAAGATTCCTCAACGCCGTAGGTGGCGGTGTGGTGACAAGGATTGAAGGCAAGGTGGCATACGTCGAGGACGACGGATTCGAGACTCCGGTGCTCGCCAACGAGATAGTGGTGGTGCTCCCGGCCGGACATAAGCAGCCGGAGGGAGGGCCCAGACTATTCTTCGACCAGAAGGCTTTCGACGCAGGCAAGAACCGTGCGCCGGAAAAGCCCAAAGTGGAGAAAGAAGTGCCGGCACCGGGATCATCTCTCAGCGCGCCGGAAGCAGACAAACCGGAAGAGACCCACTACGGCAACCGCCTCAACATAGCGCTTGCCTTCGAGCCGAGCGCCCTCAAGACTCTCGACAGATCGGACTTCGCTGCGGTGATTGTCAACGACTCCAACTATTATCTTCTGTTCAATTTCCTCAGGAGAGCGTCTGACGACAGGGGCTGGCATACGGTCTATGCCGGCGAGGTGGCACCCAACGAACTGATAGATGTGGCTATACTGCATCATGGCGAACTGAACGACTTCGACAAGGTGGCGCTGCAGTATATCGCGTTTAAGAAAGGGAAGGAGTTTGAGATGAAGGCGCCGGCTTTCGTGAGCCGTAAGCTGGATCTCACAAAATTTTTCAAGCTCCATAATTTCAGGCCCGGCATCTATTTCGATAATCCTGTGATGGAGATATCGCTCGTGAAGGAAGACAGGCCCCAGGCCGACACTGCGGCAATGATGGCTGACTATGCGGCCAAGGATGCGAAGCCGAAAACCGGTGGAAAGCCGGGACGCGGCAAGGAGATGAACCCTTACAAGCTGCTCCCCCTCATTGAGATAGACCTGCACATAAATGAACTTGTAGACACAACTGCCGGGATGGAGCCGAAAGACATGCTGACACTGCAGCTCGACACGGTGAGGAAGACGATGGCGGAACACTCGCGCCGCAAAGGGCAGAAGATAGTGTTTATTCACGGCAAGGGCGATGGCGTGCTGCGTAAGGCAGTGCGAGATCTGCTGAAGAAGGAATTCCCGAAAGCCGACCTTCAGGATGCGTCGTTCAGGGAGTATGGATTCGGCGCGACATTGGTCACGATATGAATTTTGAATAACGTCGGAGGTTGGACGTTTTACGAGATAAGGAGGTGTGTGGGGGGCGTGTATTCCGGGCACTGCGCTCGCTACGATCGCTCCGTACCCGGCTAACGGTGGGGATGCCCCCTCCGAGGGCATTAGATGGCTATGGGGTCGCCCTTCCCCGGGGTATCTGCCGAGTCTGTGACATGGTTGGCATCCGGTAGCCCCGGAGGGGCTATTACTTCGTTAACCGGGTACAAGCGAGCCAACGGCGAGCGCCGTGCCCGGAGAAGTCCCACTTCCTCTCTCCACCCGACCCCGGCGGGGTCGCCCTTCCCCGGGGTATCCGCCGAGTCTGTGACATGGTTGGCATCCGGTAGCCCCGGAGGTGTCGGCTCTATCCTAAATCATCCTTCCACCATCTGATACTCTTCAGTCTTGCCCATTCTTCCATCTCCTCCACCAACCTCGCTGTCTTATGGTGGGTCTCCTGATTTATGATATAATTTCTTACACTTTCCAATTCTTCCGAACCCACCGAAAAACCATAATACCCCTCACCCCACCCCACAAATGCGGGGAAGTGACCATTTTCCCGCAGCCAATTCGAACTTGCCGATTTAATTTCCTTTACTATGTCTGACAGCGCTATTGTAGGATGCAAGTCTATGAGAAGGTGGATATGATCAGGGCAACCGTTAATCCGATGCACGAAGCATTTTCTATTGTTGAGGATGCCATAGATATAGGCATAAAGTTCTCTCTTATACTTCTCGCTTATGGTAGGTTGTCTTTTTCGTGTAGCAAAGACAATATGGCATAGGATTTTGGTTTTACTCATATATTCTTGTTTTATGGTGGGGGCGACCCCGCCGGGGTCGGAGGTGTGTGTTGGGGGGCGTGTGTTCCGGGCACTGCGCTCGCTATGCTCGCTCCGTACCCGGCTAACGGTGGGGACACCCCCTCCGGGGGCATTATATGGCTATGGGAGGGCGATCCGGGGGGGCAATAGTCAGGGGTTAGGGGTTGACGTCGCGGACGCAGCGGACGCGGAGGTTTTTAATGGCGTTGTCTTTATAATTGTTTAAGGTCAGGAGCAATGTGTGGGAAGATGAGGAGACCATGAATAGTTTATTCTGAGTTTGATCGTTGCCTTCGCCAGTATCGCTGTTGATATATTGGACGGTTGAAGAGAGCCATCCGGTATTTGCTGTTTTTAATGCGCCCGATAGACAAAGCATCGTCAATTCGATTTGATTCGGGAGCCTCCATCCATTGCCGAACTCGTCACCGCAGGGATTGGTGTTTATATAATCATAAATTGCTTTATTGTATGTTGGGAAATTTTGTTCGTTAGGATCTCCGGCCGGCTTGCTGTAATCCAAATCATATTGTGCATACTCCAATCCTTTATAGACGCTGTTGTATGATGAGTTAATGGTATGGATAGGCATAAAGTTGGAATTTCCTTCTCCGTTACCCGAGTATTGTTTCGTCCTGATAGCCGCAAGGTTGAAATATTTCATGTTAAGGATTCTGCTTCCGGGGTCATGCCTAAATGGCATAGTCACCTTATCCTCTTTTTTGACTGTTCTAAGATCCGAACCGAGATTTCGCACGCAACGTATCTGCCATGGATTCACAGGAATGTTGTCATTGCCGGTAGACCACTTGGTCACCTGCTGCCATTTCGACAGCGACGTTCCCTCCAACGCCCACAGCACGTTGTTATCAGTGTTTGTTCCATCGAAAGGAGCATAATTGCTAGCGATATACATATATCGGTTGTAGAAACAGTTATTGATTTTTCCCGAGGTTTCGGAATACTCCCTCTCATTTTCTGCGACATAAGGTAGTTTCTGTATCTCATCAAACATCATGAGTCTTTGCGGCATGGCATTCTCACCGAGAGTCATGCCGACATATCTTGTCATGGCAGGGATATACCAGCGCAATTCCTCGGCATCGATTTTTCCGTTGCCGTTATTGTCACGGTTTCGGTTGATAAATGCCGACATCGCTATTATATTATATTTCTTATCTGTCTGCGGGTCTGTGAAATTAGGAGCAGGAACTGTTATGGGGTGTTGAAACTGCTCTGGATTCTTAATTTTTCTGAGTTTGTGGGGATTCCCGTTATTTACGGTACGATCCATTATTGGTGGACCACCTTGCAGACGTTTCCAGTCAGTCACACCGGGCACTTCCAGTGGCTCCGACGGCATCAGGAAATACGCCCAGGCTGATCTATCGGCTACATTTGGTCTGCCAACAGATATGGATCCCCATTTTCCATCATAGTCTTCTTTTACATCGTGGTGATCGATTGCTCCGGAAGTCAGGTACTGAGCAGCGTTCCATCGTCCGTTGGTAAGGCTACTTCCTCCGCAATTGTCGAAATGCCGCAGATTGAGACCGAATGTCTCGTTTTCGCGTTCTACTGCAACTGCAGTGCCATCCGGATCGACATTTATTTGCGAGAAATAGGTCATGAGTGATTGCTGCTGGACGGCGTATTTGGAGCGGGCGTAGACGCTGTTGCCATCGGCAGACTCACGATAGGAGACTTTGATATAGAAGCGTCGGGGATTCTGGTTCACATAGCTCATCCATGCAGGGTTCCCATTAACAGTTGTATTCGATTCATCACCATAGCCTTCTTCGCCATACATAGGCTCGTAGGTGTATTCATTGACGAATACAGTATAATATCCGCTCGCGGATTTGCATTCCGCCGAGAGGTTCAGAATATTGTTGCCGGCTGCGTCCTTTTTATTGAATAAGTCGGTCAGAAGGAATGTCTTGCCGTCGGAATATTCGCCGAAGCGTGGTTTATATTCGGCAAGAACATTCTCTCTTGTGGTAGGTCGCAGTTCTATCCAGTTATAATATTTTGAAGCGATCGGCCTTTTCTTTTCCTCATCAGCGTATATCACTATATTTCCGCCGATATCGTCTCTCGGATTCTTCTCGCTGAGGGTGATCTGCTCGCCATTGTCGTAGGTGGTGATGATGAATCCGAAGTTTTCTTTCAGATCATCTTCCGAAAGATAAATGTTGAATACGGCATAGTGGGCGTCGAGGCTTATAGGGTTGGCATCAAGGTCTACCACAAGGCCCTCCTCGTTGTGATATGTCTCTGGTTTTACGACAGCGTCCACGCGTATGTCGTCAAGACCGTTCACTGTGACGTTGTATGTGTAGTCCACATTGCGGAAACAGTTGAAGTCTTTCGCCTTTTCTCCGAGAATATTGCCTAAATGTATGAAATATGTGGCGTTTCCGCTACGGTCCACTTCAGTGCCATTATCCACGATCGCGCCGTTGTCATCCACTGTGATTTTTGTTTTGTAATTAATATCACAGTCCACAACCACATACGACGCCTCATTGTCGGGTGTCCATGTGTCGCCTGTCAGAGAAGTGAAGAGGGTGACACCATCTTTTTCTTTCTTCTTACCCCGGTCTGCGTAAGAGGTGCTTGTGCCGGTATGTTTGTTTTCGGCCTGCCAGAAATCGAACGATTGCAGTTCTTTTCCTTCAGAAGTGGAGTGGCGTATGAACTGGGAGCCATACTGAGGCACATCTTCATAAAAATTGGCGGCGTCTTCAGCAGAAGCGGCCTTGTCGCCGAAGTTTACCAATGTGGTGTATTCCTCAGAACGCTCATAGAGCCAAGAGTATTTAGGCACGTTCATCACCCGATATGAATTGACAACGAGCTCCATAGCCGGATTTTCGGTAGTAAAGTTAAATGTGATGTGAGAGACGAGTCTTCTAAGGTGAATACCTCCCTTAAACTCTACTTTTTCTGAGGAAGCAGGAATGAAGTATGGCTGAAAATCGGCCTTCTGCCATTGATTGTAGGCGATATGCTCAGCATTGGGGCCTTCCGTGATAGCATCGGAGTAGCAACCGCACATAGGCAAGGAATTAGTTTGCGGAGCGTTCACATTGTCCTGATCAGAGGGAGTAAGGACAGCGATCTTCAGGAATTGATCCCATGTGTCAGCCTCTTCAAGCAATTCGCCGAGAGGTCTTTCTCGGGTGATATCATCGCTTGTGACGCCCATACAGTTCACGTTGGCAACTGCTATAATATAGGTGTAGCCACTCTCCGTGTCTATATCCACATGCCTCATGTTGTGGACATCTGTAGTAGCGGGATTGAGTTTTATCCACTTTGATGTGGCCATCAAGGTCTGGGCGTTGTAGGTGCGAATCCAGAGCGACTCCACGCGATTGAGCTGGTTCTCGCTGAGGTCGCCACGGGTCTCGGCATTCATCTGCGGAATCAGCACCGACACCTTGAGCCTGACCGGGTGCCCGCTGAGGGTATAGTCAGGAAGAGTCTCAAGCGGACTGTCGGCGCACGAGACGGCCATCATGGCGCCAAGGGCCATGATCAACGTGCAGATTATGTTGCATATATGCAGATGCGGCTTCATGAGGTCAATTAAATGTGATGTCGGAAGATACCTTATCCATAGGGCATACCGACCATTTTATGGATATTCCTGTTCCGGCTCCGCTTATCTCATAGCGGTAGATGTGATTTCGCAGTATGCTTCGCACCGGTTCAGGATCTTTTGCGTTGGGAGTCATGTCAGACATCAGCCTGACATGATAGGTTGTAGACTCGGATATGTCCACACCTTGCAGTGTGGCAGCCGGATCAATGTTATCGGGATTTCTTACCGTAAACGACAGATAAGGCAGCCGGGCCTCGGGGATTTCAGCATCGCGCAAGTATTCCCACACATAGCAGGAATAGACGGGGCAATGGTCTTCCCGCTTCATCGTCTCCACGGCATCATATACGAAATTCAGGCCGTATTGTCCGCCTGACGGCGAAGCTGAAACCGAACCGTCAGACCCGAGTTCAGGTGGCGACAGATAGTCGGAAACAGCGGTGACACTCGCGTTCTCTACCTGCTGGGTCTCAAACACTGAATTTCTCTTCCATTGGTTAATGGTGGGCAGAAGGCGGGCTGTCTTCATAACTCCATCGATCGAGATGGCCTCAATACGCGGGTTATCGCCGGCTTTCTCCGCGTCAAATATCTCTCCGGGCTTGATGTTGATCATGTCCACGATCTCGAGTTTTGCTACGGCGCGGAGCATATTAAGGTTTTTGCCCGTCAGAAAAGTGAGATCGATGGGAATGTCGCCGGCCTGGGTCTCGAACCACGACCCGCTGACCGAAAACCGCTGAAGTCCGGCCATGGGGAAATAGTTTGCGCCGGCATCATCCTTATTGGCTTTCATCAGCTTCTCCGTGTCGGGTAGGCTTTTTATGACCGGAGTGGCCGGGAGGCTGAACATCTTATCAAGCGTAAGATCTTTAAAGTTATTGCTATTGCTCAGGTATTGGAGACTTTCGTCATTATAGCCTGACTTACTTGAATAGTTGGCAAATGCCATCAGATAGAAGTCGATCGTGCCGGTCTTGTTCTTCTTGAAATAGTCGGTCTTAGACTCGTCAATTTTCGCCACCACCTCATATAAGGAATAATCTTCCGAAATAGCCGACGACCTGCTCTCGTCGATATCCGGAGTCAGGTCGAGAAGGAATTTCTCATCCTTGTCGAAAATATAGTAGCGTATGTCATTGAGGTTTATCACGTTTTCCGCTGCCGTACCTTCCCGGTCGCCCTCAATGTCGGGATTGCGCGAGGTGCCGATGGTGCGGGTGCATATCTGAAACCTTATCTCGAATGAATCGCCGACTTCCTCCACCGGAACCTCCGGCGAGTCCACGACATCCTTATCGATCACGAACGCACAGGACACGACGAGCGATGCCGCTGCCGCGAGCATAGCCGTCAAGACTCCAATATTGATCAGATGCCTTATCCTGTTCATTTAGAATTCAATAACTTAGTTGCCTGTCAGCGTACCCTGCTGCGGTGGCACCACACGCCAACCGTTGATGAGCACACGGCTTCGGATCCAATCGTTGTTCTCATCAATGAAGAAGACGAGAGAGTAGGAATCCACCCTGTCAAGATAGTCCTGGGCTGAAACAGCGTGAGCATAATTACTTCTGACGAGGAGCAGATACTCTATAAGGGGAATGCTTATTATCTCCTCGCCGCTCTCTTTCAGGGTCACGACGAGTCTCTGCTCATGGTCGGCGAAAAGGCGTCCGGTAGTGAATTCCGTCTTTACCCCATTCGGCATGTCGGCACGGGAATCACTTTCTTCAGTGGTTGATAGCGGCTCTACAGACCAAGGATGATAGTCGAAATCCACTTCTGTGGCAGTGAGGTCATTTTTCCAGTCGAGGGCGCTGTTGTAGCCCTTGATGGTGAAAGTGAGCATCGCCGGGTCGAGAGGTTGGCCGCCCAGGTTCTGAAGCATCACGGTGATATTGTTCGTGTCCTTTATCAGCGATATGGGTGGCAGCACTACCTCGCCATAGTCATTTTCAGTGCAAACCACGTCTTCTATCCTTCCGTAGAAGAGGGGCGTGATGTCTCTGTCGAGATATCGGGCTCCCGATGAGCCGAAAGGTTCGAAGAATGCGCCTGAGGTCGAGATGTGATCATAAACTGATTGCCCCCTGAGAGTGAACGATACAGCGTCGGCGGCGAGCGGAGTGCCCTGACACCATGCAATGACGTCGTAGGTGCCGGGCTTCAGATCTACCGGCATCCGGTAGTCATTTTCCTCGGTAGGAGTTCTTAGGTCGGCCTTAGTGAAGAGGAGTTTCCCCTCCTTGTCGTAGACCGCGACACGGACATCGGTGACCTGAGAGCCGAATGCGTCCGCATTGAGCACATTGGTTGTAAACTTAAACCGCAGGCTATAGCGGGGCGTGCAGTCTCCTTCCCCGTCGAAGACAAGGGAGTCGCATGAAGACAGCGTCATCACCGGAGCGGCGACGACAACTGTCTTTATGACTTTATTGATATGCCTGAGTAATTTCTTCAACGATCAATGATTGATATTATTTGAGTACGATGCCGCTTTGGGCGGGAACCACACGCCAGTTGAGGATATTGATCTTATATTTCACCCAATATTCGTCATCTTCCATAGAAGGCACGAGAGGGTTGTCGAGTCCGTCGATACCGCTTGCCAGACCCTTAATGGCAGACACCTCAAGCGAATAGACATGGTTGCGCACCAGTCCGAAGTCACCGACGCGGACATTCTTCCAGTTTACTGATCCATCAGTAATAGGAGGATTCGCGTCGTTAGCCACTTTGTTCTCCGTGATGCCGAGGTGCTGGATGGGGATTGAGAAGTATCCCTTGTTCTGGGTGTAGATGCGCGCGTTGCCGAGTTGCGCCCAGAGGAGTTTGTTGATTCCGGCTATGACTTCTTCAAGTGTCTGTTTGTCAGTGGCTGCAATCGGTTGCCAAGTGTCTGACCCGGCAGGCTTGTAGAAGAGGCCTTCCAGATCTTCGGCAGTGAGTTGCTGTTTGAGCTGGAGCGTGACGTAGCGGTGGGGCACTTTCTGATTGCCACGCACACTCTTTGAGGGATGTGCTATTTCAAAACAGTTCTTGACCGAAGCCGACGCATTGCCCGCCGTCATGAGAGTGCCGTTCTGATCGATAGCGAGGATGCCGTTGCGATCCATGAGCACAGTCTTGATTGTGGTGACATTTCCCATTCCGGCCGGGACGTTGTCGGTAAAATACAATTCGTCGGCATAAAGGCAGAAGCCCGGAGAGTTTTTGATTTCCACGCCGCCTTTCGATACCTCATAATGACCTACAATCACCACCGACGGCGCGGCAGCCTTGGGATTTGAGCACTTGAAGGCATCTTTACCCATAGTGTTCTCAAGCACGTATTTCCAGTTTTTACCACCATTATTGAATGCGGTTACGCCTTTTCCCTCTGATGTATTGGTCGATGACTGGTCAGCGATCTGATTGTAGGAATAATATCTGAGTTTATAGTCACCGAGCGCTTCTCCGGCACCGGTTTTCCCTTCGCCGGCAATATCGATGATGTCGTCAGAGACGGCCGGGAACTGCGTGGCGTAGTATCCCGGAGAGCAGGCCCAGTAGCTTCGGTGATTAGCGGGATCGTTCCATGTAGTCCATGTTCCGAGCATGGCCTGCACCTCACTGTATGTGGGCACGCTATGATCGGATGAATTACTGTTTTCAAACCTCTTTGAAGCATACATTTCCGGTGCGTCGGCGTTAATAGACCAGGCCTCGGGCACGAACTTCAGGGTGTATTTATTATCGTCTCCGCCTACCGTCTGGTCTTCAATGCCGTCATTGACGAGCGAGAGCCTTACCTTTGAGGCATAGCGCTCCACATAGATCTCGATAGGCGCGGCAGAAGCCTCGGCTGCTGCGGCTGTAGGATGCAACTGATCGGCATAGACCGGAGCACCGACGATCTTGACATTGCTTTCGCCTGAAATAGGATTGTTGCCATAGTATGCGGAGTTGTTCATTGCGAAGCAGTCGTGAGAGCAAAGGTAGTCAGTGCGTATTGAATTCCTCAGTTCATTCATGTTTGCCTGGCTGCTGACTTCCTCATAGTTTACGGGATTAAGGAAAGCAATCACATATTCCGGGAGATTAGATCCTTTGGGAATAGAGAGGCGCACTGTAGTGTTGGCGATCTGCCCTACGCTCTGATTGCCGGGTTCATTAGCATTGAATTTCAGGTCGACTATACTGTTGTCGCCCACTACGGCCCCGAATCTGTCGTAGAAGATGAAGTAAGCGTCCTTTACAACATTCTCGGCAGCGATACCGTCTTCAAACGAAGCCGCATCCGCTCTTGTGGAAGGGGGATTGGAGATGGCAATCTGCACGAAACATGTCTCATCTTTCTCATAGACATTTGTGCCCGGTTCCGGCAGGTTGCCCGAGCAGGATGTCATGACGAGGGCAATCAATGCCGAAGCACATGAGAATAAGTTAATTTTTTTCATATTAGGTAGCATTTATTATTTATTCCGATTTTGAATTAACTCTGTCGCGGGTCTGTGCCGATATGCGCCTGATCACCACATTGATGAGCGGCGAAGCTTGCGAGATTCCGAGTTGCTCGGCTTCCTTCAGGAGCGTGAGGGCGCGGTCGAAGTCCTGACGCATGGCGGCTATCACGCCGGCGTTGTAAACAGCCACAGGGGAGTCAGCCGCCTTTTCAAGATACTTCCCGGCTTTGTCGAGATCGCCTGAAGATATCGCTGAAGTGGAGGCGTTGAGGTTGGCCTCCGGGTCGGACGGATACATCCTCACGGCCACCTCCATCACCTCGCGGAATTCCGGAGAATCCTTGTCGAGGGTCTGCGCATACAGAAACAGTTCGTCGAGACTCAGTTTCTGCGGAGCGGTTGCCATGACGGCTGCAATCTCCTTCACATCGTAGAAGTTGCGCACCCGATACTCCACACGATAGTCGGAGTGGCGCAGGGCGGGATATACGTCGGAGAGGAGATAGCGATACTGCTCGGGGAAGTCTTGTTTAAGTTTGGCATCTTTCCGGTCTGGTGTAAGGTCGGGGTCTGAAACCACCGCGAGCATCGCGTCGCGGTTGGGGATATCAAGACCGCGCAGACGCGCCTCCAGTCCTGACCAGTCTTCCGCCTCCCAAGATGCATGCATCACCGAAGAGGGGAAAGAGTAGAGGTTCCTGACGTAGTCGATCAGCGCCTCGGTGCGCCCTTTTGCAAGGCGCTCGTTGTTGGCGTAGCTGCCTTCGGGCGAGGCAAAGCCCTTGAAAGAGATGGAGGTAATGGTCACGTCGCTATCTGAGCGGATCTCATCGATAGTGGCGCGAATTGCGGCGAGTTCCTGTGGATTGCGGCGATAATCGGGATAGATCACGGTCTGGTTCACGGGGAAGTCGATATAGGCGTTTCCTGTCACAGACCTGGTTTTCTCTATCTCTTTAGCCGGGGATATATAGATCATCTCGGGGTCGATGGTGAAGTCACGGTAGTCGATGGTGGCGAGTTCATCGGTCGGCAAGATGCCGAGTCCGCTTCCGCAGCAACCGTCGATCTCTCCCTGAAGGATTACGCTTGAATATTCCATCCATTCCTGCATCGGCACCATGGTGTGGTAGCGGTAAGGCATCTTCTCGGTGTCACGCAGAAGTATGGCGGGCCCATTGATGTCGCGTGCGCGCCGATGCTGATAATAGCGTGTGCGTCCGGCCACCACCACGGGGTCGAGCATGAGCGTGTCGGCACCGGCAGTAATCGCCGGGCGGAGCCAACACTCACGATTGGCTTTCAGCGGCAGGCATGCGGGATTGATATCCATATTGACAATCAGCATCGATTCCGACTTCTCCACGCGGATTCCGGTCACGGCTCCGTCGGGCCATTCGTATTGCTCCGGTGCCGAGGCTGCGGCTGAGAAGGCCGCTATGACTAACATTGCTGATGATAGAATCTTTTTCATGGCGGAATGGAGTTAGAATACGTAGATTACGTTGATGGCAGCCTTTGTCGGAGAGAAGAATCCTTTGTGTCCGTCGGCAATCTTCTTGCCGCAGCCCTCGCATTCAAACTGATCGTAAGCGGTGTAGATATATCCGAGCGCGATCTCAGCCTCAAGGCTCCAGTGGGTGCCGAGAATCCATGAATAGCCGTATCCCACACCGGCACCCGCCATCCAGCCCTGGAAGCGATTGTCGCGGAGCTGTCCCAGCTGAAGGCCGAGTATATCGTGAGCCGACCCGATATGTCCGAAGTTATATTTGCCTCCGATAGCGTGGATTGCGAGGAAATGCCCGGCTGTGGCGTCGCAAAGCCAGTAGCGCACTTCCGGCTGCGCCATCCAGTGCTTCCATTTTCTGCCGTGGGAGAAATTCCATGCGTTAAGGTTGCCGGAGAGATCTACAGACCATTGTGGAGCCACCTTCAGCTCTGCGCCGAGATTGATGGTTGCTGTAGCATCATAGAGGAGATTGGTCTTCAGCGCGAACTGCTGGGCGTGGAGACCTGCAGAAAGCATAAGGCCGACAACAGCGGCGAGAAGTGCGTAAGCGCCTCTGCGGAGTAACGAATATGGTGTGTCGGGCAGGCCGTCGGGGGAGTTCATCGAATAGTGATTATTTATATAGAAAATATGTAAATTAATGATGTGGTAGTTATAGGTCACAAAGATACAACTAATTTCACTAACCTGCAACTATTCAGATAAATTTTTATAAAAAAAGGTCTGGCGTCATCCCGACGGCAGGCCTTTTCCGTCTCCACGTCACGACGCGGAGACTGCGATAGAAATAACTAATGTATATAACCCAAAATTTAGACAATTATTCTTGCTTGCGGATCGCGCCACCCCCGCGGGGTGGGCTTTCAGTATACTAACGCTTCTTAATATGCTAATATTAGTGTATATAAGTTAAAGATGAGTTAAAAACGAGCTTCTTCACCACATATCAGGATTAATACGATTTTTTCACGGATAAGACGCCGAGGGGGGCGGGAAGGCGTAATTTTGCAAGTGTAAAAAATAAAAATTCAACCCGTATGGAAAATGAACCCTGCACCCTCTATGAACTCGAACCTCAGCCCGAGGAGCATCCGGCCCCCGTGGTGCCGCCCGAACAGCCCGGAACGTCCGGGAAGCATACTGCTGAAAGTGACTCCGAAGCCACGGCTGCGCCTTCCCCGGCCGACACCGCCCGGGCGGAGATAGAACGTATGATTAGCGAGATGGGCGCCGAGAAACTAATCGGAATCATCCGCGCCAACCGCAATGAAGCCATCGAGCAGATAAAGAGCGAACTACATGCCCGGTCGGCAATGCCGATATCATCGGGAAGATCTGTGGCCAAAAGTTTCGGGTCGCTCTTCGACCTCGCATCGCAGGCCTGACGGCAAGACAAATAATCGGCCTCGCCAAAGCCAAAGCAAGTCTCAATTATTCTAAATTCTAAATTCTAAATTACCATGCCAGCAACCGTATCAAACATCGCCGCCGCTACAGGCGGCATCGCTCCCGTGGCCTCTTTCGTGGAAGCCGATGTGGACTCACAACTTTTCAAATTCAATTCAGACGATACCCCTCTGATGAATCTGATGCTCCGCGCAAAGCGCGTGAAAGTGGCGTCGCCCGAAGTGGACCACTACATGATCGACAGCCCCAAATCAACCCTGACCGTAGCCTCGAGAGTACAGGCGGGAAAGACACAGTGCACCCTGCCCCTGCTGCCCGGCGAGGAAAATATCGCGCGCCAATACACAACTCTGCTTCTGAAGGGTGTGGACGGCTTCGAGCGCGACGGCAAGACCCCTACACCGGGAAAATATCTCATGGTCTATGTGGTGGGACACGACACCTCGACCGGCTGCCCGGTGGTGCGCGCCGTGAACGGCGAGAAGCGCTCGCCCGAAGACGAAGTTTGCACACTACCGATGATTCCGGAAGGCACGAAGGCCGTAATCCTCGCCAATTCGCTCTATGAAACGCAGAAAGAGGTTGATCCCGAGCTACTGATGCCACAGCCCACAAGGGTGTATTTGCAGAAGCGAGGAGTGAACCAGGTGGTGAGCGATTATCTTGAAAGCCAGCGTACACGCACACCCTTCACTAAGGCTCTCATCGCCGAGCAGGCCATAGCCAACTTCAAGGTGAGGGGCAACCGCACGCTCTGGGCCGGACGCGGAGGCAAATTCACGATAAGCGTTCCCAACATGGGGATGCAGACAGTATTTTGCACCGAAGGACTGAGATGGCAATTCAAGCGCGAGCTGCAGCATTCAGGCCGCTGGACAGTAGAAAAGATCATTGCCCTCGCCAAAATGTTTTTCACGGGCGAGGACGTGCCTAAGACCGCCCTCCTGCTCGCCGGCAAAGACCTTCTGGAGCAGATTCAGTGTATCGATTTCTCGCGGCATCCCGAGATTCAGATTTCCACGAAAGAAAACAAACTTGGCTGGAGCGTGACCAACTTCCATACCGTATTCGGCGACATCGAGATCAAACGCGAACCTACCCTCGACCGCCTCGGCTGGAGCCACAGCGGCGCCCTTATCGGTGAAGACCGCCTCGTGCACTACGTCTACAGCAACGAGCACACTTTCGAAGACCGCGTCGAGGGCCAGGAGGCGAAGCGCAGCGGCATACTCACATGGGACGCCCTTGCGCTGAAGGGAAGCTGCCACATCTGGATCGACGGCGAAGGAGAGTCTTCGGCCGAAGGCGCGGAACATCTCATGCTATGGGACAGCGCCGATGCGCCCGACGACTCCCTTGCCTCAGAGGGAACGGTATTCTATCTCGTAGCAGACTGCCCGGCAATCTCGCCACGGGCAAAGAGCAGCACGATGTGGCGGCAAGGCACCTCGGGCTGGGAGGAATACAGCGGCGAAATCATATTATGACAACTTAACCGAAACGTAATGACTAAAACGTATGAGATACCCGGCATGAAGGAGTGCCATCCGGTGTTCCGGGCCGGACGCGGACGCATCAGGGTGCCTTTCACCGGCGGACAACTTTGCGCAGGAGGAGTCAGGCCGGCAAGTTTCAGCACTTCCGATCCGGTGCTTCAGGCAGTGATAGAAGCGAGTCCTCAATTCCGCAGCGGCCAGATCCGCACAGGTGAAGCTGCCGGTGAAAAGCCCCGACAGCCATGATCTGCAACCTCACCGTGCTCGTGGCAGACGTTCTCGCCCTCATGGGCGAGGCGCCTGCACCTCAGGCGGAAGGCTCAGAAAGTTTTCCGGGCACGGATCTCCACGAGGCCGTGAGCCGCAAGGTGGCGGCACTACTCCCCGGCGCAGGAAGCACCCTGATAGCAGATGCCGACATGGCGGATCTGGCAGATGCCCCTCAACTGAGCCTCAGCGCCTCGAAGCGTCTGATGCCGTCGGGAGCGTACGCAGCTGTAGCCCCGCTGCCGGCAGGCTTCATGAGGCCGGTGGCAGTACGTCTGGAAAGCTGGACAGATGACGCCCGCCATATCTTCGGCGCAGGCTCGCGTCTGACCCCGCGCCTATGGAATCCGGAACCCGGAATAGCCGGAACACCCTCTTCTCCGCTCGCCTACATAATGGCCGGATCGGAAGGTTTGCAGATATGGGCCATGGCAACCATGTCAGACTCTTCCGAATCTCTCCTGCTGCGCTGCTGGTGCATACCGAAGCCCGAAGCCGACGGCACATTCCTCTTTCCCGGGGCTCTCTATGCCGCACTCGCAGCACGGATAGCCTCGCAGATGATGTAGGCGCCACCACAAACATAATAAGACATCAATGCCCCGGTTTCTGCAGGCTCCGGGGCATCGTCATTTATTTATCGAAATTCCGATTGAACATCATTCCGCATTGGCCTTGAGCCACTCGGTGCGCACCTTATCGGGCAGACAGGTTACCTTGAAGTCGGAAAATGTAGCCTTAAAGCCGTTGCCATCAGGGCAGGCGGCAAACATTCCGATTCTGGCGGGATGATTGGCCTCAAGCCATGCAGTGCGTATCATTCGGTAGTCCTTATCATCGAATGAATAGAAAATCTCAACGGCATCGAGGCGCCTTACTGCCTTGATCCAGATATGTTCCACCGGGCGATCAAGCTGAATGACGCTCCAGTCAGAAGTGCCGTGGGTCACGACGGTGCTGACGTTATATTTGCCGTCAACATACTCGATGCCTGTCTTGATGTAGTTCTCGTGGTCGAGGCGAATCATCATGCCGGCCTGATCAAACCGCACCTTATAGTCGCCCGAGATCTTGACCTTCGCCTCAAACTCACCTCCATATTCGGCATAGTAGAAGGGTGCATCGTCTACGGTGAAGCCATAGTGAGATACGCGCCAATAGTCGCTCTTGGGAGTGACATCCATAGTAAGAGTGCCGTCTTTTATGTTCCAGCCGGCAGGCTCGTTAAACCAGTTCATCTTCTCCAGGGTCTGAGCAGAAGCGCCTGCAGCCATAAGCAGACAAAACAATAAAACTTTGACTTTCATATTCTATAAATTGAAACGTGCAAGGTTAAAAATATCAATCTTCCTCAACCGAAGGATCGGGCTCGGAGGCGGCCTGCCGCTCCTGCTCCCTGCGTGCGAGCTTGCGCCACGACTCTATATGCTTCCGGCAATTGACGCGCTCAGTCTCGGGAGCATCGGGCCCCAGACTCTCAAGACGCTGCTCGAAAAGGGCCGCTATGGCATCGGCAGCCCACCACTCTCCGAAAGCATACGCATCTTCCCAATACTTCCTGGCCAGACGGAAATTGGCTTCGCAACCTAATCCCTCAGCATAGCAACATCCCATCCTGTAGGAATAATCATGCGGATTCAGCCGCACGGCCTCGCGGGTCCACTTATTTACATCATGGGCCAGCGCCTCAATTTCCTCATCGGTTTCGGCATATCCGTTTTCCCAAAGATTCCAGTAGTAATCGCTGAGCTCTCCTGCAGCCTCGGCATTATTGTCGGCTATTGCCTCGAAATGCTCCACCGCTATCTCCGGATCTCCCCCGCGGGCCATATCCATGAAAAAGTGTCCCAGCCAGAGATGGGCATCCTCAGCCCAACTGCTCGATGTGTGGCTGCACATCTCCATAAACCGCTCGGCATCATAGTGGTCATACTTCTGGCGCGGCCCTCCGTCCAACTGATCGGGGGTCTCGCCATGCTCACACATGAATCCGAGCAGATACAAGGCCACTCCCTCATTATCGTCAGCGGCACTCTCGGCATAGCTGAAGGCCTTCTCAAGATCACGCTCCACGCCGATGGCGTCATGATACATCAGAGCAAGCAGCCCGTCGCGTTCCGGCCCGGCAGGTGCGTCGTTCACAAGTTTGACTATCCGCTCCCCTACCGCCGGATCGCGGTCTTTATCATCATACTCATCTACGAGACTATAGAATTGTTTTGAAAGACTTATCATGATTCAATATGCAATTTGTAAAGATTACGTTTCAGCCCTCCGTATTTTTCGGCACTGCCGACAATCTGAAAGCCTTTGCGAATGAAATTATTATGACTGAATGTGTTTTCGGGAGCCACCGTGGAGAGTATGTCATGAATGCCCTGCTCCTCCGCGTCCTTGATACAGCGATCGATCAGCACACAATGCAGACCTAACCCCCTGAACTCAGGGTTTACAAAGACAGCATCGAACGTCAGCGACTCACCCGGCGCAAGTGAAAAATCCCGGGCCAGGTTCCGCTCGGAATCCCGGTTGCTTACACATACAGACACAGCCGCCAATTCACCGGATGCTGAAAATACGCCATAAATTCTATCAAGATGCAGCGATTCAATCAGTTCCTCACGAGTAAGCGGGGAATAAAGGGAAGCATCACCTATCTCCTTGACACAAAGATCCTGAAGAGCAATAATCTCGCTGAGATCCTTGAAGTCTAAGCGCCGAAGGGTGAATTCCTGATCTTTAATGCATAACTTCTCAGGGTCAGGCATAATATCGTCGGAGTGATCGTGAAGATAGAGACGATTCTTGATATACTTTTCAGAAAAAGAATTAGATACAGAAGGAATCCGCTTCTTCCACTCCGTGCCGCCGGAATTGCGGCGATACTTGATCCACGCTTCGTAAAGTTTAAATATCTGAATGTAGGAGGAAGATGTGGGGAGAATATGGTTTTCCTGAATGTAGGGATTATGGATAAATGTAAAGAATCGGTAGCCAAATAGGTCGTCAAGATCCTCTATCTCTGCTATATCATTGTGATAAAGAAGATAAAGGTTCTCAAAAAACGTGCAATATTGAGCCACTTCAATTTCCTTCACATCGCTCCAGAGAGCCTTGCATTTCTTGGGGTCGGTCTCATGACATTCCAGTTTATCATACACCTTCATCAGGCGATCGCTGTCGTGAAAATAATTATTGAGATTGATCAGCATGTCGCTGCATGTCACGTTCTGACCGTTTTTCAATTCAATTGCTATGAATATAGTGCCGAGCAGGGTGACTGCAAGCGAAAAGATTCCGACCGACGCCTCTTCTCCGGTCTTAAACCACATTATGACGCAAAGGCACAGCATCAACAGAACGATGACCGACAGAATCACAAGTGTCAGTATCCTGTTATTTCTACGAAGATTAGCCATATCAGTCAAACATGACCCTCGGGTTCATCTGCGAGGGAGTGTGCCAGTCGATACCGTATTCTTCCTTCAGAAGATCCTGCTTCGCGCTCCAGTACATGAAGCAGAATCCCATGCGGCGGCGCTCGTCGGCGAAACGCAGTTTCAGCCTGTCTTCCACATCATAGTAGATCTCCTCCCAACGGCGCGTATACTCCACCGGATCTTCCATAAGGTGGCCGATAGCGGGGTGTAGCATTATCTGCAGCAGTTCGTCTGAAGTGAACAGGCGGGCTATGGCAGCCTGCAATTCATTGCTGATCAGATGGCCGTGCCAGTCAGGATCCTCCAGAAGAATCTGGAGCTTTAGCAGATGGCTCACCGTCTTTTTAAGTCTCCGGTCGAGTCTGCCCTCTTCATAAGCACAACTTATGAAGGAAATCAACAGCATATAAGTCTCATGGTGATATACAGTCTCCGAAAGAGCATCTATGATGCGCGGCAGCGCATCCTTCAGGGAATGCCAGGGGAATTGCTCGCGGCTCAGAAGGCCTCGCACCTCCACAGAAAGGCGCTCGAGAGGACGATACACATCATTTTCGGCGTAGGTCTCGGCGAGAAGCGTATAAAGCATCAGCAGATCAAGCGCGTGCTCAGGCAGCCCGTCTTCCTCCTTAATTGCGCTTATCAGCGCTCTGAATGTTGCGATATCCTGATTGTAGCCCCAACCCTCCGTCTCCTCCCTGAGAGTAAAGAGAGCCTCGATGCGGTCATCGAGCGAGCGCGATGTGTCGGAGGCAATTGAATTTATTCGGTCGATCATACCTTGATAGAAATAATGGTTACGTTGTCATATCCACCGGCCTGCAGAGCAAGCTGAAGCAGACGCGAGGGCTCATCGAAGAAGCGTTCCATCTCATCTTCGGGCACCATGTCGGTGAGTCCGTCAGAGCAGATCAGATAGCGGTCTCCCTCCACAAAACGTGCGAGTTTCACATCAATAAAGGCAGATGGGAGTCCGAGACAATTATACATCTGCGACGAAGGCACATCCGGATTTCCGGAGCGCTCACGCTCGGAGTGATCAGTGGTGAGCCGGCTCATCTTGCCGAAGCGCACGCGATAAGTGCGGGAATCGCCGCAATTCAATATTACCAGAGTCTCGCCATAGAGCAGCAGCCCGGTGAGAGTGGTGCATGTGAGCACTCCGCCGCCGCTTGCGATCAGCGTCTCGTTGAACGAGCGGAACCACCGCTTTATACTCATCACAAGCGCGTTGTCGTCGAGGTCATCCTCAAGATTATCAACATAATCCCTGAAAGACACACACGCCATCTCCGAGGCCACCTCGCCCTTGGCGTGGCCTCCGAGCCCGTCGCAGACGATGGCAGCGAATTTCAGTGTCTCCTCCCCCTCCTCGGGAATCTCGAAGGAGAACGAATCGCTGTCGTCGCGTATGGTCTGCTGCATCACCATCGCCATGTCCTGATTCAATTCACGACATAAGCCCGGATGGCTCAAAACTTCATATTTCAGAGTCATTCCGCTATAAAATCATAAAAATTAGCAATCCTTACCACATCACCCTTGCGGAACGGCAGCGGAGTGTAGCACCACTGTCCGTTGACAGCTGTGCCGTTGCGCGAGCCCACATCGGCTATCACCCAGCAGTCGCCGCTGCGCGTCAGAGTTGCATGGCGCGCCGACATATACTCAAGGCGGCTGAGCTGCGGAGCATATATGCCCTCGACCCTGCCCAGCAGAGCGCCGTCTACCAGATTGAGCGTGATGTTCTCAGCCCTGCACACCAGGCGTGTAGGAGGCTGAGGAGCCGCGGGCGCGGGAGTCTCGGGCTGAGGCGGTGTCACCGGCTGCGGCGGAGTCACCGGCGTGGGATTAGGCGCGGGATCCTGAATCACAACTTTGGGCCCCTGCAGCGTTGCGGCATCCACGAGCTGGTGTCCGCATCGGCCGCATCTCTTTCCTTCCCCTTTGCCGGGCACACGACAGTCGGGACAGATGTAAATTTTCGCTCCGCACTGGTCACAGTATAAGGAATCGTCTTCTATCTCATTCTTACAATTAAAGCACTTCATCACTATCTAATCTGCATATCGTCAAACTTTAGCACATAAAGGTCTTCCCTGCGGAATCCCTCCGGTGTCATCTCCTTGCGCAGACGCGCACCCTGATTTATCTTCACCTTGTTGAAGTAGTTCACGGCCTCGGCCGCATTCCCGAATCCATCGCCCTTGTTGGCAACGAGCACGCTGAAATAGCGGCGCATCTCGGCATCGGCCTCCTCGTCGAGCTTCATACCGTTTTTCTTAGCGATGTTAAGGAATATCTGCGCAAGGTCTTCCTCACTGTAATCCTCAAAATGAATAGTCCTCGTGAACCTGCGCGGCAGACCCGTATTGCAGGAAAGCCAATCTGCTATCTCGTAAGGATATCCTGCGGCGATACACACCATCTTGTCTTTGTTGTCGGCAAGCACCGTGAGCAGTTCGGGAGTGGCATCCTTCTCTCCGAAGCCGCCATCCTTCAGTCCGTAGGCCTCGTCGATGAAGAGCACGCCTCCTATGCCCCGCTCCGCCATCTGGCGTGTCTTTGGAGCGGTCTGCCCCACGTAGCCGGCAACGAGGTCGCCGGGCTTTATTTCTATAAGTTTATTGGATGGCAACAGGCCGAGCGAATAGAATATCTCTGCCATGAGGCGCGCCACGGTGGTCTTTCCGGTGCCAGGATTCCCGAGGAAAAGATAACTGTCGAGCGGAATGACCGGCCTGCGGTTCTCAAGACGGGCACGTTCCTGCTCCACTATTATGGCATCGGCAATGTCGCGCACCACGCTCTTCACCGATTCAAGACCCACAAGCTCGTCAAGCTTACGCATGCACTCCTTCACGTTGAACTTCTTGGGAGCCTCGTAGGGAATATCGGCAGCCTCGATAGTGAAGAGAAGTTCAGGCGTCACGTTGCCGCTCATCACAGCATCGCGCAGACGCGTCGACATCCTCGCACGGGTCTCGTTGAGCAGCTTGAGCACATCGCGCGCATTGCCGAACTTACGGTCTTTCATCGTCACCATCTCGTCTATCTTCTTCTGCAGCAACTCCTGCGCCTCGTCGGTAAGCCTCAGCTTGCTCTTCGAGGCCGCCCGCATGAATATCTCGAACAGCTGCCCGGGATTGTAGTCGTCAATATGAATCCTGTGGGTGAAACGGCTCTTGAGGCCCGGATTGGCATTGGCTATGAACTCCTCAATCTCCTGCTTGTAGCCGGCTATCACAGTTATGAACTTTCCGGCATCGTTCACCATTCGGGTCATGAGCGCTTCCACCGCAGCCACCCCGTCGCTGTCTTTCTGCGCGGGGTTGTCCATCGGGATCAGGTTGTAGGCCTCATCGATGAAAAGGATACCTCCCAAAGCCTCGTTGACTGCCTTATCCATGTTTATGCCGGCAGAGTTCACCATGCTGTCGAGTAGCGTCTTACGCTCACGCTTCACCACATGCCCCTTGTCGGCAACGCCTATGGCCTTGAATATCTGGCCCAGACGCTTGGCCACCTCAGTCTTTCCGGTACCGGGATTTCCGGTTATGGCTATGTGGATGTTCATGAGTTCGGGCGAGTCGTCGCCGAATTCCATCTGCATTCGGCGCAGCCTCACGTCGGAGGCAATCATCATCAGCTGCTCCTTCACCTTCTCCATGCCCACCATATCGTCGAGAGCGGAAAGAATCTCCTCCACAGTCTTGGGCCTCGAAGCCTCCTCGCCCTCTATATCGGCCATCGTGATCTCGCGCGGTTGCGAAGGATCGGCCGCCACACGGTTGCGCATTCTGTCGACTGCAAGGTCAAACACATTACGCACCTCGCGGGCATTGCCGAAATTCTCCTTTCGGCCCTGATACATCAGTTTGAAGAAATTTTCCACCCCCTTCTCGGCATCTTCAGAGAGAGTCAGGCCGTCGGGTGAGTTGCGCACCATGCTGCGGAAGATGGCAAGCAGCGTGGCGGCATCGTAATCGGGAAATACGATGGTCTCCCTGAAACGTGACTCGACTCCGGTATTGACGTTGTTGAGTTCGTTCATTTCCTTGAAATATCCGGCTATGATTACCACGATTTTTCCCCGGTTATTCTCCGTAAGGGTCAATATCGTGTCAATCGCATCCTCACCGTGGCTGTCGTTGGCCAACTGGTAGGCCTCGTCAATGAAAAGGACGCCACCCATTGCCTTTTTGAAAACGGCTGTAACCTTTTCGGGAGTTTCACCGATGTAGGAAGACACGAGGTCGTTTTTCGTCACCTCCACAAACTGCCCCACCGGCAAAGCACCGAGCGCATTGAGCGCGTCGGCAAAGAGGCGGGCCATGGTGGTCTTGCCGGTGCCTGGATTGCCAATGAAACGGTAATGTTTCATCACTTTCGGTTCCCTTCCGGCGGCCACGTCGGCATTTACGGAATTGGCAATCGTCTTTATCTCTTTCTTTATATTGTCGATGCCGACGAATTTGTCGAATTCCTTCATCACCTCGTCAAAGGTCTTGGGGCGATATTCCTTTCCGCTCACAAACTCCGGGCCGAGAGGATTGACAAATACTCTTTTCTCCACGGCGTTGAGGTCGATCTGATAAGCACGTTCGGCGGCGATATGTCCGCCGGCGCCGGGTGCCTCGTTAGGATTGCGGAAATCGTAAAGAAGAACTCGGCCCAGTTTCTCGCGTGCCTCAGCCGTGAGGGTGCGCAAGAACTTATCCTGAAGTTTCCGTTCGGCTATCTTCTTGAGGCCCTCCAGCGTGGGGGGATTGGTTTCAAAGAAATAGTTGATGATGGTTGCGGCCGACTTATGCTCCCTGAAATACTTCAGCAGTTCCGGGCCACCGGTGAGGATAGCCACGGGCATATCACCCTTCTCGCGCCATTTTTTAATTGGCTGCAGCAGATAGTCGATATCGTTAATGTCGGTCTGGTCGCCGTCGCCCACAAGTTTCTGGGCCTCCTCGAATATGATGACTGAATTAGCATGTTTAGTCTCATGCTTAGCCACGTCTTTTTTCCACTCGTTGAAGTTCACTGCGTTGACCACCACGGGCTCGGGAGAGCGTGTCACACCCGCCTCATGCAGCATTCTCGCTATGGTGTAGGCGGTCTCCGTCTTTCCGCTTCCGGGGTCGCCGGTGATCACGAAACTGAGTTGCATGCGCTCCTTTATGCCGTTTTTCTTGCAATAATCGGCTTTTCCTTTCGCCTTGGCCATGATTGGCCCGAGTTTTCTGACGATATCCTCTTTTTCTATCAGATTGTCAAGCGGCCCTCCGGCTACGGGCTTAGTGCCGCCATCATCTCCATTATCGTTACCCCCTTTGCCTTTAGGCGGTAGCTTTACGGCTCTACTCACGATCGCAGCGCCGCACCATTTACAGAACCGGGCCTCGGCACGATTCTCTTTGTCACACTTGCTGCATTTCATTTTTTCTTGATATTTACGGGTTGGCGATTTCCTTTAGAGTTTAGATATGACCCCTTGGCCACAGTAGCGCCGGCTTCATTATATGCCGTGTCGATCGTCAGCGTGATTGCCGCGTCTCCTTCCTTGGCCATCACCACGGGGAAAGCGAGGGCTGCTCCTTCGGCTGTCTTCATGGTCTGCACTGTGTTGCCGCTCCTGTATTTTATAATCATATCGGCCGACATCACCTCGTCGGTTGTAGAGAATGCCACATCAAGCGGCGTACCTTTCACGTCGCCCGAGAAATTGCCGTCGAGGAGTTCAACACCGGCCACAGCGTCCTTATGGCCTATCTTCTCGGGATCCATACGGTAGATCCATACGCAGAACGCGCATGCTCCGAGAGTGACCACAAACAGCCAGATCATCTTCTTCACGAAACCGCCGAAAGCCTTGTTGAGCGTCTGAGCATCCTGGCGATAGACCACTTCCGGGAAGTCGGAGTCAAGGTTTGACGGCAGCAGCTTGGCGCGGCAACCGAAGGCCTCTCCCATCTCGGCGCGGAGCACAGCCTCATCCATAGGAAGATCGGAATACTGGGGCGCGACGCTATAGAGATTGTTGGTGAACACGGCATGGGCGTTGAGCAGGAACTGGATCAGGAAGAACGCGAGTATGATCCATGGCACCGCCGGGGCTATGAAGACAAGGCAGAACTTAACCACCGCGAAACATATCACACCCGCTATGCCGCCGATGATGAGATTCTCGGTCTCGCCGATGGCGGCAAGCGCCGCTATGACGCCTACGATAATGCCGGTCCACGTGCCTATGGTGTTCATCACGGCTCCTATCTCGGATGCTCCCTGCGTGATAAGCAGATACACTCCGGCTATAATCACGAGCAGCAGCGGCAGCAGGCAGAAGATGGCGGAGAGCCACCTCACGATCTGCACTTTCCTGTAGGCGCGGTCGTATTCCCTTCCCGCCTTATAGATCGCATCTATCTTGGGCCGGGCATTATTGGCATATTCCGAGCCGGGGATATTCACATATATGAACTCAAAAAAGTTTCCGGCAAGCTTGAAATAAGATTCCTTCTTGTAGTCGGCTTTCGGATTCTCCTGGAAGAAGAGGCTTACCCACTTCGCAATGATATTCTGCGCCGCCTCAGGCGTTCCGTTGAACGATGCGTTCTCCACATCGCTGAGCGATTTGAAAATCACTCCGTTGATCTTCAGCGGAAGCACCTTGTCGACGAGTCCGGCGGCCGCCTTGAATCCGGCTATATGCTTGTCGTATTCAAGATATTTCTTCTTGTTGTCTTCAGAGTTAATATCGAAACAATAGCGGATCCAGCTCGCCTGCCGGTCATATTTCTCCCGCGCCGTGAGATAGGCAAGGATGGGGTTGATAGGAGCCGCAATGGTACTCACCCTCACGGAGTTTCCCTGCTCCACAACTTCAAAGTCGGGTTGGATAAGATAGGCGAGCTGCTCGGGTGTGGCTCTGTTTGACCGGGCTATGGGCTTATAGTCCATGCCGACATCGGGCAGAAGCACGTAGGTCAGGAACTCCGCTTTAAGGCTGTCGGAAAGATCAGACTTACCTGCAGCCTGATTTTTCGATTTCTCCATCATTTCCTTCAGAAGCGACTGCATACCTACAGAAGATGAAGAAGTTGTTTGCGAGGCGGGCTTCAGCGCTGCCCTCAACCTGCTGAAGTCATCGTCTACCACTTGCTTGGCCTTGCCGGCGAGAGCAGGATTGCGATGGGCCGCCCAAAAGAGGAAGTCGTCGCCAAGCACAGCCTCGATATTTTCAATCTCATCTTTTTCCAGCGCAGCCGCCAGGCCATCGAGTGAATAGATTTCCACTACCGATTCGTTTTTACCCTCGAAGCGGAAGGGAAGTTCCGGATCGAGCATGTAGGCTATTGTCAGCACTCCCTGCTCTCCGTTCTTATTTATCTGCTTGCGGAAATCCTCAACCTTATCGCCGAGGCCATTAGCATTCAGATATGCCCACAAGGGATGCTCCTTCTTGCGGAAGAGCGCTTTCTTGTAGGCAGCTGAGTTGTCGAAGAGTTCACGGGCTATCTCCTGCTGAGTGGCAAGCGGCTTGCCGTCGAGCCCCTCATAGAGGGTATCAGGATTGAGAAAGAGAGCGGCTGCGAAGAGGCCGGCGTCCTGATTTCCGGGATAGAGCTCCTCCTTGATCTTCCTTATCTCATTAGCATATTCAGTTTGGTCGGCATCATTGAGCCAGTCTTCAAGTTTGCCATAGAGATAATCTTTTCCCAACTCACGGTTTTCCCACATCATGATGCCCAATTCCTTGGCATTGTGGGCTATCAGTTTTTTCTGAGCGCTGAAAACAATACGGAAATCGCGCACCGTGTCGTCGGCCACAGGGTCTTTGTAGATTATCTCGCCCGAAGCCCACCGAGCGATGTCGTCGAGCCCGGCACGCTCCTCCGGATTGACAAGCGTAAGAGCCTTGATGAGCGAGAGCAGATGCTCGCTCATCTCGCTCGAGGGCGGATAAGACAGTTTGCCATATCGTTTCTTCTTCACGAGTTCTTCTTCGTCGGCCGTGAGCAGGCCCTCGCCCATCCAGAGCGCGAGCAGCGTCATGCCCATAGAGAAGAAATCGGCTTTTGCATCCACATGAGTCGGCTGGCCGTCGATATAGATATACATCTCGGGCGCAGCATATATCTTCGTGCGCCCGTTGTCTGTGACCGTCTTCCCGTCTTTGTCGAGGATTTTGGCCAGGCCCCAGTCTGTAAGCACGAACTGCGTACGCGTCTCGTCGGTGAAGAGGAAATTGGCCGGTTTCACGTCGCGGTGAAGTATTCCGTGGGAATGCGCGAAGTCGAGAGTGGCTGCCATGCGGGCGGTGATCTCCCTCATCCGCTTCTCGTCGCCCGTGAGCTTCAGGGTTGCCAGCGAGCCACCGCTGCAAAACTCCATTATCTCGTAGTCGTGTTCAATTCCGGTGGCCTTGTCAGTCCATACGCCATGTGCGTAGATGTCGATAAGCATTCCATTGCCACGCAGGTTCATCACGCGCTCAAGCACTTCATGATTGGGATGCACACGGGGCTTATACAATTTCAGCGCATAATGTTGGCCATCGTGCTCTATCTCGAATATCTTCGCTTCTCCCGAATTAGCGGAGATGACACGTATCATCTTGTAGACGATGCCGTCGATCTCATACTGCGGATATTCGGGAGCGTCGGTAAATCTGCTTTGGGGAGCGGCACCGGCACCGGTATTGCTCTTTTGGGGTGCGCCGCCCCAGCCCTGCTGTCCTGACGAGGAACCGGTGTTGCTCTTCTGAGGCGCGCCGCCCCAACCCTGCTGCCCAGAGGAGGAGCCGGTGTTACTCTTCTGAGGTGCGCCGCCCCAGCCCTGCTGACCCGACGAGGAGCCGGTATTGCTCTTCTGGGGTGTGCCGCCCCAGCCCTGCTGACCCGACGAGGAGCCGGTGTTGCTCTTCTGAGGTGCGCCACCCCAGCCCTGCTGACCAGACGAGGAGCCGGTATTGCTCTTCTGAGGTGCGCCGCCCCAGCCTTGCTGATTATTATTATCTTTTTCTGCCATTAGTTGTAGAGTGTTGTTGTGGTTAGATTTCCGAGCTGCGTGTCCATTATCCATGTGCCTCCCATCCAGGGCTTATAGCATTCCGAAGGCTGGTTGTGGTGGCAGCCGCAATAGTTGCATACCCAGCATTGACGCACCGAGATCAACTCAGCACTATTTATCTTTCTTGCTGAAAAGAAGTTGCGTTGTTCCTGCGGGGTTGCCTTAGGGTCGGGAAGCATGGCGTTCAGCTCTTCCTGAAGTTTCTCGGCCACTTCCTTATATTTCTTCACGGCCTCGTCGAGGCTCATGCCCTTCACACTGAAACCCTGCTTCCGCGCAGTCTGCTCTTTCGGGCCCTCCTGCCTGCTCACATTAGCGGAAGGCTTCACCTTAATGTCGCCTATTCCTGCAAAGAGGGCGTTGTAGCGCGCAAGCGCCTCGCGGTCGGCATCAGACAGATGCGTGGAGGTGTCGAGTTTCTTGGGCTCCGCACCCCCGGGAGCGGCACCATCGCCAGCAGAGAGGTCTGCTATTATCCTGTCAAGTTCGGCAAGTTCTCCGGCAAGACGCTCCGCCTCCTTGAAATGCGGGTCGTTTTTTGCCTGACGCACGGCCTCACGGGCAAGGTCATCGAGCGGCTCATTGCAGCGGGAACAGAAACTTCCGAAGTTGAGCGTGCCGCATTTAGGGCATTTTATTCCCGAGCGCGGGCCGCCACATTCAGTGCAGCACATATCGTCGGGATCCATCTCCGCCCCGCAGAACGGACATATTTCGTCGGCTATATTGTCATGTTCAGGACGTTCCTGTCGCTTATCACGTGACCTTTCTTTTTCCTGATATCGTCTGTTCTGATTGTCCATTTTCTATATCGCTTTCTTTTCTGATGCTGTTAGTTTCAAGTTGAGTAAGTTTCAGCGACAAATTTAAGCAAAAAAATTCAGAATAACAACATTTTCAACAAAAAACCTAAACCGTGCAACGCAGTAAGAGTCTAAGGACGCGAAATGCTGTTATATAATAAATAGAGGTATATATAATAATCAAAGATTCAGAGAAAGGTTTGCAGCCGTAACGGACGCGTATTTTGTGCCCATATTGAAGAAATTTCAGTATAAACTTTAATTTTGAAGAATAAATTGCCTTTTGTGAGTGTCTAATCAAAAAAAATGCTTAACTTTGCACTCGGAGATGGAAGAGTAATGCCATCCCGAAGAAAAGTGTCAAGCTTTCTTTCTCAGCTAAACAAACCGCCAATTCAACTAACAGACTGAGATAGAGTAAGATTAGATGCTCTTTTTGTTTTGTCGTATCTATACTGCGATGCGTATGTCCGCATTCATAGCATACACAATTCAGAGGGGCAGTTTATTCTACCCTTTATCATTCAGTCTGTAGGCCTTGGCGGGCCTGTTTAGCTATGATTGAGGTGCGATGAATTCCCCTCTTTTCTTGTATCCATAGTGAACAGCCGAATTAGGGAATCAATAGGCAACAAATTGTCAAATAGTTATGAATAAAGAAGATAATCAACGATCTAAAAAGACAAGCCCTAAGAATCCCGGACGTGCGGATTTGATTGCGTTTATGGTTATCTCATTTCTTATTTGCATGTTAATCTCATGGGGATTGATTCCTGTCATTTTCAAAAGCAATGCGTTTGATTGGGGATTCTTTACCTTATGCCTATTCTTAGCCTTAGGTAATGCCATTATAATAGGATTGATCTTATACCTCACTACGAAGCCGGACAGCTTCAAACAATAATTCTCATATCATCGAAAATGAGACTAAGAGGTTGTTTAAAAACAAATGTGAATGAAAAAGAGCACCTAATCAAGGAATCAATCAGTTACCCTTTTGGAATTGTATAAAATATAGTAAAAACATAAACAAAACCAAAGCAATATGTATCTGACAGATTTCACCGATGCTCAAAAAGATTATATAAGAGGAACAATCCTTATGAAAAATTGGCGCAGTTAATATGATTTTTTCTCATACTTGACGCAATCATCTATATATCAATGGCGCATGCTCCCGGCTGAATTTTATCGCAGGTGCAAAATTATGAAATTGGAGGCGAAAGGCAATGATGTGGAGTGAAGATATTCGGGCGACCCGTCAGACCGGTTGAGGCGATAGAAGCAGTAGTTCCAGCCTTCTCCCATATCGGTGTATAAAGCCTCTTTCACTCCTTGCGACAGCAAAGCGTTGATGAAATTGCCGAATGTCACGATGCCCTGACTCTCATATAGCGCCAAATTGCTGTCTGAGTCAAGACAGAGCGCGCGGAATACGTTACTATTACCTAATGGACGAGTTGTCTCTACTGCGCTTCCGCCGTGTATCATCATCTCCTGAGCGAAACCCATGCCGCCTTCCGCAGCAGCCTTATCAAGCGCAGGGGAATAATTCCGGTAATGAAATTGTGGCCCTGAGGTGGCCGACCATGTAAATGCTCCGGTGTTCCGCTTGCATGAATAGCCTTTGAAGCGTTTGCCTCCGGCTACGTGATCTCCGGCCACATTTGCGTGTCCTTTGTCAAACTCGGTGCCGGTAAAGGCCCCTGCAAAAGCGAGTATTATCGAGTCATTCTCCGGCGAGGGAATTTCACCGCAGACCATATCCATCGACAACGCAGCCATATCGGGCTTCAGGCAGATTAAATCGCCATATTTAGTCTCGATGTGTGAGAGGGTCAGATAGCCGGGGGTGGAGACAGTAAAATCAGTAACCATAGACTCCTTGATGTCGGGGTGAAGACCACGTGCTATGTCAATAAAGAGTTTCACACGCGCCAACACTTCACGCCCGCGATTGCGCCACCACGACATGCGTCGGCCCGGAGTGCGGGCATTATACCCGATGGCATCAACACCGAGGTGCTTTGCCTGATATAAGGCCCTCTCGTTGTGATATTTCTGAGAAATGATAATGATTGAGTCCTGACTGTAGACATCGCGTATCTTCGCCAGAGAGTTGAGGGTTCTCGTGCCGTCGTAATCAAGCACTATCCGTGCTGAGTCCACTCCCTGCTTAATCAAGGAATCGCGCATGGCCACGGGCTCATCATATCCATTTTCAGAATTACGGTAATCGCCCCCGCTGACCACGAGCCAATCCACTTTCCCGGCCTTATACAGTTCCGCCCCGGCTTTTATCCGATGGTCGAAGTAATAATTTCGTCGGCCGTTCCAAGCGGAGATCGGCGATGTGCCCAGTATCAGCCCTACCTTACGATGCGGCACGCTATCAACGCTATCATACAGCTTGCCTTTGGCCGCGTAATACACATTGCGATCGCAGACAATAATAATCACCGCCGCCACACATAATAATGAAACTACAACGAATAATATACACTTTATCGGTCTATTAATTTTCATATCGCTTATCGAATTTTATATTGCCGGCAGACTTCGCTTGCTTTCATAGCTCCCGGTTTAGGAAATCGAGGACATTATCAATGTCGGATATGAGTTTGAGATGAGTATGCTCCTCGTCGAAGCAGAAGGCCGAATTTTGCCTATTGGCTGTCAGCCGAGACATTCCATTCCTCATCGACGGGGCGCAATGATCAAGCCCTCCGCCAATTATCATCACTTTAGCCCGGGTTCGGCCGCTATGGTTCACTCCGGTGGATGCGTAGATAAGGTTTTTGAAGTCGTTGGGGTTCGACGCATACGCCGCATCTGTGGCCGAGCCGCCGTTGCTCAATCCCATAAGGGAGATCGCATCCTTATCCACTTTATATCCCAGATCGGCAAGCATAGGCAAGTATAATGCCTTTATTTCACGGATATGACGCCCGGTAAAGATACCGGAAATGTCTTCGGTGCCCATATACACGATGATATGGTCGTCGATTTCGCCCAGCAGTCCGCGATAGAGTTTCCAGTTACCCAGATAGCCATGTGCAAAGAATAACACCGGATATTCCCTGTCTTTATCGAAATGTTTTGGTTTGACAATTTGAACCGAGCGAATATCTTCGCCCGCCAGAGAGTTGAAAAATTGCGTGTGCAATCCACTCATGGCCGCTCCTGCACGGCGGTAGCTTGTGCCTATGCCGAGCATACGTCCGTGAAGCGCATCAAGGCGATAGTTTTGGATTATTGAATTGTTTTCACCCCCACGGAACCCTAACACATTCAAAATCGGGTCGGTGGGTAACAAAGCACCAAGGCATCCTGCAGCACACATTGTCTCCTCCGGCACGAGCAAGTTTGCCACCCAGTGGTGAAACGGAGCGGAGACCTGTTCGCCCCGACTATTGAAATGCACGAGCCGGACTCGGTCGGCAGGCAGGGCGAAAGGGCGAGGCATCAGCAGCAAGGTGGCCACAATCAACACTGACCACAGCGCCGGATAGGCATATCGCCATTTTGCAAGGCAACGCTTCAGCTCCCTGCGCCACATCAAGCCGATGAGCAACAGAATCAGCGCATCGTGGAAGGCAGAGCCGGGAAGAAGCACAAAAATCACGAGTATGACGGTCAGAAATTTTTTCATAGGATGAATTGGAATTTTACACGGAAAAGTTCAACTCGGTTCTCACCGATAATCGCGGCAGAAGCGCACGGTCAAAGACGGATTGCGAAAATTATAATAACATGGGCGATTTCAGTTGAGCTTATTATATTTGTTGATCTCAGCGAAGTTCACCATTGTTCTCATGGCAAGGGTTATCGCCTCGCCGGTCAGCATTATTTCAGCAACCAATCGGCCCGACCGAGTAAATCCCCACGCTCCATGCTGACGATGGCGCGCAACTCAGTATTGTTAGGAACCAGCGATTTTTCCACCGGTTTCATTTCGGCATTCTTGAGCACTTGCCACACTCGCACTGCAGTAGGAATATAGCCCCAATTTTTGACCACCAGGGCAACAATTCTTTCAGCAGATTTTTACTAAATCTGATATCCTATCAAATCAATTACTTTTTGACTTTATGAGTAATGATAAGTTTCTTCCCGGGATTGTCAATCTCGATCTTGCCGAGACGTCCCAATACGGACTGGCCGAGCAGGAGAGGCGCCACCTGATTGCGAACTACTGATGCGCGGACATTGTCAAGTTCCAGACCTCCGAAGTTCACTTTACGCAGATTCACTACCGTGCCCTCAGAAATATCGCCGTTGGCATCCATATAGCGTGAAGAACCGATAATATCAGAGCGTTTGATATAATCGTTTTTAAGCATGAAGTTGGCCTCGACCATCGACATGGTGACATCTGCGGCACCGGTGTCAAATATGAAATGCAGGGGCAACTCGTTGATGGTGCATTTCACTTTCGTCACGCCGCCCTCCTTAGTGAAGGGAATCTCCACTGTTTCGCATACAACATCTTCTGCCTCCGGCGTAGAGTCGGATTCATCCTGACCTGCCATGTCGGCAAGAGATTTGATCAGTTCCTGAAATTCAGGCATATCGTGGAGAATCTCGAGATCGTAATCTTTACGTGCATGTGCGAAATTGTCATATCCGGCATCCACAGCCTTCCGTAGGGTCTCAATCGCTTTCTCTTTCATCTCAAGACGCGCATAGACGCAGGCCAGGTTGTAGATATTGCCGACCCTGTTGGTGGTGTCGTTATCTACAATATAGCGAGCGGCCTCGATAGCCTTGTCAGCCTCTCCGAGTCCGGAATGAGCGAATGCCGTCCATGAGTTGCCGGTGAGCGTAGAGTCCTTTTCCAGTTCGAGTATCTGCCGATAGTCAGCCTCCGCGTCATTAAGTTTGCCGGAGAGACGCGCCGCGTCTCCCCTCCTCACGAGCAAGGGCGTAGCCTCCGCAAGGTACGGAGCCATCACAAGTGCCGTATTATAGTCTTCAAGCGCCTTATCAAAAAGTCCTGCACACATCAGATCTTCGGCCCTGTTCAGGTAAGCGAGTTCATCATCGGGATATTTCGCCACATACCTGTCGCGCTCGGCTATACACTCATCGAAGCGCTGCATGGCGCTGAGTATACTTGCCTTCAGTTCAACCACGTCGTAATCTTCGGGGCTCATGGCAAGGGCACGATCGGCATAATCGAGTGCACGCGAATAATCCTTCTTCGCCATATAGCACTTTGCAATACTTTCCAAGAATACGGAATGGGCATCAAGATTGTTGGCTTGCTCAAAATATGATATGGCCTCGTCATGTTCATCATTATTCCTGGCTACGACTGCAAGGCAATAGGGCCAGTATCTGTTGGTCGGCTCCTTTGCCATCTGAATTTTCAGTTTGGTCTTTATAAGGTTTGTGGCCTCGTCGGGCAGTGTGGTCATGAGATGGAAGGCTTTGTCATCGCCGTCGATGTCTAACGCCTTCACAATGTCGTCGGTGGCTTCTGCCCATTTCTTCTGCCCGATATAGGCATCGGCCCTGAAAGAATAGCCGGAAGAGTAATCGGGCGAGAGCCTGATCACGTAGTCAAACTGACTGATGGCGTCGTCCCAGCGTTGCTGAGCATTGGCATTCCGCCCGATTCCCATATAGCCCATAGTGTCGCCGGCATCAATCTTTATCAACTCCCGATAGTCGGCATCAGAGAGATCATATTTCTCCTGCTCGTAATAGATCTGTGCACGATCCTTCCAAAGAGTGGCCAGATCCGGTTTTATCTTGATCGCCTTTGCAAGATCATTAAGGGCCTGAAGAGTATCCTGCATCTCCAGATTTATGTCGGACCTCACTCCTAAAGCCGCGGCACTCCAGTACTTATCTTTCGCGGGAATCTTCTTTATAGCCGTGTTGATAGCCGAGAGGGCGCTTCCTAACCGGCTGTTTGCCCCGTGAATGGTGGCCATGCGGAAATAGGCATATCCGTTGTCGGGATGCTCGCTGATTTCCTTCTGAAACCAATCCAAGGCCTCTTCATACTTTCCATCGTTGAGGCACTCCATACCCCTTGTGTAGGCGTAAGTGTCGGGTTGCTTAATTTCCTTCGCACATAATGTCACGGTTCCGGCTGCCACAGCCACAGCACTCATGAGCAGATTTCTTATCTTCATATATATTCTTTATTGTAAATGGGTTAGAGGGTTTTGAGAGTTTGGGAAGTTTAGAGGATTTACTGAGGCGGGGGCTGCCCGCTACTTGCCGAAGATGCTTTTGATAATAACTTTGCCGACCTTGCGCTCAAGTCCGGCTTTCGACATGGGGATGCCCGTCTTGCGGGCTATCTGCTGCTTGGCCTGCGTCACGCCAAGCGCCCTCTTCAGCGAGAAGGATAATCCTGGAATCTTCATGTTGATTTGACTTGTGGCTTCTCCGGCACTTGCGCGCCGGAGAAGCCGGGGTGAAAATTTGCTGTGATATGATTTGAAGTTAGGGTTGTTATTCTTTCGGAATGGTCAGGGCACGCGTAGACTCGAGTATCGGCAGATTCGTCTCAGTAGGCACATATATCACGGTCTTGTTGCTGAGGTCAGACTGCTGGCGCACCCAAAGATACTGAATATATGTGGGCGTGATGCTCCCGTTCTCGATGCGGATTGCCTCTGCCGCACCTTTCGCACGCTCTATCTCCGCCTGGGCGTTCAGTTTCTCGGCTTCAAGATTGGCTTTTGCCTCCTCAATCTTGATCTTTCGGTTCTGCTCCGCCTTTGCGAACTCGGCCTTTCCCTCCATTTCCTGCGACCATACGTTATACCACGGACGTATGAAAGCCATTGCCACTATGAGCAGCACGATGCCGGCTGCACCCCATATCGCTCCCTTCACAGCCTTCGGGGTCAGATTGATGTTATTGTTATTGCTATACATAATTAAAAATGTTTAGTTTGGTTACTATCTTTTGTTTTGCTTGCGCAAAATTACGTTTTTTTTGACAACCGGTATAATTATCACAACATTACAATAAAAACATCATCATTACCGCCACATTCTCCTGCAATGTTGCAAATCTTCGCTCCGACCATAGGCTGCATCATTCTCTTTCATCGCCACCTCGGAGGCACCACCTGCGTGGAATCCTGAAGGATTGCTGCCGAAAACAAATATCTCGTTAGCGGCCGGATGCTTGATTCTTTCCGGAGTATATTTCTTTTTCATCATGGTATTTTTAATGTAACAAAGTAGTGACAATGTGACGGCAGTAGTATTTGCGTCATTACGACACCGCAAAATTAGCAAAACATTTTGACTCCACAAAATATTTCGCGTAATTTTTACACAAATCAAAAAAAAATTACAAACTTAGACACTCACATATTGAGATGTGAGTGTCTGAAAATATTTAATCTTCCAATTGAGCTTCAGAATTCTAACAATCGATATCCGTATATCAATGTAAGGACATCGAGCGCAAAATCTTTAAAATCAATTATATATACACAATACGTTATGATTAAGCAACTTTTAAACCGTCATTTTTCTATAATACTGTCTTATTATTCTTACATCCTCATTGGCTTACTGCACCCCCTTGTGAATATAGCGTCTTGAACGCATCCATTGAATCCTTTTGATGATGCAACTTTATATTATTTCACCTGCCAAAGATTCTTCTCCAGAATGAAGTCTTATTATTAGCAGTCATACCATCTGGGTTTTCATCCTCAATTTCATTCTCAGAGGTATATATTGATTCCTGTGCCTCATCAGCCTGGCTTACAATCTCAGCTGGTGATAAGCGTGGATTAACAACGCCTGCTCTTTCTATTGGCTCATTTGAAGAGTGATGATGGACATGAGATCGGTTATGGTAATATTCAGACAAATTACCATCTTCGTCTGCGATAACTTCCATCTCTTGTTTTGGCGGCACTAACGTTACAACATAAGCTGAGGGATTCTGCCTAATTTTTTCGAGTTCATTCTCTTTCCATCCGGCAATGGCTGTTTCTAACAATTCTGCTTGCGCTCTTGCAATTTTAGCCATTATGTCAGCATTAGCAATTGTTTCAGCTTCGAGCCGTTTGCTATTTTTCATAGTGGAAATGCGTACACATGTATTTATGGCATCATTTACATCAGATATGCTTTTATCTGCCAGAACTTTTGCTTTATGTTTTTCTGCTCTTAACATATCATCGTATGGACCATCTTCCATCATCATTTTTAGAAACGTCGGAGCTGTTTCAATGATAACAAATAGTAATGTAATCATTAAAGAAACTACAGCAAGAGCCGGATGTTCATCCCAGTCAGTTACATTTTTGAATGCTTCATAACGGACAGCAAAGCCATTCTGGGTCGCGTCCTTATCGATTTGTTCTTCGTATCTACGAATTTCTTCCTTAACACGAGAAATCTCTTTATCTAAACGATCCAGATCGGGCTTTTTTAGCGCTTCCCATCGTCCAAGAGAAGATTTTAGTTGTTCTATGTATCGAGCCTTACCTGAATAAACGGGACCTTTACCGGGTGTACCATTCAGACTTACACCTTCAATTTCATCTTTGAGGTCTTTTTCTGCTTGATCAATAGCCCTTTGGATAGAATCTCCCTCTACAAGAATATCATGCTTCTGTAATTCATACTTATCCTTCTCGTCGTAATATCCTTTATAAGCAAGCTTTGCTTGTTCAATGCGCTTACCATTATCTTGTAGTAATTGCGAGTCAATTTGATCACTGAATATTTTCATTTCCAAAGGAGTAGATATTACTAATCCGAGAAAGATTGCCATTATTATTCGTGGTAATCCAGATCTTATTTCACCCCACGAGATGGTGTGTTTTCCATCAGAATACATCGTATTCACGATGAATCTATCAAGATTAAATATAAGTAAACCCCAGAAAATACCAAACAGAGCTGCTATCCAATAGCTCTCAAACACAAAGAATAGAGCATAAGCGCCTGATATCGCCGCCATTATAGCTGTAAAGAGAATCATGCCACCTATTCCCGCAAATTTGGAATAATCAGGAGGACATTGTCTAAGTATGGGCTTATCCGCGCCTGCGCACGACCACATGAATTCGTTTAACCAGCCAACTCGTTTAATACGAGAGGTCTGTGTTTCAGTTGTTGAATTATTTGTTGACATATCGATTTGTTTTATTTTCTAAAGAAATAAGAGTAGAGAGTCTTAAACGGATTCTTAAATTTCCGTTTTTTGTATCCAATCAATTCATGAGCATAGAAAGGTGATGATTTAAGAGTAGGTATCTTGGGGATATCCAATTTTACCAAAGAAGATTCGAATGTGGGCACAGGAACGACAGCATTAAATTGAGGTGTTTTGTATCCAATAACTATGGTTTCATCAATTGGGGGAGCCGGTACAAAGAGGTTGTTGATAACTGGAAGTGGCAGCATTTTTACAGTCAATGAGCGCTGTTCTTCTCCAAAAGCATCCCTTACTCTAAGAGTATAAGTCGTGTCAATAGCTGGGGTGACTTCTATAGAGCCACTATTAGTGATCGCTCCGTAGTTATCAATACTTACAGACGACGCATTCTCCACATCCCACTGTAACGTAATTGGCAGATTGGGATAAGAAAATTGACGGTTTATCTTAAAGTCGATTCGAGCAGACTCCCGAATCTTTATTGGAATGATGTGACGAAATATTCTATTACCTTCCAATCCGTTAGCCTCGAAAACAAATTGAGAGTCATCTATTGGACTGAAAGTTGCTTCACCCGTTTTCGCAATCTCAATAGTTTCGTTTCCGTTAATGATCTTAATGTTTCTCGCATTTTCAATATTCCATCTGAAAATGACATTTTCGTTTCTTCCTTTGTGTAAAACGGTTGCAGATGGGTGTATATCAAATTTCGGACAAGGAAGGACTTCGAGTGTTACGACGCGCTCAGCAATGCCATCAGAATTAGTAGCTCTGACTTTAAATTGTCTTGTGCCTGCAGAATCAAGCATAACTTCAAGAGAATTCCCATTTTGTTCTTCTTCATCTATGAAAATATGATTGGCACCGTCAATCTGCCAAGTGAGTGTTACTCTATCCCCTTGGAAGAATGGCAGCGATTCTTGAAGCCGATAATATCGAATTATCGGTGGCGCTTGTATGTCATCAAAATTACCAGTGATTTCGTTATATACTAAAGCCATATTATCTACTCATTGGTAAATGTTAGTTCGTTATTGCATGCATTAATGTATATAGTTGATGATTTGACCAAATCTCCAATAAGGATCTTGTCAATAATACAATCGATTATATCATGGTCCACTATGCGTTTTATTGGGCGGGCTCCCATTGACGCATCTAACTTTTGGACTATATGGGAGGCAACAATGTCTTCACTAATTTGAATGACATATCCAGAAGTTTGAAGCTTTTGCACAGCATTGCGCACAATCTTTACCGCAATCGATTTGAGCACAGCGTCATTAAGAGGTTTAAAGACAACAATGTCATCAATTCTATTTACAAACTCTGGAGATATACGCTGCTTTAGCAGTTGGATCAATGCCCCTTCGACGGACGATACACAAGATTCATCCTGTTGCCCTATCAATTCCGCGCCGAGATTAGATGTCATAATCACGACCGTATTCTTGAAATTTATAGTGCGACCTTTACCGTCTGTCATGTGGCCGTCATCCAAAACCTGAAGAAGGGTTTCGCAAATTTTAGTATGTGCTTTCTCTATTTCATCTAAAAGAATAATCGAGTATGGTTTACGCCTGACAGCCTCAGTGAGCTGACCTCCTTGATCATAACCCACATATCCGGGAGGTGCTCCGAATAGACGGGATACACTATGCTCCTGTTGATATTCACTCATGTCAATGCGAATCAACATGTCACGGCTCCCGAACAAGAATTGTGCCAATGCTTTGGCTAATTCGGTTTTGCCAACACCCGTAGTTCCCATGAACAAAAATGAACCAATAGGTGCATTTTCATTACCTAACCCAAGACGAGACCTTTTTATTACATTGCATACAGATCGTATTGCATGGTCTTGACCCTTTACAATCTCGTCAAGAAAATCATACATATTTGTCAAGCGCACCAATTCATCATCGTTCATTGAGTGAACGGGTATGCCTGTAGACCGAGTAATAGTTTCCTTGATGTCATTAGAATCTAATGCAAGTTTTAATAGTGGAGAATCGGTGTCTGCAATCTCTTGAATTAGGGAGTTTATTTCAGTTTCAATACGCTCTGCCTCTCTATTATAACGAGCTGCTTCGTCATACCTACCGATGGATTCTGCTTGATCCCGGTTTTCGTGTAATTGGATAAGTGTGTTTTGAAACTCTTGAAGTCTATCGAATTGACGGCGTTCGTTAACCCATTTAGCATTAAGAATATTCTCACGCTCCTTTAACTGCGAAATCTCTTGTTCTAATTCATTTATACGAGAGGAATGCCGAGCATCTTGGAGAAGTGATTCACGTTCAATTTCTTTCTGACGAACTGTACGCGAGAGCGAATCAAGTTCTTCAGGCACTGAAGATCTATCAATTCGCATTCTCGAAGCAGTTTCGTCCAAAACGTCAATCGCTTTGTCGGGGAGAAATCTATCTGTAATATATTTTGCAGATAAACATACTGCAGCTACAATGGCATCATCGAGTATTTTAATTTTATGGTGAGCCTCAAATCGTGATTTGATACCACGAAGAATCGAGATTGAGTTTTCTACTGAAGGTTCATCTATAACAATTCGTTGGAAGCGTCGCGCAAACGCCTGGTCACTTTCAACAAATTTATTATACTCGTCAAAAGTAGTTGCTCCAATCACTTTTATTCCATTCCTTGCAAGTTCCGGCTTTAGAATATTGGCGGCGTCCATAGCACTTCCTCCACTTCCCGCACCTAACAAAAGATGAATTTCATCAATGAACAGTAAAACTTGTGGAGCTCGTTTTAGCTCATTGACGATTGATTTTAACCTTGACTCAAATTCACCTTGCATTGAGGTTCCGGCAACAAGAGTGGCAACATCAAGGGCGTAAAGCTGAAGATGTTTCATATCTTCTGGCACATCTCCTCTATTTAACCTATAAGCGAGCCCTTCGATTATAGCCGTTTTTCCAGTGCCTGGTTCTCCAATCAGAAGAGGATTATTCTTCGTTTTACGTGACACAATTTGAAGTATTCGTCTAATCTCGTCATCTCTCCCGATTGTAGGTTCGATTTCTCCATCTTCTGCGAGTTTGCGAAGATTTACGGCATACTTTTCAAGATTTGTTAGTGTTAATTGCTGCTCATCATCGGTCAAAGATATACGGTTGCCCGCTGAATATGTTTCAATTGCTTCCGATAATCTTCGATTGTTTATTTGGAACTCATTAAAAAGTGCAGAAACTTCATTATTGGTTGAAGTCATTTCCAAAAGAATGGCTTCAGGAGGAACGAGACCCCGATGATGTTCGGTATATGATAAGATGGATTTTACCATGACTTGATTGCACTGCTCAGAGAACTGTGGATTATCATTGTGAAAACGATTCGTATTTTGAATGTATCCACTTAGCCGTGTGCAGAACTGCTGATAGTCCACATTAAGCTTATCTAAGACAAAACGTAACATTTCTTTTGATTGCTGTACCATTGCGACCAAAATCAATGTAGTGGTGATTTCGTCAAAATGCGACTCTCGAGCCAACGAGCTTGCTCGTTGCAATAACGACTTTGAGCTATCGCTGAGTTTTGTGTAATCAATAGGCGTCATCGCTTAATCTTCCATATCTAAGATTATCCCATCATAATTATTGCCGAGCGAACTGGCGTTGAGTTCATCGCCTAAATCCAAGAGCACTTCAGCCGAACAAGATGGACAATTATCATCCTTAGCTATTCGTGCACCATACCATTTAAGAATTGTTGGTTGATTTTTGGCATTATTAAAGGGAGCCCAAGCGGCATGACGACGCTCTCTGCGATTTGCCCACATATAGTAGTCATAATCAAGTTCAGATTCTAATGATTCAATACCTGATTTTTTGCCACGCGACAGTTCCACTAAAGCCAGTTTTACAATAAGATTACAAATGGGTTCAATATCCGACGACAGTCCGACCTGTATCATGGCATTTGCATCCTCCTCCGAAACATAGGCAGGTAACTGTGAACGATTGGTTATTTCCTCTGTTGCCATTGCGTGTGCACGTGAACCGACAAGACAATTATAACATGGCCCGTCAGGACGATGTCGGAATACGTCACCTCCTTCGGCACGAGTGACAGCTCTACCAAACAACGCGACCTTCTTATGTTTCAAAAGGAAAGCTGTAAGAGAAAATCGACTTGCGTTATTGTCAGTTGTGCATATAATCAGATCGGCTTTTGCAACTTGCTCATCCATCAAATCCTTATGGTCGGTGATATTGATTGGGAATAAATCGACTTTTGCCAATTTATTCTTTCCCATTACAGCGTCCTTTATAGCGTCTGTTTTTAAACGTCCCAAATCCTTTATTGTGCAGGTGTGTCGTGCAAGATTATGCAATTCAACTCTATCAAAATCGAATAGCGCAAATTCACCCACACCGGCTTTTGCAAGTTCAACAGCGATTTGAGAGCCAAAGCTACCCAGACCAATTATCATCACCCTTTTGTTTGATAAAATATCAACTTCAAGAATACCTTTTGAGCGCGAATACATTTCCTCCCTGGAAGGGATAAAATTCACTTCACATTCCTCTAACTGGGAATCACTCTTGACATAGTAGGCTTTGACCTCATTTTCAGAGAGAATAACAATATAGTATTGTTCCGGAAATGAAATCTCAGTTGGCAATGATGACTTAAACCAATGAGCAACGGCCACACGTCCGAAGGCATGTGGTTGCGCAGCAGTATGAAGATGAACGACATCCTCACCCTCCCATTCGTAAGAATACCCTTTTATGTGGTCATCTTTCGAATTAAGAAACGCAAGAACTTCATCTTTATCAATATAAATACATTTCATTATCAAAAGAACATTGGATCTTCACAAATAATGTTTCCTCCCTTAAAAGGAATGTGATCCACAACTTCAAACTCGTTGGTCTCGGGATTGAAAACCAAATCCATCAAATGCCCCCCCATTAATCAAGGGCTCAGGTTTTATTTCATTCTCGGAGGAGTCATATGCTTTAAACCCATCTGGAAGGGTCAGTGCAAATCCGTCCTCAGTCATTTTTGTTACGGTATCACCTTCGTTAGCGGTGCCTCTTTCGACTTGTTCAAAGTCGCCTGTTTCGGGGTTGAAAACAAGGTCTTTAAGAGTGCTTGTCGATTGAGTCGACACGCCTCGTCCTTTCGAGTTTATCAATGGTTCGCTCATAAAGATATTGTGTTAACGGGTAGCATTGCCACCCTGACGGTTAATTTCGTTGATCAGAGTATCGATTGACTGGCCGGTACGGAGATAGATTTCGTAACATTCCAGCCACAGGCGACACTTTATGTATACCCTGTAGAGAGATACTCGAGGAGTCCAACTACTATCAGGACAATGGCAAATGCGAGTCTTGCCATCTGAAGTTCCATAGTTATGAAGGTCGTGACTTGTCTGTAGGTCATGTCCATTACGATCCTTTAACGGTTTTGTAGTGTATACTGCAGGAACTGACGAGGGAAAATCATTTAGCATGATTTTCAAAGTATACACATTCTTTGCATTGGTACGAGCTCCAATCAGAAGATGGGCATTCGGAGTATCCATTTCTTTGAACATATAAATGTTCGATGGCAGTCTTTTTTCAAGTACTGCCTTTTCCAATTCAAAACGCGCTTGATCCATTATTGATGTTTCCTTAAATATCGTTTGTAATTTTCATCAAACGTTTGTATAATATTCGGAGCTAACATCCATTCTCTCTCGAAAGAATAGTGAGTACATGAACTTTCAATAAGCCCAATTCTTTCAATCTCGAATGGAGAATTAGGAAAATCTTCCGGGAAAGTTATCATCTCAGAAAAGGTGCGAGTCATTATTTTTAGTTTGACTATCCCTTCAGATGATATTTGTGGAGTCACTTCATATATCCAATCTTTAGCATTAAGCAAATCAATAATTTGCTTAAACGCATGCCGATTTTCTATTAGAGAAAACCATCCGGACTGATTTGATACAGATTTCTTTTGCTGCACTATATATTCTTCTGCCAAGGTATATCTTGAAGAGGTTGGAGTACGTATCATACCAGCAAGGTTGTTGTCTATAACCTCACGAAGTCTGTTTCTCGTATTTATAATCTCCCATTGAGAATGCACGTAATGAGCATCACGAGCAAAATTGAAAGGGTTTATAACTATTCTTCTATCACTAAAGCTACCAATACACAAAAGCAATCGGTTAAGATTTAATTGATCTATGCCGTTTTGCATCGTTTGAATATCATGCCCACTTGGATGAGGCAGGCCGAGGTGATGATGCGAGTGCCACTCCCCTATATGTTGTAGGCCGTATTCTTTAAGTTTAGCTCCTATGGTTGTCAAATACTCAATATCTTGGTTGAAAAAAGTGGACTGATGATTTGCTCCTGGTCCAGGACCAAGAGCATAAATGACACGAGGTGCACCAGAAGCAGTCCACGCTCCGTAAAGTTGTCCACCGGTTTCAGTATTTGGGAAATCCTGGATACAACGTGCTATGTAATCAAGCTCACTTGAGTATATCAATGCCTTTGAAGATGGAAGGATAGCCGGGGCTGGGCTACCTACCTCTACTGTTCTTTGATTATTGATACCCTCAGTATGCCTATCGGATTTGTTTATTTTATTCCAAAAGTACATTTTAGGGCTGTAGTTCTTCTTTTGTTTTCTTTTCTTGCCCATAGCAAGAAAACTATTTGCAGTCTCTGAATCCCTAAAAGACTATGTGGAACAAAAAGCGCAGGATCCGTACTGTTACTCGTCCCGCTATCAAGGCATGTGGCATCGCCGTTTCATCGTAGAACGAGTAACGAAGAGCCTACGCCGTATGATATATGATACACCAATGTATTCATACCCCATAAGGCATGTCAACACTGGGTAAGACATCATACCCCGAGTCGTCTACCGTTACTTCATTCTTGACGATGATTGAGAAACTGCCACATTTCTGATAGCCAAGAATCAAGCGCAGTAACGCTTTTGAAAATTTGTCTTCAAACCCACCCTTCCGACGATAAAATCGCCTCCGGCGTAGATTTGCTTTGCAAAACTACAATTTTTTTTTCAATATAACAAACTTTTATGTTGAAGAACATAAAATTCTAACAATAACGCCGGATGATTTTATCCGGCATCTCCTGACTATTTGTTTTAAAAACTCTGATAATTAATCGTTGTTTAGACTCTATTGCAAATCAAATTATATATAACTTAGACAGTTATATATAAAAAAAGAGGGCGCGCCATTTTGAAGTGACACCCTCGTTGAGCGATGGAGCTTTTGTATTGTCTGAGTGAATGTAGCGGATTGAAACCTTTTATATTTCAATATGATAATCTCACCTTTGCAATTTCCTTTTTGGCGGGCGGGGGGAGGTGGGTTAGAGTAATGAGCGGAATATTTTCCAACGTTTCAGCACATGACCTATCGCTATGAGTGTGAACAGAATACCCACTATGTAATGGATATGTGAGATCATTTCCGAGCGGCTTCCGCACATCAATATGACTCCGGTAATTGCTACTATTACCACTGCAATCAGCAGTATCGCCGTCACTCGCTTGCGCTTGACGGGGATCTTCTTGAAATTCTTGAACCAGAAGGAATGCTGAATGCTGTGAAGCGTAATCAGGGCTATTAAAGACAATCCTATGGCTTCGTGAATATACCAAACCGTTTTATCACTAAAGAAATGAAGATGCCACACATACTTATGGAGCACGAAGCCGCTGACAATAGCTGCCACCACGAGAAGCATTGAGAATATATCGACCGCAGATTTGGATTTGGTATTTGCCATAGGTAAAAAATCTTTATGGTGAGGGGCATTTTTCCGGAAAAATATCTTACACCGCAAAATTACTAAAAATAATCGAGATATGACGTATCCGAGACTTCATTTCGAAGGTCCGGTATGTCGGCGCTGCCCACGAGGCGAATCTCTGAAACAGAAGCCGGTGCGGGTGAAAATGCGTGGAACAGCTGCCTAAGATGGGGTCAGGTTTTGGAATCTGACTAATTTTTACTATCTTTGCCGCCTGCAAGGGGGATAATGCTCCGCAACTGAACACTTAAATCACGACCACAATGCACGTAAAGACTCCAGCCGAGACATTGACTGCCAGCATAGAGGCAGCCTGCAAGAAGATTGACAACACGCTCAAGCATCCGGGGCGCCTGTTTGTGGCGGCTATCGCCGCAGGGGTGTTCATAGCCATGGGCGGAATACTGTCGCTCATTGTCGGCTTCGGATTTCCGGGCATAACTGCAGCCAATCCCTCGCTGAGCCGACTGCTTGCGGGCACGATGTTTCCTATCGGGCTTATACTCGTGGTGGTGCTCGGGGCGGAACTCTTCACCGGCAACAACGCCATGCTTATACCGGCCTACATGCAGCGGCATTATGGTTTGGGCGCGGTCATAGCCAACTGGGCCATCGTCTATATCGGCAATTTTGCAGGTGCACTGGGTTTTACCTATCTGTTTGTGTATCTCGCAGGGCTCACCTCCGTTGATCCGTGGCATTCGGCCATTATCGGCATCGGCGTGGCCAAGACCTCGATGCCGTGGGGTGTGGTGCTTCTGAAAGGAATCGGAGCCAACTGGTTTGTATGCTTAGGAGTATGGCTCGCGCTTTCGGGCCATAACCTGCTTGAGAAAGCTTTCGGGTGCTGGTTGCCGGTGATGGCATTCGTGGCGTTAGGCTATGAGCACTGCATAGCCAACATGTTCTATCTTCCGCTCGCCATCATGGAGGGCGCTCCGATAGGCATCGGCACGAGCCTCGTGTGCAATCTCCTGCCCGCCACGATCGGCAACATAATAGGGGGTGCCATCTTCGTGGGTGGCCTTAACTGGTATCTCTACCGCCCGCGCAGCTGAATCCTTATCAGTGCGACATGGAGCAGGAGTGCCACATCAGTCAGGCTCTTACGCCGATATGCCGGTTGGATATTATTTCTTTCGGGATTTCGGGAAGGGGGTATCTTCCCAAACGCACGCTATCACTTTAAGCACCTTCCGGGGGTCGGCGAGGTCAAGAATATAGGCTTCTTTCGCACCCGGATAGGGGCAGCCACACCCGGCATCGGCCATCAGCTCTGCAATGCAAGGAAGCTTCTTCACGTATGCGATGTCATCGCAAGCTGTGACCACACACTTCCCGCCTACATAGACCACGTAATCGCCCATCATCTTTCGACTGCGCACCTCTCCCAACGGAGCAAGCATATTGCAGATTGATTCAATAAATTCAGTAGAACAAGCCATAAATCGCTATTAGTAAATCAATTTTTCTTTCGGGGTGAATATTTCTCCCTGACGATGTCGTAGGCGCGGCTCACGAGATTGAGAATCATCGCGTCTGGGATGTCTCCCCCAAGCGCCACCCTGAGCCAGAGGCGCATGTTCTTTCGCCCCGGGAGCACCGCACTATGATTGAGTGCGATCTCATCTATCTCCTCGGCCGTGGAGCGCACCGCCACCCATGAGAAATCATCAAGATCGAACATGCAGAACATGTGTCCCATCACATAGAACACCAGCGTGGAGTCATAGCCCCGGGCAAATTTCCCGAAAGGTATCTTTTCCTCCACATCGCCCTGCGACAGGCAGAATTCACGCAATTGCTCCACATTCATAATTATTTCACTGCCTTTTTGACTATTTTTTCTCCTTTGATGATGTAAAGCCCTTTTGGAAGATTGTCGATGTCTGAGCCGCGATAGATAGTGCCTGTGAGGTCGTAGATCAATTCATCAGGGCAATCAGAGGCCTCATCATCCGCCACAATGGCCACGGAAGATTCCAGAGCTGATTTTGACAAGAGAAACTTTAAGGGAATTTTCACACGTTGCCGCCAGAACCATTCATTATGCCCCGCCCCTTTTGCATCGTACAGGCAGAGCAGTCCGGTTTCTTCCGAATATCCATTATCACGGACTATTTCACGCGCGATGCTTTCATATTTAAGATACCCGGCATCCCATCCCTCAGTGCCCTGATCCAGATACAGGCGATGCAAGCCATCGGAGGGAATATGGTGACTTAGATACTGAAGAATGGCATTGGCGCAGACTTCATCATCATTCATTGAATAGTCAGGGTTGAGATTGAGCGACCCGATCCAATGAGTAGACATGCATGCGGCGCCACCGAAGATTTGCGGATATTCACATAGCAGATAGATAGACGCGAGGGCCCCCATGCTCGAGCCCATTGCAAATGTGGTCGACATTCCAGGCGCGGTGTTATACAAGCCGTCGATCAGCGGCTTCAGTTCCTCTGCCACAAAGGCCGCTTCCTCATTGCCTAAGAATATGTCGGAACATGTATCGTAGATAAACGTGTCTTCAATCAGGTCAGGAGAAATGTAGTCTAACGCATTCTTCGGGAAATAGTCAGAGGGACGCAGTCCTTCCGCCCCTCTGTTGTTGATGCCTACCACTATAGGCATTACGAAGTCTGGATCATTTGCCAGTTGAGCACAGGCCTTGTCAATCTCCCAGGCCACGCCGGCAAATGAAAACGAAGCGTCAAACAGATTCTGACCATCATGAGCATAGACCACAGGGTATCTTTTATCAGCGGCAGCCTCATACTCCGCAGGCATCCATACATCCACAATCACCCGGCCACCAAGATTTTCAGATGCTATTGCCATTCTGGTGATATTACCGACACCCGACACCGGCACCTGAGATGTAATCACTTCATATTCCGGCAATTTAGCCGATGCTGTCAGGAAGAATGTAAGCAAAGCGGATGCCACTAAAAATTCTTTCATAAATTCATTACCAATCCGGCTTCGTGGCGCAAGCCTGACGCCGGCCATTCATTTCACCAAACGGATATTTCTCAAGACTAAAGACTACTGATTAAATTCTCCACATCCTCTTCGGTAGTGGCCCAATCGGTGACAAACCTTACCGGAGAATGACTATCCCCTTTCGGCCCCCACAATTCAAATGATGCCACATTTCTCAAAAGTTCGATCTTTTCGTTTGGCAACACGAAAAATTGCTGGTTAGTGGGAGAATCAATATATAATTTATATCCTTTGGCCAGGAATCCTTCCTTCAGTTTCATTGCCATTTCATTGGCATGATGCCCTATTCTATCATATAGTCCATCGGTGAAAAGAGTGGAAAACTGCACCCCCAGCAGGCGCCCCTTGGCCAATGTGGCGCCATGCAGTTTCAGCAGCGATGCGAAGCGTGGCAACAGTTCAGGACGGCGTGTGACGACGGCTTCGCCAAACAGAGCTCCGCACTTGGTGCCTCCGATATAAAAGACATCGCACAGCGCTGCAATGTCTTTAAGCGACAGGTCAGCAGCAGGAGATGTGAGGCCGTAGGCAAGACGCGCACCATCCATATAGAGTGGAATATCGTATGCGTTGCAGACATCTCTCAAATCTTGCAATTCCCGTTTTGAATAGAGCGTACCCAGCTCGTTAGGATGCGAGACGTATACCATAGCCGGACGCACCATATAGAGATTGGTGTCATCGTTATAAAAATCAGATATATATTTTCTTACGTCGTCAGCCTTCAGTTTGCCGTCACAGTGTGTGATAGTAAGTATCTTGTGCCCGTTCGATTCAATTGCCCCGGCCTCATGCACATTAATATGAGCGGTATCCGTAGCGATGACTCCGTCGTTATGGTCAAGCAGCCGATCGATGACCACGGCATTAGTTTGAGTGCCGCCTTCAAGCAGATACACCTCACCGTTCTCTATGCCGCAAACATCCAGAATCATTTGCTTCGCTTCCGCTGTAAATCGGTCGTTTCCATACCCTGGAGTATGCAGGGCATTTGTCTCCACAAGGCGCTTCATCACTTCAGGATGGGCACCTACCATATAGTCACTGTCAAAATATATCATGGTCCAACTTATAGTTACACTGCAAATTTAGATAAAATTTCTGAGAAAACCTCGTTAAATGTTCCCGAACGCAGTGCCGACGCTATGGATTTGGAGATGATTATATAATTTTGAACTTGCCAGTTGACTCTGCAATGGTGCTTTTTTGCGACATTTTTTGGTTATTCAATAAAATTCGTTATATTTGCACAAATAAAAATTTTACAATGCTGAAATTCTTAATCATATTAATATTTTGCGTAATACCTATTTTGGCGTCCTTAGTGGGCATCATTGGTGTTACCATATTGACCTTACGTAATCTTGACTTGTATAAAAGAGCCTATCGAAAGCATTATCTCGGTGACATTAATGACAAATAGATCCAGTTTTATTTTACAAAGGCAAGCATAGTCTACAATATCACCCCGTAGCCTGTGTTTATTCTCTATCCGGATAAAGCTCCTTTCAAGTCATACTGTTTACTTATGTATTTCGTCGCGTAACTGGTGCGATAATTCCTCAAACCTCTTTCTCCTTTCGTCGGGCGACAACGGCGAGGATTCCTGATGCCTCGCCGCAGGGCCCTCCGCAGCCTATCCCACGGCAAAGGTGAGGGCACGGTGATGGATAACAATTGTGGAGTTTTGCCCGACTATAATCCTCGTTTTAATGTGATTTCGCCATAATTTCAGCTTCTTCTGCTGAAACTTCAATTGGCTTGCCGTTTCCGTCTGAAATTATGACGGTTTGACCTAACTTTTTCTTCAGATCAAGCATTTTGTAATATGAATCCTTTAGCGCCTTATTTAACTTATCGCTAAGTTCTATTTTTTCTTGTTCTGACATATCGAATTTTGAATCATTAAGAATAAATTGATGTCTGTAACTTTATTTGAATCGGCTATGATGCGCGTCTCGTTATTATTTTCATATAGAGCCCAAAAGTCGACTATCGGCATAAAGATTTTGAAGAGGTTTTCTAACCCGAGATAATATCTACGATAAATGGTATCAATCGGAATATTGTGACCGCCTTCCGCCACTCTTTTTGCTACTCGCTGGCATGCCATTTCCGGGCCTTCAAGCCAGAAAAACAGAACACTTACCACGTATCCTTTGTCTTTGGCTCGTAGAACGAGATTCTTATAACTTCTAGTGGCTAACGTAGTCTCTATGGCAAAAGACACCCCATTGGTCATCAAAGTTTCAATCCGCTCAAGCATGAGTTTCCCGGATTGGATGGCAACGGATTCCGGGCTGAATGGCGATAATCCTTTAGCGATCTCATCGGCATTTACAAATTCTTTACAGTTAAGTATTTGAGGCAACACATTGAATGATGCAGTCGTTTTTCCTGCCCCATTGCAACCTGCGATTATGTAAAGATTCGGTGCATCCATTTTATTACCGTCATCTATTTCAACCGCAAAGATAATACTTTTTAGTCAAACCTTCTAACTTATTAATTAAAAAGTTTGCTATTTCGCACGGCTCTTTCATTTAAAATTGTTTTGATCTTTCTCAAAGGGTCTTATTTTATA